>JBGCDH010000012.1:0-102435 GCA_045105235.1 Planctomycetota bacterium | reverse complement strand
CCGCCACGTTCCCTTGCGGTCCAGTCGCTCGATGCGCCGCAGGATTGCGGGCTGTTCGGCCGCGGCGCGTCGGCGCTCGATCGCCGCAATGGCGTTGAGCACATCGGCGACGGCGTCCGGCGGCGGCCCGCCCGGGGCGCTCGCGGAGTGCTGTGCGATCCAGTCGGCGATGCGCTGGTGTCCGCGCGCTCTGCCGAGCTGTTGGCGCAGGCGCAGGACCTTGCGGAGCGGCTTCTGGGTTGCTTCCGCTCTCGGTCTGTCCGCTGGCCTGCCAGCGGCCGCTGCCGTCAGTCGGTGCTCGATGGCGTCGGCTAGGTCTCGCACGCGAGTTGCGGCAAGTCGGACCCGACGCGCCTGATTGGGGGCGAGCTCGGGATCGAACCGTCGCGTCTGCTTGCGCAACTTGTCGATCGCGGCGCGCCATGCTCGCAGGCCTGCCGCAGCGAGCGGCTCGGCAGCGGGGCCGTGCCCGCGTCCGAGCAGGGCAACCGCGGGGGCGAGCTGCGCGATGCGCGGTTCTCCGTGGCGGCTGAGCCAGGCGCGAAGTTGCTGGTGGCACGCGTTGCGTTCGTCTTCGAGCCAGGCCTGGGTTGCGTCGAGCTGCCGACGCTGAGGTTCGGGCAGTTCGGGTCGCAGGGTTGGCAGGCTGGCGAGCAGGTCGTCGAGGTGGCGCGTTTGCGCGCAGTGGTGCGCGAGCTCGGTGAGTTCGGCCTTGAGGCGCTGTCGCGCATCCGCGGGCCAGAGTTTGCCAAACGCGGTTGTCAGGCTGCGCATGCGACGGATCGAGCCGCGGAGCTTGCGAACGCTCGCGGCGTCCTCCACGGCCGAAGCCACTTCGTGCACGCTCGCGGCCAGGCCGCGCATGTTGGCGATGTCGGCGGCGAGCAAGCGGGCCAGCGCCGCGCCGGCTGGCTCGGCCAGGATGTCCTGCGTGGATTCGTTGCGCGGCCGTTCGAGTCCGAGCAGCGCGCTGGCGTGGCTGGGCTTGTCGACCGTTGCAAACTCGAGCGGCAGCCGTGTTCGCAGAGCCTGAGCAATCTGTTCGCACCATTCGGGTCGCTGCAGGACCTCGAGCTCGACTTCGGCAAACTGCGTCGCGCGATCGCTTCGTCGGCCGGATCCGGCGGCGGCAACCACGTGATCGATGACCAGTTCGCAAGCGTCCTGGTCGTCGCCTTGCGGCCGCAGCATGCGCACTTCCCGATGCGTGGTCAGCGTCAGCACGATGTCCATCGCAAAGTCGCGGCGCTGTGGCCCAATCGCCTCGCGTAGATCTGGCGGCAGCTGTTCGATCCGGCGCGGCGGCTCGTCGCTGGGCCACGCTGCTTCGATTTCACCGCGCACGATCAGGTTGCCGGCGTTCTTTTGCTTCGTCTTAAGCGAAAGCAGGCGCTGCGTGCCGCACTGCCGGATGCGCAGCCCCATGCCTGCGAGCAGCAGCGTGCGCCGAGGGTCGTCGAGATAGCTGTCGACCTGCAGGCGCGACTCGATGCGGCTGGGGCAAACGCCGATTTCGCGCAGCGCCGCGTCGACCACAGCGACTTCGAGCGGGCGTCGCGCGCGGAGCTTGAACTCGCTTTCGAGCTGGTTCGCCATGGTGCCTACGACTCCGTGGAGGGCGCTGCCGTCGTGGGAGCGATCAGGCGCGGCTGGAGCCCAAAGAGCGCGGCGAACAGGCTGCCCTTGGCTGCGACCGCCGTGGCCTCGAGCGTCAGTCGAGAATCGTGACCCTCGCGAAGGCGCGGGTGCAGCCGGAGTTCGTCGTCGGCGATTTCGACTTCGATTTCGGAGACGACGCCGGCGTGCTGCCGGTCGAGCGCGTCGGCGATGCGCAGGATCGCGGCGAGCCGCTCGATCATGGCGCGGTCGCGGCGGCGCAGCGCCATAAAGTCGACGTGGTCGCGACTCGGGGCGGCCTTTCTGTGGTAACGCGCCAGCATGGCGACCAGGTGTCGTTCGTAGCCGCCGAGCCCGACCAGCTCGGTCGACTCGATCAGGTACTTGGAGTGTTTGTGGTGGCCATCGTTGTTGACCGCGACGCCGACGTCGTGAAGCAGTGCGGCGGCGTCGAGCAGGACGCGGGCGCGCTTGCCCAGGCCGTGCAGCTTCTTGGTCTGGTCAAAGAGCTGGCGCGACAGGTCGAGCACGGCCTCGGCGTGGTGCGCTTCGAAATGGAAGCGGCGCCCGAGCGCGCGGCACGAGCCCAGCGCGACTTCGACGTGGTCTTCGGCTGCAAACTTGCGGTGGCCGCCGCGCACGCTTTCGACCAGCAGGCCTTCCTTGATGCCGGTGCGCGGCACCAGCACGTGGCTTGTGCCGGCGAGCTTGCCGAGGTGCAGGTAGACGACGCCGGCCGGCAGGATCGTGTCGGCGCGGTCTGGGCGCAGGTCAAACTTCTTGATGCGCTGCTCAACGGACATCTTGGCCAGCCCGTCGACTTCGTTGCGCAGCGACTTGATCGTGCAGGAGTCGATGTCGGCTTCGGGCTTGCTGACTGCTGATTTGCCCGCATCAGGTTTTCCAGCTTCGCGCGCCGCAATGAGGTCGGCCAGGCTGTCGATGTTGCCGCCAACAGCCAGGTAGCGATCGATGGGCGCACCATCGAGGTGCTCCCGGATGCGGTGCTGGAGACCCTTCAGGTGCTTTTTGAGCAGGTCGACGAGGGCTTCGCCTTCGGCGTCCGGAAACGCCTGCAGCATGCGCAGGGCCCCGAGGCGGTAGGAATTGGCGCTGCTGACGCTGCCGTCGTCGACGACGACGATCTCGACCGAACCGCCGCCGACGTCGACCAGCAGCGAGCGGCCCTTGCTGAGGTCGACGCGCGTTTCGATGCCGACCTTGAGCAGGTAGGCCTCATGCGTGCCCGAGATGACGTCGATCTCAAAGCCGGAGGCCTCGCGCACGCGGTCGACCAGCAGTTCGCGGTTGCGTGCGTCGCGCATGGCCGAGGTCGCAATCGCGCGGGTTTGGTCGACCCCGAGTCGGTCGCAGGTGGCTCGGAAGCGTCGAAACGCGTCGACGGTGTCCGCGACTGCGGCTTCGGGCAGCTGGCCGGTCTCAAAGACGGCCCGGCCGAGCCGCACCGGCAGGCGGTGGCTTTCGACGATGCGGTGGGCGGTTCCGGCGGCCTCGGCAACCATGAAACGGATCGCGTTCGAGCCCATGTCGACGATGCCAATGCGCGCGTGTTCGACCATTTCGCCTCACAGGCTATGCCGAACGGCTGGTCAAACGAAGCCTGGTTCGCGCCGCTGCTGCCACTCCGCTATCCTGAGGCAATGAATGCGACGCCGCGTGAGGGTCGGGACGAAGAAGATGGCGGCCAAGATGAGGTCGGCGGCGGGGGTGCTGGTAGCGGCGGCCTCGATGGCGCCGATCGCGTCGATCGCGCCGGGGACGAATTGCGCGACCCGTCCGAACTGTCGAGCACGCTCCAGCACGTGCAAAACATCCAGGGCGAGGATGGCGATGTCTCGTGGCACAACCTGCACGACCGGATCGTCAAATGGGTCGGCGAGGCGACGTTTGGCCAAAACCTGCCGACCGACAAGAACCGTGACGATCTGACGCAGGAAGTGCTGCTGCAGGTGTTTCGCGACATCGATCAGTTTCAGATCGAGCCGGGTGCATCGTTTTCTGGCTGGGTGCGCATGATCGCGGACCGCAAGCTCAAGGACTACTGGCGGCGCACGCGGGCCAAGAAGCGCGGCGAAGGCAAGGTTCGCCATCTCGGCGACTTTGACGAGACCGGCGGTCGCGACCGGTTTGCCGACGAGAAGGTGCACCGGCAGAGCATGCTGGTTCGCTACCAGGAGCTGCGCGGGGCCCTCGACGCGGCGCTCGAGCAGCTCAGCGACAAGCACAAGCGTGTGATCGAAATGCGCCTCTTTCAGGGCAAGAGCTTCGCCGAGATCATGCCGGAGCTCGGCTACACCAAAGAGGTGACGGTGCGCTCCCTGCACATGCGGGCGCTGCACCGGCTGCAGGAGCTGCTCGGCGAGTTCAGCGGCTGAGCGCAAGTCGCGTGGCGGCGCCGCCGCTGCGAACGGGGCTTTGGCGCATCGGCGGGGCCCGCCCATTCGCGCGGGCGTCGGGGGGATCGGCTTGTAGACTTGTCGGCCTGGGCGTGCCTCGGCGCGCCCGTTACTCGCCTCCCTCCCTGGCTCCCTGGCCTCAGGCCCATTGCCCGTGCTCCGCACCGTCGCTTTCCTGCTCTTCGTTGCCTCCGGCTTCTGCGGCCTGCTCTATCAGGTCGTCTGGCTGCGCCTGGCGTTTGCCAACTTCGGCATCGTCACGCCCGTCCTGTCGGTGCTGATCTCGGTCTTCATGCTGGGCTTGGCGCTGGGTTCCTGGCTCGGCGGCCGCGCCGGCTCGGCGCTGGTCGGGCGGTCCGCGGGCGCAGCGGCGGTTGGCTACGGCCTGGCCGAGTTTGGCATCGGCGTTGGCGCGCTGGTCGTGCCGTGGGCGTTTGACCTCGGTGCCGAATGGCTGCACGGGCAAGGCGAAGCGTCGTCTGCCAGCTACCTCGGCATGTCGGCGATCGTGATCACGGCGTCGATCCTGCTGTTCACGACGCTGATGGGGGCGACGTTCCCGCTGATGATGGCGTTCTTGCGCGCCCGCACCGACGGCGACGAAGGCACGTTTAGCTTTCTCTACCTCGGCAACGTCATCGGCGCGATGGCCGGTGCTTTGGTCACGGCGCTCGTGCTGATCGAGCTGCTCGGCTTCCGCAGCACGCTGCTTGTGGCTGCCGGCGCCAACGTCGCGATCGGCCTGGTCGCCCTCGCGATGCCGCTGCTGTTCCGCAAAAAGGCCTCCGGCGTGCGCGTCGGGCCGGTCTGCAAGCTGGAGCCCGAACCCGAAGAACTCGCGGCGCGCCAGAAGGGTCGCCGGTTCCGCCTGCTGCTGCTGTTTGTGACCGGCTTCACGTCGATGGCCATGGAGGTCGTCTGGACGCGCGCGTTCACGCCCGTGCTCAAGACGACGATCTACGCGTTTGCGGCGGTGTTGACGGTCTACCTGCTGGCGACCTGGCTGGGCTCGGCGATGTATCGCGTGCATTTGCGCAAGCGGCGCGTGGCCAGCGTGCCGACGCTGCTGGCGCTGCTGTTTGTCGGCGCGCTGCTGCCGCTGGTCTGCAACGACCCGCGCGCCCACGAGTCGTCGATCATCGTTCTGCTCAGCCTGGTGCCGATTTCGCTGCTGCTCGGCTACATGACCCCGCAGCTGATCGACGAGCACTCGCGCGGCGAACCAGGGGCGGCCGGCTCCGCCTACGCCGTCAACGTCTTTGGCTGCATCCTCGGCCCGCTGCTCAGCGGCTACGTGCTGCTGCCGACGATCGGCGTCAAGTGGTCGCTGCTGCTGCTGGCGATGGTCTACCCGGTGTTCTTGCTGGTCGCAGCGGGCAGCGGTTTTCGCTTCCGCGCGACTTCCTGGCTGTGCAGTGCGGCCGGCATCGCCGCGCTGGTCATCGGCATCTCGTGGGCCAGCACGCACGAGGATCCGCAGCACTACGAAAGCGCCGTGGTGCGCCGCGACTCGACGGCGAGCGTGGTCGCGAGCTTTGACGGCAACAAAAAGCGTCTGCTCGTCAACGGCGTGGGCATCACGACGCTGACGCCGGTCACGGCCGTGATGGCGCACCTGCCCCTGGTGCTGCGCGAACAGCCGCCGGAGTCGACGCTGGTGATCTGCTTTGGCATGGGCTCGACCTTCCGTTCGCTCGCGTCGTGGGGTGGCCGCACAACCGCCGTCGAGCTGGTGCCGAGCGTTGTCGATTCGTTCGGCTACTTCTTCGACGACGCGGGCGAGGTCATGGCGCGCCCCGGCACGCGCGCCGTCATCGACGACGGGCGCCGTTTCCTGTCGCGAACGGATGAGCTGTTTGACGCTATCACCATCGATCCGCCGCCGCCGGTCGAAGCCGGTGGCTCAAGCCTGCTCTACTCGCGCGAGTTTTACGAAGTGCTCAAGCCGCGCTTGTCGGAAACGGGCGTGCTGCAGCAGTGGTTCCCCGGCGGCGAGATCGGCATTGCGCGCGCCGTCGCCAACACGCTGTCGAAGTCGTTCCCGCACGTGACGATCTTCCGCTCGTTCGAACCGCCGCACGTCGGCCTGCACATGATCGCGTCCAAGCAGCCGCTGGCCGTGCCGACGCCGGCGGAAGCGCTGTCGCGCATGCCGGAAGCCGCGCGCGCCAACCTCAGCGAGTGGACCTACGGCGTGCCGCTCGAGATGGCGTGGAAGTTCGTGCTCGACCAGCTGGTGCCGATCGAAACCATGCTGCCCGAAGACCGCGAACTGGTGATCACCGACGACCGTCCGTTCAACGAGTACTTTTGGCTGCGCCGCACGTTCTTTGGCGCAGGTGACGGGCGCGGCGGCGGCGAATAGGCCGCGGGCCGCTGGGGCTTTCGTGCCTACGTTTTTCGTCTAGTGTTCTGCATCGGACGCTTGCTGCCTTGGCCGTGGCCGGCGAGAGCGCTTGCGCGGCTGGTCTTCAAGTGGTGCAAGGGGCGTCCGCGACCTATACACCGTTAGCCAGATCCATTGACACATCCGCCTGACTCCCTGCCTGACCAAGGGCCTGAGTGTGATCACTGTGGCTTGCGAATCCCTCAGTTCGAGGGCCTTTCGGTGGCGGACGAGAAGCGCATTCGTCAGCTCTTGTCGGAGGGGGACCGCCTGCGAGCGATGCATGAGTTAACCAAGGCAACGGGTTGCCCAACGACTTGGGCCAAGGTGTGGGTGCAGCACGACGGGCGGACGCAAGCGCGTTCGCCAGGCACGACCTGCACCTACTGCGGTGGTCGACTTCGGAGCACACTAGCCAAGCAGTGCTTCGAGTGCGGGATGGACTGGCATGATGCGGCTAATCCGAGGAGACTGGGGACTGGCTAACTAGTCGCTGCAGCAGACGATGCTTCGCATCGCAGCTGAGCGACCAGAGACGTTGGGCAGATCAGGGAGTGACTATGCAGGTTGAGCCTCGACGCCAGAATGGGTTCTGGTGTGTCGCCGCCTCGTCCGCCGGTTTCGCATTGTGGATGCCGACGATTCTGCTCCAAATTATGGGCGCTCCTAGAAAGATCAGCCTGTTCCTCGTCGACTGGGCTCCATGGCTCTTCGGTTGCTCGATCTTTCTTGCGGTCGTCGGATTGTTCATGGCGTCGCTAGCTTGGGCGGCCGAGGAGAGGCCCCTGGTGCCACGCATCCGTGCGGGCGTGCTCTTGAGTCTTGGGACCTTGGCGACTCAGTTTACGTCGCTCTTCGTGCCAGCGTTCCTCGGCTAGCTCAATGCCACCGACACCCTGTTCGCAGGTTGATGACGAACAACGCCGGAAGCGCTGAATCGGCGACGGTGACTCTGCTTCGGAATTTCAGCCGTGGGCGCGGGGAAAGACCCTGCACCAAGCACTCATCGAGGCTCGCATCGGTGACCTGCAACTGCCGCGGAAAATGCAGGCCGATGTGTCGGCCACGCCGTCGCGGTTGCTCTTGAAGGCGACGCGGGCGGTCGGCGGCGGCACGTTGTGCTGGTGGTGTGTGTTCTGGATGTGCGCGAGCAAGCAAGCGGCAGCATCGGAGTGGGGTGTGGGCGGTGACGAGCCAGTGGCGACAGGTGCTCTTCGATCTCCTGCGGCAGGCCGAGAACTCCCGCCAAGTCGTATGCAGGCCGCACGCCGCCTGCACTTGCTGCGGTCGTTCGTCGTTCGCTCGGACACCTCGAAGCATGCCCGCCGCGCGCTCATCACCGGGCGGCGTACGTCGTGAGATGCGACTACTTGTCTGTGCCGGCAGCGCATGCTGCACAAGCCCGCGAGCTGCTCCGGCTTGATTGTCGCATCCGAGGGCGCGTCATCGGTGCAGGCGGGGTGCAGTTCCGTCGCTCGTCCTCGCGATCACGAACGCACTTGATGATGGCGCGCTTGACGGCCACGGCTAAGACGCGTCCCTGAAGCTGCATCGACACGTCTTGGCTACAGGCAATCGTTCCGGAATCGCGATGGATGAAGACTCTGACACCATCCAAGCCATGCTCCTCGGCGAGGATGAGCTCCATCTCACGCTCAATCCGATCGAAAGGCAGGCTGTCGAACTTGTTTCCGATCTAGACACGAAGGGGCAAAGAACCAGCGCCTGTCCGTGGAGCAAGTTGCCACAGCACCTGACGGCGCTCCGTTCGGCAGCGGATCAACAAAGGTGAAAGGCTCGTGGCGACTCGCCTTGCCAGCGCTGGTGCCAGCTCACGCAAAAGACGGCATCTGCCGATTCACACCATTAGTTGATGCGACGACCGTCGTCGCGCACCTTGCGCACGGTGCGCGGCGTGCGCTCGGTGCGAAGGGCCGCTGGCTTGGGCACGGCGCTGCCGCGTGGGGCGGCTTGGCTGGTGCGGCGTGCGCGCGGCTTCGCGGCCGGCTTCTTCTTGGCGCTGCGCTTTGGCGCGGCAGCTTTGTTGGTCGTCGTGGCACCGCCGTGGATGTGCACGTTCACCGTGCCGCCTTCGGCGTTGATGATCAGTGAGCCCACGCCCGTTTCTGCGCCTTGGTGCACGTGCGAGCTGGTTTCGTGCTCGTGCTGTTCGTGGGCGTGTTCGTGCTCGCTGTGTTCGCTGTGTTCGTTGTGCTCGCCGTGTTCGTTGTGCTCAACGTGCTCGTGCTCACCGTGCACTTCATTGGTGACATCCTCCAAGAACACCTGCGGCCCAAGCGACTCTTGCCCTTCCTCGGCCTGCGGCTCCCGGCTGTCGCTGTGGAGCATCTCCATCTGCGCGACGGTTTCCTTGAGGCTGCGGTTCTCCGCCAGCAGGCGCTCGTGCTCGCGCACGACGTCGGCGTTGGCCTCGGACTGCGCAGCGTCGTGGGCGTCGAACGCCTCCTGCAGATTCACTTCGAGCGTTTGGCAGCGCTTCTCCAGCTCGGCGAACGCTTCTTCGCGCGCCCGAAGCGATTGCTCGAGTTGCGCGATGGCATCGTCCTTAGCGCGCAGGGCCGACGTTGTGCCGGTTTTTTCGGCACGTAGCGAGACCGCCATTTGTGCGTTGGCCTGGTCGAGTTCGAGGCCTCGCGCTTCGAGCTGTGCCTCGCGGACCTGCAGCTGCTCTTCGAGCTGTTTGGCGCGGGCGCTCATGTCGAGCTGCTGCGCTGCGAGCTGCTCGCTGCGAACAGTTGCCTCTTCCACCTTTTGGCGCAGGCTCTCCTGCAGAGATTCGATCATGCGGTTTTTGTTCTCTTCGCTCGCGGCCTGGCTCGCAGCGAGCTTCGCCATCATCGCGTCGCGCTCCTCGCTCATGCGACGCTTGGCCTCTTCGAGCCGCTGCTCTGCCTCGGCGGTCCGCATTTCCATTTCTCGTTCGGCCTGTGACAGCCTCGTCGCCATCCGTATTTCCATCTCGGAGCGCTCGGTGGCGAGCTGGGTCTTGGCCTCGGTCAACGACGCGGCGTGCTCCTCGCGCGCCTTGAGCTCCGCTTCCTGGCGTTCAATGACCTCGCGCAGCTTGGCCATTTCGGCCCGCTGGACCTGCACCTCTTCGGCTGCGTCGGATTCGGACACTTCGCCGGGGCCTTGCTCGAGCCCTTTGAGGTAGCGGTCCATGTCGCGCAGCCGCTTTTCGAGGCGAGTGACGGAGTTTTGTAGGTCGCGCCGTTCTTCTCTCGTCTCCTGCGCGCGGCAGCCGAGAAGGCCGCACATCAGTGCGATCAGTGGTGTCAGTACAAGGCTTCTGTTCATCGGGGGCGTCCTACGAGGTAGCTTTTGGCGAGTGGTGTCGACGGGCTAGCGTATCGCCGCGTCTTTGATCTGAGAAAGGCCTCACATGCATGTGCAAAGATTCCTCGCGTCGGCATGGGCCAGCGTGCACGGCGCCAAGCAGCCAAGCGAGCTGCTGGTCGCGCTGCTCGAGAGCAGCTTCAGCGGCCTGGCCGTGTCGCCTGGGCCTCGTCCGATCGATCTCCAGGCGCTGCGGCGCGCGGCCGACGATCTGCCGGTCGACTTCCCGGTTGCGCGCGCCTGCGATCCGCTGACCGATCGGTCGTCGATGCGCGGCCTGTGCGCGCAGGCCGACGGCGAGCGATCGCTGGCGCACCGCGCCGTGGCCGAGGCCGTGCAGGGCGCTCGCACGCTGGGGGCACCGCTGGTGGTCCTCGATCTTGGCGTGGTGCAGATGACGGGCGAGATCGAGGCCGAAGACCTGGCCGAGCCAAACTACGGTTGGACCGAAGAACGCGCGTCGGCGCTGCTGGCTCGCCGCAGCGTCGGCCGCGATGCCGCCGTCGACCGCGCTTGCCGAGAGCTGTTCTCAATCATCAAGTCGTTTCCAGACATGCACTTCTGTGTGTCTCAGAGCCGCAGCCTGCGCGCTGTTCTCGACCCCCAGGCGCTGCTCGACATCGTCGAAGATCTCGGCGGCCGACGGCTCGGCTACTGGCACGACGCAGCGATTTGCACCCGGCGCGAACAAGTTCTTGGCCAGCCTCAGGGAGAATGGCTTGAGATGTTCGGTAACCGATTGTGTGGCATGACGTTAGGGGATGCTTCGCCAGAGGGGCTGTACATGCCGCCGGGCTCGGGTGGGGTGGACTATGGGCTCTGCGCCACCTATGTACCCCGTGTCGGGAACTCCTTCCCGGTTGTGTTGGAGCTGGATCTCTCGGTCGCACCGGGGGAAATGGCCGGCATGCGCAGCTGTCTGGACAAGTATGGCCTGTAGCCACAAGGTTGCCGGGCCGGTGGCCGATGCTGTTGCGTAGAGCGGGTCCCGGTGCCCCGGCGCGTCCCTGATGAACACCCTCCCATTGGCCAAGCTAGCGAAGAGCAGTGACGGCGCCCAAACGGACGTGCTGCGTGACCTCCTACGGACACGCCAACGCCTGTTGGTCCTCTCCCACAACAACCCCGATCCCGACTCGCTCGGTGGGGCGGTGGGGCTGCAGGAGTTTGCGCGCCTAGCCGCCGGCGTCGACAGCACGCTCGCCATCACCGGCAAGATTCTGCGCGCCGAGAACCAGGCGATGGTGCGCGAGCTCGGCATCCAGATGGAGCGGCTCGACACGGTCAAGCTCAGCGACTTTGACTGCGTCGCGCTCGTCGATACCCAGCCGGGCTTTGGCCATACGTTTGTGCCTGCGGGCACCGACGTCGACATCGTCATCGACCACCACGTTTGTGACGATGCGGCGATCAACCCGGACGTCACTGCGTTTGTCGATGTGCGCCCCGAAATCGGCGCGACGTCGTCGATCGTCGCCAGCCACCTGCTCAACGCCGGCGTCACGCCGAGCCCAGAAGCTGCAACCGCGCTGGCCTACGGAATCCGCACCGACACGGCCGATCTCTCGCGCAACGTCAGCGAACTCGACGTGCAGGTCAGCGAATACCTGTCCGACCACATCGACCGACAGCGACTGGCCGCCATCGTCAACCCGCGGCTGCCGGTGGCCTACTACCGCACCCTGCGCGACGCGCTCGGCAAGGTGCGCCTTTACGACGGGCTGTCGCTGTGTTCGCTCGGCAGCACCATCAGCGCCGAAATGGTTGCCGAAGTCGCCGACCTGCTGCTCCGTATGGAAGGCGTCGAAGCGGTCTTCTGTGGCGGGCTCGTCGGCCAAAGCTACTACGTCTCGGTGCGCACGCAGCCCGGTGGCGACGCTTGGCAGCTGATCAAGGCGAGCATGGAAGGCGAAAACGGTTCGTGCGGCGGCCACGGCTCGGTGGCCGGCGGCTCGATTACGCTCGAGTGTGCCGACGCGCGCCAGCTGCGCCGCCTCGAGCGGCGCCTGGAGCGCAACATCCTCCAGGCCATGGGGGCGACCGGCAGCGCCGCCAAGCTCGGCGACGACGATTAGTCTTCGCCTGGTTGGGGAGCTGGGTCTCTTTCGGGGTCTGGGTCTCTTTCGGGATCTGGGTCCCTTTCGGGAGCTGGGTCTCCTGCGGGGGCTTGGCCGCGGCAAGCCGGGGCCTCGGAAAACGACGCTCCGCCACGGTCGTGTCGTAGCTGTGGGCACGATTGCACGGTTCCTTCGCGACGCCAGAACGGCCGTGCGCATTGCGTCAGGTGGCGCCAGAGCAAGGCTTCGTGAGGCCCCGTTGGCAGCTTGGATTGGGTATGCTGGCGCGTGCCTTGACCATGCGCTCGACACCGACCCTCGTCTTGCTTGGATCCGCGATCGCGGCTGCCGCGGCAACTTTCTCGTTCGAGTCGCCGCCGCTCGAATCGCCGCCTCTTAGGTCGACGCACACGTCGCCAGCCGCGACCGACGACAGCCAGCCGCTGGCGCTCGCGCACGATGCCGTGCGCTTCGTGCCCAATCAGGGGCAGTGGCAGCCGAGCGTTCGCTACGCGGTGCTCGGGCCGACGGTCGGCTGGCTGCACGACGACGGCTTCTCGGTTCGCTACGAGCGATGGTCGCAGGACGAAGGGGACGCAGGCACCAGCCGCGCCGCGCGCCGTCGCTGTTCGGGCGCGGTAGTGCGCACGCGCATTCTCGATGCGGCGGCGACGGGCTTTGATGCCGGCACGCAGCACGCGGCGCGCCACAACTTCTTGGTCGGCGATGCTGCTCACCATGCCAGCAACGTGCCGTCGTTTGCCGATGTCACGATGCGCTCCGCGCTGCCGGGCATCGACGTACACTTTCGGCCGCTGCCGGATGCGGCGACAAGCGGTGGCCTGTTCGAATACGACCTGTTGCTCGATCCGGCCGCCGATCTCGGCGCGTTCGTTGCCGAAGTCGAGGGCGCCGAGCGTCTGTCGATCGACAGCGACGGCCAGCTCGTCGCGCACGTCGAAACGCCGGACGGCCCGTGTCAGCTCGTGCAGCGCGCGCCGATTGCGTGGCAGCATGCGGATGCCCAGAAGCCGGTCGCGGTTTCGTTTCGCCTGCTTGGCACCACCCGCTACGGCTTTGTCGCCGAAGGCCTCGACCCGACGCTGGCGACTACCGTCGATCCAGGCGTCGTTTGGGGCACGCACCTCGGCGGTGGCTCGACCGACCGGATCTACGACTTGAAGTCCGTCGCCGGCACCGGCGTGTGGCTTGGCGGCTGGAGCGGTTCGACCGACTTCCCGACCACGGTCGGCGGCTTCCAGACCGTGGGCGTCGCCGACGGTTTTGTTGCGCAGCTCGCCGACGATGGCAACTCGCTGCAGTTTGCGACCTACCTCGGCGGCAGCCGCAGCGAGGAGATCCGCGGCATCGCGCTGGCCGCGGGCGACATCCCGGTCGTCGTGGGCTTTACCAACTCCAGCGACTTCCCGGTTACGGCCGGCGTCGCGCAGCCGGGTTACGCCGGCGGCAGTTTCTTCCTCGATATCGGCGATGCGTTTGTGACGCGGCTTACCGCCAACGGCAGCGCGCTGGTGTCGTCGACGTTCCTCGGCGGCCTGTTTGACGACATTGCCGAAGACGTGCTGGTCGACGGCAACGACCGCTCGGTCGTGGTCGGTTGGTCGACGTCGGGCGATTTCCCGGTGCCACCCGGTGGTTTCCAGCCGGCGTTTGGCGGCCTGCCGATTGCGCAGAGCGACGGCTTTGTGGTGGGCGTCGAGCCCAACGGTCAGACGATCCCGTTTGGAACGTTCTTGGGCGGCGGCTTTGCCGAGCAGCTGCTGGCGATCGACCGCGAGCCGATGAGTGGCGACCTGGTTGTGTCGGGATGGTCGGGCGGTTCGGGCTACCCGACGACGCCGGCCGTCTCCGGAGCGCAGTCGGCCGGAGCGATCGACGCCGTGGTCACGCGGCTGAGCGCTGACCTGTCGACGGCCGTGTTTTCGACCTACCTCGGCGGCAACGACGAAGACGCAGCGCAGACCGTCAAGTTTGCGGCCGACGCTTCGGTCTGGGTGGGCGGCTTCACGAGCTCCAGCAACTTTCCGGCGCTGCTCAATGCGCCCCAGCAGACTCTTGCCGGCTCCGTCGATGGCTTTGTGACGCGCATCTCGGCGCTCGGCCAGGCGCTCGTTGCGTCGACGTTCCTCGGGGGACCTGGCCAGGACCGGGTGCGCGACCTCGACGTCTCGGTCGACGGCCTGATGGTCGTCGGGGAGGCCGGCGATCAGTTTCCGCTGACGCCCGATGCGCTGCAGACGCAGTGGCAGCAGGGTCAGTCGGACGCGTTTGTGACCTGGATGAACCTGAGCGGGGACCAGCTGCTGTGGTCGACCTACTTTGGCGGCACCGGCCAAGATTCGCTGCTGGCGGTCGAGTTTGAAGATGGGGGCCTCGCGACGGCTGCTGGCTTCACCTACTCGCCAAACTTCCCGATCGCGCCGGCCGGACTGCAGCCGCAGCTGCTGGGGGTCGAGGACGGCGTGGTGCTGCGCTTCGATTTGCTCGCCGACCTTGGCGCTGGCATGCAGGTGGTGCCGGCGCCGGTGCTCGACTTCAAGGTCCTCGATCCGGAAGTTGCCCCCGGAACGCAGCAGCTCGAGCTGCTCGACTTCGAACTCGTCAACTTGACCGACCGGCTCCTGGTCGTCGACTCCGTGCGCGTGCTGGTGACGGGCCAGGGCGTCGAGCCAGGGGGCGTTCGCAATCTGTGCGTGCTGCGATACGAAGATCCGCAAGGCGTGGGCGCTACGGTCGGCGAGGTCGCCAGCGCGATTGCGGCCGGCGAGACGACGGTCGTGCTCAACGGCGCGATCCTTCGCCCGCGCGCCACGACGCGCTTCACGGTGGAGATGGAGGCGGACCAAGACTCGACGCGGAGCCGCGAGGTGGGCGCCGCGATCGTCGGGGCAGATTCCTGGCGGATTCGCGCTCCGGGTGCCGGCACTGGGCCGTCGATCGGCGTCAACGGCGCCGGTCGCGCTACGGGTAGGGTCTACGTGCTCGGCCAATTGGCCGGTGATCTTGACGAGAGCGAAGAGCTCTCGGTCGTCGACATCCGCCGCATGATCAACCGTCTCGGCCAGCCCGCGCCGCTGGCCGACGTCGACGGCGATGGCGTGTTCGATCTGGACGACCTCGACGCAACGCGCGACGCGGTCCTCGGCCTTGGCACGGTCTTTCAAGTGCCGGCCACGATCGCGCGGGGCAGCTGGATCCGGCTGCCGGGATTGTTTCCGACCGAAGACGTGCAGGCCTTCCTTGGCGGTCGTTCGCTGCAGATCGGCCGCGTGCTGCCGCGCGAGCTGTCGCTGTTTGTTGAGGCTGACCAGCCGGTGGGCATGCAGGACCTTGTCGTGCGGGTCGAAGGCCAGGCGATCTCTTCGGTGCTCGTCGAAGTCTTCTGATGGTCCGCCTGTGATGGCTATGGACGGCGCTCCCCGGATCGCGCTGTTTGGCGGCCTCGACCCGAGCGGCGGGGCCGGCCTCACTCTCGACGCGGCCGTTGTCGCGCAGGCGGGCGGGCAGCCGCTGCCGATCACGCTTGCGGTCACGGTGCAGTCGCTGCGCGGCTTCCAGCGCTTTGACGCGGTTGCCGAGGCAACCGTGCGGGATCAGTTCGAAGCCGTGCTCGGCGATGCGGCGATTGCGGCGGTCAAAGTCGGCTTTGTCCCGGGGGCCGATCATGCCCGCCTGGTCGCCGAGCTGATCGACACGCTGCGGCCGTCGGTGCCGGTGATCGTCGACCCGATCTTGTCGGCCACAGCCGGCGGCATGCAGCGGGCGGCGGGGGAACTGCGGCGCGCCTACCGCGAGTTCCTCGTGCCGAGAGCCACCGTCCTGACGCCGAACCAGCCCGAGCTGGATGCGCTGGCAGGCGGCGATGTTGGCGTGCTGCTGGATGCAGGCGCCAGGTTCGTGCTCGCCAAGGGTGGCCATGGGGGCGATCCGCAGCGTGTTGTCGACGAGCTGTGGCGGAGCGGCGGGAGCGGCGGGTCGGCCCCGGAGCGTTTTGTGCGGCCGCGGCTCGACTGTGGCCCGGTGCGCGGCACCGGCTGCGCGCTGGCTAGTCGGCTGGCATGTCTGCTGGGATGTCGGCTGGCCCGTCCGCCAGGGTCTGATGGCTCCAGCGAAGACGCGGATCTCGCCGGGGCGTGCCGCGAAGCGGGTGTGTGGTTGGCCGGGCTGCTAGCGAGAGTTGAGAAGCGTGCCGACGGCCTGCCGTCGACGCTGCCGTTGGCCTAGGCAGGCAGTGGAGCTAGGCAAGCGGTGGAGCTAGGCAAGCGTGGAGCTAGGCAAGCGGTGGAGCTTGCGCGATCCGCTCGCCCGCCCGCCCGCCCGCTGGCTGGCCGAATCTGTAAGCCTCTCAGCCGCGCCCGAACAGCGCGTCAATCACGCTCTGAAAGCGCTCCACAACCACGTGCCGGCGCACCTTCAGGGTCTGGGTGAGCAGGCCATTCTCGGGCGTCATCGGTTCGCTGAGAACCTGCAGTGTCGCCACCCGATCGGTCGGGCGGCAGCCGTTTTCGCGCGTGATCACGCGGTCGAGCTCCTTGCGGAAAAGCTTGCGCACCTCGTCGCCGTGAAGCACACCCTCGCGTTCGTCCCATGACGCCATGGGCACCTTCTGCTCAAGAGTCTCGCGCATCGGCACGATCAGCACACCGAGCGCCTTTTCATCCTGGCCGACGACGACCGCTTGCTCGATCAGCGGCGAGGTCTTGATGAGGGTTTCGATCGGCTCGGGTTCGACGTTTTCGCCGCCGGCGAGCACGATCGTGTCCTTGGCGCGGCCGGTGATCCAGACGTTGCCTTCGGCGTCGACGTGGCCGAGGTCGCCGGAGTTGAACCAGCCGTCCTCGGTCAGCACCTCGCCCGTCTTGCCGGGGTTTTCGTAGTAGCCCTGCATGATTTGTGGGCCGTGGATCCAGAGCACGCCGGTGTCCCCCTGCGGCACGGCCGAGCCGTCGTCGCGACGCGCTTCAATGCGCGTGTGCGGCAGCGGTGGGCCGATGTGGCCCGGCGCCGTTTGGTGCGGCAGGCGTATCGATGCGACCGGGCTCGTTTCGGTCAGCCCGTAGCCGTTCCGCAGCGGCAGTCCCATGCCGAGGAACGTTTCGTCGACGTGCCGCGGCAAAGCGCCGCCGCCGCTGACGCACAGGCGCAGGCGGCCGCCGAGGTTGGCGCGCACCTTTTTGTTGACCAGCTTGTCGAGCACCTTCTGCTGGATGCGCTGCAGCGGCCCGGCCTTTCTGCCGCCGACCAGCCGCGACAGCGCCAGGCTCTTGCGGAACAGGCGGCCCTGCGTGCCCTTTAGCTTCATGGCGTGGTTGACGACGCCGTCGTGCAGCATCTCCCAGATGCGCGGCACCGCGGCGAAGATCGTCGGCTGGCACTGCTTGAGGTCCTCCTTGATCTTGCGGCGGTCGGTGTAGACCAGCTCGCTGCCGGCGGCGAGCGCGAGGTAGTCCATGATGCGCTCATACATGTGCCACGCGGGCAGCACCGAGAGAAAGCGGTCGGTCGCCGAAATGTTCAGCACGTCGATGCAGACGCGGATGTTTTGCAGCACGTTGTCGTGCGTCAGCATCACCCCCTTGGGCTCCGCGGTCGTGCCGCTGGTGTAGACGATCGTCAGCAGATCGTGGGGCGCGACCTTGGCGCGGGCGGCACCGCGCGCCTCGCGGCCGTTTTCCGGCTCGGTGGCCTGGGAGGGGTTGGCTTGCGCGAGGGCCGTCAGCGCGAGGATCTCGTCGCCCCTTTTCAGCAGGTCGCCGAGCGCCAGTGCGCCGTCACAGACGGTCTCGTCGGCCATCACGATGACGTGCTGGAGCTCCGGCAGCGCCTCGCGGCGGGCGAGGAGGTCCTTGGCGACGGCGTCGTTTTCGGCAAAGCTCGCCTTGCAGCCGCTGTGGCGCAGGATGAACTCGATTTCGGTCGGGGTCGTGTCCGAGCCGCGCGGCACGTCGGCGATGCCGAGGCTGGTCATCGCCATGTCGCAGATCAGCCATTCGTAGCGATTTTCGGCGATCAGGCCGACGTGGTCGCCGTGGCGGAGGCCCAAATCGAGCAGAGCCGCGGCCAATCGGTCGACGTCGTGGGCGACGCGGTCGAACGGAATGCTGGTGTGGTCACTGGCCGAACGGCGCGGCAAATAGACGCGTTTGCCGTAGGTGCGGGCCGCGTTTGCGAGCAGTTCGGGGAACGTGGATGGGAACGAATCGACCATGCGGAGGGGCGCCGGCGCCGTCGGGTTCGGAAGCTTGTCGGGAAGAGGATGGGAACGCTTGACTTCCATGGCTCAGATCCATACGAATGTGCCCCGCCGTTCGCGGGGTCAACCCTCGAGCTGGAATCCTCAAGCTTAGCCAACCGGTTGAGCAGCGGGGAAAGCCAGTCGAGAAACCTCGAGAGCGCGGCGAGCGGGTGTAGCTCAGTGGTAGAGCATCACGTTGCCAACGTGATGGTCGTGAGTTCGAATCTCATCACCCGCTCCATTTTCTCCTCCTTCGGCATCGCCGGAGACGAAGAGAAGATTTCGCCGCGATCCGGCGGTCGTCTTGGTGGCGGTCGTCTTGCTGGCCGCCGTCTTGCTTGGCAGCCGTCTCCTCGGCAGCCGGTGGGTGCACGCCCGCTAGAAGGTGCCGATCGTCAGCGTCAGCGCGTTGCTGCTCGTCAGCGCATTCAGGCTGCCGTTTGGCCCAAAGGCAAACGGCACGAGCTGGTGGTGCAGAACTTGGCCGATCAGCGCGCTGTTGTTCGGGATGTCGAACGACGCGGCGATTTCGCCGTTGCTCGGCACGTAGACGTCGAGCAGGTCGGGCATCACGAGCAAATCGCAGCCGGCTTGGCCTTGCGGTAGCACGGTGCCGAGCGCTTGCAGGGTCGTTGTGAGGCCGCGCACGCCGACGACGAAGGCGTTGCTGGGCATGCCGGTGCCGAGCAGTTCGTAGCTGGCGTCGAGCCAGGGCAGCGTCGTGGCGGTCAGCTCATTGAGGCCGCCGGTGCCGGTGCAGCCAGAGCCGAAGGCCGTCGCTTCGGCAGGGCAGCTGGTCATGAGGCGCGCGACGCTTTGGGACGATTCGCCATCTGCGCCGATGAAGTCGCCCACCACAATCACGTCGCCGTTGGGCAGTGCCTCCAAATCGAGTCCGAAGCCGTCCCGAAGTCCGCTTCCGATCGCGTTCCAGTTCGAGCCGTCCCAGCGAGCGATGCGCCGTACGGGAACTCCGCCCGCGGATGTGAAGGCGCCGGTGGCGAGTAGGTCGCCGTTGGGGAGTGCCAGCGAATCGCGAGAGGAGCCAGACATGCCGGTCCCGTATGGCTGCCATGCAGAACCATCCCAGCGGGCGATGTTGCGTGCCGCCACGCCGCCGATTTGATTGAACAGTCCGTTCGCGACAATGTCGCCGTTCGGAAGCAGCGAGAGCTTGCGCATGATGACCAGCACCGGCGTGGAGCCGAGCTGTTGCCAGGATGCTCCGTCCCAGCGTGCGAGTCGATAGGCCGGTGGGCCGTTGAAGAACCCGTCGACGACGACGTCTCCATTTGGCATGGCGAGCAGTGTTGTCACGGCGCCGGCCGAGCCTGGGCCGAGTGGCGCCCAGCTGAGTCCGTCCCAGATGGCGATGTTGTTGGCGGCAACGTTGCCGGCTATGTCGAAGTCTCCGCCGACGACAAGGCGCCCATCCGGCAGGACCGCCATCGAATGGACGCGCGTCGAGAGGCTGGCAGACTGCAAGCCGCTGCCAAGCGGCGACCATGTCGCGCCGTCCCAGCGAGCGATCTTGTTTGCGGGGGCGCCGCCAGCCGAATCGAAGGCGCCGCCTGCAATGATGTCTCCGTTGGGCATGCGGACGACGTCAAACACCGTGTTGTCGCAGCCGCTGCCCAGGTTGGACCAGGCAGAGCCGTCCCAGCTGGCGATGGAGTTTGCCGCCACGCCGCCGATGCTCGTGAATTGCCCGCCGACACAGTACGTGTCGCTGCCCGTGGCGGTTACGCAGGCGGCGCTGCGGTTCGTGCCGGCGACGAGGGCATGCCAGCTGGTGCCGTCGAATCGGGCGATGTTGTTGGCTCCGGTCTGGCCGATGCTCTGAAATCTGCCTGCCGCGAGGACATCGCCGGTGGCTGTTTGGGCCAAGCTGCGGACGTCTCCGAAGCCGGCATCAACGCCGCCCGCGAGGGGGCTCCACGAGGTGCCATTCCAGCGGCCAATGCCGTTGATGGTTGTCAGGCCGGCCATGCGGAAGAATCCGCCGACGATCAGGTCGCCGTTCGGCTGCTGCAGAAGGGTATCGGCGGTGCCGTCGAGTCCGCTGCCTAGCGGTTGCCAGGAGCTGCCGTCAAAGCGTGAGATGTTGTTGCCCTGAGGGCCCATGCCAGTGCCCGCGGCGATGATGTCGCCGGAAGGCAGGACGGTGATGTCTTCGATGGTGTAGCCGGGCAGGCTGTTGCCAACCGGTGACCAGTTGCTGCCGTTCCATCGTGCGATCCCTTCGATGGGCGTTGCGCCGCTGATGATGAACGGGCCTCCGACGAGAAGGTCGCCGTTTGCCAGGGACTCAACGGTGGCCACGAAACCGGTCATGCCGCTTCCGAAAGTGAGCCACGAGACGCCGTTCCAGCGTGCCAGTCGGTCTCCGTTCGCGGCCGGCGAGGCGGCGACAAGATCGCCATTCGGCATGATGGTCGTGCTGCCCGCGTTTTGCAGTCCCACGCCAAGCGCACCCCATGACTGCCCATCCCAGGTCGCGATGTTGCTTGTCGGGATGTTGCCTGCGCTGCTAAAGATGCCGGACACGACGAGTTCGCCGCTCGGCAGAACTTCCAAGTGGAAGGCGCGCCCAGAACCGCCGAGGCCGCCAGCCATCGACGACCACTCTCCTGTCGCCGGATCGAAGGATGCGATTCCTTTGGCCGCAATGTCTGCGATCCATGAGAACGAGCCGGCAACAATGATCTGGGCTGGCAGCGGTCCGGCTCCATCCGGATCCCACTCTCGAATGGCGTAGGCGACATCGTCTGTTCCGGCGAGGGCGTCGCCAGCGGCGAACGTGGTCGCGCACTGGGCGTGCAGTCCCTGTGCCGAAAGGCCTAGTGCAAGTAGGGAGGCTGTGAAGCTGGCGAAGTTCATCTTGTTGAGCTGTTGCTGTTAGCTGTTGGGGGTAGGCGGCCCAGCGAAGTTTGTCAGCGAAATACGCCCGGCGAAGTCCTCCGAGCGAACTTCGCCTAGCGCTCCGGTGCTTGTCGTTGCGCGGATGGCACCGTTGCTGCCGAGTAGCTTGCTGCTTGTCAGGAGCGCGCCGTTGCCAGGAGCAGGCCGTTGCACTCTGCCGAAATCGAATTCGTGTCGGCGGTGAGTGCCGCTAGGAACCTGATCTTGGATCGAGTCACCGTCATCAGCTTGCTAGGGCGTTCACGCGCGTGCCTTGTCACCGGAAATCTGCCGGCAAGCACCTCTCCCAGGCTTCGAGCGCCTGCCGATCGCCAATGGCATCGCGGCTGTGATCCGGGCGGCATGCGGGCGTCCGAGCGGGTAGCATCCTTACCCCGGATTCGCGCGCATTCGCCGGAACCGGCTACCTCGCCATGAGCAAGATCGTCCGAGAGCTCCGCAACTACTACGCCGTTGTCGCCGACCTGGCCAGCGAGGCCGAGACCTGGTCGGCCCAGCCGGCGTGGCTTGAGTTTGCCCCGAACAACGTCTGCAATCTGCGCTGCATCATGTGCCAGCAGGCCGACGGGCTGCCCGTCGAGGTCATGAAGAAGGGCGACGCCGTCGAGTTGCTCGATGGCATCCTGCCCAACATGACGCTGTGGACGCCGTCGGCGCTTTCCGAGCCGATGCTGGCGGACTTCAAGATGGTGCTGAAGAAGTGCCGCGAGCACGAAGTACACCTCAACATGTATTCGAACTGCACGCTGCTCACCGGCGAGAAGTTCGCCGACATGGCGGACCGCGTGCACAAGCTGTGGATCTCGTTCGACAGTCCGCGCAAGGAAGTGTTCGAGATGCTGCGCGACCGCGCCAACTTTGAGATCGTCGTGCAGAACGTGCGCGACATCCTCAAGGTCGCCACTGAGCAGGGTATCCCCGTTGGCTTTGTCGCCGTGCTCGTCAAGGACAACCTTGAGCACATGCACGAGCTCGTCGACTTCGTCGCGGATTTGGGCGCGGTCGAGTCCGGCAGCGATCTGCGCGTGCAGCCGATGCTCGACAACGCGGTGCGCTGTCGCGACCAGAATATCTTCACCTCGTTCACGTCGGAGCAGATCCAGGCGGCGCTCGACAAGGCCTGCGAGCATGCCGAGAAGCGCAGCCTGATCTTCCACGTCGACATGGACGATCCCTATCGGCGCGCGGTCCAGCCGCGGCCGCCGATGGTTCGCCAGAACACGCCGGAAGTGCTGTCGATCATGCTCGAAGAGGTCAAAGAGCGTTTCCCGCACTGGTGCTCGATGGCGACCAACTACGTCAAGATCGAGCCCAACGGCGACGTCTTCCCGTGCTGCCGCGGCCCGCGCGAGCTCAAGATGGGCAACGTGCACGAGCAGCCGATGAGCGAGATTTGGAACGGCGACAACTACCGCGAGTTCCGGCGGCGCATGAACAGCAAGGACTACCCGGAGGTCTGCAAGACCTGTGATGTGTTGGTTGCCAACCCACACTTCAAGAAGGAGTGGGTGAAGGATGCGGCTCCGGCAGAGTCTCCGCAGGACTCCTAGTGGTCTGACTCCGACAGATCCGGGCGTCTGCGTGATCCGCCCGCGGCGAGGCTCGTCAGGCGGGTGGCCACTTCTCTCGCAGCATTTGCCGCCGAAGCCGCCCTGCTTGCCGTGCCAGCAGACGGGCCGGTGAGCAGGCCGGGCTGCCAGCAGATGGGCCTACCAACAGACGGGCGCAGCGACTCCCTCGCGGCGAGATTTTGCTACGCTTTGTGGATGGGGAATCGACTCACGCTTCACGTCACGGTCTGCGCCAGCATCGCGACGATGCTGGCTGCGCAGGCCGCACCGCGGTTTGCGGAAGTGCACCGGCTGCTGCCGCAGACCAGGGTTCAGCCCTGGACCGTTTTTGTTGCCGATGTCGATGGCGACGGACGAGATGACCTCGTTGCGCCTGGGGTCGTGCGGAGCGCCGTGCTGCGTTCGCGCGGCGACAATTCGTTCGTCGAGCTGCCGGCGGCGCTGGCGCAGACTGGCGCGACCTACACACTGGGCGCGCATGGGGATGTGGACGGCGACGGAGACAGTGACCTGCTGCTTGTCCGCGAAGCCAGCTGCAGCACCTTTTCTTCTGGTTGCAGCGGCGGCCAGATCGCCATTTTCCGAAGTAGCGGGGTCGCGGGCTTCCAAACGAGTGCGACGCTCGTCCCGATCGACCCGAGCGCAGTGGCGGCGAGCCTTAGCCTCGGCGATGTTGACGGAGACGGCGACCTGGACCTGGTTGTCGCGTGCCGGCGGCACGTCTACTTCGTGAGCCAGTTTCCCGGGCTTCCGTCGACGGCGTTCTACGAGCGCGGCGAGAACCTGCTCTTTCTGAATGACGGCACGGGAGCGTTCGCTGCTGCTCCGGCGAACCTGCCGCTCGATCGAAACGACACAAATCGCCTGGTGTTGGGCGACTTCGATAGCGATGGCGATGCGGATCTGATCGCTCTCAATCTCCAGCAAGACGCCTTCTACCGCAACGACGGCACGGGTGTATTCGTCAACATGACGGCCATGCTGCCGCTGGACGCGCGCGCGGATGCGGCGGGCGAGGCGTTTGATCTCGATGGTGATGGGGATCGAGATCTGGTCAGTCACGATGGCCAGAGCCTGCGCGTGCTGCGCAATGATGGCTCTGCTTTCGTGGATGTCAGTGCCGCTTTGCCCGCGATCCTTGCGCCGATCCGCTCGCTGATCGTCGGTGATTTTGACGGATCCGGGAGCCATGACGTGGCGGTGGGCGCAGGTGATCAGATCGTGCAGCTGCGCAATGATGGCGCGGGTGTGCTATCGCCCGTTCCAACGACCGCGCACTGGTCGGCAGTGTCGCTGGACACCGACGGCGATGGGGATCAGGACCTTGTCCGATGGGCGAATGGTGTGGAGGACTACGAGCTGCACCGCAACGATGGCGCCGGTAACTGGGTGATCGTTGCACGTGACCTGCCTCAGTCTGTGGCCAACATGTTTGGCGGTGGTGCGGTGGACCTTGACCTGGACGGCGACCTCGACGTCGTGGCGACGGGCGAAAGTGCGCCCAACAGCGTCTACATCAACGACGGTGCGGGCCACTTTGAGCAGCGTAGTTATGGCGCGTTTACGAGTGGCCCCAGCGGTTCGATCCAGGCCGCGATCGCCGACCTAGACGGCGATCTGCTGCCCGAAGTTGTGGTTGCGAGGTGGAGCGCCACCGGCAGTGGCTCGCAGGTTTACAGCAACACGGGGGCAACACTGGATGCTGCTGCGGCCTTTGGCTTTGCGGCCAACGCCGTTGCCGTTGGCGATCTCGATGGTGACGGCGATCTCGATCTCTACTTTGCGTGCAGTCAGGCCGACCGGGTCATGCTCAATCAGGGCGGTCTTAGCTTCGTCGAGCTTCCAGGAGCGGTGCTCGATACCACGCGAAGCTGGGTTGCGGCCCTCAGTGACGTGGATGATGACGGCGACCTGGACGCCGTTGTTGCTGGGCTTTTGTCTGATCCGACCCGCATTCTCTTGAATGACGGCTCCGGCAGCTTTTCGCTGAGTGTTGGCGCTGTTGCGATACGCACCGGCAGCAGCCAGCACATCGTGGCGGCGGATTTCGACGCCGACGGCGACGAGGACGTGGTGGTCGCGATCGATGGCCAGCCGAATCACTACTTCCGCAACAATGGAGCCGGTGTGTTCGCCGACAGCAGCGGCGATCTGCCGGTCGACAACGAGCGCTCGCTCTACTTTGGCGTCGCCGACTACGACGGAGACGGCGACCTGGACCTGCTGGAATGCGCGTTTGCGAGTCAGACCCCGGGGCGGCTGCTTCTCAATGATGGTGCGGGTGTATTCGCGGCGAGTCCCGGAGCGTTGCCGAACGTCCCGCGTCTGGCTCACGAGTATTTGCCGGGCGACTACGATCGCGATGGCGACGTCGATGCGTTCCTGCTCGTGCAGGGCTCGCCGGTGTTGCTGCAGAACTTGCGCAACCAACTCTCCTGGGCCTCGCTGCCGCGCGTTGGATCGCCGATCGAGCTGGCGCTTCGCGGCGCAGCGGGCACGCCGTACGCCCTAGCGGCGACGGCGCAGCGCGTGAGCGTGCAGGCACCGTTCGGCGTGCTGCACGTAGACCTAAACTCGCTGCTGCTGATCGAAGCTGGGGCGTTTGATGCCGCCGGGGAAGACCTGCGCAGCTACCCCGTTCCGAATGTCCCGGCACTCGCGGGGCTCGAGATTCACTGGCAAGCCGTCATGTTCGCGCCGCTCTTGCTGGGCAACCTAGAGACGACTGAGCTGCTGTTTCGATGAAGAACAGCGGTCGTCTGCCGTGCATTCGCGGCCGGTGTTCATCAGCTCGTTGACTCTTCGCTGTTTGCCGCCGCGCGCGCTTTCTCGACGGAGAGCGCAGCTTCTGGCGATCGCGTGTAGGCAAACCACACGCAGCCGAGCGCGAACAGGCCGGCCGACGGTGCCCCGATCACGACGGCCGCGGTCGCTACCGGGGTCTGATAGAAAAACAGCGGCGTCGTTGCGGCGAGCAGGGCCAAGATCGGCGCCAGGCTCCATCGCCGCCAGCGCCCGCTGTAAAACGCCGTCGTCAGCACCTGGCAGACCAGGTAGAGCAAGGGGAAGAACGGCAGCAGGGCGAACGCGCAGAAATACACGTCGGTAGCTTAGCCCGCAGTGGGCCGTGGGATGCAAACGACTGGCACCTGGCTCAGCCGCAGCACCTGGGTGGCGACGGAGCCGAGGCGCAGGCGCTCGAAAGCCGATTTGCCCTGGGTGCCGACGAAGACGTAGTCGGCGTCCTTGCTCGCTGAGACAATTTCGGCCGCGACGTCTTCGGCGGTGCGCACGTCAACGCGGCACGTCACGTCGGCGGGGCTCGCGGCGGCAATCTGTTCGAGTTCGTTGCGGGCTTTGGCGACATCGCCCGCAACATCGTCCGTAAAGGCCGGCGCAAGCACCGGGTCGGGCACAACGTGCAGCAGCGTCAATCCCGCGCCCAGCTTGCTCGCCCACTGCTGGGCGTTCTCTGTGGCGGCCCTGCCAGAGTCAGAAAGGTCGGTGGCGACGAAGATCTCCATGTCGCCATTGTCGCTGCTTTTGCCCCTTGCTGCCAACACCGCTCAGCCGAACTGCAGCCACAGAACAACGCCAAGGGCGATCAGCAGGGTCACGAACAGGACCGTGCTGAAGCGCTTGCTGATGGCGTCGAAGGCCGGCTTGCCGAGGCGGTCGAGCAGCCAGACGGTCGCGTAGATGCGTGGGAAGCGGCTGGTCGTCGATGCCAGCAAGAACACCCAGAACGCGACCTGGTCGTGGCAGACGCCGGCGAACACCGTGAAGATCTTGTAGGGCAGAGGCGTGAAGCCACCGAGCCAGACCCACAAGAAGGCGTTGCTGCCGTAGTAGCCGCTGACGGTCTCGTACCACTCGGGCGTGAAGCCTGGGATGTGTTCGTAGGCAAACTCGCGCAGGCCGTTTTCCCACAGCCAGAAGCCGAGCCAGTAGCCGGCGATGCCGCCGAGCACCGAAGCGATGGAGCACCAGAATGCGTAGACCCAGCGCCGTTCGGGCTTGAGCAGGATCATCGGCACGTAGAGCACTTCCGGCAGGATCGGCGAGCAGCACGCGTCCAGGAACGACAGCGTGCACATCGCCGACATCGCAAATCGGCTTGCGGCGATGCGCTGCATCCGGCTGCGGAAACCACCGCGGAGCCTGCCTTTGGCCTGCGGTTCGTCGACTGTGTTCTCGGCCGGCTGGACGTCTTGCGGGTCCGGCTCTTCCAAAAGCTCTGGGGAGGTCACGCGGGAGCGCTCGTGCGGTGTGGGGCGTCAGCTGCGGGGCGGCAGCCGTGGGGCTCGATCAGATGCTGATGTTGGCGATCGACCCTCGCAGTTGCCAGGGGTGTGATCCAGACAGATGCAGGCGCATGCGAGCGTCGTCGCGGGCCCGCGCAGATGCCGGTAGACTTCGGCTCCACACCATTCGCCCTACAGCCGCCAGTGCAATGTTTCACCGGCGCGCATCGGCACCAGCGTCTCGCTGGCGAATGGCAGCTCGGGCGGCACCGACCATTCGTTGCGCTGCAGCCGAATGGTGTCGGTGTTGCGCGGCAGTCGATAGAAGTCGGGGCCCCGCTGGCTGGCGAAGGCCTCGAGCCGGTCGAGCTTGCCGGCTGCTTCAAACGCTTCGGCGTAGAGCTCCATCGCCGTGTGTGCGGTGTAGACGCCGGCGCAGCCGCAGTCCGATTCTTTCTTGCCGCGCGGATGCGGCGCACTGTCGGTGCCGAGGAAAAAGCTCGCGTCGTCACCGGTTGCCGCGTCGACGAGTGCTTGGCGGTGCTGCTCGCGCTTGAGCACGGGCAGGCAGTAGGCGTGCGGGCGCAGGCCGCCTCGGAAGATCTCGTTGCGGTTCCACAGCAGGTGGTGCGCGGTGATCGTCGCCGCGACGCGCTCGCTGGCCCCGCGCACAAAGGCCACGGCGTCGGCAGTGGTGACGTGTTCGAGGACGACGCGCAGCTCAGGGAAATCACGCACGAGCGGCGTCAGGCTGCGCTCGATGAAGACGCGTTCGCGGTCAAAGATGTCGACGCTGCCGTCGGTGACCTCGCCGTGCAGCAGCAGCGGCAGGTCGTGCTTTTGCATTGCCTCGAGCGTCGGCCGGACGCGCTGCCAGTCGGTCACGCCAGCATCCGAATTTGTCGTGGCGCCCGCTGGGTAGAACTTGACGGCGTGCACAAAACCGGACTGGCGCGCTTTCTCGATCTCGCTGGGCGTGGTGGCCTCGGTCAGATAGAGCGTCATCAGCGGCTCGAAAGAGGCGCCGTCGGGAAGGGCCGCGAGGCTCAGCGCTGCGAGGATACGGTCGCGGTATTCGGCTGCCGCCGCCACCGTCGTGACCGGCGGCTTCAGGTTGGGCATGACGATGGCCCGGGCAAACTGCCGGGCGGTGTCGGCGACGACGTCCTGCAGGCCGGCGCCATCGCGCAGGTGAACATGCCAGTCGTCGGGGCGGATCAGTTCGAGTTGCGTCACGAATAGCAGACTAGCCCAGCTGGCTGGCAATCGACTGCTGGTTCTCGCCAGCTTCCGCGGGCGCGTTCTTGGTCGTCCGCTTTCGGATCCTCCTGAGAGCAACCGCTCGGTCTCGGCTAGGCTTGTCGCCGTGCCCGACCGCCCGCCGCTTCGCTTCGGCTTCTCGCCGTGCCCGAATGATACGTTCGCCTTCTGGGCGCTTGCCCATGACGAGCTGCTCGCGGGGGGGGCGCCATCGCCATCGCTGCCGCCATTCGTCTGCGAGCCAGTTCTCGCCGACATCGAAGCGCTCAACCAGCGCGCTCTCGGCCCGGCGGCCGAGCGGCTGCCGGTCACCAAGTTGAGCTTGCCGGCGTTGGCCCAAGTCATCGACCAATATGCGGTGCTGGACGCTGGCGCAGCGCTCGGCTTTGGCTGCGGGCCGCTGGTCGTTTCGGCGAGCAGCCGCGGCCTGAAGCTCGCGGACCTCGCCGATGCGCGCGTCGCGATTCCGGGGCAGCACACGACGGCCAACCTGCTGTTCGCGAGCCTGTTGCCGAAGCCGCGCGAAGTCGTGGAGATGCGCTTCGATGAGATCTTGTCTGCCGTCGAGCAGGGTCGATGCGATGCGGGCCTCGTGATCCACGAAAGCCGCTTCACCTACCGCGAGCACGGTCTCGTCGAACTGGCCGACCTGGGTGTCTTGTGGGAGCAGGAAACCGGTGGCCCGCTGCCGCTCGGCGTGATTGCGGCGCGTCGCGACCTCGATCCGGACGTGTTTGAGGCGATCGAACGCGGCATCGCGGCATCGGTGCGGATCGCGCGCGCCGAACCCGAAAAGCCGAGGCTGTGGATCCGGCAGCACGCCCAGGAAATGGCCGACGACGTCTGCGATCAACACATTGCGCTTTACGTGAATGACTTCACCGAGTCGCTTGGCGACGTCGGCCGCCGCGCCATCGACGAACTGTTGGCGCGGGGCCGCCGTGCCGGCCTGTTGCCCGCGGGTGGTTCGGCCTATCGGGAGCAACCATGATCTTTCCGCTCTTCGCCGCGCTCGCGTTTTCGCTGCCGACCCTGGCGATCGTGCTGGTAGTCGGGCTGGTTCGCTGGCTGCTCAAAAAGCCTCAGCGCCGCTACTGGGCGATCTGCGGCTGGGTGCACCTGGGGCTGTTCGCGATCCACCTGTTCGTGACGTTCCCGGCGGCGCTGGGCTTGCTGGGATCGAGAGGCCTCGGCACGCGCGGAGACGAACGCAGCTACGAAGGGCCGCGGATCGCCGCGGACGGTGCCTTGTTGGTGCAGTCCAAGCAGACCCTGCGGCGCGAGCGCGATGGCCAGGATTCGATCGACGAAGCCGTCTTGGCTGCAGCGCGCGATCGCGCGCACGATGTTGCGGGTGCCGATGGCGTGACGCTGCGCATCTACCGGGTGCCGGCGCGTGCGGAGGCGATCGAGGCAGATGGGCCTCGCGCGGTCGCGGTCCTCGTCCACGGCCTGTTTCGATCCTCGCTTGAGCTCGAGACGGTCGCCGGCATGCTGCGCGAGCGCGGCTGCGAGTGCTGGCTGATGGACCAGCGCAACCATGGCCACAGCACGCGTTCGCCGTTTACGGGAGGTCTGCGCGAGAGCCAGGATGTGGTGGCGGTTGTCGACTACGTGCGCGCGCAGCCGGGGCGGGCCGATCGGCCGCTGCTGCTCTACGGCGTCAGTCTTGGCACGATCGCGGTTTCCCTGGCGCTGCCGCACATCGAGGGGGTCGGCGGCGTCGTTCTCGATGCGCCGATCGACGATCTGACGGCCGCTGCGCACCGCATGATGACGTTCGAGCGACAGGGCGATCGTCGCTCGTGGTTCTACCTGTATGAGCCGTGGCGCTCGCTGACGCTGACCGCGCTCGGTGCGTGGTCGGGGTTTGCAACGACCGACGTCTCCCCGATCGAAGTGCTGGCCACGGTGCGGCACGACCTGCCGATGCTCGTCATCAGCGAAGGCCTCGACGACCGCGCGCCGCCCGATACGGTGCGGGCGCTGTTTGAGCGCTTGCCGCAGCACGACGGCATTGCGAAGGAGCTCTGGCACGTGCCCGACGTCGGCCACGGCAAGGCGTTTTTGGAGCAGCCGCGCGCCTACGACGAGGCGCTCGGTCGGCTGTTGGAGCGCGTGCTGGAGTAGGGATTGCTGTGAAGAGGGCGCCGATGCCTAACGCGTGCCGCCTTCCGACAGATCGATCGAGTCCTTGCCGGCGTTCCCTGACGGCATCAGCATGAGCGTCAGGCAAATGCACAGCGCCGAGCCGATCACATAGGGCAGCAGGCCGCCGTTGATCAGCCAGGAGACCGTGCAGAGCAGGCCGCCGCCTTCGAGCATGGCTGCCGGGACCAGGATAGCAGCGAAGTCTGCTTGGTCGCGCGCCGGGCCGGCCGGGACGCCGTCCGCGCGCTTGCTGAGGACACCGCGCAGCACGTAGGCGAGGATCGGCGCGGCGATCATGGCGGCGATGGCGACGGTCGCCAAGATTGGGATCCCCTCTTCCCCGATGCCTTTGCCGTCTTCGGACTGCACCAGCACGCCGGTCACGATGGCGAACAGCGTTTGGCCAGCTGCGAGCGCCAGCACCACGATGCGCTGGGTCTTGACGTTGGGGGCCTGGACGTTGGGGGCGTTGTGTTGGGTCATGTCGGCGGTTGCGGTGTGTCAGGGTGGCCGTGAATCAGGGCCTCAGGCTCGTGCCAGTCGCTCGACGCGCAGCCCGAGTTCGCTTTGCGGCCATGGCGTGCGTGGCCGCATCTTGCCGAGGTTGTGGTGCATCAGTGGGTGATCCACTTTCGGCACGGGCAGCTCGAGCCATTCGCGAACGTGCTGCACGGCGATGACTTCGAGCGGATAGAGGCGGCATGCGGGATCGTCGTAGATCGCGCCGCTGCCGCGGGCCTGCTTGACGTGCACGTCGAGCAAGTCGGTCAGCGCGCGCTGCAGCAGCCGTTCGTCGCCATGCCACTGGATCAGCACGTCTTCAAACGGGCCGAGGCGCGACGTGATGCTCGCCCGGCGCCCGGCGCGGAGCGCAAGCAGCTCACGGGTGAAAAACGGCAGCTCGTCGTATTCGGTGAACACAATGTCTGGCAGGCCGAGCAGGTAGTCGTAGAGCGGTTCGCATCCTGGGTCGTGCAGGGACAATCCGAGCAGCGCGGTCCACGCGCCGTGCAGCAGCGAAAACGGCAGGCGCGCTTTGCTGCCGCGCCGGGCGCCGCCGCGGTTGGCCTGGGGGGCATTTGCCCGAGCGAGCAGCGCGCTGCGGCGCAGCGTCTGGCCTTCGCGCAGCTGGTCAAAGCCTTCGTGTTCGCCGTCGAGCACCCGCAGCATGCCGTTGCCGAGATGCCAGGTGCCGAGCATCCACGCGGCCACGTGAGCCTGCGCGCGCCGGTCCGGATCGTTCAGCACGCGGCGCAGCTGGGCTTCCTGGTCGACGCCGAGGAACTTCTGGTTGCCGGCATTGTTGGCCCATTCGAAGAGCGAACGGCGCAGGCTGGTGATCTGGGCTAGCGACATCGATGGGCGAGCGTAGCCGAGAGGCGCGGGAATGCGCACCGTCGTGTCGGCGCGCCCTGTTGGCAATGCACCCGACCATCTAGAATCCTGCCGTGCTCGTCTACCGCCGCATCGCCACGCTGCTGCTCGCTCTTGTTGCCATTGGGGTCTCGGCTGCCGGGACGCATGCCGTCGGGCAGCAGCCGACGCATTGGTCCTACCGGCCGCTGACGCGGCCTGCCGTCCCCGAGCAAGCCGTCCCCCCGCAAGCCGTGCCTGGCCAAGCAGTGCCTGGCCAAGCCGTGCCTGGGCAAGCCGTCGCGCGCGATGGCGCGACGGATCTCGATGCCTTCGTGCTGCGGCGGATGCGCGAGCACGGTCTCGAAGGCGCCGCGCCCGCCGATCGCGCCACCTGGCTGCGACGTGTCACGCTCGATCTGACCGGCCTGCCGCCGACGCTCGCGGAGCTGGAGGCATTCCTTGCCGACGATCCGTCCGGCGCGCGCGAACGCGTTGTCGACCGGCTGCTGGACAGCGATGCGTACGCCGAGCGATGGGCCGCCTGGTGGCTGGACTTGGCGCGCTATGCCGATAGCCAGGGTTACGAAAAGGACGGCTTGCGCCGCGGCATGTGGCGCTACCGCGATTGGGTGCTGCAGGCGTTCCGCAGCCACATGCCGCTGGACCAGTTCACGGTCGAGCAGCTCGCCGGCGACCTGCTGCCAAATGCGAACGACGACCAGCGCCTTGCGACGGCGTTCCATCGTCAGACGATGAGCAACACCGAAGGTGGCACCGACAACGAAGAGTTTCGTGTTGCGGCGATTGTCGACCGTGTCGATACGACCATGCAGGTGTGGATGGGCTCGACGCTCGGCTGCGCGCAGTGTCACGATCACAAGTACGACGCATTTTCGCAGCGCGAGTTCTTTGAGCTGTTCGCGTATTTCGACCAGACCGAGGACGCCGACCGCGACGACGACGCGCCGATCATGTTCGCGCCGACCGTCGAGGAGCGCGCCCGTCAGCAGGTGATCACGCTTGAACTCGCCGAGGTCCGCAAGCAGCTGGCCGAAGTGCCGAAGGTCACAGTTGAGCAGTCGGCTTGGCAGATGTTGGGGCCCATCGCCGGCGAGACGTTTGCCGATGTGCGCGACGGCGCGTTCGCCGCGGAGCGCGATGGCGTGTGGCTTGAGCAAGAACAGGATGGGCTCCGCTGGCAGGCCAAGAAGGGCTTTGCCGACGGCAAGGTGCACACGCTGCGCGGCAAGAACAGCGCGTTCTACTTGTTTCGCACCGTGACCTCGGAGTCGAGTGCGCGCGCCGTGCTGTCGCTGGGCGCGGATGACGCGCTGCGGGTTTGGTGGAACGGCCACGAAGTTCTGCGCGAAGACCGTGCCGGCGCCGCCAAGCCAGACGAGCACCGCGTCGAGGTGGCGATGCGCGCCGGCACCAACAGCGTTGTGCTGAAGATCGCCAACGGCGGTGGACCCGGTGGCTTCTGCTACGAGCTGTGGGCGGCTGGCGAAGGCGATCTGCGCGCGCAGGTTCGCGATCTCGAGCGCGACCTCGATGCCGTTCGCGGTGCGCGCGTGCCGGTGCTGCGCGAATTGGCAAGCGACAAGCGCCGCACGACCCGCGTCCATATTCGCGGCAGCTTTCTGGATCAGGGCGATGAAGTGTCTCCCGGCACGCCGCGCGTCTGGCCGCAGCCGGCAGGCGACGCGCCGAAGAACCGGCTTGGCTTCGCGAAGTGGCTGGTCTCGGACGACAACCCGCTGACCGCGCGCGTGCTCGCCAACCGCATCTGGAGCGAGATGTTTGGGCGCGGTTTGGTTTGGACGCTGGAGGACTTTGGCACGCAGGGTGCGGCGCCGTCGCACCCCGAACTGCTCGACTGGCTTGCGTGCGAACTGCGCGAATCAGGCTGGTCGCTGCCGCACTTGCTGAAGACCATCGCGCTGTCGAGCACCTATGGGCAAAGCTCGTCGTGGACGGATGCGCACCGCGACGTCGATCCAGAAAACGTCTGGCTGTCGCGCGGACCATCGTTTCGTCTGAGCGCCGAGCAGCTGCGCGACCAGGCTTTGGCCGTCGCGGGTTTGCTGCACCAACAGGTTGGCGGGCCGAGCGTCATGCCGCCGCAGCCGGACGGCGTATGGCGGCAGATCTACAGCGGCGCCAAGTGGCGGGACGCCACCGACGAAGATCGCTACCGCCGCGCGCTGTACACGTTTTGGCGGCGCACCAGTCCGCACCCTGCGATGCTGATGTTTGATGCGCAGAGCCGCGAAGCCTGCGTGTTGCGCCGTCAGCGCACGAATACGCCGCTCCAGGCTCTGGTGCTGTGGAACGATCCGCAGTTTGTCGAGCCAGCCAAGGCCCTGGCCGATGCCGTGCTTGCGGCGGAAAGCGACGACGACGCTCGGCTTGGGTTGCTGTGGCGCCGCTGCCTGCTGCGCGATCCGAGCGAACGCGAGGCGGACCGCCTGCTGGCGTTGCTGGCCGAGGAGCGCGAGCGGGGGGCGGTGCCGCGCGATGCCTGGGCGGTTGTCGCTAGCGTTGTGCTTTGCCTGGACGAGTTCGTGGCGCGCCGCTGATGACGGCGAAGTAGACTGTGACGATGCGATCGTATGCCGAACTTTGTCGCCGACGCTTCCTCGGCACGGCCTTTGGCGGCTCGGCGCTGTCGCTGGGCGGCATCGCGCTGCGCGATTTGCTGCAGCGCGATGGACTTGGTGGGGCGTCGCTCTTGTCCGATCCCGGCAAAAAACCGCCGTTCGCGCCGCGCGCCAAAAACGTCATCTACCTGCACATGGAGGGCGCGCCGCCGACGATCGACATGTTCGATCGCAAGCCGGTGCTCGATCGCTTCGACGGCAAGAAGTGCCCCGAGGAGTTTCTGCAGAAGGAGCGCTTCGCCTTCATCAAGGGCCATCCCAAGCTGCTCGGCCATCAGCACGGCTGGATCCGCGCGAACAACGGCATCGAGATGTGCGAGCTGTTTCCGCACCTCGCGCAGCAGATGAGCGAGGTCACGCTGGTGCGCTCGATGGTCACCGACCAGTTCAACCATGCGCCGGCCGAGCACCTGCTGTTTGGCGGCGCGCCGCGGCCCGGGCGGCCGTCGATGGGTGCATGGCTGAGCTATGGCCTCGGCAGCGGCAACGAAAACCTGCCGGCGTTCGTCGTCATGGTCAGCGGTGGCTCGCTGCCGAGTGCCGGCAAGGCGCTCTGGAGCGCTGGCTTCCTGCCGTCGGTTCACCAGGGCGTTGAGTTTCGTTCGGCGGGGGAGCCGGTTCTCTATCTGCAGGATCCGGAAGGCTACGACCGGGCGCGCCGGCGGCGCTCGCTCGATGCGCTCAACGACCTCAACCGCATGCACGAAGCGCGGGCTGGCGATCCCGAGACGACCACGCGCATTGCGCAGTACGAACTCGCCTACCGCATGCAGGCATCGGTTCCCGAAGCCGTCGATATCGACAGCGAAACGGCCGAGACGCATGAGCTCTACGGCACCACGCCGGGTACGGCCTCGTTTGCCAACAACTGCCTGCTGGCGCGTCGCATGGTCGAGCGCGGCGTGCGCTTTGTGCAGCTGTTTGACTCCGGCTGGGATATCCACGGCACGTCGCCGGGCGACGATTTGATGACCAAGTTCCCGAGCCAGAGCAAGCGCATCGACCGGCCACTGGCGGCGCTGTTGATCGACTTGAAACGGCGCGGCTTGCTCGACGACACGCTGGTGGTGTGGGGCGGCGAGTTTGGCCGCACGCCGATGAACGAAGCGCGCAACGGCAGCAAGTTTTTGGGGCGCGACCACCACCCGCACTGCTTCTCGATGCTGCTGGCCGGTGGCGGCACCAAGCGCGGGGCGGTCGTGGGGGCCACCGACGAACTCGGCCACCAGGTCGTCGATACGCCGATCCACGTGCACGACCTGCAGGCGACGATCCTGCACCTGTGCGGCATCGACCACGAGCGGCTGACCTACAAGTTTCAGGGGCGGCCGTTCCGTTTGACGGACGTCTTCGGCAAGGTCCGCAAGGAGCTGCTGGCGTGATCGCGGCGTCGCCGCATGCGGTCGGCTGGCGCTAGCGCTTCTTGCCTGCAGGCACGGCCGCAGGCGCCGCCGCGCGCTTCATCGCCGCATCCAGCATCTTGACCAGCTCCTCGCGCGACAGTGAATGCTCGTGGTTGGCGTTCATCTGCGCGATGCGCTCGACGGCCGCGGCGAGGGTGCGTTCGGCTTCGCGCCGGATCGGCACAACCAGATAGCGGCGCTGCATGGTGTCGGCGCTCAGCGCACGCGTATAGGCCTCGGCGACGTCGTCCGGCGCCGGGTAGCGCGCGCGGTCGTCGGGTTGGCGCATCAGGCCGGCCATGTTGCGTGCGTAGCGCGAACCTTGGGCGGTGTAGCCGCGCGCCTGCATGCGTTCGTGCATCGTGCTCATGATGTCGGAGCGGTAGTTGCCGGGCTGCACGACGCCAACCTGCACGTCAAATGGCTGCAGCTCGGCTGCGAGGCAGTCGGTCAGCGCTTCGACGGCGTGCTTGCTGATGCAGTAGGGGCCGCCAAACGCCCAGCACACCGTGCCGGATAGCGAGCCGGTGGTGAGCACGCGCCCCTTGCTCTCGATCAGCAGCGGCGCAAACGCTTTGGTTAGCCGGAATGGTCCATACAGGTTGACGTCGAGCTGGAAGGCGAGATCCTGCTCGCGCAACTCGATCATCGGCGCCATGACCAGCACGCCGGCGTTGTTGATCAAGGCAAACAGGCCGCGGCCGGCGTCCGTGACGGTCTGCACGGCGGCGTCGATGTCCGCCTGCACGGTGACGTCCAGCTTGACGGCCTGCACGTGGTCGATGGCGTCGAGTGCGTCGAGGTCCTTCTGCTTGCGCGCGCCGGCGTAGACAAAGAAGCCGCCGGCGGCGAGCCGTTCGGCGGTCGCGCGGCCGAGGCCCGAGCTGGCGCCGGTGACGAGCACGGCTTTGCGAGCGCGATCGGGCGGTGCTTTGCCCGTCTCGACCTGGGCAGCGAGGACGCAGGTGAGCGCCGATACGGCGAACGCGAGTCTACGGAGGGATGCGAACATGCCGCATGCATACGCTGCGGGCGGCGATTGCGCTGGCTCGTGCCGCAATTCTTCTGCGAATGCGGCGGCTCCTGCTCAAGCCGGCGGGGCGGCCGCGCGCTCCAGGTTGGCGCGCGCCATCGACTCCAGGGTAGATCCCCATTCGGTGAAGTAGAGCCGCGGCCGCTCCAGCATCCTGGCGAAGAAGGCGCGGCGTCCTGCTGCGAAGTCGTCGTCGGGCACGTGCGCGTACTCGGCGCGGATGGCCACGGTGTTGGCTTCGAAGACCGGCCACGGCACGGCCAACGTCATCAGGTCGAGGTCGAGCACCGCGTCGGCCTGCGGCGTCGATGGCATGTGTCCGCGCGTGTCGAGCACCATGCGGCCGACCCGCTCGATGGCGTCGACTTGCCAGCCGAGCTTGGCGAGCCACTTGCTGGCGAGCCGCGCGCTTTTCTGTTCGTTTTGGTCGCTCTGCGGATCGTAGACCGCGTCGTGGAACCAGATCGCCATCGTCTGTTCTTCGTCCAGCGGGAACCGCCGCCCCTCGTGCAGCATCGCGGCGATGTGTTCGAGGGTGTGGTAGTGCCGCCAGGGTTCCTGGTAGCGCCGGGTCAGGTCCAGCAAGAGGGAGCTGCTCACACGCGGATCGTAGCGGGCTGGCAAGCCAACACGAAATCTTGACGTGGGTGCGGGGATTGAGTCAGAGCGGCTATCCTGTGCCGGACTGTCGATGATGAAGCTCCTCAACCGCATGCGCACGGTCTCGCTCGTCGAGGCGGTTTCCTACCTGCTGCTGGTTGGCATCGCGATGCCGATGAAATACTGGGCAGGCATGCCCATCTTCGTCAAGGTCTTGGGCATGGCACACGGTGTGCTGTTTTTGCTGCTGCTATGGCTGCTGATGCGCGTGAAGTTTGAGACCCGGTGGCCTGCATTGCGGCTGGCGCTGATTGGCTTCGCCTCGCTGCTGCCGATCGTGCCGTTTGTTCTCGATGGCCGTATACGCGGGTGGATCGCGGCTTCTGAAGAGAGCTAGCAATAGCGCTAGCATTAGCTGCTGATGTGCCGGCGAGCACGTCTGCGGGCGGGTCGCGTCTGCCGGCGGTCCATGGGTAGACTTGCTACACTGGCTAGCATGAAGTTGATGGGATTCGTCGTGCCGGCTGCGGTTCGCGTAGCAACCGCTCCAGCGCTTCTGATGGTTGCATGTGGCGCAGTGCTTGAGCAGGACGCACTGCTTGCGCAGGACCTCGTGCACTACCGCTTTGACGGTGGCTGCGGCAGTGAGGCGATCGGCTTTGCCCCTGGCTCGCCGCGTGGCCAGATCGCGACCACCAGCGCGGGCGGGATTTCTGGAGCGCGCGTGCCCGGTGCGTTCGGCACCGCTCTTTCGGGCAGCACGCCGGGTCTCGACTCCACGCGCGTCGATACCGGCTGGATGCCGGATACGCCGTCCGGCGACTTCTCGATCGCCATGTGGCTGCGCAACCACGCGGGCAATCCGGCGACGATTCCGTTCGGCTATGTTTTCGGCGCGACCGGCGCGCAGCTGCGTCTCTACATCGGCTCGTCGGGCCGCCTGCAGCTCGACGGGTTTCCTGCCAACACGTTGACCGCAACGGATTTGACCAGCCGGCTCAACAGCGGCTGGGTGCACGTCGCATGCGTCGTGGACTCGGGCGCTTTCGAAGCGACATGGTACATCGACGGCGTGCCGGAGCAGCCCGACCCGTTCGGCGTGCCGGTTTGGGTCGCGGGCACGGACTTTACGATTGGTGCGCGCGATACCGCCGGCGCGTTTCCCAGCCCGCTCGACATCGATGAGTTTCTCTGGCGCGAAGGGGCGCTGCTGCCGAGCGAGGTGCAGGCGCTCGCCGCTGGCCCGCGCGCAGCGATTGGCTCGTACACCTCCGGCACCGCGACGCCGTGCGGCGCTGCCGGTGCGCTGACGCTCGATGCGACGGGGGGCGAGCCAGCGCTCGGCAATAGCGCGTTTGCGCTGCGGGTGACGCCGGCAAGCAACAGCCTCAGCGTGCTCGTTGTCGGACTCGACCGCTGCCAGATCCAAGGCCAGTCGAGCCCGCCGGGGCCGCCCCTGCCGCTCGACGCGGGCGCGCTGCTGGCGGAGTTTGCGGGCTGTCAGCTGCTGGCCGAGCCGCTGGTTCTCCAGGCGTCGGTGGGGTCCGGCAGCAGCACGACGCCGCTGCCGATTCCGGCCGCGTTGACCGGTTTTCCAACGGTCTACGCCCAGGCGCTTTCGCTGGATCTGTCGACGCTGCAGGCGTCGAACACGCTAGGGCTCGCCGTCGCGACGGGGCTCTGAGCCCGCGGCGGCGGCGGCGCGCCGAGCGCGCTACCGCCACGTGGTGAGGTCGGTTCGCGCATCGGCTTCGATGGCGAAGCGCACCACGGTCGGTTTGTCGAGGCCGCGGCGCACGAGCAAGAAATCGCCCGGCGGCAGCGGCAGGTTGCTCCAGGCCTGCGGCGTGCGCAGACGCACGTCGGTGTTCGCTCGCTGGACGAAGATCTCGACATCTTCGGCATTCGCAACGACGCCGTCGGGCAGCTGCAGCTGGCCGTTTGCCGGCAGCGTTCTTGTGCCCAAGTCCAGGGTGCTGCGGCCATCGCACCAGTGGCGGCCAAGGTTCATGGGCGCGCCGCCGGCGGTGAGGGCCACGACGCGGTAGAAGCCTGGGCCCAGCTGCGCGATCGCGAAGACGCCGCCGCCGCCCGACATCTGCGCGCAGCGACCGCTTTCCTCGTGCGTGACAAAGACGTCGACGCCGTTGCTCGCTGCCGTTCCGGGGGCGGGCGGAGAGTCTGCCGGTTCGCTGTTCGCACCGGGCAGGACCACCGCAACGGTCAGCTTGCCGGTCGGCAGCTCTTGCTTGCGCAGGTCAAAGCAAACGTCGGTTCCCGTTGCGACTGTCGGCATGCGGCCAACGGGCAGCCGAGAACTCGCCGTCCAGAGCAGCAGCTCGCCGCTCGCATCCGGCAGGTTTGCGAGGCGAAACGCACCGTCCGGCCCGATGCGGACGCCGTCGGCCCAGCTGCGGTCGTGCGCGTGCCACTGCACGCGCCAGAGCTCCGGCGAAGCACCTTCAGACAGCAGCACGGTGCCGGCGAGCGACTGCTGCGGATCCAAGGTGAACTCGATGTGTGCGTCGGTTTGCTCGTGCACGAGCATGCGTTGGCTGGCGATGCCGTGCTTGCCGCCTCCGGCGCGAACGTCGAGGTCGCCGGTCCAGATGCGCTCGAGTGCGAAGGTGCCGTCTTTTTCGGCGCGGATCGACTTGGTTGGCATGTTGCCGGCGCGACCCCAGACGACGCGGGCGAACGGGACCGGCTCGCCGTGGACGCCGCGCACGATTCCGCGCAGCCGTGGCAGCTCGTTTTCGGAGTCTTGGCCGAGACCGTTTTGAGAGCCGCCATCACGCGGAGCAATGATCTTGAGGGATGGTCCGGGTGCGATTTCGACCGTGTCCGGTAGCGTCTCCACGAGCAGCGAAGAAGGATGCATTCCGGGTTCGGCGAAGCCGCGGACATCGAAAACGCTGGGCGAGCCGGCGTCGCGGATGTGGCAGATCGTGCAGTTGGCCGTCGCCGCCTGCTGTCCGACGGAGCAGGGTCTACCGCTTTCTGCGTCCTCGACCAGGAACGTGCGCTCGAGCGTGACGCCGGCGCTCAGGTCCAATTCGAGCAGCGACTTGCCGACGCCGCGGAACTGGGCGCCGAGGCGCACGCGCACACGAGGCGTGCTGGCCGAAAACGTCAGGCGTCGTCGGCCGGCGCCGATGCGTTCGTCGAGGCCGGTGTTCATCGCGGTGCCCTCGAGGCCGATCGCGAGCGCGGCGTCGACCGGGATGCCGTGCGCATCCACCGTCAGGCACTCAACGGCAAACGTGTAGTCGTGCCCCAGCTCGATCTTCGGTGCCGCGGTTGCGGCGGGTGTGCGCACGCTTTGGGGCGCGCGATCTGCTGCGTAATCGCCGTGGCCAACGATGCGCGCGGTCGCCAGCTGCGGCACCGCGACCTCGGTTTCGGCGATGGGCGTGGCGCTGCGATCCTGCAGTAGCCACCACGTCGCGAAGGTCACAGATGCGGCGACGGCAATGCCCGCGATCCACTTGCCGACTGCCGGCAGCAGCAAAGCCGGCGCGCTTTTCCTGACGAGCCGTAGCCCGAGCGCAGCTGTCAGCCCCGCGCGCCAATTCCCGCCTTCACCGCGGTCCGCGTCGAGCTGTTGGCGAATGCGTGCGAGGCCGCGCTGCAGCTGGCTCTTGATGGTCGCGACGGGTGCGTTGCTGCGGCTTGCGATCTCCGTCGGGGATAGCCCGGTAAAGTAGCGCTGCGTCAGCACGCCGCGGTAGGGCTCGTCGAGCGATTGCAGCGCCATGGTCACGCGGTGGATCGCGTCGTTGGCGCCGCTGGTTGGGTTCGCCGGCACGCCGGCGGTCGACGTTGCCAGCGAGGCGGCCGTGGCTTCGCGCGTGCGCCGCCGCGCATCCGAGCGCCGTTCGTTGCTCGCGACGCGGCGCAGCACGGTCGACAGCCACGGCAGCATGCCGCGCTGTTGGCGCGGCGGGCTGCGCCACGCGCGCAGCATGGTTTCCTGCACGGCGTCTTCGGCGCGGTCGGGACTGCGTAGGAGGTCGGCGGCAAGCGCGCGCAGCGCCGAGGCGTGCTCGCGAAGCTCGGCTGTGATCGAGATAGCGGGTGGCTGTGGGGTCATGCAGGTGGCTCCACCGGTTTCACCCCGCCGATCGCGCAGAGGATGCAGGCCGTCGACAATATTTTGCCGCGCGGCCTACTTCTGCCGGCGCAAGAACGCGATCAAGTCGCGCAGCTGCCGCCGCGTCAGCCGCTTGTCCATTGCCGGCATGGCGCTTTCCTTGCTGGTCAAGCGCTTGGCGATGTCGGCTACGGTGACGTTGGTGGGCTTGCCGTCGGCTCCGACGATCGTGACGTTGCTCTTGTCCTCGCTGGTCACCACGCCGGCGTGGTAGTCGCCGTTGTTCATGGCGATCGTGGTCGTGGCAAAGCCCTCGGCGATCTGCTTGCTCGGCGTGATCAATGCTTCGAGAATTTGATGCGGCTTGAGCCGCTTGCCGATGCCGTCGAGCACCGGGCCGGCGTTGCCGCCACGGCCCTGCAGCGTGTGGCAGCGCGTGCAGCTGCTGGCCTGGTGTTCGTAGAAGACCTTGCGGCCGGCGCGCGAATCGCCGCCGTCCAGGCACATGCCAAACGGCGCGAGCTCCGCTTCGAGTCCGAGACGGCTGCGGTAGGAGCCGGCAAACGGTTCGACGTTTTCCCCGGTGGCTTCGAACAGTTCGAGGTGGATCGCAGCCGGGACCTCGTCGCTGTCGATGCGTGCGAGGTATCGCTGCAGCACCGCGGTGGCGTCGTCGTGGCCGAGGTCGGCCAGCGCTTTGCACGCGGCCTGGCGTTCAGCCATCGAGGCGTTGCGCAGCAGCGACTCGAGCACCGGCACAGCCTTTTCGGGCGAGGAGCGCGACAGCAGTTCGACGGCGCGCTTGCGCAGGTCGCTCGGCGCATCGGCGGGAATGGCGGCTAGTGTCTCATCGAGCGCCGGCGCGTTGAGCGCGACCAGGGCGTTGAGCGCGGCGACGCGGGCCTTGGTGGCAGCTGCTTCGTGCTGAACAAGCTGTGCGAGGGGTTGGGCCTGCGCAACGAGACCGAGCCCGGCCGTGGCGCGCGCCGCAGCGGTCGCGACGTCTGGGTCGGCGAGCAGTTCGGCGACCGAGCCGGCGAAGCGCTGGGCAACGAGTTCGGCATCCGGGTGGCTTGGCGGCCGCCAGCCGCCAACGACACGGCACTGGCCGTCGGGCGCAGGCCACTCGGCGAGCACGTCGAGCGCCTCGCGGCGCGTCTTGGCCGAGTGGTTTTTGCAGGTGGCCAGGTGCACGAGCGCTTCGCCATGTTCGACCGTGCCAAGCACGCGGGCTGCGTTGATGGCGCGCCAGTCGATGCGTTCGCTGTCGGGCTCGTCGTTGTAGATCAGCAGCGCGAGCGACTGCATCGCCGCTTCGATCGGGGTTTCGTAGATGGCGCGCGCGGCTTCGTAGCGAAGCTGCTCGTCGCCATGCGTGAGCCACCGTGCGACGGCTGGCGAGCTGCGGCGCGCGAGGGCGAGCAGGATCGCGCGCTGGCTTGCAAGGCCCGCGTCTTGGCTGCGCTGCACCAGCCAGTCGTCGCTGGCGACGGCGGCCAGCGCACAGACGCCGGCGTGGCGCAACACGGCGTCCCGGTCGTCGTTGTGGTGCAGCATGGCGAGAAGCGCCTTGGCGTTGGCTTCGTTTGCGGCCAGGTCTGCCAGGCGCGCAAACGCGAACGCAGCCTCGCGACGAACGCGCGAGTTGCCGTCCTCGAGCAGCTTGCGAAGCGCTTTCTGCGCCGGCTTGTGGCGTGCATCGCCGAGCACGCGTGCCGCCATGGCGCGCACGTCGGCATCGCTGTCTTTGGTCCGTGCGAGCAGGTGCGCCGCATCCGTTTGGCCGCGGCGCAGCAGGGTGCCAAGCCCCCAGACGCCGTGCAGCCGCGCCATCCGCGAGGAGCGGTCGTTGCTCGCCGCCAGCAGCGCGTCGGCGGCCTGTTGGTCGACGAGCGCAAACTGTGCCTTTTGACGGACGCGCCGATCCGGGCTGCGCAGCAGCTGCTGCAGCTGGACCTTGCCGCGCTTGCTGAGGTCGGCGGCGAGCAGGCGCGCGTTGTTGCGCAGCTTCAGGTCGTTGGCCATCTTGCCGGTTCGCACGCGGTAGATGCGGGCCTTGCCGGTCTTGCTCCAGCCGTGCACCCAGTCGAGATAGTAGAGCGCGCCGTCGGGGCCGAACGTGACGTCGGTTGCCAGCGCGTTCCAGATCGGCTTGTCGTCCTCTTGGACTTCAAAGCCGGCACCGTTGCGGTCGAGTCGGAACGTGCGGATGCCGCTGTAGCTGCTGCTGCCGCGGAAGTCGCACAGAAAGAAGCAGTCGCGGAAGCGCTCGGGTAGGCCGATGCCTGGATCGTAGGCCAGGCCCGACGGGCCGTTGGCAAAGTTGCGGATCGGCGGCGAGACCTGCGCGGTTTGCTCGGGATGGCGCGGGTGCCACAGCTTTTCGCGGTTCCAAGCGCCGCGGTCGCTGAGCCACTGGTAGCCGATGCGCCAGCCGCTGTCGGCGCCCGGCAGGATCTGCACGAGCCGGGCCTGGTCGCCGCCGTCGCTGTTGTTGTCGCCGGTGATCAAATCGCCGAAACGATCGAACGCGAGCTCCTGCGGATTGCGCAGGCCGCGGTGCACGACCTCGAGGTTGCTGCCGTCGAGTTCGCAGCGCAGCACCGCGCCTTCGTCTGGGTAGGCGAACGTCTTGCCTTCGTGCTCGACGTGGAAGCCGCGGTCGCCGACCGAAAAGTAGACGCGCTGGTCCGGGCCGACGATCAGGCCGTGCAGGTCGTGGCCCATCAGCGACGTGTGCACGCCGAAGCCGTCGAACTGCGCGTGGCGCTCGTCGGCGATGCCGTCGTTGTTGGTGTCCTTCAGGCGCCAGACCTTGGGGATCAGCGTCGTCCAGATTTCGCCGTCGATGGGCTCGACGCCGGCAATCAGGCCGTCCTCGAGTTTGGTGAAGCCTTCGGCGAACACCGTGGTGCGATCGATCGTGCCGTTGCCGTCGGTGTCGGCCAGCATGCGGATCCGCTCGCTGTAGCTTTTCAGCGCCTGGATGCGTTCGGCCGGCAGGTGCTTGTTGTACTTGGCGACGCGATCGGCGACCGTGCGCGCGGCCAGGTCGTCGTCCAGCCAGTGCATGAAGTTGCGGTTGTCGAAGACGCCGTCGCCGACACGAAAGGTCTCAGCGACATAGAAGTTGCCGCGGTCGTCGATGGCGAACGCCACCGCGTTGCAGAGCTCGGGCTCGGCTGCAATCAGATCGACGGTCAAGCCGTCCGCCAGCTGCACCGAACGCAACTTGTCGCGCGCGTCGCTGTCGGACTTGGCGACATACATCGGCTGCTTGGGATCTTCCGACTGTTGGGTGCTGGAAGATCCCTTGGCGGATGGGCCGCCGTGCTGAGCCGGCAGAGCGGCGAGCAAGCACGAGGCGAACGTGAACGAGAGGCTGCGGACGGTCACGCGCAGCAGTCTACTGCTTCACGCGTGGCTCTCGGGCATCCGTATCTGCGGGGTTTCGTTCTTCGCGGCCGGTCGGGTCGCCGGGTTTGCTGCCGTCCGCGGACCGATCGGTGCGCAACGCCGTCACGTTGAGGCCGCCGTGCTTGGTCGTGAAGCCAGCGGACAGTTTGGCCCCGGTGCGTCGCGCGAGTCGAACATCTTGGGTCAGCAAAGCGGTGCGCCAGCCGCTGCCGAGCACCTTGAGCTTGGCCCCAAGCGTCTGGAACAGCGGTAGCAGGGGGTCTTTGCCGCCCGATTTGCCGCCGCGGGCTTTGCCGCTTCGTGCGCCGATGCGTTTGCCATAGGGCGGATTGCTGACGAGTACGCCGCGCTCGGGGGCGCCGCCCGCCTGCAGCCAGGGGTGCGCGGCGATGGCGCATTCGGTCGCCGTGATCGCCTCGAGCACGCCGGCGCGTTCGGCGTTGGCGCGAACGGCTTCGATCGCGCCGCGGTCGCGGTCGCTGGCGTGGATGGGCTGAATCGTGCCGCTTGGCGGCCGCCGCTCGGCGCAAAGAGCCTCCCAGCGATCGATGTTGGAGCGCGGCGTGCGGTGCAGAGGCGCGCGCAGCAGTCGACCTGGAGGCAGGCCGAGGGCGCGGCCGGCCGCTTCGATGGCGATGGTGCCGGAACCGCAAAATGGGTCGAGCAGCGCGTCTTCGGTGGCTACGTGGCCGCTTGCTAGCACCAGCGCGCGCGCGATGTCTTCGCGCAGTGGCGCCTTGCGGCCGTCGAGCCGGTAGCCGCGTCGGTGCAGCGGCGCCTCGCTGGCGTCCAGGGAGATCGTGCATTCGTCGCCGTCAAACCGCACCGCGATGGCGACGTGCGATTCGATCGGCGTGCCGTCTTCGCCGGTGCGAACCAGCGAGACGGGCTTGCGCAGGGTGGCGCCGATCGCTTCGAAGATGCGCTCGCGGATGCCGCCGGTGTGGTAGACGCGAGAATGGCGGGCGCGGGCGGTCAGGTGCAGCGGCACCGTGGCCATCAGCCAGTCGCGCCACGGAATCTCGCTGGCTTTGCGCTGCAGCTCGCCGAGCGCGCGGCAGCGAAACTGCGCGAGGCGAATGCGGACGTGGCTGGCGGTGCCAAGCCACAGGCAGGCGCGCCGCACGACGTCGTCGTCGCCGGCAAACTCGACGCCGCCGGCGACCTGGGTCGCGTCCAAGCCGATTTCGGCGCACTCTGCGTGCAGGAAGGGTTCGAGGCCTGGCAAGCAGGCGGCGAACAGCGAGTGTGGCTGGCTCACGCTTGGCGGAGCTCTCGGATCGTGGTCATGAGTTCTTCGACGCTGCTGAGCTTGTGGCGCAATTTGTCGCGCCGCTTGCCCTCGGCGATCTCCCACGCATCGAGACGCTGCCAATCCTGCCAGGTCACAAAGTCGATGGAGCGCTCCGCGAGCAGCGTATGGATGTCTTTGTTGGTGTCGCTCTCGCTGCCGCCGCCGCTGGCGGAATCTGGGGAACGATCGGGGTCGAGCAGCATGCCCTGCTGCTGGTCCTCAAGCATCATTTGCACCGTTTCTTTGGCGTCGAGGCTGTTGGTCCCGATCAGGCCCGTCGGCCCGCGTTTGCACCAGCCGGCGGCGTAGTGGGCCTTGCGAACGGCGCCGCCGGGCGATTCGGTGCAGCGACCCTGGACGTTGGGCACGATGCCTTTGCGCTCGTCATAGGGAACGCCCGGAACCGGCTCGCCGCGGTAGCCGATCGCCTTGAAGACGATGTCGACGTCGAGGCGCTCGCTGTTGCCGGTCGAACGTGGCCGCGGCGTGCCGTGGTCGTCGGCCTGCAGCTGCATGTGGTCGATGCTGATGCCGCTGAGTCGATCCGCGTCGCCAAGCAGTTCGGTCGGTGATACCAGGAACCGGCAGTTGAGCTGTTTGGCCGCCCCGGTGCCGCCTTCCGCCGCGCGGGCCTGCACGTAGTCGACGTTGCGGTGCTGGCTGCGGGCGCCGTGCTCGTCGAGCCAGTTCTGGCTCAGCTCGTCCAGCTTGGCGTCCTCGGCGCGAACGATGACGTCGACGTCGTCCAGGTCGCCGATCTCCTGGATCTCCTTCGGCGAGAAGGCCGCCTGCGCCGGTCCGCGACGGCCGAGCAGGATCACTTCGGTCACGCTGCTGGCACGCAGGGTGGGCAGCGCGTGCTCGGCGATATCGGTCTTGGCGAGCTCGTCGGGCGATGCGAGCAGCACGCGGGCGACGTCCATGGCGACGTTGCCGTTGCCGATCAGCGCGACGCGGCGGCTGTTGGCGAGGTCGAATTGGTGGTGGCGGTGGTCGGGGTGGCCGTTGTACCAGCCGACAAAGTCGGTGGCCGCGTAGACGCCGCCGAGCTCTTCGCCGGCGATGCCGAGCTTGTTGTCACTCTCGCAGCCAAAGGCGTAGACGATCTGATGGTAGTGCGCTTCGAGATCTTCGACGGTCAGGTCGCGGCCGAGCTGCACGTTGCCGAAAAAGCGGAAGCCGTCGTTCGCGGCGATCTTGTCGTAGACGCGCGTGACGTTCTTGATCTTCTGGTGGTCGGGGGCGACGCCGCCGCGAACCAGCCCGAACGGCACCGGCAGCCGGTCGAACAGGTCGACGCGCACCGGCGTGCCCGACTTGAACAGTGCTTCCGCGGTATAGAACGCAGCGGGACCCGAGCCCACGACCGCGACGCGCCGTTCCGTTCCGTCCGTCATGCTGCGGATCATAGCAGCGACATGGCCCATTCGGCCGTATCGTCCTGGTCGCAGGCCGAGTTGGCGGCGAGCGGGCCATGGCAGACGATCGCGACGAGCAAAAACAGCGGGAACGAGGGGCCGGCGCGGAGATGCGACGCGTCGGGTTTGGCCTGGAGGCGCTGCAGGAGCAGTCGGAAGCGTTTTGGCAGGCGTTCCCAGGCGCGCGTGCCGACGAGCGTGGCCAGCGATTTGTTGCCGATGCTGGGGCACGGCTGCATCTACCGCTCGCCGGCTCGCTTGCAGTCCCAGGCGAGCCAATTGGCGATTTCCACGAGCGGCTGGGGGATGATGAGGACGGGCACAGCGGTCAGGGGACGGTGCAGATGGTGCTGCTGCTGCGCGCGGGCGCGATGGCGCTCGGGGTCTGGCGTGATGACGAGCTGATCCAGCACAAGGCGGTGCGCAAGTATGTCGTGCGCGGCAACGGCAAAGCGCAGGGCACCCATCTCAAGACGCGCGGCAAGTCCCGCTACGGCTCGCGCCTGCGTTTGCAGAACTGGAAGAGCCTGTTGGTCGACACCTGCGAGCGCTGGCGTGATCTGGCCGAGCAGCACGGTCCGATCGATCGCGTGCTCTATTCGGCGCCGGTGCGGGTCTGGAGCGAACTCTTCGCCTGCGAGCCCGAGCCGCCGCTCACGCGAGATGCGGAATCGCTGGTCCGGATTCCTCTGCACGTGCACCGCCCTGACCACGAAGAGCTGCTGCGCGTGCGTCGCCTGCTGCGGCGCGGCGTGCTTGAACTGCCGGTCTGACGGGCACTTGGTAGGCGCGGTCTGGCCGCTTGCCGACGGCTGGGGGCGCTTGGGCCGGGTTCGCCTCATCCTGAGGCCGGCGCCCTACCGATCATCAGGACGAGAGGAAATCCGCACGCCCTGCACGAGGAGAGCACGCCCATGGTCCAACGCATTCGTCCTACTGCGTTCGCAGCAGTTTCTGTTTCGCTTCTATTGCCACTTGCCGGTTGTGGCGGTGGCGGCAGCGTCAGCAACGCGTCGCCGCGTATCTCCGAGGTCCCGCTGCAGGCGACCGCCGGCGGCACGTCGTTTTCGTTGGATCTCGACGACTTCGTCAGCGACCGCGAAGGGGCGGTGTTGAGCTATAGCGTGCAGTCTGGCGGCGGTGCGTTTAGCGGCAGCACCTACTCGAACATGTTTGATACGATCGGCTCCTATCCGGTCGCGTTTTCGGTTTCCGACGGCCAGAAGACCGAGCCCGGCAGCTTCACGGTAGACGTGACGTCGGCGAACTTCGTGCCGGTCTCGGAAGACGGCCAAAGCCTGCTATTGCTCGATTCAGCGACCAACGCACTGGTTCGAGTGACCAGCACCACGGTTTCGCCGACAGTGGTCGACAAAGTTGGTGCGCGCTACATCGTCTACCGGGTCAGCAATGGCGGCGACCGCGTCTACGACACCTACGTGCGCCGCACGGTGTTGTTGGCTGAGGATGTCGAAGGTGGTGCGGCCTTCCGCGCCAAGACGTCCGATGGGCGCATCGTCTACACGACCGGTACCTCGCCGAACATGACGCTTTGGTACTACAACCCGGCCACCGAAGTGGCGCGCAACGTCGCCGATGGCGTGACGTCGACGCTGACCGTGCTGGTCGACGACGACGACATTGTGTTCTTTGAGGAGAACGTCGATGGCCAGTCGGATGTTGCTTACTACGACCCGGCAGAAGACGAGGTCGCGGCGATCAGCGTCGAGCCGACCGAGGAGCAACTGCTGGCGCTGCAGCCGAACGGCGGCGTGGTGTTTTCGCGCATTGGTGCGAGCGGTGAGACGGATCTCTACTCGTTCCGTCGCGGTACGGGCCTTGTCGAAATCGGTGCCGACGACAGTGCTTTGGCCAGCCGGAACAAGACGTTTGCCGCGGTCGATTCCAACGGCAAGGTGGTGTTCCACGCGCTCAATGGGGCGGACGAAGAGCTGTTCGTGTGGGATCCGAGCACCGGCCAGACCACGGGGATCGTCACCGGTATCAGCACGGCGGTGTTCGGCCAACTCGGCGACGGCAATGAACTCGTCTACTACGTGGTCGTGAGTGGCAGTGAGCGGGACGTGTATTTCTACGACCTCGACGACGGCGTGGGGACCGCTGTGCGCAACGCCGCCGATATTAGTACGGTCGTCGCGTTAACGGGTGATGACGGGACCAACTGGGCGATTGTGCGTGCCAGCGGCACGCCAGCCGAAGAGCTTGCGGTCTCTCTGGTCGCGACGCCTGCTACCGAAACCTGGAACGCGGGCAGTGCCGTGGACTCGGGCAACGTGCTCGTCAGCGGCGGTGACTACGTGGCCGTTCGTGCGGATGGCGCAGCGCTAAACATCTTTGACGTGTCCGCCGGCACGTGGGGCACGCCGATCACCGGCACGAACCTGCGCTTTGGTGGTGGCGGCCTCGATGCCAACGACTTTGTCTACGCGGTCGAGCTGACTGGGCAGGACGACCTGCTGCAGTGGGATTCGTCGGCCGTGATCAGCGTCGCTGTCGATGCCGAGATCGGCGACGCGGCCTATGCCGGCCGCACGCTGAACGACACGGTGCTGTTCACGCGCGTCGTCGCCGGCAACACGACGGCAGACCTGTTCGTTTGGGATGGCGACACCTCGACGCGCTTGACCGATGCGGATAGCTCGGGCCAGTTCCACGCCTATGCGACGGCGGGTGAGCCGTTTGCCGTGACGAAGTTCTGAAGCGCGAGCGGCGCTGGGCTACAGCCCGACCTTCTGTAGCTCTTGGCAAAGCTCTTTGAACGGGCGCGTGTGCGCTTCCTCGAACGCCAGCTTCACCTTGCGCCCGTCGGTGGTCAGGACGGTGACGTAGAAGTCCTCCAGCTGCAGGTCTCGATGCAGCGACGTCGCCACCACTTCGACCTTGGCGCTGGCTTCGATCCGCGCCAGGATCCGGTTGAAGCGGCCGAAGTAGCCGAACCGTAGGCCGAGATTCGGGCCGATGCCGACTTGGTCCAGGCCGGCCAGGATCAGCCCGACTAGAGCGAGGATCGTCGCTGCGAGGAGGGCGATGCGGGGCCAAAAAGGTCGCTTGATTTGCATGGCTGTTGTGATGCTCGAGGGCGCGCGTTGCGGACAAATCGAGGGGTGTGGCGCCGACGCGAAATGCCCGAGCGAGCCCAGCCTACGGGTTCGTAAACATGTGGCACAGGCCGACCAGCACGTCCTTCCAGCTCAGCCGGGACAGCAGGGCGCCGATGGCGCAGCCGAGAAGCGTGCCGAATACGACGGTCGGCAGGGCCTCCAGGCCGATGGCTATCGCCACGCCCGTGCCGAGCAGGGCGCCGACCAAGCCGCCGACCAAGCCGCCTGGCACAAAATTGACGCTCGGCTCGGGCTCTGGCGGAAGCTGATCGGGGCCAGCACCTGGAATGGTTGTTGTCATGGCTGAAAGACGGCGGAAGGGTCGTGCAGCTTTGCGCTAGCCGCCGTGCTTGCCGGCAGCGTCGTGCGGATGCTCCGGGGCGTTGTTTTTGGCTGCGTCCTTTTTCGCCGTGGGTCGCTGCGTCTGCAGCGGTCGCACCCAGATATTGCGGAAGCGCACCGGATTGCCGTGGTCCTGCAGCCGAATCGAGCCTTTTGGCGCGTGCGCGGTGTATTTCGGCAGCTGCTTGTAGAGCGTCGCGCCGAGCAGTTCTTCGTCGAGCTGCACAACCAAGCCGTTGTGCACGACCGTCAGGCGGGCCGGGGAATGCAGCGTGCCGTCGTCGTGGAAGCGCGGCGCGATGAAGACGATGTCGTAGACGTTCCACTGGCCCGGTGGCCGGGTGGCGTTGACGAGCGGCGGCTTTTGGCCGTAGATCGCCGCGGCCTGCCCGTCGGCGTAGGTCGGATTCTCAAAGCTGTCGAGAACCTGGACTTCGTATTGCCCGCAGAAGAATACGCCGCTGTTGCCTCGGCCCTGCCCTCGGCCCTTTGGCGGTGGCGCCATCCATTCGACGTGCAGCTGGCAGTCGCCGAAATTCGCGCGGGTGCGGATGTCACCCGTGCGGTTGACCTGCATCGCGCCGCCGCTGTCCTTGTCCTCGACCAGCTCCCACTTGGCGGGGGCCCCGCGCCGCCCTTGCCAGGCGTCGAGATTTGTGCCGTCGAACAAGACGATGGCGTCGGCTGGAGCGGGCGTTGGCGCACCGGCTGGACCTGGGGCGACCGCCGGCGGCCGCGGCCGGGCCTTGCCGTGCACGTGGAAGCCGTCCGGAAGCAGCGGAGTATTGTCGAAGCCGGGCCGCTCCGCCGCTGCGGGCTTGGCCTGCCCGGTTGCGGCGGCGGGGGTCGCGGCGGCGGCAAAGATCACAGCGAGCATCAGGCTCGGCTGCACGATCGCGGTCGGGTGCATGGCCGGCCAGTCTAGCGATCGCGACCGCGCGGCGCCCCGCTTCGCGCGGTCGTGTTCGTGGCGGCGGCGGCGGCCGAGGTGCACGGGGCGCGGTGGAATCAGGGCCGCAAGGTCAGCACCGCAAGGCCAGCGCGCAAAGTCAGAGCGGAAGTCGGACGGAGGAAATCAGCGCGGTGAGCCCCCGCAGCGCTAGCACTGCATGCCAAGTTCGGCGCCGGGCGCCTCCGGTCCGCGCTCAGGCTCCCGTTCGAGCAGTCGGCGGGCGCGCCGCGAGATCGAGCCCAGCGACCGACGGAAGTCGCGCGGCTGCATACCGCAGTTGCGCGCTGCGGCTCGCGTGGTGTTGCAGCTCATGGCGGCGTCGAGCGCCTGCCGCTGGCGGGGCGTAAGTTCGGTCCCGAGCTGCTCGCGCACCCAGCTGCTGCGCTGCTGGCGCTCGTCCTGCTGTGGATACGGTGATGCGACTTCGGCGAGATCCATCGCTTTGGTGCGCGCCCATCCGGAGCGGAGCAGCGCACAGGCAGAGCGACGGGCGACGACGCGAAGCCAGGCCTTGGGCTGATCGGGTGGGTCGCCTTCGAGCATCGCCAGGGCGAGCTGGTGGACCGCGCGCTCGGAGGCTTCCTCGGCGAGGATGGGGCTGCGCACAACCTCGGTCGCCGCCCGGTAGGCAAGCGGTAGAAGGGAGTGTGGGTCGATTGGCATGGCAGTTTGAACGGGTTGGGGGGAGGTGCGAGTGCGTCTGTCACAAGCAGTGCATTGACGACCTCGAGTCTGATGTGACTATCTGGCAAGTTTCCACTGCGTCAAGTTCCATAAGGTCAAACATTCTGCGGATGTGTCTCGTATGATGCTTGCGCGTCGACCTCCGACGCCATAGTTCCCTTCGCCGTGGCCACTTGCTGCCATGCCCGCGTAGTGGGGCGCGTGACCCAGGCCATCCAAACCTTGACGGACCACTCCGACCCATCTCCGGCGCCCCGTACCGGCGAGGCATCCCGTCCGCTGGCTACTCACCTGGCGGCACGCCTACGCGAGCTTCGAGCTCGCCGCGGCCTGACGCAGGACCATGTTGCTAAGCGTCTCGGGTGCCATGAGTCGGCCGTCTCCCGCTGGGAGAGTGGTAGCCGTTTCCCAACTGGCGAAGACCTCGTTGCGCTCGCGGACCTCTTTGAGGTCAGCACCGACGACCTGCTCGGCAGAGCCAAGCAGTATGCGACCGGCGGTTCTGCGCTGGTCGACATGCAGCTCCTCGGCAAGCTGAACGGAGCAGAGACAACGCAGGAATTCGACCAGATCATTCAGGCACACGAAGAACAGGCCGTCTGGCTGCCTGTTCCCGAAAGTGCCGTTCTAGTGCCCGTTGCAGAAGCCATGCGCTGGGCGCGCAAAGTTGCGGACAAGCACAAGGACAGTCGTTTCGTTGACCGGCTGTTCCGACCTCGCAGTTGAGGTTGTCGAGCTTCGCCGGTCGATCCTTCGACCCGCGTCGGCCGGCCGTCCACACTTCGTAGTTCAGGCTGCGTAGCCCGCATTTCGACAGGGCGGGGCGTTCGCCGATCTGGCATTCACGCTGGCGTCGTTTCCGCCAGCACAGCTAGGTTGTGCGGAGGCCGGTTGTCCGGAGGCAGGTTGTGCGGAGGTCGCCGATAAGACCCTCAGACGGCCGCAAGCCGTTCCAAGTCCTTACGGCTTCATCCGGCGGCAGACCGCCGCGGTGAAGCCCGCCGTGTCGAGCGAGCCCCCCAAGTCGGCGGTGGCTTCGCCGGCCGCGATGCAGCCGCGAACGGCTTCGTCGACCATCGTGCCGAGCCCCCGATCGCCGGAGTGTGCGAGCAGCATGCCAAACGCGAGCAGCGCCGCCGACGGGTTGCAAACGCCCTTGCCGGCGATGTCGGGAGCAGTGCCGCCGGCCGGATCGAACATCGCCAGCGCGACGTTGCCGGAGGCGTCAAAGGCGTAGTTCGCGCTCGCGCCAAGGCCGATGCTGCCGACCATGCCGCAGGCCATGTCCGACAGAAAGTCGCCGTATTCGTTCGGCGTCACCACGATGCGGTAGTGCTCGGGATTGCGCAGCATCTTGTAGAGCAGCGCATCAAACAGCTCGCTGTGGTGGCCGGTGTCTGGATGCGCGGCCGCGACTTCGCGGACGATCTCCTCAAAGAACCCGTCGGTCGCCCGCTGGATCGTGTACTTGCTCGAGCTGACGACGTCACAATCGAGTCGGGACGCCAGCTGAAACGCGTAGTTGGCCGCTTCGTGCGTTGGGCCCCGCTCGATGACGCGGATCGAGACCGCGACGTCGTCGCCAATCCGGCGGCCCGCATCTTCGTAGGTCCCGCCGACCGCAATCCGGATGATATGCAGGTCGAGCTTGCCGTCGTGGCGCGTCTCCACGCCTGGCAGGCTGGCGACCGGGCGGTGGATGACCGAGAACTTGCAGCGCTCGCGGAGCACCTTATTGGGGCTCTCAAGCTCCGTTACCGTCGGATACTTGATGGCGACGCCATGCTTGCGGATCGCCGCCATGGCCGCGTCGTAGCAGGTGTCGGCGTCCTTCTTGCGAGACTCGAGCGTCAGGTCCACCGGGTGGAAGTGCACGTTGAGCGGCAAGGCGTCGGCAACGTCGTGCACGCTGCGGGACAGTTCGGAGGAGATCCCGTCACCGTGGAATTCGGCGACGTGCAGGGTTTCGCGGTCGGGCATCGGTTGACAGTTCTATGCGGGGAGGGCCTGTTATGCCGGTCGGCAATCAGAATTGCATGCGGTCGCTGTCTCGACGAGACTCTAAGGCCTTCCGTTGATGACGAACCCAGCGCCTACCGACGACGTCCGCCCGGCCATCCGGGCGGCTGCCGTGCCGAGCATCGCGGTCCTTGCCGTCGATGATCGCACGCGCGTCGAACGAATTGACCGCGGGGACCATCGGCTGCTTCGCAAGTGCTACTCCTTCGCAGGGTTGCTGTCGCTGCGCACGTTCTTGCGTCGCTCGCGCGCCGAACGTGAGTTCTGCAACCTCAGGCTGCTCTCGGCAGCGGACGTGCCGTGCGTGCAAGCCGTGCGGTGGACGGAGCAGCGTTCGCGCGGCTGCGTGAAGGTGTGCGAAGTGGTGACGGAGTTTGCCGACGGCTCGGTCGACCTGCGCAGCGCCCTGCGAAACACCTCCGGCCGCACCGAACGTCGCCGTCTGTCGCGCGAGCTGGGTGGCCTGATGGCGGCCGTGCACCGCGCCGACTACCGGAGCTCGACGGCGAGCTTGCGCAACGTGCTGCGATGTCGCGACGGCTCGCTCGTGCTTTGCGATCAGCCCTACGCGGCGCGCCTGTGGGGCCCCGTTGCATCCTGGGCGCGCGGGCTCGACTTGTTTGACACCTTTTTTTCTCCGGGGCGCTGCGCCGACTGGTCCAACAGCGAGCGCTGGCTCGGCCTGCAGAGCTACCACGGCGGGGATGTCGACGCTGCCCGGACGACCTGGCGGCGGATGTCGCGCCGGCCCCGCTACTGGTTTCGCCTCGCTCGTCAGCTCAGCCGCCTTGCGGTTTTCCACCGCCCGTCTTCCCACCGTCCGTCGCGTCGACCCAAGAATCAACCGCACCCATGACCGCCACCCCAGACTCGACAGCTTCTAGCCGCACCGGCGATGCCCGTCCTGCCCACCGGTTTATGCCGGCAAGCAAGATCGACAACTACGTCTCGGAGCGCGGCGCAAAAGCCTACTTCGACGACCACCAAAACAAGCTGCATCGCAAGGTCAGCGATCGGCGCGAGCGGCGCATCCTCAGCGACTTCTTGCAGCGCTGCGCTCCCATTGGCGACCTGCTCGATTGCCCGAGCGGTTTCGGTCGGCTCCTGTCGCTTTGCCGCGAGCACGCGGAGCGCGTTACCGAAGCGGACTTCTCACCGAGCATGCTGGCGCTCAACGAGGACATGAACGGCGAAAAGGCCAGCTACCTGCGCTGCTCCGCGCTCGAGATCCCGCGGCCGGACGACAGCTTTGACGTCGCCATTTCGGTGCGGCTCAGCCACCACCTCGACGACAAGCAGGACCGCTTGCGGCACATCGACGAACTATGCCGCGTGGCGCGATCGGGCGTCGTATTGACGTTCTTTTCGACCAAGAGCCTCAAGGACCGCATGCGCCGCCTGCGCCGGCTCTGGAACAAGAAGCGCCCGAAGAACACGCTGTCGCCCGACGAAGTGCGCGCGCAGTTTGAGGCCCGCGGTTTCCAGGTCGATGCGATGACGCCACTGGCGCGCATCGGCAGCGGGCACGTCTACGTGCTGGCGCGCCGACGCTGATCGGCGCGGCGGGCTGGCGTCTTCGCCCCGCGGCGCAAGCGGCCAACTATCGGCCGGTGGCCTTGATCCATGCGTCCATCGAGTTGAAGAGCACCGCGCAGTCGCAGAATCCACCGGTCTCATCGAGCCAAGCAGCAACACGAGCGCCGGTGTAGTCATGCGACTGCAACCACGCCTCCGTCTTTCGACGCGTGTGGTCACAAGCATCAGCTTCGAGCGCGACCTCAAGCGCCTCAAACATCGCCTCCAGCACATCATCCTCCAGAGGCAGTGCAGCAAGCGCCCTAGCTCGCTCGGCCAACCTCCATGCCTTGAGGCGATCACGCTTGGCTTGTTTGTCCATCACGCGACACTGGTCGGTCCAACGTCTTTGGATGATCAGCTGCGAGGCGTAGCCTCGCCAGCTGCAGCATCTAGTTGGGCTGCCTGATGATCGCAAGACCACCGTCCTCCGGCAAGACTTGGCATGGCATACCAAGCTCGTTCGCGACCTCAGCAGCAGAGATGCCACTCAGTTGAAACCCGCGAACGTGAATCGCCGACCACGGTACATCAACCGAATGTTCGTCGTGATGCTGGTCAACGGTCACTAGCATGCGAAGGAGCTCAGCGGGCGAGTCGTCATCGCAGCGAAACGTCGTCACTCCACACTCTGGAGTGTAAGGCTCATCATCACGACTCCACACACGCTCTGCTGCAGCGTCGTTGCCGGGCGAACTCATGAGCCAGACATGGCACTCACGAGAGAGTGACCAGAGGTCTTCTCCAAGTTCACCGAAGATCAGGAACACTCGATGCTCACCCATAGTGGTCAGCCTAACTGCTCTTCAACGGCTGATGGCCTTCCTGCGGCCAGCTACGGGTCGTAGCGAAAGCCGATGCCGCGCACCGTGACGATGTGTCGCGGCTTGGCTGGGTCCAGCTCAAACAGTTTGCGTAGGTGCAGCACGACGTTGTCAAGCGTGCGCACCGTGCGCGGCGCGGCGCTGCCGAAGAGGTGTTCGACGACGGTGCGACGGGTCACCACGGTGGCGCGATGGCCGGACAGCAGCTTCATCAGCTTGGTCTCGGTCGCGGTGAGCTTGATGGTCGTGCCGTCGCTGCAGCGCGCCTGCATGGCGCGGAAGTCGATTTCGTTGCCGCCAAAGCGCAGGGTGTCGTCGCCGGCGGCGGGGGCCGGCTGCCGCCGCAGCAGGGCGTCGACGCGCAGCAGCAGTTCGCGCAGGTTGAACGGCTTGGTCAGGTAGTCGTCGGCCTGGAGCTCGAGGCCGCGGATGCGGTCCTGGTCGTCGGTGCGGGCACTGACAATCATCACCGGCGTGCGGTCGCCTCTCGCGCGCAGTTCGCGCAGCACCTCGAAGCCATCCTTGCCGGGCAGCATGACGTCGAGCAGCAGCAGGTCGATGCCGCCCTTGGCCATGCGCTCCAGCGCGCGCGGGCCCGTCAGCACGTGTTCGGCGTGGTAGGACTCGAGCGACAGGTTGTCGCAGAGCATTTCACCGAGCTGACGTTCGTCTTCGGCGACCAGAATCCAGCGGCTCATGCATGCTCCTTGAGTGGAAGGCGAACGGTGAAAGCGCTGCCGCAATCGCGGCCCGCGCTGTCGGCGGATACCGAGCCGCCGTGGGCATCGACCAGCTCGTGCACAAGGTGCAGGCCCAGGCCGGTGCCGCCGGTCGCGCGGTCGTCTCCGCGGTAAAACGGCTCGAACGCATGGGCGAGCTCGGTGTCGCTGAGGCCGCGGCCGCGGTCTTCCACGCCGAGAACGGCTTCGTCGGCGAGCTTCTTGAGGGAGACGCGCACGGTCGAACCCGGCGGGGAAAACTTGATCGCGTTGTCGAGGAGGTTGCGCACGACGAGTTGCCACGCCGCGGCATCCCGCGAGGCGACGAGATCGTCGGGTGCGTCCAGCTCGAGCTCGACTTCGGCCGCGAGCGCGCGGGCTCGCAGGGCTTCCGTCGCTTCGCGCACATCTTCGGCAAGGTTGCCGGGCTTGGTCGCCGTGGCGCGTCCGGCCGACTGCAGTCCGCCGGCCACCAGCACGTTGTGCAGGCCGCGCTCGAGACGCTCGGCTTCGAGCAGGCCGTTGGTCAGGTAGCGCGAGCGCTTGCCTTCGGGCACGCGGTTGTCGCGCAGGGACTCCAGCAGCAGCGAGATGGTCGCCAGCGGGGTCTTGAGCTCGTGCGTCGCAGCCGCAAGAAATCGGTCGCGGTGCCGCTGTAGGTCGGCTTCGCGCCGCACGCGGCCTAGGTAGAGCCGGCCGCAGAACAGCAGCACGATGGCGAAGAAAACACCTTCGCTGGCAAACATCCACTGGCGTCGGCGCGCCAGCGCCGCGAGCGACTCTGGATCGGCCGCTCCTAGTGCGACGGCTGCGCCGGTGTTGTCATTGGCGGACAGCCGTTCACCGGCAGCGGCGATGTCGCCGCTCGTCAGCAAAAGGAACGAGGTCCACCAGATCAGCAGCGCAAACGACAGGCACAGGACCAGCGCAAACAGCAGGTTGCTAGAGGACCGGACCACGCGCCCAAGCCTACAGGGTCGTCAGGCGCAGTGCGTAGCCGAACGGGCGAAGCGTGTTGCCAAACTTTGCGTTCGCGTCGACGTCGTGGCCAACCATGTAGTAGTCGGCTCCCAGCGGCGAAAAGGCGCCGAGCGTGACCTGGACAGCGTCGCTAAACACGATGCCGAACGCATTGGCCGAGCTGACCAGCGAGGCGATCTGCTCGTTGACGACGAAGCCGTTCAGGGCAGGGTCGGCCGGCAGCGACAGGGCGAGGGTCTCGCCGACGATCGCGCCGTTGGCGTCGGCGGTGCCGATGACGCTCGCTTCGATGCTGGTCAGCAGCTCGCAGCTGGTTCCTGGCAGCGCAAACGGCAGGCTGTTGCCCATGTAGTTTTGGTCGTCGAGGCCAAACATGCCCAGGACCAGTGCGTTGGCGCCGAGGTTCTGGCCGGTCAGGAAGTGCGCGGCACCCGGGGCGGCCGTGCCCTCGACGGCAGCGGTAGCTGCAGGTTGGCCGGTCGCCACGGAGCAACCGGCGCCATAGGAAGTCGTGACGCCATCACTGATGCCGCCGGCTGTTTCGGCACCATCGAGAATGGCGTGCGCGAAGCCGAAGTTTGCGATGTTGTTGCCGACCATCTGGACGTCGACAATCAGCCACTCGCCGGGGTTGACGACGATCGTTGCCGGGGCCGAAAACGTCCAGGTCAAGCCGTCGCCGGGACCGCCCCACGGGTGCGGAAAGGCCGAGCCGTCATCTGGTTGGTAGGTCCAGGGGCCGTTGAACACCTCGGTCAGCGGCTCCGTCAGGTTCGCATCGAACTCCGCGCCCGGCGTCGGGACGGCAGTCTTGCCGATGCGGATGACGAGCTGCTGGATGGCGAACGGGCCCGGGGCGCCGACCTGCGGGATCGGGCCGTCGTAGCGGAGCGACATCTCGGTCGCCAGGAACGGCAGCGTGCCAACTTCGCTGGCGCCATAGAACATCTGCACGCGAGAGTTTGGCTGCATGAAGGGCAGCAGCTCAAACGACGAGAGCTCCGCCGCAGGCGCCGCCGTGCTTGGCAGCGTGACGAAGTTCTGCGCGCAAACGCTGTCTGCGGTGGATGTGGCGGCGGCGGTCAGGAGTGCAGCTGCTGCGCAGGCTGCCGCGAAAGGGCTCTGAATGTTCTGCATCGTCTACCGAAGGCAAGTTGGGTGGGTCGATGAAGAACGCTAGGGATGGCGAGCGGAACGGTTGTCATCCCGCGGTCATTCCGAAACAAAAGTCGATATCCTGAGCGGCATGCCACGGCACCACGGCGCGTTCTCTAGCCACGCTGCGTTGCGGCTCCTTGCGTCTACCGAACGCGCGGGTCGCGGCGCTTGGCGGTGGCTGGGGAAGCCTTTGCTGGCGATATCCTTGCTGGCGATATCCTTAATGGCGACGGGCGCACTGCTCGGTCAAAAGCCGCAGCCGTTCGGTGCTCCGCAGCCGCCCGAGCACGTCGTCGATTTCGTCGAAGGCAACTGCTTCGATTGCCACGGCGATGGCTCGGACAAGGGCGGTCTCGATCTAGAAGCTGCGCCGAAGCGAGTCGAGGACCGGCTGTGGCGGTGGAGTCGGATGCGCGATCGCGTTGGCAGTCACGAAATGCCGCCGCTTGAAGAGAGCGAGGTCACGACGGCCGAGCGTGAGCAGTTTGTCGCGTGGGTGGACAGCATGCTGGAACGCGAGGTGGCCAAGCTGCCTGGCAAGACGCGGCGCAGCACGATTCGCAGGTTGAGTCGCGAGCACTGGTGCAACAGCGTGCAGGACCTGTTCGGCGTGGCGGTTGCCGCGTCCGCGGTCGACCGATTGCCGGTCGACGACTTGGGCTATGGCTTCGACACGATTGGTGATGCACTCACGCTGTCGACGCTGCACGTCGAGAAGTATCTCGGCGTAGCCGAGTTGGTTGCCGAGCAGGTCTTTCACGGCGAAGACCCGGATGCGCCCGAGCGCCGAATCTTCGGCGCGGCCAAGATCCGTGGCGACGACTCGCGTCGCACCCGGCGTCGCGACGACTACTGGGCCGTCATCAGCAACGCGACGCTGGCGGTCGACGTCGAGCTGCCGCGCACCGGCCGCTACCGCCTGCGCATCGCGGCGCGCGGCAACCAGGCGGGCGATGAGCCGGCGCGCATGTTGCTCGGCTGCGATGGCGCTTCGCTGCATCGCTTTGACGTTGCCAATCGCGAGGTTCGTGACTTCGAGCATGAGGTCGAGTTTGCCGGCGGCTTGCGGCGTCTAGAGCTGAGCTTCGTCAACGACTTCTACGACCCGAAGAACCCGGATCGAAAGCGGCGTGATCGCAACTTGCTGGTGCACCGGCTCGAGGTGATCGGGCCGATCGACCGACGAGCGGAGCCCGCGCAGCAAGCGTGGCTGCGCGCGCCAGCTGGCAAAGCGGCGGAAGATCGTCTTCAGCTAACGACGCTCGTTGCACGGTTGGCGTCGCGACTGTGGCGGCAGCAGGCGCCGGCAGCAGCCCAGCAGAGACTGCTGGCGGCCAGCTTGGAGCGTCTTGATGCTGGCGAAGACCTGGTGTCGGCGCAGCGTTTTGCGCTGACCGCTGCCTTGGTGTCTCCGTGGTTTTTGTTCCGGCGCGAGGCCGGTTCGGCCGGCCTCGCTCGAGCGACACGGTTGGCCTACTTTCTGTGGGCAAGCGCGCCGGATGAGCGCCTGCTGGCGTTCGCGGCTGCGGCCGACAGCGCGTCGCGCGATGCGTCAGGAGACGCGTCAGGCGATGCCGCTCGCTGGCTCGCAGAATTGGATCGCATGCTGATCGATCCGCGCTCGCAGCGGCTGGCGACCGACTTCGCCGCGCAGTGGCTTGAGCTGCGTTCGTTGGCCGAGCTGACGCCGGATCCGGATCGCTTCGTCGGCTTCGATCAAGAGCTTCGCCGTTCGCTGCGTGGCGAGACCGAGCGACTGTTCCTGGCCGTGCTGCGCGAGCAGCGCGACGTGCGCGAGCTGCTCGATTGCGACTTCACCTTCGTCGACAATCGCTTGGCGCGCTTCTACGGCGTCGATCCGAATGTGCTGCCGGCCAAGCGCGACGAGGATGGCTTTGCGCGGCTGCGCTGGCGCGGCGCGCAGCGTCGTCGCGGCGGTTTGCTTGGCCACGCGTCGGTGCTGGCCCTGACATCGGATCCGACGCGCACGTCGCCGGTGCGGCGCGGCAAATGGCTGCTCGACAACCTGCTTGGCCAGGCGCCGCCGCCACCGCCGCCGGGCAATGACTCGTTTACGAACGAAGACGCGATCGACGATACGCAGAGCATGCGCGAGCAGATGGCGGCGCACCGCAGCCGCTCGAAGTGCGCCGTTTGCCACGTTCGCATGGATGCGCTCGGGCTGGCGATGGAGCGGTTTGATGCCATCGGTCGTTTCCGGATGCGCGATGGCAATGGCGATGGCGTGATCGACGCGAGCAGCGAGCTTCCCGATGGTCGCCGGCTCGATGGTCTTGCGGACCTCAAGCGGGTGCTCGCCGAGGATCCGGCCTTTGTGCGCGCGCTCGCCAAAAAGCTGTTCGTCTACGCCGTGGGGCGGGATCTCGATCCGGCGGACCACCTGCGCATCGACCGCGCCGTGCGCGCGGCCATGGCGACACCGCGGGTGACGCTGCGCGACCTTGTCGTCATGGTCGCCAGCGATCCGGCCTTCGCATTCGGTGGCGACGCACGCTGACCTGTTGCTACGGCGCCGTGCGCCGATCCAGTAGTTCGCCCAGCTGCTCGCTGTCGACGACGCGCGGCATCTTGTGCTGGCCGCCGATCTTGCCGCGCGCCTGCATGAAGGACAGAAAGGCTCCCTGCTGCAGTGGCTCAACCGTGGGGGCGAGCATGCCGTAGCTGCGGTGCGTCGCGTAGTCTTCGTTGCCGTCCTGGAGGGTGCGGTCGAGATGCGCGGCAAAGCCCTGCAGATCGTCCGGCGCACGGTGGAACTCGATGACGTAGTGGTGGCCGCCCATCGGCTGGCCCTCAGCCGGGTAGCGCACGCCAACGGCAAACTCGTGCACCGCAGCGCGGGTCTTCTCGGCGGCGCTGGCGACGGCGCGCTCGAGTTCGCCGCCGCTGATGTGCTCGCCGAATGCGTTGAGCGTGTGGGCGATGCGTCCGGCGAAGACAAGGCGCAGTGGCTGCACGCTGGTGAAGCGCACGAGGTCGCCGACGAGGTAGGAGACCATGCCGGAGTCGGTGGTCAGCGCTACGGCATAGTCGACGCCGGGCTCGACGGCGTCGATGGTCAAGCGCTTCGCGTTCGGCTTGCCGAGCTCCTCGGTCGGCACGAACTCAAACAGCGTGCTGCGGTCGAGCAGCGGCAGCATGCCGGGATCGCCGGTCTGGTCCTGCACGGCGAGCATGCCGCCTTCGGACGCGGAGTAGGTGTCCGTGTAGCGAATCGATTTGCCGATCAGTGCCCGGCAGCGTTCGGCGTAGGGAGCAAACGTGACGCCGCCGTGCACGAACAGCTCCAGATTGGGCCAGACGTCGGCGAGCGTCTCGGCGCGGCGTCCTTGGCTGCGGCAGTGCTCAAGAACCGCTTCGCCAAAGAGAACGATCCACGACGGCACGCCGGCGAGCATGCGTAGGTCACGGTCGGCTGTTTCGATCGCGGCGCGCGCGACCTTGTCCTCCCAGGAAGGCAACGCACGCACTTCGGGCGACGGCGCATGCAGTCCGCGCAGGCAGCGCGGCACGTGCAGCGCCATGATGCCGGTATTGTCGCCGGTGCAGATCGGGCCATCGCGGCGCAGTGCGGTGGAACCGCCGAGGAACAGCATGCGGCCGTCAAACAGGTTTTTGCCGCCATCCGAGACCAGGTGCGGCACGAGCGAATCGAAGCCGCCGCGCTTGTTGTTGGCGATCGTGTCCGCCGTTACCGGCAAGAACTTCTCGCCGCTGGTCGTGCCCGAAGAGATCGCCCAAAACTTGGTCAGGCCAGGCCAGCAAACGTTGCGCTCGCCGCTGCGCGCGCGCTGCCACCACGGCGCCATGCTGGCGTAATCCTGCAGCGGCAGGGCTTGCTGCAGGTCCTGCGGCCGCCGCAGGGCGGCGAGACCGTGCTCGCGGCCAAACGCGGTGTCGCGCATGCGTGCGATGACGCGCTCAAACAGCTGCTGCTGCGCTGGCTTTGGCTCGCCCGCGTGCGCAAGCATGGTGGTCCAGCGGCGTCGTGCCATGCGCCGTGCCGCGGCGCCGATCAGGCTCATGCGTTTTGACCTTCGACGCTCGGTGGTGCCGCCGAGCTGCGGCCCGCGCAGCTCGCTTCGTGAACATCGGCGGGCTCGATGCCGCCGCCGATCGAACGCGCAGCGAACTCGGCGGCGGCCATGATCGACAGCATCGGGTTGACCCGCACGCTGTGCGGAAACAGGCTGCCGTCTGCCACAAACAGGTTTTCGAGTCCCCGCACGCGAAACTCTTCGTCGACGACGTCGCGCTTGGGGTCCGAGCCGAGTGCAGCCCCGCCCTGCGGGTGCGAGCTGCCGAAGCCGACGAGGTCCCCTTGCTGGCGCATGGCGGTGTCGATGCGGCTGAGGTGCTCTTCGCACTCGATCACCGGTTGTTCGCCGGTTGGCACGAAAACGCGTTTGGCGCCGGCGGCGAGCATGGCGCGCGCGGCCGTTTTGCAGCCGTCGGCATACCACGAGAGTTCTTCGGTGGAGAGCCGGAAGCGGATGTCGGCGTGGTCAAAGAGCCGTCGGATCAGCTTGTGCCCGAGCCCGAGGAAGACTTCGCCGGTGGGGCGCGTGGGAATCAGCACGCCGAGTGCCGCCAGGTGGCGGTAGTTCTGCATGCGCTGCGCATGGTCGCTGTAGAAGCCCGGCAGCGTCAGCGCGAGGGAGACCGGAGGATTCTGGCACTGCTCGATGACGTAGCGGCTCGACAGGTGGTGCACGCACATCTGGTCGCCGTCGAAGCCATCGAGCTCGCGGTCGAACTCGCCGAACACGATGCCGCCCGCGTTGAACGAGGTGCGCCTGCCGGCGCGGCGCTTGTGCAGCCCCGAACGCAGCAGCAGCTCCGGCGTGTTGATCGCACCGCCTGACAGCACGAATCGATCGGCTTCGATGCGCAGCGCTTCGCCGCTTTTTTTGTCGCGGGCAAGCAGCGCATGAACTCGGCCCGCGCGATGCTCAATGCGCAGGATCTCTGTGTCGGGAACGACTTCGGCGCCGTGCTTGACGGCCATCGGAACCCAGGTCTGCGATGCATCGAGCTTTTTGCCGTAGCGACACCCGACGTTGCAGTAGCCGCAGCCAATGCACTGCTTCATCGCTTTCTGGAAGCCGCCGTATGCCGCGCCGATGCGCCGGAAGCCGTCGGCGAGTATGGGCGTGGCCGGGTTGTGCGCTTCGGTCGCCAGCGGCGTCACTCCGAGCACGGTCTCGATGCGCTGAAAGGCCTGGTCTAGTTCGCGCTCCGGCAGCACAAAGCCATGCGTCGCAAAGCTGGCGCGCACGTCCTCGGGCATGCGGAAGCAGACAGCATTGGTCAGCACGGTAGAGCCGCCGACGCAGTTGCCTTGCAGCACGAACATGTCTGCGTCGTTGTTGGTCTGGGCGCCGCCGTCTTTGTAGAGGCGCGCGATCATCTCCGGTTCGTCGTGGCTCAGATCGGCAGGATGAAGCCACGGGCCGCGCTCCAGCATGTGGACGCGCGCACCGCGGGCGGCGAGGTGGAATGCGACCACGCTGCCGCCGGCTCCGGAGCCGACGATCGCGACTTCTGTCTTTAGCGTCTTGGTCATGCGGGCCGCGCCTGCTGCGGCGGGCGGCGGCGGCGGCGTTCGCTCATCGTTTGGAAGCCGATGCGCTCGGCGATGGCGGGGTCGGTGTAGTAGCCCATGCGGATCAGTTGACGTGCGAGCGCCGGAATGGCGAGCAGGCCCGTTGTTGTCGCCAGGTGTCGCTCCAGAAAGCGGCGACGCTGGGCGAGCGGCTGTTTGGACAGCGGCCGCTGGAACCGCAGCAGCGGGGCGAACTCCAGGGCCACAAGCACCGCCGAGCTGCGCCAGTGGCGCGGCGAATCGACGAGGGCCAGGTAGCGGTCGACGTTTCGAGCGACCTGGAACCAGCCGTCTGGCGGGGCTCCGGGCAAGCTGGCCTCGGCGTGGGCAGCAATTGCGTTTGCCTGCAGCATATTGATCTTGCTCAGCCCCGCGGCGCGCGCCCGTCGGCCCAGGCCGCGCCACCAGAGGTAGCCGAAGGGGGCCAGCGGCAGCCAAAGGGGGCTGGCCAGCAGCGCTACGAGCCCGACTAGGGCGATTTTCCCGTTCAGTGACATGCTGAGCGATGTGGGGCGGTGGCGGTGGCGCCGCCGTCAGATGCGTCGTCTCTGACGGGCCGGCAGGATACGGTTCCAGCCCCGGAGCGTGACGATACCGCGCGGGCTAGATCCGGCAACGGACGTTGGAGTTTGGCCTGAAGTGTACCATCTATGTCGTGATGCTCAGTATTCGGGGCGTTGGTTCGTTCTAAGTAATGGGAAACGGCTTTGCCTATGCGGCCGTCGACGGTGACCAGAAACCTCCGCTTGGAACATGGTGAACACGTACGTGACGCAGACCCCCTTTCAGCAGCGTGCCTGGGCTCTTGCCCAGCGTGCGCACTCAAGTGCGGATCGCGCCGATGCGCGCATTTTGATGACGATGGTCGAGGCAATTGATGACGGGGACTACGACGGCCTCGCGGAATTGGTGCTGGCGCTTCGGTCAAATTACCGTCAATCCCTCGGCGACGTGCCCCGGTCGTCGCAGCAGGACGAAATGTCTCGGCTAGAAAAGGAAGGGTAGCGAGGCCGGTGCCGTCTGCTCGCGTCGTGCCTTGCTAAGGTGGGCGCATGCTTCAGGTCGGTGTAGCGATTCTGCTGGCCATCGGTGCGAGCGTGCCGTTGTGGCGCCTTGCGCGGCGGCGATGGAGTATGCGCATCGCCGCTCTGCTGCTGACGGCTTCGGCGGTTGCGACCATTGTTGCAACGGCGGCGAGACGTCCAGGAAATACCTCGCCCAGCTCGACGCGTCCGCTCGAGGTCGCGGCACACGACGATGGCTACATTGGCTCGCAGACCTGTCGCGCCTGTCATCCGGCCGAGCATGCGTCGTGGCATGGTTCTTTCCACCGCACGATGACGCAGGTGGTCGACCGCGGGAAGCTGGTCGCTGAGTTTGAGCAGCTCGAAGTGGACTGGTTCGACAAGCGGGTCGCGCTGGAGTGGCGCGGCGACAAACTGTGGGTGCGCTTCGTTCGAGGGGGAGCCCGGCCCGGTCCGGTCGAGGCCCCGATCGAACAGATGACCGGTTCGCACAATCTGCAGGTGCTTTGGTATGCGACCGGTCAGCAGCGTGAGCTTGCGCCTGTGCCCGTCTGCTACCACATCGAAGAGCAGCGCTGGCTGCCGTTGACGTCGGTATTCGTGCTGCCGCCGGAGTTTCATGATCCGCCGGAACCCGGTGTCTGGAACCGTTCGTGTGCCATGTGCCATACGACCGATCCGCGGCCGCGGGTCGATCGTGACCGCGCCGATACGCATGTCGGCGAGTTTGGCGTCGCCTGCGAAGCTTGCCACGGGCCGGGTGCGGAGCATGCTGCGAGCAACCGCAATCCGCTGACGCGCTACGCTCGCCGGCTGGCTGGCGGCGGCGGCGATGGCGATGGCGGCAGTGTCAGCGGCGATGCGTCGATCGCAAATCCGGCAGGCATGCCGCCGGCGCGATCGGCGGAAACGTGCGGGCAGTGCCACTCGGTGCACATCCTGCGCGAGCAGCATTTCGACAGCTGGCGCGAAGAAGGCTCGCCATTCGTCCCCGGCAGTGACCTGCAAGAGTCGCACCTCGTCATCGGTCCTGAGCATCGTGACGCACCAGAGCTGCGCCACGAACTGCGCCGCAACAGTGAGTTCTTTCGCGGGCGATTCTGGCCGGATGGGCAGGTGCGGCTGTCAGGTCGCGAATTTAGCGGGCTGCGTCGATCGCCCTGCTACCAGCACGGCGACCAGGCGCGGCAGATGGACTGCACGTCTTGCCACGCGATGCACACCGAAGACGGCTCTTCTTCGGATCGCTGGCGCAAGGGCCAGATGAAGCCCGAGATGCTCGGCAACGCGGCCTGCACACAGTGCCATGACGACTATGCCGACGCCGCTCAGCTGGCCCAGCACACCGGCCACGCGCCCGGTTCGTCTGGCAGCAGCTGCTACGACTGCCACATGAGCTACACGTCGGTTGGCCTGATGAAGGCTTCGCGCAGCCATGAAATCACCAGCCCGGACGTTGCGGTGGAGCTGCGCACCGGGCGGCCGAATGCGTGCAATCAGTGCCATCTCGACCAGACCCTGGCCTGGACCGCGAAGCACCTTGCGTCGCGCTACGGCATTGCCGTGCCCGAGCTGGACGAAGATCAGCGGACCGTGGCGGCGTCGGTTCGCTGGTTGCTGACGGGCGATGCCGGCCAGCGCATGCTTGCGGCCTGGTCGTTTGGCCAGCCGTGGGCGCGGCAGGCGTCGGGCGAGGACTGGATGGCGCCGCACCTGGCTCGCTTGCTAGACGATCCGTACTACGTCGTGCGCTTCAATGCCGAGCGTTCGCTGCGTGCACTCGGCGGCAGCGCCTACGGCGGTTCGCTGGCCGGCTACAGCCACCTGGCGGAGTCGGAGCGTGTTGCACCCTTTGTCGACAAGCTGCAGTCGGTCTGGCAGAGTCGCTACACCGGCGGTGAGCGACCTGCGGTCTTGATGGCCGCGCGCGGCCTCGATGCTGCAACGTTTCAGCGGCTGTATGCGCGTCGTGACGATCGCCCCGTCTATATCGCGGAATGAGTGACGCTCCAGAATCCATCAAGTCTCGGCCTGCTGGCTCGGCGTCCGAAGCGACGCCGTCAGCCCGCGCCCTTGCGCGCCGCCATCTGACGATCGGCTGGTTCAGCCTGCTTGTGTTCGTCGCGCTCGGTGGCGTGCTGGAGGCCATGCATGGCTTCAAGGTCGACTGGTACCTGGCGGTTGGCAATGAGACCCAGCGGCTGCTGTGGCGACTGGCGCATGCCCATGGCACCTTCTTGTCGCTGGTGCACATTGCCTTTGCCGTGACGGCGGAACGGTGTCTTGGCTCGGGCCCTCGCTTCGCTTCGGCGTGCTTGTCGAGCGCCACGATTGCACTCCCGGGCGGGTTTCTGCTCGGAGCATTCGGCGTGCGCGGAGGCGATCCAGGCATCGGCATCGCGCTGGTGCCTTTCGGCCTCGTGCTGCTGGTGCTCGCGATCGTGTCCATCCTGCGGGCGCTTCGGGCGACGGTCGCATAGCTCGCCGCTGGCTCCGGCGGGTGGATCCAGGCAAGATCGTGGGATGGACCAAGTGCCAACCGAAGAAGAGATGCGCGCGCTCATCGCCCCTCTCGACGACCTCGATCGCAAGGTGCTGGGCGGCGTCGTTGCCGTCTGGATGGCGGAGCCGGGGCGGTTGCGCGATCGCGAGTGGACGGCACAGCACTTTGTCCAGATCGCCACCGTGGCGCATGGCTTCGAGCCGGCAGCGAGCGAAGAGGGTGCCGGGGCCAGCGCAACCACCGAAGACGTCGAGCGCATCCGCGGCTACGCCGTCGAGCGCATGGAGCCGATCTTGCGGATCGGCTTTCCGCTGTTTGTCCGGGTTGCCCAGGACATGCAGCAGCGCGAGGGCGGCTTTTCTTTTGAGGACGCCCAGCAGCAGGTTGCCGCCTATCTCGCAGGCTGAGGCTTTCGGCTCTGCCGTGGTTCTACACGGCCGCGACGACCAGTGCCGCGACTCAGCCCTTCTTGGGGGCCGCTGGCTTTTGGAAGATGTGCACCGCCATCGAGTGCACCGCCTCGGCGGCTTCCATCATCGCTTCGGGGAGCGTCGGGTGGGCGTGAATGGTCTGCGCCATGTCGCCGATGGTGGCGCCCATCTCGATGGCCAGCGCGGCTTCGGCGATCAGTTCGGTCACTTCTGGACCGATCATGTGCACGCCGAGGACCTTGTCGGTCGACTTGTCGGCGATCACCTTGACCCAGCCTTCGGTTTCGTTGAGCGACATGGCGCGGCCCGACGCTCCAAACGGGAAGCGGCCTTCGATTGGCTCGAATCCGGCTTCCTTGGCTTCGTCCGCGGTGAGGCCGACCGAGGCGATCTCGGGATCGGTGAAGATGACGGCCGGGATGCAGGCCGGGTCGTAGGCTGAGCCGGTGTCGCCGGCGATGGCACCTGCCGCAACCAGGCCTTCGTGCGAGCCCTTGTGGGCGAGCATGGGCTGGCCCGAGACGTCGCCGATGGCGTAGATGCCGGGCACGTTGGTTTGGCGACGGTGGTCGACCGGCACGAAGCCGCGCTCGTCGACGTGGACGCCGATTTCTTCGAGGCCGAGGCCCTTGCCGTTCGGGAAGCGACCGACGCACGACAGCACGACGTCGCACTCGAAGGTCTCCTTCTTGCCGTTGACCTCGGCGTGCACGACCAGGCCGTTTTTGCCCTTCTCGTAGCCGGTGGCCTTGGTCTTGAGATGGACGGGCATCTTCTTCTTCTTGAGCGAGCGACCCATCTCCTTGGACAGGTCGGCCTCCATGCCCGGCAGCACGCGATCCATGAACTCGAGCACGCGCACTTCGCTGCCAAGCTTGTGGTAGACGAGGCCGAGCTCGAGGCCGATGTAGCCGCCGCCAATGACGATCATGCGCTTGGGCAGGGACTTTGGCTGCAGCGCGTCGGTGGAAGACCAGACGTGCTTGTTGTCGAAGTCAAAGCCCGGCACTGAGATCGGCGTGCTGCCGACCGCGACGACGATGTTCTTCGTCTCGAGCGTCTTCTTGCCGTCCTTGCCGGTGACCTCGATCGAGTTCTTGCCGGTGACGCGCGCATCACCCATGAACGTGTCGATCTTGTGGTTCTTCAGCAGGCCGCCGACGCCGGAGGTCAGCTTGTTGACGATGCCCGCCTTCCAGGCGACGAGGGCGTTGACATCGATGCCCTCGAGCTTGGCCTTGATGCCCATGACGTCAGCCGTCTGGATCTTGTGGACGAGCTTGCTGGCGGCAATGAGCGCTTTGCTCGGAATGCAGCCGACGTTCAAGCAGACACCACCGACGTTCTCCTTCTCGATGACTGCAGTCTTCAGTCCGAGTTGGGCACAGCGAATGGCACAGACGTAGCCGGCAGGGCCGGCTCCGATCACGATGGCGTCGTAGGTCATGGGTTTGGGGCAAGCAGAATAGGGTTCTGCGCCGCGCTTTCCAACCTCGCGCCCAATCGCCGGGATATCGGCCGCTGGAACAACGGCCGCCGGTCCCTCAGGTCCAGAGGCCCTGCAGCAGAACGCCCAGTGCAACCGAGCAAAGTGTCAGCACCAGCTGGGCCGGCGACGGGTCGCCGCGGCGTTTTGGGGCTCGCGGCGTCGCCTTGCGGTGCGCCTGCTGCTGGGTTGCCGGCTGGGATACCGGCCGGGATGCCGGCTGGTCGGCAAAGGCGTTCTCGATCGCGTCCGTCGACGGATCTGCGGTCGGGCCGCCCTCGGGCGCGACATCTTCGGGGCTGGTTTCGGTGACGAGCTCGTCAAAGCGGCGCCAGCTGCCGTTGCGCAGGCGGACCTCATAGGTGCCGTCGTCGTCGCAGCGCAGCAGGTGCAGCCAGCCATTTTCGACCAGGCTGCGCGGCGCCTCGTGCTGATTCAGGATGTCGTCGATGGCTTGGCGCGGCGCGGCCACAACCACGCTCAGTCGCTGCGGTCGGTGCCGCCACTTCTCGCCGTCGTGAAGGGACTGTTGTGACAGGCCGATGCGCAGGTCGCCGCCGTTGCCTTCGAAGACGCCGCGGTTGCCGCCGACGACGTTGTGCAGCAGCTTGTTGCCACTGCCAAAGTTGTCGTGGTCGACGGTCGATGCGTAGTACTGAAGGTTGATCCAGTTGGTCACCACCATCGGTGCCGTGAGGATCAGCGTCAGCGTGGCGAAGCCGTCGTCGCGCTGCCAGTCGTAGTCGTGCAGGAACGTACGGCCTTCGAGGTTTTGACCGCGCGTGCGCTGACGCGGCGCAACGATGAACGCTGCGTTGTCGGCCAGGCCCCATTCCGGGCGCAGCTGCGCCCAGTCTTGGCCGCGCTTCTGCAGCGACCGGAGCAGTGGTTCGGGCGAGTTCGCCAGCTTGTCGAGTCCGAGCCCGGGGGCGCGTTCGGCGCGCGTGCCGTCGCCGGCAAACGCGAGCCAGTCGCGGAGGAGGCGCAGGTCCGCGTCCCGTTCGTGCGGCACCAGGCCAACGTCGAATAGCTCGAGTTGGTCGGTGGTCGTGTCGTGCAGCCCGGCAACGAACCACGTTGAAGCTGGGATCTCGGTGCCGCGCTCGGCGAGCGACTGGCGCAGAGCCTTATCGTTGAGCAGGTTGGCCAGCAGGCGCGCGTTGTTTTCGCCGGTCTGGCCGCCACAGGCGCCGCAGTGCAGTCCAGCCGCCTGCGGGTTGTTGGCGGTGCTGCTGCCGTGGCCGGCCAACAGCACGATGTTGGCAAAGTCGCGATCGAGTCCCATCGCCTTGAGGACGCCCTGGGCCAGATCGGTGCGCTCGGCAAGCGACGAGCCCGGGCCGCTGGTCGGCCAGGTGGGGCGCATGTCGCTGTGCTCGTCCGAAGTCAGTCCCGGGCGGTCTTGGCGCTGTGCCGTGCCGCCGCCAAAGCCGTGATGCAACAGCTTGGGGAGGTAGGCGAGGCCCAGCGATTCGACGAATGTGAAAGCCGACGTCGGCGCGCTGCGGAAGCGTGCGTCGACGCGATCGTTGGCGAGGCGCCCCGCGCGCCGCGCCGCGACTCTTGCCGATTGTTCGGCGTCGTCGCTCGCCTCGTGGCTGTGCACGGCTGGCGAAAGCAGGCCGGGCAGCTGCGGCCGCGCCACGTCATGGCTGCCAATCGCACGGTGCGCGATGGGCAGGCCGAAGAAGCCGGCGAAGCCGCGGGTGTCGACCTGATCGCCACCGGTGCGCTCCAGCGCGCGCCGGAAGCGTTCGGAGCGAACGTCGATACAGAACACCGCCTGCACCCGCGGTGCGTCGGTGCGCTCCGGATCGCGCGGCGCGATCGCCCTGCCGAGGCGCTCCTGGTAGGCGAGTTCGTAGGCGTGTTGCAGCAGCCAGTTGACGCGTTCGCGCCGCTGCCGGTCCTGCTGCTGGCTCGCCAGAGCAACGGTCTGCATGCGCCATTCGGTGCTCAGCGCGTGCAGATCATGCTCTTCGCGCAGCAGCAGCTCCCAGCTTGCGCGGATGGCCAGCAGGTGCACGAGCGGATCGTTTTCGGGGGCGACTTCGCGGCCTTCGAGCGCGTTCTCCCAGTTTTCGAAAGCGCACCACGATGCCCAGCCGCGCACCGTGCCGAGCAGCGCGGTCAGGTAGTGTTCGAGGGCTTCGTCCTGCAGTCCGAGCTGTTGGGCGAGCGTTTCGATCAGCACCAGCGGCTCGGCCGGCAGGCGGCGCAGAGTCGTGCAGAAGCTCTCCCGGCCGTGTCGAAACGCGACGCCGCGATCTTCTACCAGGCGCGTGCGCCAGGAGCCGAGCAGGCCGCTGTTGTGATCGGCCTGCCAGTCGCCTTGGCCTTCGTCAAACCAAGCGGCAAGGTGCTGGCTGATTTGGTCGACGGCCGTGCGGCTCCACGGGAGTGGCTCCTTGGCGCTGCGTTGGCGGTCGGCGAGGTCGGTCCACAGCGGCAGCTGCTGGCTCGGCTCCTCGTCGCTGCCGATCATGCGGATCAGCTCGTCAAGGTTGGGGCGATCGTTTTGCGTCTGCGTGGCCTCATCCGACAGGGTGCATGCTGCTGACAGGTGGCGGGCATCAAAGGCGCCCTGCAGCCACTGCTGGCGGTAGAACGAGCGCGGCATGGTCATGCGCACCCCGCTCGCGGTCGACAGCCGTGCCGCCAGCTGCTCGATGCGGTCCTGGCGGCTGTGCCAAAACGGGTTGACGGCAATCCAGCGGTCGAGTGGCCACGTCGGTGCAATCGTGGCGCATGCGCGTTGGACCGCGTCGAGAACGGCAGGCGACGTGATGGGGGAGTCGATGGTGCTCACAGCATTTCTCCTTCGCGGATCGAGGTCGTCGAGCGTGCGGAGTGGCCGCTGCGCGCGTTGGGTTGCCAGCGGAACAGGCGCAGCGTGCCGCGCGTAAACCACTCGTCGAGGAACATGCCGCCCTGGAACCAGCGTTGCATCTGCTGGACGCCGGGGGCCTGTGGGGATGTGCGCCGGATGGCGTCGACTGCGAACAGCGCAAAGAAGATCGCTGCCGCCGCCGCAGCGATGGCCGGCGATGTCGTCGCGATTTCGGTGACGAAACCGTGTTCGAACACCGTGTGGAGCGCGAGCCAGAGTGCGGTCAGCAGCGATGCGCTGGCTGCCGCCCGGAGCGCAGGTTGCCACGCCGACGCGGTCGTGCGACGGCCGTAGCGCATGCCCATTGCGAGCACGACGACGAGCATCATGGCGAGCAAGGCGTGCTGTTCGAGCAGGGACGGGTCAAGCGCTAGGGCTACCGCAATCGGAGCCGCGGCGCCGAGCGCGCCGGTCAGCAGTCGTGGCAAGGTTTCGGCCGCAATGCTGGGGGCGTGGCGTGTTGCCGCGTTGCGATCGACGGTGCTTCCAGCGGTCAAGAACGCGTGCGCTTTGTAGATCGAGTGTGCCAGCAGATGCAGCAGCGCCATGCCGTAGAGCCCGAGGCCGCACTGCAGCAGCATGAAGCCCATCTGGGCGCACGTGGACCAGGCCAGCGCGACCTTGATGCTGACCCGTGTGGTTGCCGTCATGACGGCAAGCGCAGCCGTCAAACCGCCGACCGCGACAAGCGTTGCCTGGGCCGTTGGCACGGCGCCAACCAGGGCGCCGTTGCGGATGAGGACGTAGCCGCCGAGGTTGACCACGCCAGCGTGCAGCAGCGCGGACACCGGCGTCGGTGCCTCCATGACCTGCATCAGCCAGCCGTGGAACGGCAGCTGTGCGCTCTTCAGCAGCACGGCGATGACCAGCAAGACGACGCCGAACGAAGCGCTGGTTGGCATCGTGTCGGCTGCGCGCGCTGCGGCGGCGAGTGCATCGATGTCAAACGTCTCGAACGCCGCATAGAGCAGCATGGCGGCCGACAAAACGCAGATATCCGCGGCGCGGCTGACCAGAAACTTCTTGTGAGCCGCCATCTGCGCCATCAGGCGGTCGCCGTAGAACGTCAGCAGGTTGCCCAAGCACAGGCTGGTCGCAAGCCACGCGGCGAGCAGCACGAGCATGTGGTTGGTGGCGACAACCAGCGTGGATCCGGCGAGCGTGGCCACCAGCCAGCTTGCGAACTGCTGCTGGTTGCGTTCGCCCTCGAGATACGTTGCCGAGAAGCGCGTTAGCACGGTGCCTATCGCGGTGATCAGCAGCAGCACCAGGCCGGAGGTGAGGTGCCAAATTGGCTCAGATTCTGTCCCGGCGGCCGCGGGCGTGAGCAGCGCCGCCGCCACGGATCCAATCGCGGCCAGCGCGGCCGTCGCCGTGGCGAGCTTCGCAATCTTCCATGCCATGGCGCTGGACGAGGCGAGGCGGCCCGCAGCGAGTGCGGCGATGGCAAGCCCAAACGGGATAGCGTGCGCCACCATCGCGGCCAGGTCGATGGCCGGCGGCGCAGCGAGAACGAGCGATGAGGATGGATCTGACATTTGGCCCAGAACAATCGCTCTCCCCGAGCCTTTTGGAAAACGCATATAAGCGAAACATTCGTTCTGTATTCTAGAACGCATGGACGTCCTCAACTTTCACCACCTGCGCTACTTCCGGGCGGTCGCCAAAGAGGGCAGCCTGACCAAGGCCGCCAAGCGACTGCACGTTTCGCAGTCGGCGCTGTCGACGCAGGTCCGCCAGCTCGAAGAGCAGCTCGGCCAGGCGCTGTTCGTGCGCGCGGCGCGCAGCATGCAGTTGACGGAGGCGGGACAGCTAGCGCTCGGCTATGCGGACACGATTTTTGAAGCCGGCGAAGAGATGCTGACCGTGCTGCACGACGACGGGCGACCGAGTCTCGAGACGCTGCGGATCGGTTCGGTCGCGACCCTGTCGCGCAACTTCCAGGACAACTTCATTCGGCCTCTGCTGGTGCGCGACGACGTCGCCCTGACGGTGCAGTCGAGTTCGCTGCGCGACTTGCTGGCGCGGCTGCGTGTGCACACGCTGGACGTGGTGCTTTCCAATCGCCGCGTGCACAGCTCGGCCGACGACCCGTGGGTGTGCAGCCGCATCGCACGCCAGCCGGTGAGCCTGATCGGCAAGCCGCAGCGCGGGCGCGGCAAGCACAAGAAGTTTCGGTTTCCGGACGATCTCAGCGATCGGCCGCTGCTGCTGCCAGGGTCGGACAACGACCTGCGCGCTGGCTTCGACTTGCTCTGCAGCCGCGTCGGGTTGCGCTATCGGCTGCACGCCGAAGTCGACGACATGGCGCTGCTGCGATTGATGGCGCGCGATTCGGACAGCATCGCACTGGTGCCGAGCATCGTGGTTCGCGATGAGCTGCAGGCAGGCGTGCTGGTCGAATACTGCGAGGTTCCCGACCTCTTCGAGGACTTCTACGCGATCACCGTGCAGCGGCGCTTCGCTTCGCCGCTGCTGCGCGAGCTGTTGAAGCGCAGCGCCGACGAGGTGTTGACGCCGTAGCTATGGACCAGAGGCATTCATGCCGCCGGCAAGGCCTTTCGCACGAAGGCGATGGCGGCACCAAAGTCTGGGAAGACATGGTTGTTCGGCACGTCGGCTGGAATAAGCCCAATCTGGTGCAGCAGGCCGTAGGGCTGGCTTTGCAAGCCGCTCATGAGCACCGTGACGCCGCGCTTTTCAAGCTCGCGCAGGGCGTCGGCGAGCGCGTAGACCCCGCTCTGATCGACGAACGGCACGTGGCCCATGCGCAGGACGAGATACTTCGTCGGCGGCAGGCTGGCGAAGCTCTCCTGCAGTGCCTGAGCAAAGCCGAAGAATATCGGTCCCTGCAGGCGCTTGATGATGATCTGGTCTTCGATCTCGGCCGAGATGTGTTCGTCGGGCCATTCGTGGTCGTCCTGGAAGGTGCGCAGCGTGCCGATCTCGACGCCGTCTTCGACGATCTCGCTCATCCGCTTCATGAACAAGAAGCACGCCACCACCATGCCGACGGCGACGGCGACCAGCAGGTCCGAAAACACGGTGATCAGCAGCACCAGCAGCGTCACGACGGCGTCGGAACGCGGCACGCGCCGCAGGTGCAGCATGCCGTGGTAGTCGAGAATGCCGATACCGACGGTGATCAAGATGCCCGCGAGCACTGGCTTGGGGATCATCGCGGCGTAGGGGCCGGCGCCCAGCAGCACGATCAGCAGCAGCGCGGCGTGCACGGCGCCCGAGATGCGGCTACGGCCGCCGGCGTTTACGTTGACGACCGTGCGCACGGTGGCGCCTGCGCCCGGAAGGCCCGCGAAGAGGCCGGAAATCGTATTGCCGATGCCCTGACCGATGAGTTCGCGTCGGCTGTTGTGACGGGTCTTGGTCAGGTTGTCAGCGACGACGGACGTCAACAGCGAGTCGATGGCGCCAAGTGCCGCCAGCGTCGCGCCGAACTTGAGCACGAGCGGCCAGAGTGCTCCGTCGATGCCGAAGATGTCGGCGCCGCGCATCGCAGGGAAGCCGCTTGGGATGGTGCCGATGATGCCGACGTCGAGCGACAAGGTGCTCGCGACGATCGTCAACAGCAGCAGTGCCGCGAGGGCGCTTGGCACGACCTTGGTGATGCGTGGGAACAGGTAGATGATCGCAACGGTCGCGGTCGTCAGCAGCAGCGCCGCGAGGTTGACGTCGTCGAAGAGCGAGCCCAGGCTGCGGATGACGCCCAGCGAGCCGCCGTCTGGATTGGCATGCCCCATCGCCGGGAACAGCTGCAGCAGCACGATGATGACGCCGATGCCGCTCATGAATCCGGACACGACCGGATACGGGATGAACTTGATCAGCTTGCCGAGGCCGATCAGACCCATGCCGATCTGGATCAAGCCAGCAACGACGAAGGTCGCGACGAGCGCCGGCAATGCGGCCTCGAGGCTGCCGCCCGATGCCGTGCCGATCTCCTTGATCGCGACCGCCGTGACGACCGTCATGGGCCCGGTCGGGCCGCTGACCTGGACCGCGGTGCCACCGAAGATCGCGGCGAAAAAGCCAATCAGGATTGCGCCGTAGAGGCCGTATTCGGCCCCCAGCCCCGACTGCACGCCAAAGGCGAGGGCGAGCGGCAGGGCGACGATGCCGGCCGTGATTCCGCCGAACACGTCGCCGCGCCAGGTGCTGGCCTTGGCGCGACTCGGCTCGACGCTCGATTCGGTCGGTTTGCTCATTGCCTGGTGCGCAGCGGGATCGGGCTGATCGCCGAACCATCGTCCGTCAGATCCACAAACTTGCCAGAGTCGGCGTCGTACTGGCGCACGCCGCCGGTGGCGATGTCGGTAACCCAGCCGAAAAGCTTCAGCTCGTCCGTTGCCAGCAGTGCGGCGACGATCGGATGCGTGCTGAGGTTGTTGAGCTGAACCAGCACGTTCTCTTCGATCGCGGCGACTTCGCGCTCCTTTTCCGACACGTTCGGGTACTTGTGCGCGACGATCTGCCGCGTGGTCTCCGCATGGCGTAGCCACTGGCGCACGCTGGGCAGGGGCTCAAGCTTTTCGGGCGTCTCGAGGATGGCCTTCATGGCGCCGCACTGGGTGTGGCCACAGACGATGATCTGGCGGATGCCAAGCGCTGTCAGCGCATATTCGATGGTTGCCGCTTCGCCGCCGGCGTCCGGTCCGTGCGGTGGCACGATGTTGCCGGCGTTGCGCACATAGAACAGATCGCCCGGTCCGCTATCCGTGATCGCGTTGGGCATCACCCGCGAGTCCGCGCAGGTTACAAATACGGCGCGCGGGTGCTGCCCCTTCGCAGCCAACTCCTCGTACTGCTTGCGTTCTTCTGGTGACAGGTGTTCCTGGAAGCGACGAACGCCTTCAACGAGCTTCTTCATAGGTCTTCGGGTTTGCTTGGTTGCGATTGAGTCACGTCGGATGCGCGCCTGATCCTAGTGTAGTGCATCCGATATTGGGGGGGCTTCTGCGGGCGCGAAGACGCCTGTCACGGCGTTGCTGCTCCTCGGCAGGAAGATCTTCGGGAGGAAGATCCTCAGGAGGAATGTGGAGCATGCATTCGTCGCAGCGCCTGGCGACGAACTGCACTAGGCTATTCGCGGCATGGACTGGCGCTCAACAATCCTGGGCGACTAGTCGCTCGAGGCGCCACATCGTTGCGCCGCGTCGGCAGCGCGGGCAATGGAGGCTCGGATGCCGCCTACGGCAGAAGACGTGGCGCGGTCGCGTCCGTCCTGTGCCGCGCCCTGGCGGAGCCAGCCAAGCAGCAGCAAGTGGCGGCGAGCCATGGTCGCGCGTTCGGCTGCGTAGGGCAGGAGTTCTTCGTTGCCGTCGGCAGCCGTGGACGGGGCTTTGGCGACCAGGCCCATGGCGGTCGCAAGGCGGTTCACAAATTTGGCGTGGTCTGCGAGCACGACGGCCTCCAGGTTGCCGGCGTCGAGTTCGAACATGCTCGCGAAGGGCGGCGCCACGAGCTCGCCGCGGCCGTGGGCCAGCTGTTCGCGCGCCGCTCCCACGTCGGTGAGCACCAGCGGCAGGTCCTGGCGAATGGCCTCCCAAACGGCGAGGCTGCACCCCTCCCAGAACGAGGGCAGCAAGAACGCGTCAGCCATGGCGTAGCAGTCGACGGCGTCGTCGCGGTGGCCGGCGAGCACGACGTGCGAATCGAGCCCGAGGCGTCGGACTTCTGCCTGCACCTTGCCCGCATGCAGCGGATTCATGCGCGTGTTGCCGATTGCCAGCAGCTTGGCGCGGCTGTTGTGTTGGCGTAGCTCGGCCAGCGCGCGAACCGCCTGGAGGTGGGCTTTTGCAGGCTGCAAAGAAGCGACCTGAAGAAAGACGAAGTCGTGCTCATCGAAGCCGAAGCTGCGCCGCAGCGCTGTTGCGCAGCTCGCGTGCGACTCTGCGTCGCGGTCGAGTTCTGCGGGCGTTGCGATCCCGTTTTCGATGACGAGCATCTTCTGCACATCGAGTCCGAGGCGCTGGTCGGCGTAGCCGAGCGCCTGCGCCGAGACGCAGGCATACGCGGCGGTGTGCGCGTCGGCCTCGCGGTAGCTCTCGATCTGCCCGCGGTCGAACCACACGTAGCTGTTGTGCACGACCTGCACAAATGGGATGCCGCAGCCGTGGGCCGCGTCGGCGCCAAAGGTGCTGGCGTGCGCATGCACCGCGTCGAAGCGGTGTTCGCGCAGCATCTCGGCGTAGGCTTCGGCCGTGCGCTTGCGGATCTCGATGCGTTCAACGCCGGCTGGGAGCTGGGCGTCGGCCAGGCTGCCATCGAGCGCAAGGATGCCGATCTCGCAGCCTGCTGCGAGTAGGCAGATCGCCAGATCTTCGACCACGCGTTCGAGGCCGCCTTTGCCGTATGTGTCGAGCTGCAGCAGGACACGCAGCGGGGTTTGCGCGAGCATGGGTTGTGGCACGACGCGATGAAGCCGGGCTGCTGCGCGCGTTGCGCGGAAAAACGTGCCGTTGGCGGCGGCGCGCTGGAGCCAGCGCAGCGTCTCCCGGTCCTTGTCGCCGCGGATCACGCGGCGGGTGAATACCGCGAGTCTCGCGGCTGTCGGGGCATCCGCCGCGATCGCGACAACGTTGCTGTGCCGCAGCGCCGAGTGGGCTCGATAGACCTCGGCGGGCGACGAAAACCAGCAGGCGATGGCCGTTGCCGCCGGCACGTCGCCTAGCGGTGCTTCAGCGATCTCGGCGACGGACAGCACGTAAAGCCGTTTGGCGCCGTCCTGCGCGAACGTGCCCTGCCATCGCTCCGTCGCTGGCTCCAGCTCGCCGAGCCACGCCAGCTCGTCCGTGTCTGCCGTTTGCGCAAAAGGCGCCGCAAACCACTCGGCGCGCTCCCGCTCGTAGTCCATCAGCTTCTTGGCGCGCTCGAGAATCTTGAGCTCGCGCGCGCGCGCGCTCAGCGTGTTGTCGTGCACGCGATACTGGTAGAGCACCTCGTCCGTGCCTAGGTGCTCGATGCAGAACAGCCGATTGATCCGCATCCAGTAGTCGTAGTCTTCGAGGCCGAGCTCGGGATTGTAGTCTTCGAGCAGCCGCCCGATCTGGCCGCGGTAGAGAAAGCAGGCGCCGATGAAGTTGTCTTCGTAGCGGTTGAGGTTGAGCGTGCTGCGCTGCACGCGAACGGCTGCGAGGTTGCTCTTGTCGGTGCGATCCATGACGCGGAACGCGCCGCCATCCAGCAGCTGGCCGCGCTCAGCGATCAGTTCGTAGTCGCCGTAGACCATGGCGACTTCGGCGCGCGCGCGCAGGAACGCAACAAGGCGGGTCAGCTGCTCTGGCAGCATGCGATTGTCGGCGGAGGTCCACGTAAAGAACTCGCCGGTGGCGTGGTCGAAACCCGTGCTCAGCGCTTTTGGCAGCCCTTGATTGGGCTGCACCACAACACGCACGCGGGGGTCGCGAAGGTACGGGCGAAGCTGCTCGTGCAGGCCGTCGGTGCTGCCGTCGTCGACCACGATCAGTTCCAGCGTGCGATAGCTCTGCGCCAGCACGCTTTCGATCGCCTCGGCCGCCATGTTCGCCTGCTGGTAGATGGGCAGCACGATGCTGACGAGGTCGGGCACCTCGACGCCGCCGGCAGCGCCCGTGTGGTGCACTTCGGTGCGTTGTCGAAAAAACGGATCCTGGCCCTCTCCCTTGAGCTTGAGCACGCGCTCCTGCCAGCGCGTTGGCAGCAGCTGGTAGACGCCCTTCTTGACGGCACGCAGCCAGGGGCCGGGCCCTTCGCGGGTTTTGCGCAGCGTGACCATGGTGATCCACGCAAGCCGGTCGCGCCGACTGCCGAACGGCACGAGCTTGCGGTAGAGGCCACGCGATTCAGACATGTGGCGGCCCAACATGCCACGTCGCGATGGCCACGTCACGTTACGTCCGAACAGCCGGTCCAGCGTTTGGCGAGAACGCCAGGACGCGGTCCAGCCAGATCGTTGTCAGTAGAGTCAGTGGCCCGATCCAGTGCAGGGCGAGGCGCGGCAGGCTCGAGCGCAGGTGGTGGCCTAGGTCTGGTTCGGGAGACAGCACAAAGGGCACGGCGGTGGCCGCGACTCCGAGCAGCACGAATACGTGGCCGGCGTTCGCAGCTCGCGGGATGCGCAGCTTGAACATGGCCGCAAGGGTGAGCAGGGCCAGCAGCGGAACCAGTCCGTAGCGCAAGCGCAGCATAGAATAGTCGACGAGCGCGGCGAGGTAGGCGGGGATGTTGGCGAGGCCGGGCAGCACGTCGGCGCCGCGGCGCAGATAAACTGCTAGGGCGCTATCGCCAGAAGCATGCGCAGCGAGCCACGGCAAGAGCGCGACTCCCACCGCGATCGGCAAGCATACGAAAGCGATGCGAAGCCACGTGCGGGTGCCCGCGAGGACGTCTGCTGCGAACAGTGCGACCGCGAGGATGGCAATCGCAGCGAGCAGCGGCGCCATGCTCGATTCGCCCGGGTCGACATGCAGCAGGGTTTCGCGCACGGGTTGCCAAAGCAGCAGTGCAAGCGAGCAACCGAGCCACGCGGCCCACATCGAGCGCCGTTCGCGCGTGGCGAAGCACGCGGCGATGGCGACCGCGCAGTAGGGTAGGCCTTCGGGCTTGCTCGCGATCGCCAGCAGTGCGCCGCAGGCGATCCGCGCAAACGATCGATCGAGAAGCCCAATCATGACCACCGTCGTCGCGAGCAGCATCGGCAGTTCGCTGTAGCCCGAGTCGGCGGCGCCTCCGCCGGGCCGCAGCAGCATCGGCGTTACGGCAAGCGCGGCTGCGCCCAGCACGCCGACAACGACGCGCTGCGTGTGGCGCATCAGCGCACCTCCGGCAAGCAGGCACAGCAGCAGATAGAGCGCCGGCATGGCCAGACGCCCGAGGCCGAGCGCGTTGCGATCAAACATCGCGGTCAACAGCGGCAGCAGCAGTGGATAGTCCGGGCTGTGGTGGAAGACCGCTGGATCCGCGAAGAACGGCTGCTGCAGCGTCGGTGTCCCAGTCAGCCAGTGCACCTTGGCGTCGAACGAAGCGGCACCGTCCCAGTGGCGCGAGCCGGTGCTGGTTGCGCCGTGGCCAAGCAGGAACGTAGCCGTCGCCAGCACGGCCGCAAAAGCTCCGAGCACAGCAACCAGCAGCCAGGTCTTGTCGGGGTGACGCGGCGTGTGTGCGCTCCGCTCGGTCGGGCGGACGAAGAGAGTGAGCGTGGTGCCGGCAACCAGGGCAAGCGGCAGGAGCCAATTGGGCACGCCGGCGTCGGTTCGCAGCCAAAAGGTGCAGCCGATCCAGAAGATCGCGATGCCTGCAATCATGCCGGATGGCACCAGCGTCCACGGCCAGCTGGCAGGGAGCCGGCTGCGTGGCGCTTGCCAGCTTGCCGAGAGATCGTTCAACGCGTTGTCAGCACGAGGCCGCCTCCATCGGTTCCCTGTAGGACCAGCTGGCCTTTGGCGGCGTTGGCCGGAGCGCCATCGAGCGCTGCGCGCGCGATCTTGCGTCCGGCAAACTGCATGGCGTCCGCCGCAACCTGGCGCTCGTCGACGACGAGGCGCGGTGCGAGCAGCGTCGACGCAAACTCCAGCGCGCCCTGATTCGGCCAGCGCCACAGCAGAACACTGTCTACGGCGGTGTTGGCAAGCAGCCACTCATAGACCTCAGCGCCTTCAAGCTTGGCACTCGTCAGCAGGAAGCGCGCCGCTCCCTGCCGCTTGTAGCTCGCGATGTCGTCCATGCGGCGGCCGTAGACCTTGCCTGGGATCCGGGCCACGCCAAGCGCGATGTGCGCGAGGAGCACGGCCAGCAGCACGGTGCCGATGCGCGGCCGTCGGCGACCGTGCGGCGGGCCTTGCGCCGTTGCTGCTGCGAGGGGCTTCACGATGTTGTCTTGGAAACCGGCGTCTCAGAAGCTGAATCCGAGGAGGTCGGCGGCGGCGCGTTCGCCGTCGCCGCGGTGGCAGCGCACAGCTGCGCGAGCCATCGGGTCCGTTCGCAGGACGTAGCCGATGTTTCGGCGGGTGCTGCCGTCGATGACGACGCATCGTCTGCGGCGCTCGCCGCACGTTGGCGCTGCGATGGTGCGATTGCGAGAACCTGGAGCAGGTGTTTGCGGACGATCTCTGCGGTCGGCTTGCACAGCGTCAGGCCCGGTGTTTGCCGATAGGCCGCGTAGGCCGGCAGGTCGCTTGTGATGACGGGCAGGCCGCAGGCCAGAGCTTCTTGCACCACCACTGGAAAGCCCTCGTTGTGCGACGGCAGCGCGAACGCGTCGGCGGCGTGGTAGAGAGTCAGGATTTGATGGCGCGGGCGCGGCTCCAGGCACTCGGCGCCGCTGGCCCGCAGCCGCTCACGAACCTCGGGGTCGCCGGGGCCGCAGAATACGAGTTCGAAGGATGGGTCCTTGGCTGCGAGCAGCACGTCGATCCCCTTGTGAGGCAGCAGGCGCGACACGCACAGCACGCGCGGGCGTTCGTCCCAGCCGAGTTCGGCGCGGGCTGCGCAGCGCTCTTCTCTGGCTGGCGGTTGGAACATCGCAACGTCGACCGGATTCGGCAAGAACTGGACCTTGTCCGGGCGGCCAGCTAGCCGCACCAGCAGTGCCTCAACATCGTGGTTGAGCGCGACGAGCTTGTGCGAGCCTCGCGCCGTCATGCGGCCGACGGTCGCCATGAGAAGCCAAAGCGCGCCGTTCGCCAGCCGCGATGGGTATTGCAGCATGCCGCCGTGGTCCGTGCAGATGCAGCGAGTGCCGCGCATGCGCGCAAACAGCGCGGCGATCGGAGAGCCGGGAAATACGAGTCCATGCACATGCACCAAGTCGGCGCGCCCAACCTCACGCCACAAATACAGCGGCAGCGTCGGCGCAAACAGCGGGAACGCGATGCCGAACAGGCGTTCGAGCAGGTGCCAGGCCCAGACGCGGCGCACGCGCAGGCGTTCGCCTTCGGGGACGTCACTGCCGTCTCCGTCGGCGTTGCTCGTCACCCAGACGACGTCGTGGCCGGCGTCGCGAAACGCTTCGGCTTCCATCTGCACAATGCTCTCGACGCCGCCGATGTGCGGTGGGGCAACGTGGCTGACGAGGAGGACGCGCATAGGCAACCGCAATTCTGGCGCCGCGTGGCGCGGGCGCAACGATAGGCTTCCATCCGGTGCAGGTAGCCGTCGCTGAGGATCGAATCGACAGGATGGACATGGGTGGAGGCGATCGTTTGGACCGCTTGAACCGGCTGGTGCTGGTTTCTTTGCTGGCGCTCTGGGTGTGGTCTTGGTGGCAGATGGTCTCGCTGCCGGAAAACACGCTGGTGGCCAACGTCTTGGTGGACGACGCGCTCTACTTCGCGCTGCCCGCTCAAAACTGGTGGCAAGGTCGAGGTTTTTCGTTCGATGGGCTCGAGGCGACGAACGGAGTGCAGACGCTCTGGGCGCTGGTGAGCCTAGCTGTCGCCGGGATTTGCTCCGAGCCGCTGGCCATGCTGCGTTCGCTGGTCGGTCTATCGGCGCTGTGCTGGTTGGGCGCGGCTTGCGGCGTGCTTGGGCTTCTGCGCCCGTATTCGCGCCACGCCGCGGCGTTTGCTGCGACGGGTTTCGCGTTTGCGGGAGTGTCCGGCCGCATTGCCTTTCAGGGCATGGAAAACGGCCTGCACGCCCTGCTCACGGTGGCGGTGCTCTGGGCCGGGCGGCATGCGGTGCGCGCGCGCTGGTCGCGTCGTGCAACGCTGTGGCTCGGCTTGGTGCTGGCTCTTTTCGGCCTGAGTCGAACCGAGGGAGTGTTGCTGGGGCCGATCGTGGCTTTGCCGATCTTGGTCGGCCTGCTTGGCGCGCCGTCGCGCTTCGCGGAGCGGTGCAGAACGGCGTTGTGGCTGGCCCTGCCCGGGGTGCTGCTGGTCGGTGGCGCCTGCCTGCTCAGCAAGTGGTGGTTCGACTGCTTCTTGCCAATCAGCGGCAGCGTCAAACAGCACTACGAAGCGATGTGGGGCGGCGCCAGCGATCCTGCCTTCGCAGCTGCGAACCGCTGTGGCGTGTTTGCGATGACGCGCTGGCATTTTGATTTTGTATTCCGGCTCGCGATGGCGCCGTTTCGCGTCAGCTTGCCGGCGTTCCTCGATGGCATGACGGGAATCGGCTACCGCCTGTTCCGCAATGCGTTCTGGGCGCTGCTGGCTTGCGTCGTTGCGTCGTTCGTCTGGCGCGGATGGCGCGGACGGCGCGGCCGCGAGGGATACGAGGGCTACGAGGACAACAGCGGGCGTGTGACGGCCGCATCTTTCGCGTGGTGCGTTGTCGGCTATGCCGTCGTGCATGTGGTGCTGATCGGTTTGTCGCTGCCGCATTTCTCGTCGTATGCGACCTGGTATTTCGCCAGCGAGATGGTCGTTGTCTGGCTAGGAATCGGCGTGCTCGCGAGCCGTCTGCGGGGAGGCGCTGCATGGCTTTTGCATGTGGCCGCGCTGCTTGCGGCGGTCGCGTTGGCCGTGGATGGCGCGCGCGTGAACCACGACGTGCGCACCAGCCGGTTTCGCCAGGCCGGCCGTTGGCTGCGCCAGAACACACCGCCCGGCACGGTCATCGGCGCCTTGAGCTCCGGCTTGGTGGGGTGGTATGCGCGCGATCAGCATGTCGTCAATCTTGATGGCTTGATCAACAACCGCCGCTATTTCGATCGGTTCCTCAAGACCAACGCCGTGCACGACTACTTCGCGGATCGCGGCATCACGTGGTTTTCCGACTACTCGGTCACGACTGGGTGGCGAAACGGTGTGACCTGGTGCGGTCATGTGCCGGCCGAGCGTCTTGTTCCGCGGCGCTATTGGCGAATCTCGCCGACGGACGCCTACGCGACGTGGCTGGTCTTGCCGGAAGGAGCGACGTTCGAAATGCTCGGCGACGAAGGGCCGGCGGTGCGCGATCGCTACGCCGAACTGGCGGTCGCGGCCGATGTCTATGGCACGTATCCGGTCATCGAGAACGACCGCCTCGAGTCAGAGCTGGTGGCGCAGCCCGGGATGTCGGTGGCGCGCTCGCTTGTCGCGGGGGTCGATGAAGTCTGGCACGTGCTGGCGACGGCGGCGGATCATGACCGCATTGCGCTTACCGAGACGACGGTGCAGCCTCAGCATCGAGAACGGCTGCAGCTGTCAGCGGGGCTGCATGCGATGGGCTGCGATGTGGAGGAGTTTGCGAAGGGGGGACGGCGCGTCGTTGCGGTCACCGTCTACTGGCTTCGCGACGCTGCTGCTGTCGAAGACGCGCGGCCGACTCTTGTGCGGCCGAATCTTGCGCGGCCGACAGTTGCGCTCGCGGTCGAAGGCCAGCTCGAGCAGGTGCAGCTCCAGCAGATGGTCGGCATGCGCCCGATGGCGGAATGGCTGCCGGGTCGGGTCGTGCCCGAGACGGTCTTGTTTGAAGTCCCTGGCGGCGCGAGCTACCGGATCGGCGCTGCGCGTGATCTGCCGAGCGGCGAGCGCATCCACGCCTGGTTCACGCGTTGACGAACGCGCCGCAGAGCTCCGCGATGTGTCGGCTGGCGGTGCCATCGCCATACGGGTTCTCGACCTTGGCCATGGCCTCGTAGGCCGAGCGGTCGTCGAGCAGGCGGTTGGCCTCGGCGACGATCACATCGAGGTCGGTGCCGACCAGCTTGGCGGCGCCGGCGGTGACGCCTTCCGGACGTTCGGTCGTCGTGCGCAGCACGAGCACCGGCTTGCCGAGCGATGGCGCCTCTTCCTGGACGCCGCCGGAGTCGGTCAGGATCAGGTCGCACGCGCGCATCGCGGCGACCATGTCGGGGTAGTCGAGCGGCGTCGTCAGGCGGATCGCCGGGTGGTTGCCGAGCATGCGGTGGGCGGTGTCGTGCACGTTGGGATTTGGGTGCACGGGGTAGAGCAGCTGCACGTCGCCGCGGTCGGCAATGGCGCGCAGTGCCTCGCAAACGGCCTCAAACGGTGCCCCGTGGTTTTCGCGGCGATGTGCCGTGACCAGCACGAGACGCTTGCCGGCCTCCGGTTCGAACGGCTTGGTGTCGACGCGGTCTGCGGCCCAGAGGAGCGCGTCGATGACCGTGTTGCCGGTGACGTGCACCTGCTCGGCAAGACCTTCGGCGGCGAGGTTTTTCGCCGAGCCTTCGGTTGGTGCAAAGTGCAGGCTCGCCATGCGGCCAACGAGCACGCGGTTCATCTCTTCGGGAAACGGGTTGTGCACGTTGCCGGTGCGAAGCCCCGCCTCAACGTGCCCAAAGGGCACCTTGCGGTAGAAGCTCGCCAGCGCCGTCACCATCACGGTCGTGGTGTCGCCTTGAGCTAGGACCAGGTCCGGCTGTTCGTCCGCGAGCACCGGGTCGAGGGCTGCGACCATGCGAGCCGTCAAGTCCGCGAGCGACTGGTTCTTGCGCATCATGTCGAGATCCAGCTCGGGCTTGATGCCAAAGAACGAGTGGATCTGGTCCAGCATCTGGCGGTGCTGTGCCGTAGCGAGCACGCGCACGTCGGCCCAGGGCTGTCCGCGTAGGGCGTGCACGACGGGCGCCATCTTGACGGCTTCCGGGCGTGTGCCGACGGCGATAAGGATGCGTTTCTTCGTCACTCGGGTTTGTTGGCTGAAGTGGTAGGTGAAGCTGTAGCGGCCGCGGCTGCGTTCGCTGTCGTTCCGGCCGTGATGCGGCATCGAAACGGCAGTGCCGTTGCCGCGAAGGATGGCCGGGAATCCGTGACGCGGAAGTGGAACGCGTTCTCGAGAAAGTCGAGGTAGCGACGCTCGCTGCCGTGCACCTCTTCGACGCTCATGGCGATGCCGTATTCACCGGCCGATAGCACGTTCAGGAAGTCGAAAGCCACCCGGATGCGCTGGCCGGGCTGGAGATCTGGCAGCTTGTGCCCGTTTTCGAGAGTGACGAACGTGGCGATGTTGAGGGCCTTGGTGTTGCGGATCGTGAACGAGGCACACAGGAGCTCGCCGGAGATCGGCTTCTTGCATTCAAACTCGAGCAGCAGGCGCATGCGGTCGCCGTTTGCGAAGACGCCGCATTCGATATCGCCTTGTTCGCCGGCGACGCTGCGCAAGCTGGCGGCGTGGATGATGCAGTCGCCTCGTCCCCAGCGTTCGAGGTCGGTGCGTTGGGCCAACCCCGCGAGGGGCGCCTCATCGGGGGTCGCAGGCAGTTGCGGCACGGCATGGTCGATGGCGACCTCTGCGCTTGGCTCGGGCGATGCGTCCGGAGAGTTCTCGCTCGCGGTGTCGTCGCCGCCACCAAACAAGAAGCGCATGTAGGCCGTTGTGACCGAGTGCGGGTCACCGAGCATCTTTACCGTGCCTTCGTGAACCCAGAGCACTTTCGAGCAAAGGCTGCGAACGGCTTCCATGTCGTGGCTGGCGAGAATGATCGCCAGGCCATCGTCCAGCAGTTTGCGCATGTAGTTCATGCACTTGATCTGGAACGGCGCGTCGCCGACTGAAAGGGCCTCGTCGACGATCAAGACTTCGGGGACCAGCATGATCTGGGTCGCGAACGCGAGCCGGACGAACATGCCGGAGCTGTAGGTGCGAACCGGCTGATCGAAGAACGCGCCGATCTCGGCGAAAGACTCGATCTGTGGGACGCGCTGTTCTACTTCGGCTGCCGGAAAGCCGAGGATCGCACCCTGAAGCCGCACGTTTTCACGGCCGGTGAACTCCGGGTCGAAACCGCTGCCCAGCTCGAGCAGTGCGCCAATGCGCCCATCGATTTCGGCGCGGCCGGTCGTGGGCGGCAACGTGCCCGCGAGGATTTGCAGTAGGGTGCTCTTGCCGGCGCCGTTGCGTCCGATCAAACCCAGTGCTTCACCGCGATGGAGTTCGAACGACGCGCTGCGCAACGCCCAGAACTCATTCGCATTTGCCGCTGCGGAGGTGCTGTTGGCGACGACGGCGGCCTGACGCCCAAATGCCTGGCGGAGCCGATCGAGCGGCCTGGTGAGCGTTTGGTAGCACTTGCCCAAGTTGGTGGCGGATAGGATCGGTAGGTTCGTCACGTCGGACGTCGCCCTGTCGGAGTTCGCCATCTCGGATGGTGCAGGTTTCTCAGAGGGCATCGGCGAAGCCTCGCTTGGATCGTTGGAACCACATCCAGCCGAGCTGAGCGGTTGCGATGGCAACGACGTAGCATGCGGCCAACAGCGTCAAGTTTGGCCAGCTGTCGCGCAGCAGGCAGTCGCGGGCGCTCTCCACGAGGATTGCCAGGGGATTGAGCCAAACGAGGTCGCGGGACGCTTCGGGCCAATCGCGCACGCGCCAGAAGACCGGCGTGAGAAAGAACAGCATCGTCACGATGACGCCGATCGACGTCGCGACATCGCGTATGAACACGCTGAGTGAAGCGATGAACCAAGCTGCGCCCATGGTCAGTAGCGCCAGCGGAGGTAGGACCAGCGGAAACGCGACCGCCGTCCAAGTCAGGCCCTGCGTCAACAGGATCGCGAGAAACAGCACCGCGGTGCTGGCTCCGGCGAGCACGAAGCTGGCGTAGAGTTCGGCCGCCGGCAATGCCGCCAGCGGGAACACGACCTTCTTGACGTAGTTCGGCTTGCCTACGATCGCCTGCGGTGCGCCGCTCAGCGTGTCGGCAAACACGGAGAACAGCACCATGCCGGTGAACATCTCAATGGCGAACGCCGTGCGAGAGCCGGCATCATTGCCGCCGACCTTCAAGAGCACGGTGAACACGAACGTGTAGACGCCGAGCAGCAGAAGCGGGTTGAGTACCGTCCAACCGATGCCCAGAATCGACCCGCGGTGGCGTGCTTCGACGCGCCGCGCGCCAAGCTGGCGGATGACGTTGCGGTTGCCCCACATGCTGCGGAGCATCGCCATTGGCAGAAAGCCGCTGCCCTCGCCCGTCATTGCGGGGGTGATCACAGTGCGCGCGCGTTTCATGCAGGAAGCGGATGGTCGCATATGGCCCCCTAGGAGGACAACAGCGAGCATGTGGATACGCGGTGTCTGCTTTGCCGGCGGCTACCGAACGACGACAAACGTGGTCGCATTCGTCTGCCGCATCACGAGCGTTTCGCCGGTCGATCGTGCATTCGGCGCCGCTTGGAAGCCGCCGTAGCCGTCAAAATCTGCCTCGATGCCGCCGTAGAGAGTCTGAACCATGGCCCCCTTTCCTAGGGCCCACCACATCACGTTTTCCGTGTCGAGAAAGAGAATCCTATTCGGCCGCTCGCGGCCGTCCGCGAGCGCGGCGCGGATTTGAAGGTCGGCGGCGGCCGATAGCTTGGCGACGTAGAGCGCCGGCGAGCGACTCTCGCAGACGTCCGTTTGTCTTGCTTTGGCCGAATAGACGCCGTGCGCGACGATGGCGGCAACCAGGGTCAGCTTGGTGGCGATGCGAAGCGGGCGCAGGCTTGCGCTGGCGCCGAGCGCAACGCAGTCGGCCACCAATAGCGTGAGGCCTATTGTTGAGAAATGTGAGTAGTAGGCCTGCAGGTCGGATGGAAAGCTGGTCAGCGCGAAGATCCCAGCCGGCACGAGCCACAGGCTGAATGCAAACGCGGTCTTTTCGATTCGATGGACACCGCCGAAGCGGAAATGCAGGCCCGCTAGGGCTGCCGGAGCAGCGAGCCACCAGCTCGACAGTCGGGTGACGTAGTCGTCGTGGACGTCGAGAGTCGGGTGCAGGGTCAGGATGCTGTTCTTTAGGACCTCGACAGTTCGACTGAGGTTGAACTGCAGGCCGCGTTCGAGCTGGCTCTCGGCTGTGAGGTAGATCCAAAGGGACAGGAACCCGGCGGCAACGGCGGCTAGCGAGATGCCGAGAACATGGTCGGGTGCCCGGACGGGCTGGCCAGGTAGCTGGTCCGTTCGCCGCCTGAGCAGACGCGCTCCATACCGTGCCGCGCCGGCTGCGAGCAGGGCGGCGGGGAGCGCCATGGAATGCTCTTTCGAAAGCAGTGCGCCGAGAACGAGCAGGGCAACGGTTGCCGTCCGGCGGCGTGACGGCGGCGTCTCAAGCGCGCGCAAGGCAAATACGAGTAGCGCGGCTGCGAGCACGTCGCCGATCCCGGCGATCCAGCCGAGCGTGTAAACGTGGACTTCGCTGGTCGCATATAGGCAGGCTGCCGCGGCGGCCGCGAGCAGGCTTCCCGTTCGCTTTCGCACGCAGTCGTGGAGTGCGTAGACGGTTGCGAGGAGCAGGGCCAGTAGCGCCAGGTGATGAAGCGAGGCGTTTAGGCCAAAGAGGCTCCGACAGGCGAGCGGAAACCAGTAGGTCGATAGGGGGCGGACGTAGTCCGGCGCCAGCGCGCCGCTGAGCATCCTCTGATTGGGCAGCGGTTTGTCGGTCGCGGCCAGCAGCCAGAAGTCGTCCTGCGTGAAGAATGCATCGAGCGTGCCGGCGAAGGCAAATGCTGCCAGTGAAACGCAGAACAGGACCGACACGCGGCTGGCAGCGGATGGCATCGATGCAGGTTTCAAAGTCCACATATCGTGATTTCCGACCCTAGCCCCTGCGTCAGGCGGCGAACAGCCTGGGGTCGTCCGCGTGGCGCGATGCTCGGCCGGGTGTTCTGGAACGCCTGCCGTGCTGGTGCTACTTTTTCTCCGCCAGAGCCATGGCCAAGGAGCCCACCGCTGAGGAGGTCCGCTCCTCGGCTGCGGACTGGCGCTGCTTCTGGGCTCCGCATGCACGGTGGCAGCACGGTTGGCGGTCTGGCGCTGTGGTGCTGGCTGCCGTGAGTCGCGAGCGACGGCTCGCCAAATGGACACCGGCGACGATTCGATATGACGCTACCCCAACCTGAGCCGTCGCCGAACAGCGGCGGTCCAACTGAGCCGCAGCCCCCTTTCTCTAGTGACGTCGGCTCTATGGAAGCCGGATCGAGCGAGCGGTCCGCGGAGCGAGACAAGTGGGATGCCTACTATCGCGACCTGCCGGAGCACACCATTGATCCGCCAACGGCCGCGTTTCACCGTGAACTGCTTGGTTCGTTTCGGGAGCTGTTGCCCGACGGCGGCCGGCTTCTCGAAGCCGGATGCGGCGGTGGCAACCAGAGCCTGGCGCTCGCCAACGATGGCTTTGATGTCTCCTTGCTCGACTTTTCGCGCGAGGCACTGCGCTATGCCGAGGGGCAGTTTCACCGCGCGGGCGTCGCGGGGGAGTTCTTGGAAGGGGATGCGTGTGTTCGCGGTGAGCCCAAATGGGACCTGGTGTTCAATCTCGGTGTACTTGAGCACTACCGTGCTGAGGCGCAGGTCGAGTTCCTGCAGGGCATGGCCAGCCGCAGTCGCCGCTATGTTGTGGTCCTGATTCCGAACCCAGCGTGCTACTGGTATTGGGTTTGGCGCGTGGTCAAGGCTGGGCGATCAGAGTGGCCATTCGGCCAGGAGATGCCGACGATGGATCTTCGCGACGTGTTCGAAAGGGCTGGTATGCGCTATGCGGGGCACGCCTTCCTCGGCAGCGCCTGGACCGAAGCGTTTATCAATGGCTCCGGCGATATCGGGGCGGAGACCAAGCAGATCCTGCGGTCGGTGCACAGCAATGCGGTCGTGCCGGAGGCCAGCCGGGCCTACCTAGTTGCCGGGCTTGGGTGTGTGGACGAGGACGCTGCGATTCCAGGCCGATGGTCGCTTCGAGATCTCGGTCAGCAGCAAAGCGACTCGGAGTCCATCGCCGCCATCGCGGATGCGTTGGCAACGTCGATCGGCGCGCAAAATGAGGTGCGCCAATCTCACTTGCGCTGCCAAGATGCCAAGCGTCAAAGTCTGGCGTTTCAGGAGGAACTCGAGCGAGCGAGGCAGCGCGCCGCGGAACTTGAACCATCCGTGAACCGCGAGATCGCAGAGCGCGACGCGCGGATTGCGGCTCTCGAGGAGGCGTGTTTGGCGGGCCGAGAAGAGCTCAGCACGTTGCGGGTCGAGTTGCAGAAGGCCGAAGCCAACGTAGAAGTCCTCAACAGCAAATATGAAGAGGTCTGTAGTTGGGCAAGTCGTCTCAATAGCCATCCGCTCAAGCACTTTCTGAAGCGAAGCGCGATGGGCACCGCGCGCACGGTCTTCAAAGCCTTGCCGATGTCCAATCGGGTGCGTCACAAGGCCTATGAGGCGTATGCCGATATGCGGCGCCGGCGTGCCCCGAGCTCGCCGCCCGCGACGCAGACTGCTGCAGTCGCCTTGCCGGTGGCGATGCCGGCACCGGCGAAGGCCGACGTCTATGTCTTTAGCATCGTTGACTGGCACTTCAGGATTCAGCGACCGCAGCACCTCTCGCGTGAGCTCGCGAAGGCCGGGCACCGCGTGTTCTTTGTGTCGCCGGCGCACTTCGATTCCGTCGAGCCCGGCTTTCAGGTTGAGCGGCTGGATCAGGAATTGCCGCTCTATCAAATCAGGCTACACGCGACCGGTGCGCCGTCGATCTATTCCCGGCTGGCAAGCCATGCGCTTGCTGAAGAGCTGCAGCAGGGGTTGTCGCAGTGGATGCTGGCGGTCGGCCATGCCCAGCGCTTGGTTGTCGTCGCTCATGCGTTCTGGTCCGACTTGGCGTGTAGCGTGCCGGACAGCACCTTGGTGTATGACTGCATGGACCACCACGAGGGCTTTGGTGGCGTAGACCCCTCGCTCATTGCGCGGGAGAATCAGCTTGTCGGCGAGGCAGACCTCGTCCTCACATCGAGCTCTTGGCTGCAGGACGAAGTCGGCAGCGCAGCACGATGCAACGTGACGATTCGCAACGCAGGAGACTTTGATCTCTTCTCGCGCAGGCCGAGTGACATCTTCCAGGACCGTCAGGGGCGAAAGGTAATCGGCTATTTCGGGGCGATTGCGGATTGGTTCGATGTCGCGCTGGTGGCTCACGTGGCCGCAAGCTTTCCCGAGCACGCAGTTGTCTTGATTGGCGATGACACGGCCGGTGCTCAGGAGCAGCTCTCCGCCTACGACAACGTCGAAATGTTCGGTGAGCGTCCCTACACGGAGCTGCCCATGTTCTTGCATGGGTTCGATGTGTGTTTGCTGCCGTTCCGGGTCATCCCGCTGACGCTGGCGACCAACCCGGTAAAGGTCTACGAATACTTGGCGGCTGGCAAACCAGTCGTTGGGACGGACCTGCCGGAGATGGCTCAGTTTGGCGAACACGCGCGATGCGCGAAGACCGCGGAAGAGTTTGTAGCGGCAGTTGGCGCAGCTTTGGCGGAGAACGACCAGGGTTTGGTCGAGCGTCGCATCGCGTTTGCCCGAGGCAATACGTGGGCGGATCGCGGCCGTGCCTTGCTTGATTCTGTCGCGCAGCTGGTCAAGCCCAGGGTCAGTGTGGTGGTCTTGTGCTACCGAAATCTTGAGCTGACCAAGGCCTGCCTCGAAAGCCTGCTGCGGCATGACGACTACGGCAACATGCAGCTGATCGTTGTGGACAACGCTTCGGGCGACGGCACGGCGAAGTATCTAACGCAGTTCGGTCGCGACAATCCTGAGGTTCGCATCATCCTCAATGCAGACAACCTCGGCTATGCAGCGGGTACAAACGTCGGCGTGCGCGAAGCGGATGGCGACTATGTCGTCCTGCTCAACAACGACACCGTGGTGACGCCTGGCTGGTTGCGGACGATGTCGCGTCACATGCAGCGCAATCCCAGCATCGGGCTTCTGGGCCCGGTCACGAACAATATTGGCAATGAAGCCAAGGTGGACGTTGCCTACGAAAATCTCGACGCCATGCCTGAGGCGGCAGCGGGCTACACTCTGAGACGCATGGGGCGACTCTCAGAGATTCCCACGCTCGCGTTCTTTTGCGTGATGGTTTCACGCAAGGCGCTTGAAGGCTGCGGCCTTCTATGTGAGGACTACGGAGTGGGCTGGTTCGAAGACGACGACTATTGTCGGCGCGTCGAACAAGCGGGCTTTGAGCTGCGCTTGGCGGAGGACGTCTTTGTCCATCACGAGCTTTCGGCGGCTATTGGGCAGATTCCCGAAGGAGACCGGCGAAAGCTCTTTGAGCGCAACCGCGCGATCTACGAAGAAAAGTGGGGCGCCTGGGATCCGCACAGCCATCGCTAGTGCTGCGCTCTCGAGCGCTACCGCTATTCGGCGGCGCTTTGGTTCGCATTGCCGTCCAGGCTAGCGAGCTTCTTCTCGAACTCCCGGGAGCGCGCGAGGTAGTACTCATACTCCTTCCAAAGGTGCGCATACTTCGAGTCGTGCTCGGCGCGGATGTCGTAGAGCATGCGGATGCGGCGGTCGCGGTTGACCATGCCCTCTTTCAGCTCGGCGACGTCTGCATCGGTTAGCTGGTAGCCGCTGCGAAATCGCGCGTCGAGTGGGAGCTCGACATACTCCGTGTTGTGGATGCGGAAGCCTTCCTGGTGGGGTCGCTCTTTCGTGTAGTAGTAGATCGTCAAAGCTCGGCGACTGAGGCCGGGCGGGGGGCATAGTCGATCGAACGCGTGCCACGAGGTCTCCGACGTTTCGAAGATCAGGCAGCGATTCCAGATCGGCTCGTACGAAGTCACCAAGCTGTTCCCGTCGGCAAACTCGTTTGGGTTCCGGTGGATCTGGAGGTTGCCGCCCCACTCCTTTCGCCAGTCTCGATTGAGATAGAGCAGGATGTTGAGCCGGCGGTGATGCAGCGTCTTCGGGTGGTAGTTGAAGTCGATGTGCGGCAGCAGCTGCGTCTTACCGTTGGACTCGCGAATGCCGCCACCAAAGTAGTCGGCGTCGTATTCGAGACCGTCGATGCCGGTAATCTGCGTGATCAGGTCACGAAACGCATCGGAGCGAATCAGCGCGTCAAACTCGCCGAAAGCGGGTGGAAACGAGCTGGGATCGCAGTTGGCATAGTCGCTGCCGATGCGGCCGTCGTCGGCCACGCAGTACTTCTCGTAGTCGGGCGTGTTGCGGCTCGGGAACTGGCTTTCTAGCGACTCGATAAACGAATCAGAGAGGAAGTTGTCGATCGCGATGTGCGGGAAGGCCGGCGCCTTCTGGAAGCGGGTCCGTAGATCCGCCAGTTCGGCCTGGCTTCGTGAGGCTACGTATTGGTCCATGGTTCTCCTTCTCTGCGTGCCCGGTTCTGCCCTGCTGCTAATTGCGCAGAAAGAACATGTCGTAGGCAGATCGGAACGGCAACAAAGTACTCTCTCGGCCAAGAAGATGAAGCGTGCACCGCCGACAGATCCTCACTCTGCCATGGAGCCAGTGGCTGGCAAGGCCGAGTTCTGGCTAGACGTCGCAATGCAGATCGAATGCCCAGCGCCACCGGAAGGCGTCGTGCGCTGGCAAGAGCTGCTTCACTGTCGAGAAAGACGTCGATTCTTTATCCTTCTCGCCGGGGAAGCGATGCGTGTTGTTGGGATTCAGCCGAGCACGACACACTGGCTAGAGCTGGCGTTTATGCCTGGGCTGCCGGAAATCAGTGCCGACGGACTGACGGTGACGGTTTCGGTCACGCCCACGGATCATGGCCAAGATGGAACTTCGAACGTGGCAGCTGTCGAGCTCCTTGCCGTTCCCGTAGCGGCAGCGGAAGGCTTCGATGTGCCGCGGACCTACCGCGTCAACCTGGGCGCGTGGGCGGGCGAGCTCGTCGATGTTTGTGTGATGGTAGGCGCTGGCCCTCAGGGCGATCCGTCGGCCGATTGGCTTGCGATCGAGCGGCTTACCATCGCAAGCGAGGAACAGCTCTCGCTCGTTTCTGCTCGCAGTGGGTTTGCATGGCGCGCTGAGAACGAAATGGCGCACTTCTCCCAGGTGTATTCGCACGCGATCTATTCTCCTGCCGACGATGCGGCGGCAGCGCTTGCGCAAGAGCCGGAGTGGTTAGACGCCGATACGTGGCAGTGCGACGCTGCCGGCCCGGACTCAGGGCGCGACGCTTGGCGGCATGCGCTTGAAGAGCTCGCGCCCGTCGCGGGCGAGAGCGCGAATGCCTACGGGCACCGCGCGTTGGGCCACTTGATCGGAGTGCCGCCGCCGGATTTCTCGCAGCGTTTGCGGGCCAAGGCCGGCCATAGACCCCTACGAGTATTGTCGCTCTGCTCGGGTGCGGCGCGCATCGAGGCGATGTTTTTGGCCGCCGTGGACACGCCGGTGGAACTGACGCTCGTCGACATGAACCGCGAGCTCCTGCTCGAGGCCGCGTCGCGGATGCCGCCACACGTTCGGACGCGTTTGCTGCTGGGCGATGCCAATCGGTTGCCCTACATGCCGGCAGAGTTCGACATTGCGATGTGCGTTTCCGGCTTGCACCACCTGATCGAGCTGGAAGCATCGCTGCAGACGGTTGCCCACAGCCTGCGGGCAGGAGGAGAGTTTTGGTCCGTCGGTGAGCAAGTGGGGCGCAACGGCAATCGGCTGTGGCCGCGCGACTATGCCGTCGCAGACAGGCTGTTTCGCTCGCTGCCCGAGGGGCTGCGTCACAACCGGAACACCCAAGTATGTGATGCGGCGCTTCCGAACCTGGACTGTTCGTCCGGTTGCTTCGAAGGCATTCGAAGCGAAGAGCTGATGGGAATCCTGGATCGCTACTTCGTGCGCGACGATGTCTACCTGCGGAACTGCTTTCTCTGGCGCTTCGTCGATCTTGCCTATGTCGACAACTACGACCTTTCCGAGGCGGGCGACCTCGCGCAGCTCCGAAGCATCGTCGTGGCCGAGTTCGAACACACGCGTCTCCACGGCGGTGTGCCGTCCGAGTTGCATGGCGTGTTTGTGAAGAGGTAGCGGTGCGGCCGGCTGCCGCCGCGCATTCCACGACGGCCCGCGCCGCAACTACAGCGGGAACGCGCCCGTGTTGACGCCGCGCCCTTCGAGCGCGAGCACGTCTTCGAGCTGCTCCTTCTGCTGGTCGGTGACACGCGCATACACGTCCGTGACCAGGGTCTCATCCGCAGGCGGTTCAAACGATTCGGCCTCGGTGATCGCATCGTTGACGCGCTTCGCGATGTCTTCCTTGAAGGCCTCTTCCTTGGCGTCGTCCCACAGCTTCTTGCTCTGCAGGTGCATGCGGAAGCGATCGACTGGGTCGCGCTTCTCCCAGTATTCGACTTCGGCCTCGTCGCGATAGCGCGTCGGGTCGTCGGACGAGCTGTGGCCGAGCCGGCGGTAGGTGACGGCTTCGATAAACGTCGGCCCTTCGCCACGGCGGGCGCGGGCGGCGGCTTCTTGGGTGACCGAGTAGACCGCCAGCACGTCGTTGCCGTCCACGCGAACGCAGGGCATGCCGTAGGCCTTGCCCTTCTGCGCCAGTGTTTCGGACGCGGATTGCTTGCTCAGCGGCACCGAAATCGCCCACTGGTTGTTCTGGCAGAACATGACGCACGGGGCCTTGTAGACGGCGGCGAAGTTCATGCCCGCGTGGAAGTCGTTGGCGCTGGTCGCGCCATCGCCCATGTAACCGAGCACGACGACATCATCGCCCTTGATGCGAGCGGCCATCGCGGCACCAGCCGCATGGCTGATCTGGGTGCCGATCACCGACGACATGCCGTAGTAGTTGCCTTCCTTGACCGTGTAGTGGCACGGCATTTGGCGGCCCTTGCAGCGGTCCGCGCCGTTGCCGATCAGCTGGTTGATCGCTTCGGTTAGCGACAGGCCACGCATCATGGCCGCCGCACCTTCGCGCAGCGCTGGGAAGATCCAGTCGCGGTGCTCGAGCGCCGCCACGGATCCAACGGTCGCGGCTTCCTGGCCGAGGATCGGGCCATAGAACCCGATCCGACCTTGGCGCTGCAGCATCAGCATGCGCCGGTCGAACTCGCGCACCTGAACCATCTGCTCGTAGAGATAGAGCAACGTCTCATCCGAAAGCTGCGGGTCTTTGCCTGCGGCGATCGAACCGTCGTCTTCTAGGAGCCGAACCAGGCCGGGCTGCGGAGCGCCGGCCTTCTTCTTGTTGGTGCGCTTCGATGCCATCAGCTCAGCAGCATGCGGTAGGGCTGCTCGAGTTGGTCCTTGACGATGTTCATCCAGTGCGCGCCGGTCGCGCCGTCCACCAGGCGGTGGTCGATCGATACGGACAGGTACATCTTCTTGCCAGGCACGCAGGCGCCTTCGCGGATGACCGGGGTGTCCTTGATCGCGTGCACGCCGCAGATCGCAACTTCGGGGAAGTTGATGACCGGCGTGGCGAATAGACCGCCGATGTTGCCAGCGTTGGTGATCGTGAACGTGCCACCGGTCAAGTCGTCGACGGTGACCTTGCCTTCGCGCGTGCGGGCCGCGAGGTCCTGCAGTTCGGTTGCAAGCTCGCCGATCGACTTGCGGTCGACGTCCTTGATGACGGGCACGATCAGGCCGCTGTCCGTGTCGGTCGCGATGCCGAAGTTGAAGTACTTCTTCACGACAAACTCGTTCGTCACTTCGTCGAGCGACGCGTTCATGGTCGGGTGCTCGCGCATTGCTGCGACGATGGCCTTCATGATGAACGGCAGGTAGGTCACATTGACGCCCTTGTCGGCGTAGGCGGCCTTGGCCTGCTTGCGGATCGCGACCAGGTCGGTGACGTCAATGTCGTCGACGTAGGTGAAGTGCGTGGCGGTATACTTCGACCGCGTCATCGCTTCGGCGATCTTGCGGCGCAGGCCGCGGAACGGCGTGCGCTCTTCCTCGCGGCCCTCTGGCGCCGGCGGGATGGCGATCGGCGGGAAGCTGTGGCCGACGCCGCCGCCGCCCGAAGCGGCTGCCGCTGGCGCAGACGTCAGGTCGTCGTTGGTGACGCGGCCGCGCGGGCCAGTCGCTGCAATGCTCGACAGGTCGATGCCCATCTCGCGGGCGCGGCGACGGGTCGCCGGAGCGGCGAGCACCTTGCCTGGGCTGGACTGCACGAAAGCTGCGGCGGGAGCCGCCGCAGGTGCGGGCTTGGGGGCTGCCGGCGCCGGTGCGGCAGGCGGCTTTGCCTTTTCTTCGGCTGCCGGTGCCGGAGCCTCTTCCTTCTTCGGTGCGGCACTGCCACCTGACGCGCCAGCGTCGATGACGGCAATGACGTTGCCAACCGGGACGACGTCACCTTCGCCGCACTTCAGCTCGGCGATCTTGCCGGTGAAGGGCACGGTGATGGTCACCGTGGCTTTGTCGGTCATCACTTCGACAAACTCGTCTTCTTCGTTGACGGCCTGTCCTTCGGCGACCTTCCAGCTAACGATTTCGCCTTCGGCGATGCCCTCACCGATGTCGGGCAGTTTGAATTCCTTGAGTGCCATGATTGAGCGTGCTTGTTCTTCGCGTGAGGGGGGAGCGATTACCAGACGAACGTCTTCTCGATGCCTGCCGCGACCCGCTTGGGGTCGGGCATGTAAAGGTGCTCGAGGGAGTAGGGGAACGGGGTGTCAAAGCCAGCGACGCGGACGATCGGGCCTTCCATGTATTCGATGGCCTTTTCGGCGATGATCGCCGACAGCTCGCCGCCGAAGCCGCCCGTCTTGGGTGCTTCGTAAAGGACGACGACGCGGCCGGTCTTCTTGACCGACTCGAGGATCGTGGCCTCGTCGAGCGGCACGAGCGTGCGCAGATCGACGACCTCGACGCTGCGGCCCTGCTCTTCTTGGGCGAGGTCGGCAGCCTTGAGAGCGACCGGCACCATCGCGCCGTAGCACAGGACCGTGACGTCGGTGCCTTCGCGGGCAATGCGCGCCTTGCCGAGCGGCACGGTGTGCTCGCCGAGCGGGACTTCGTCCTTGGCGTGGCGATAGATCGCCTTGGGCTCGAGGAACATGACCGGGTCTTCATCGCGAATCGCCGAGATCAGCAGACCCTTCGCGTCCGCTGGTGTCGAGGGGATGACGACCTTGAGGCCGGGCGTGTGGCAGAAGTAGGCCTCGGCCGACTGGCTGTGGTAGTGGCCGCCGCGGATGCCGCCGCCATACGGCGAGCGGATCACCATCGGGCACGTGTACTCGCCGCCCGAGCGGTAGCGCATCTTGGCTGCCTCGCTGACGATCTGGTCGAAGCCTGGGTAGATGAAGTCGAGGAACTGGATCTCCGCGATCGGCCGCATGCCGTAGAGCGCCATGCCGACGCCCGCGCCGAGGATCCCGCACTCGCTGAGCGGCGTGTCGAAGCAGCGGTTCTCACCGAACTCTTCGAACAGTCCGGCGGTCGTGCCAAACACACCGCCCTTCTTGCCAACGTCTTCGCCGAAGACAACCACGCGGTCGTCGTTCAGCATCTCGGTGCGCATCGCATCGTTGAGCGCCTCGAGCAGCGTCATCACCTTCGTTCCGGTCGCGCCGTCGCCGGTCTTGTTCTGAGTGGCAGTCATAGTCTTCTAGTATGGGGCGGAGCGAGATACTCGCCGGGTCGTCATCTTGCATGCACCGCGAGGCGGCTCAGCTTGAATGGGCGAGGAGGCTCCGCTCTTGGGTCGAGTGTGTGTGGACAGTCGTTTGTTGCTTCCCGCTGAGCGGCGCGAAGAAAGATTTGTGATGGGTAGGCCGCTATGCGGCCCGCGCATCACAACGGAAAGTGGCCAACCTCAGCGCCGATGCCGCCTTTCTGCACGAGGTCGTGCAGATACTTCTTCTGATCCTTCAGCTGCTGCGTCTGGTTCATGTAGACGTCGTCGAACATCGTCTCTGGGCCGACGGGAGGCATCGCTTCGGCGACCTTGACGGCCTTGGCAATTTCATCCCGGGCGCCCTCGACGC
>JBGCDH010000011.1:0-234461 GCA_045105235.1 Planctomycetota bacterium | reverse complement strand
TCGCCACTCCTTTCCCCACGGCTCGCGTACCTTGGCCTTCATGGCCGGCAGCGTGCAACCGAGACGGAAGTGGTCGGTCTCAATCCAGATCAACGGCGCGGTGCCAAGCACCTCCTCCGCCGTCAGCGTCGTGTGGTTCGTACCGAGCGAGAATGGGGCATACGAGATGTAGCCCGCACGGCCCAAAGCGCCCTTGTCACCGCCCGTATAGGGATCTGGTGGCGCGACGGCGCGCGTCTTCTGGGCCAGCAGGGCATCGCCGCAAAGCGCCATGCCACTGGCCGCCAGCAGACCGATGGTCATAGCCAGCGCTTTCCCGATTCCTGCAAACATGCGTGGGACAGTCTAAGCGAAAGTTGCGAACAGTGGACAAGCTGTGGATTAGAATTCGCGTGGTGGGACCTACGGCTCCGAGATTCCCCCCGGCATGACCCGGTGACCAGCTTCGGAAACAGGCATAGTCTAGTCGGTGAGGAAGGAAACCGGTTGCTCGCTGAATCCGGTCGACATCACCGCCGCCTTGGCCGCCATCAGGCAGCCGCTCCCTGACAGCCCCCAAGCCAAGTCCTCCGACAACTTCAAACTGGCCCAATGATCCGACTGAATATTTCCTGGCGTTCGACCCTGAGCGTTCTTCTTCTCGCTGCCCCAACGCTGGCCCAAGTCGATTGGAGCCAAGCCGCGGCGATCAACGCTCCCTTCCCGTTCGGCGGCTCTTGCTGGGACAGCGTGCGCAACCGCCTGGTGGCCTTCGGCGGCGAAGTCGCCGGCACCGAGAGCTCCTCGATGCGCGAGTGGGACGGCAGCCAGTGGGTCAACGTCGGTGTGCAGCCGCGCCCGGGTGCACGAACCCGACCCGCAATGGCCTTCGACGAAGCGCGCGGCGTGACGGTGCTCTTCGCCGGCAGCACGGCCTCGAGCAACGACACCTGGACCTATGACGGAACGGCATGGACGCAGCAGACTCCGGCCAACCAGCCCCCCGTCCGCCAAGGCTCCGCCCTGGCCTATGACAAGCGCCGACAAGTAGTTGTGATGTTCGGCGGCTTTACGCCCAGCGGCCAGGACTCGGATGATCTCTGGGAGTGGGATGGCACCGATTGGTCGCCCGTGCTGACCGCCGTGCGGCCACCACCCCGCGGCGCGCACCGCATGGTCTACGACGAGGGCATGGGCCAGGTGCTGATGTGCGGCGGCTACAACACGCAGCTGCTGTCGACCCTGAATGACACGTGGACGTGGGACGGAGCCGTTTGGACGCCGGGTGGCAACCTGCCGGGCACCCTCTGCGACCAGGCCTTGGCCTACGAGCCGACGCGGCAGCGCGTGGTGCTCTTCGGCGGTCTGCGCATCCAGGGCGGCACCCTGACGGACCTCGGCGACGTGCTCGAATACGATGGCACCTGGTTCTCGCGCTCGACGCCGTCCTCGGGCCCTTCCGACCGCAGCTCGGCGGCCGTCGGCTACGACACCGTGACCGGCGATATCCTGGTTTCCGGCGGCGTTGCCGGGCCAAACAGCCTGGGCGACACCTGGCGCTACGAGCTGACCCAGCCCGCCACGGGCTCGACGTTTGGCTTGCCGTGTGCCGTCACGCAGGGCGCCGACCTCGAAGTTCTCGGGCTGCCTTACCTGGGCACCGCATTTGAGCAGAGCATCGTCAACGCGTCTGCCACAGCCGGCGTCGGACTGATCATCTTTGGCGGCTCCAACACGACATCGGCCGGCGCGCCGCTGCCATTTGACCTCAGCAGCATCGGCGCCCCCGGCTGCTCGCTCAACGTCAGCCTCGACGTCGCCAACACCGTGCTGCTCAACAACGGCACCGGCTCGTTCGTGTGGAACCTTCCCAACATCCCGGCAGCCGTCGGCAGCCCGTTCTACACGCAGGGTGTCGTGCTCGATCCCGCCAGCCCCCTGCCGTTCCAGATCGATATGACCTCGGGTCGCGCCTTCACGATCGGCAACCCGTAGCGCCACGGCCCGCTGCCATGCGGGCCCCTGATCCCGGGGGACGAACCGAGCCATCGCCGTGCTACGCTGCTGGCTTGATGGACCCCCGCATCGAACGCGCACGCCAGATCGTCACGTGTGAGGCCGACGCCGTTCGGCAGGTCAGCAAAGACCTCGACGAGACCTTTCTTCAGGCGCTCGACATGATCCTCGAGCTGCCCGGCCGCGTCGTCACGACCGGCATGGGCAAAGCCGGTTTCATCGCGCAAAAGGTATCGGCGACGCTCGCCTCGACGGGCACGTCATCGATCTTCTTGCACCCGGCCGAAGCCATCCATGGCGACCTCGGCCGAGTCGACCAAGGCGATCTGCTGCTTGCCTTCTCCAAGTCGGGCGAGACCGAAGAGCTGCTCGTCATGCTGCCGCACGTCAAACTGTGCGGCGCCAAGTCGGTTGCGATCACGCAGGACAAGAACTCGACGCTCGGACGCCACAGCGACCTGGTGCTCGAACTCGGCAAGATCGACGAGGCCGGACCGCACGGGCTTGCGCCGAGCGCTTCGACCACGGCGATGCTGGCGCTGGGCGATGCCCTTGCCCTTGTCGTTCAGGAAGGGCGCAACTTTGGCCCCGAAGAGTTTGCCCGCTTCCATCCTGGCGGCGACCTCGGCCGCAAGCTGATGAAGGTCAGCGAGCTGATGCGCAAAGACGACCGCAACCCGCAGGTTCACGACAGCGCCACGGTGCTGCAGGCCGTCGAAGTCATGACGGCGACGCCGGGCCGCCCGGGTGCAACGAGCGTCATCGACCAAGCAGGCCGACTCGTTGGCTTCTTTACCGACGGCGATGTGCGCCGCCTTTGGGAGCAAGGCCTCTCCAACCCGCGCGATCACAGCATCAAGGAGGCCATGACTCCGGATCCACGTTCGATTCCCGTCGACACGTTTGCGCTCGAAGCGCTCGCGCTGCTGCACAAGTTTGAAGTCGACCAGATGCCGGTCGTCGACGACGGCAACCGCCTCGTCGGACTTCTCGACGTCCAAGACCTGCTGAACCTCAAGATCGGATGAGTCCCGCCAACAGCCAGCCGCAGCCCGGCCATTTCCCAAAGCCCGGACAACCGCGACCAGACGATGCGGCGCTGCAGCGCATCGAGATGCTGCTGCTCGACGTCGATGGCGTGCTGACAGATGGTCGCGTGCACTTTGACCATGAAGGGCGCGAGTACAAGTCGTTTCACGTGCACGACGCTTCGGGAATCATCTACTGGCACCGCAGCGGCGGCCGCTCTGGTTTCCTGTCGGGCCGCGGCGGCGACATCGTGCGCAACCGCGCCGAAGAACTCGGCGTGCACGAGGTCATGCTGGGACGCATCGACAAAGCCGATGCCTTTGCCGAGATGCTGGCCCGCACCAACCTGACGCCCGAACGCGTCGCCTACGTTGGCGACGACCTGCTCGACCTGCCGGTGCTGACGCAGGTCGGTTTTGCCGCGACGGTGCCGCAGGCACGCCGTGAGGTGCTGGCCCAAAGCCACTACGTCAGCGAACGCAGCGCCGGTTTTGGTGCCGTTCGCGACGTGGTCGAAGAGCTGCTGCGCGCCCGTGGCGTGTGGCAGTCGGTCGTGGCGAAGGACGGCCGTCCGTGAAACGCCTGCTGGCCTTCTTGCTGCTGATTGCAGCCGGCATCGTCGCGCTGAAGGTTGCGATCGGCGACGAGCAGGCGGTGCAGGCAAGTGGGGACCAGCGTCCGAACAAGCCCAAGAAGCCCGATGGGCCACCGGGAGTGCGGCTCCAAGGTGGCAAGATCGATGCCCAGCTGACCCAGCACGGCGCCCTCGAGCTGCCGCGCTGGCGCGAGATCGATCTCGGCGATGGCCGCGTGCGGCGCGAAGAGGTCTACGTGCTGTTCGCCGAAGACAGCCAGCCGATCGGCGAGGGAGTGCAGCAGCTCACCGGCGTGCAACTCAAGCTCTATGACGACGGCAAGCACTCCGCCACGGTGGCGGCCCGCGAGGCGTTTCTTGAGCTCGGTCGCGACGCCAGCGGCAAGCCGACCATTGACGAGCAAAAGGAAATCCAGCTGCGCGGCACGCTGGTCACCACCGAGCCAGATAGTCGCATGGCCGGCATGCGCCTCGAACTCGGCGATGCGCGCGTCATCGTTGGCGACACCGACGTGCAGCTTACAACCGACCCCAAGCAGCCCGTCTCGCTGACCATCGCCGGCAAGAAACCGGCGACGCTGACCGGCAACGGTGCCCAGGCGCGACTGCCGCGCGGCGGCCGCAACAGCGGTGGCCTGCAGCGCACCGACATCATCATTCTATCGGATCCTCATCTGCACGCGCAGGGCGTCGACGTCACCGCCACCGGCCGCATGCGCTACGTCGAAGACATGGTGTCGGGTGCGGCGCAGATCACCGTCGACGACAACGTCGAACTCGACCTGGGCGATGCGCTGCGGCTGCCGATCGCATCGGGCTACCGGTCGACGCAGCCTTCTGAAGGATCCGACAGCTCGCCCGCGACGCGCGACGCCAAGCCATCGGTGATCCGTGGCGACCAGTTTACCGGCTGGCTGCTGCGCACCCCGCGCGAGCGGCGCAAGAAGCCAGCGGCCCCGGAAAAGCTGGCCGCGCCCGCAACGCCTGCAGCAGATGAGCCAGCCATCCAATGGCAGCGTCTCATGCTGGTCGGCGCGCCCGCGGTCGTCGACGTGCCAGGCGTGCGCGTGGAGACCCCGCGCATCACGGTTCGGCCCGGGCCGCTGGGAGATCCCGCCATCATCACGGCGCACGGCGGTCCTTCGCGCATCGAACAAACCGAGCTGCGCGCCGGCAGCAGCCAAGAGCACCCGGTCGTCGGCAGTGCACCGCGCCGCATCCACCTGATCCGACCCGGCGAGATCGCCGGATCGATCCACCGGCGCTTCGGCTTTCCGGCCTGGTCGCTGCGCTCGCTCCAGCAGCAGCAGCTGGTCGTCTTTGAAGGTGCTGCCCAGCTCGACAGCGGCACGCGCGAACTGCACGCAAGCAACGGCATGGTCGTCGTCCGCCGCGACGAACGCACGACGGGTGTTGTTCACGGCCTTGGCACCGTGACCGTGCGCGAACGCGGCCTCGTTGGCCGCGACGGCAAGCCGCAGCCCGAACTCGTCGCCAGCGGCAGCAACGGCATGCTGCTCGTTGTCGGCGACGACGAAGAGCGCCTGCGACTCGGTCCCGTTCTCAACGAGCGCCGCCGCGATTGGCGCGAGCACCGCTACGACGTTCGCTACGGCACGTCCCGTGTGCGCGGGCTTGGCGCATGCTCGGTCGTGCACCGCGGGGAGCACACGTCACTCGAGCTGCGGGCACCGTTTGACGAGATCGAAGCCGACTTCGGCGCCGAAGGCACGCGCCTGCGCAACGTCCGCCAGCTGCTGGCGACGCTCGACGGCGAAAAGCTCACCGACCTCGACGTCGGCGGCCTGCCGGTGCGCGCCGACCTGATCGACGGCGACCAGGTCATCCAGGCCCAGTCGCCGCGGCTGCGTCAGATCGGCGAACACTCGCTGCGGCTGCTGCCGATGACCGTCGATGAATCGCCCTGGACGGAGCTGGCCGAGCTCGATCAAACTCCGCGCATCAAGCGATCGTGGCAAGAGGCGGGTCGCAACGGCAAGCCGCTCGAGTATTCGATCGAGGTGTTCGGGCCGCGCATCGATGTGCACCACGTCGGTGGCCAGAGCGCGATCATCGACGCACACTCGGTCGGTGACGAGCCAACGCGCATCTACGCCCGGCTGCCACTAGAAGGCTCCGGCACTGTCGCCGCACCCGACAGCAGCAGCATCGACCGAGAGCCGACAACCGTCGCATGCTCGGCCGGTCGGCTGCGCGTTCTGCCGTTTTTGCTGACCCCGTTGGCGGAGCGCATGCACCTGGCAGGGGCGCGAAGCGGCGCGCTTGGCGTGGCCTTTCACTCGCTTCGCAAGCCGTGGCTCGTCGTCGACGATGTGCGCGAGTTTGCTCTCGACGACGACGAAAACGGCCACATCGAAGGCAGTGCGGAACGCCTGTTCTTGACCCAAGGCGGCGGCGCCGCACTCTTCGTCGGCAACGCTTCCGAGCAAACGACGGCGACAGTGACGCGGACCTTCGGAGCCCGCACCGTAACCATGCGCGGCGCGCGGGTGCGGCTGCTAAGCGGCGAAGAAGTGCGGCTGTCGGCGCTCGGTACGTTTGACGATCGATCGGTGTTTCTGCCGCCAACGATGACGTTGCATGAACGCAACTCCGGCGGTCTCCTGTCTCACATGCAGGCTGTTTGTCGCGGCAACATCGATGTCGATCCAGATGCGGTGCACTTTGGTGGGCCTGTCGAAGCTTTTGGCATCCGGCCAAACGGGCAGCCAGACCCCGCAGGCTTGCATATCGATGCGCGCGAACTGACCATGCAGCGGGGCGGCAAGGCCGGCGCGATCGAACGCGTGCGCGGCAAGGATGTCGTCATCGATTGGACCAAGCTCGACGTGAGTGCAGCCGATGTGATGCTGGATCTGCGCCGCTTTGAGTGCATTGCAAACGACCCCCAAGGGGCCACGGTGCGAATGCCCACAGGACGCGTGGTTCGTTCCACGCGCGTGGCTGCGAACTACCGGACATGGGCGATCAGCCTGGGCCCTGGTAGTGCCACGGATGCGGGCGGCACGGGCAAGCAGCGCAGCTCCGTCCCGGACGGACGCAAGTGATGCGCCACACTCGCAGCACGGCCGGAATGCCGCCGAAGACCGCACGTGGACGCCGGTCGTGGCCGTCCGCGTCGCTTGCCTTGGCGGCGGCGGCAGCGGCCGCCGCTACTACGACGCTTGGCTCAGCCGCCAACCTATGCGCGCAATCACCGCCGAGCCTTGCGCTAGAACCGCAGGGGAAAGCAGCGAAGCAGAACGGACCGACACCCAACTTCTTGTTCGGTCCATCGACCTCTTTCCCGCGTGACGACTTCTACGAGACGCACGTGCAGGGCGGTTTCCAGCTGCAGATGCCGGATCTTGGCCTGACGATCCGCGGCGAACGACTGTTGATTCTCAACGACCGGGAAACGGTGCAGGGACAGGGCCAGAGGCGGTCAACAGGTGGTTCGATGGGCGGATCGGGGGGGCGTTCAAAGAATGGTCTGCCGCAGCGCGGCATCCCCCAGCCCGACCCTCGGCGCCGCCTCTCGCCCGACGAGCTGCGGCGGCGGGTCGCGCGCACCATGCGCGCCCTCGGCAAATCACAAACGCGCACGACCGGCGCCGCGCAACCGCTGAGCGACGAGGTGCTGCGGATGTTCCGCTACCTCTACTGTGAAGGCGGCATCATCGTGGTGCAAAACGGCGCCGAGGTCGTGCGCTGTGACGAGCTGCACATTTCGCCGGTCGACAACCGCATCGTCGTGCACAACGCGGAGCTCCGCTACACCACCAGCAAGGGCACGCAGCAGCAGACGCTCGTCGTGCGTGGGCCAAAGCTCGTCAAGCAAGGCGCACGCTGGATCGGCGAGGACCTTGTCCTGACAACATGCACGGCCGCCAAACCGCACGCTGCTCTCGCCGTGCAGGAAGCAGAGATCATCGAACGCGACGGCGAGTTCGAGGTGGTCACGCGAGGTGCCACGCTACAGCTCGGCCAGATCTCCGTGCTGCCGCTACCGGACGCGCGCTTCTTCACGGGCAGCCAGAGCCAGTTTCCGATCAAGCGCGCGTCGGCCGGCTACTCCGGCCAGCTCGGTGCTCAGCTTGGCATCGTGTTTGGCCTGCCGTGGAATGAGACCGGCGGCCAGCTGCACCACTGGTTGACCGGTCGTCCCGCGCAGGAGTTTCGCGGCGAATGGGAGCTCGGCACCGGCTGGATCCAGGAGCGCGGTTTTCCTCTCGAGGGCTCGCTGACGTATTCGGCCGACGGCCTCTACTTCGGCCGCACGGACGCGTTCTTCTTGTCCGACCAAGGCGAGAACATTCGCGAGATCACGCGCAACATCGACGGCAGCCTGATTGGCGATGACAGCCGCGGCGTGCTGCGCACCAAGAACCGAGTGTTTCTTGGTAGGAGAGGTTCGGGGCGGACGAACGCAGATCCATCGGGAATGGGTCAAAACACGCACGTCGACCTGGTCGCCTTCCACCAGAGCGATGCGGCGGTCTATCCAGAGTTTTTCGTCGGCCCCTACCGGACCGAAGAGGTTCCCGAGACGAGCGCGTATCTGCACCACGCCGACGGCAACCATCTGCTGACCATCGGCACGCGCTTCAACCTGTCGGACTTCAGCTACCGCGACGATCGTGCTCTGGCGACTCGCTTTGTCGAAGAACTGCCGGTGATGACCTACCAGTGGCTGGCCGAACCGATCGCCGAGACGCCGTGGGAGACGCCGATCGTGCTCGATCTGGAGACCCAGATCGGCCAGCGTCGGAGCGACTACGACGACCGCGCCGGCGTGCGCGTCTCCGACCGAACGCTGCGCGCCGACCAACACGTCGAATTGTCGATGCCGTTTCCGATCGGCGCGCTCAACGTTCGGCCCTATGTTTCGGGGCGCGGCACGTTTTACGACGAGACGCTGCTCGGCGACGGCAGCGAAGCCCGCATCGCGCTCGAGGGCGGCGTGCAGATCGGCACGCGGCTGTCGCGCACGTTCCGGCTGTCAGACCAATCGCCGACGCGCCACGTCATCGCACCGCGGCTGACCTACCGCAACCGCTACCACGTCGACGACGACCCCAACCAGTTCTTCCAGTTTGACGACGTCGACCCACTGCGTCTTCAGCAGCTCGGCTACGACTCGATCGACACGCTGAGCGAACGCGAGCTCGTGCGCTTCGAAGTGCGCAACCTGTTTCAGCGCATGTCGGGCGAAGGCGCCGACCGCGGCCCGCGCGACTTCTTGTTTTTGGACCTCGCGCAAGACGTATTCCCCAACAGCACGCGCGACAACGGCGGCGACACCCTCGGCCTGTTTTTCTACGACCTGCTGCTGCGTCCAAAGCTCGATTGGCTGCCCTTCGACGACTTTGCGCTGTCGGTCTACGGCGACCTCGACTGGGATCGCGGCATGCGCACGCTCGATACCGAGCTGCAGTTCGGCAAGGTGTTCGGCATCGACTGGACCATCGAATACCGCGAAGACTCGCTCGTCGACGGCGCCCTAGCCCTTGCCGGCCAAACCCAGCTCTACGATCGCTGGAACCTGTTCGCCGGCGCCCAGCGCGACCTCGAACAGGACGAGTGGCTGTCCTACACCTTTGGCCTGCAGCGCAACGACCACGACTGGTCCATCGCGCTCACCGCGACGTTCAACCCGTTCGTCGACGAAACGCAGTTCCGCATCGAGTTCTTGCCCCGCTTCGGCTTCCAACGCCAAAGAACCGGACGCTTCGCCGGCAACAACGTGCGTGACCGGTATTCGTTCGACTACTAGTACTCGGGTGGTGCCGCAGCGCTCACGGCCGGGGGGCCCATCCTACCGGTAGACCAACGCGGGGCGTTCGCTGCCCGCTGAGTATGCGCGCAGGGAAGCGCCGCCAGCGTGAGCCTGCGCCGCCCGTCCGGCTGCCTAGAAGGACCAGCCGACGGTAAGGATGACGCGGTTGTCGGCGCGCTCAAAGCCGGGTGCCGGCGTGTTGTCGTAGTCGAGGATGTGCGCGACCGACGCGATCATGTTGTCGGTCAGCGACGTCGAGAGCTCGGTCGTGACCTGGCAGTAGAAGTCAGCCGAGTCTTCGAGCGAAGGGAACGCTTCGGCGCGGTGCACCAGCTTGGTGTCGTCGCTGAGCTGGTTCTCGTAGCGGTAGGCGAGGCGCGCGGCGAGGAAGTCGGTTTCGCCGATCTGACCCGGCAGCACGACGCGGTAGTTCTCGTTGAAGTAGGCAAGACCCGCTTCGAACAGGAACTGCACCTTCTCGGTGTCGATGACCTGGTAGCCCACACCGGCACTGGCCGTGAAGCGCAGGTCGAGGTTGGCGATCGTGTCGCCGAGCGCGCGGGCTGCAACCCACAGGTAGGCGCGATCCGACAGGAAGTAATCGTATTTCAGCCCGGCGCCTGTGCGGCGCTGCGAGAGCACGTAGCCGCTGCCGGTCGGAGCACCCGGCGTCTTCTGCTCGGCGTAGTCCCACTGGGCGTCCACCGAAAGGCGATCCGCGTCGGTTTTCCGAACAGCGTCAAAGAACAGGCCAGCCGAGCGGACCTCGGTGTTGCCGGTCGTGTTGATGCCGGTGAACTTCAGCGAGCCGGTCCACTTGGGGGCTTCCTTCTCAGGCGGGTTGATCATCCCGAGGTTGTCGATGGCGAGGCTGGTCGTCGCACCACCGTCAAACTGGAGCGCACCGGCTTCAATGCCGGTGATACGACGCATGATGACGTCGCCATCTTTGGCCTTGAGGGTGACGTTGCCGCCGGTCGTCAGGTCCGCAATGTTGTCGAACGGAACGACGATTTCGTCGAGCAGCGCCGACTTAAACGTCACTTTGCCATCCGCCATGGACTGAATGGCACCAGTGACTGTGTCACCGTTGGCGAGAGTGATCTTGTCTTGCGCCAGGGCGCCAGCAGAGAGGGCCGCGATTGCGGCGGTGGAGATGAGGTTTCGCATGAGCATGTCTTTTGAACGACCGAAAATGCTTGTGGAAATCTCTTCACACGGCAAGCAGAAAAAACCCTTAGACGCAGCTAAGTGGTTTGAGGTGCTGGCACAACAGGCTCTTCGGGGGATACTGACAGGGCTATGAGCGACCCCGCCCCCGCGACAGATTCGGTCGAACAGACATCCGGCAGCGCTGCCTTGGGCGGCTCAGAGTCCAAGAGCCAGCGCAGCCTCTTCCAGTGGTTCGCGGACATGCCGCTGTGGGAGAAGATCCTGCTCCTGGTAGCGCTCGCAGCCCTCGTCGGAGGCGGCGTCTGGTCGCTGATGCAGGGAGATGCGGCCTCATCTGGCGGCGGATCCTCGGGGAGTGGATCCGGAAGCGGATCCGTTGGCGGGGCACTCGACGGTCGGCTCGGAGCGAGCTTCATCGAAGGTGGAGGCATCGGCGGCGGCTCCGGCTCAGGCAGCTCCGCCGCTGAGGAACCCGCATCGAAGGGGTTCTTCCGCATCGGCTTCAGCTTCTTGGCGGGCTTCTGCATCGGCGCGTTCTTGCGCGCAACGCTCAAGATTGCGGCAATCGCCGTCGGCTTCTGGCTGCTGATGACGTTTGTCCTCAGCTACGTCGGCATCGTCGTCGTCGACTGGTCGGCCATGGACGGCCTGTGGAACCGATTTACAGGCAACGTGGAGTCGGAGTGGGGCAACTTCCAGCAGTTCATGCTCGGCAGCCTGCCGGCGACCGGGCTTGCGGTCACCGGCTTCGCCGTGGGCCTGAAGCGCCACTGAGCTGGCGGGCGAAGCAGCCAGCGACGCGGCTGCGGCCGCTATCGTTTCGCGAGCGTGACAAATAACGGGTTGGCCAAGCGGCAGCAGCGGCAGCGGCACACCCGGGAGACGGGTTTGGGACACGCGGTACGGGGTTCGCATCGACGTGGCGTCCGCCGAGTTATCGGGCACGACCCCATCCCCACAAAGGACTCCCCCCGTGAAGCACTCCCTCTTCGTTGTCTCTTCGATCGCGTTCTCGCAGGCCATGCTCGTGGCCCAAACATCGTTTCGGGAGACGCGTTTCACCGACCTGCCTGTCTCCAGCGCTGGCAACCGCCTGGCTAGCGGCGACATCGACGGCGATGGCGACATCGACCTGATGGAGTCGCGCGACGGTCTCGCAATCGTGGTCCTGGCCAACGACGGCAATGGCCGCTTCGTCGACGTGACTGCCGGCTCGCTCGCGTCCCCGTCCCAGCTCGACAACCACTCCATCAATCTCGTCGACATCGACGGCGACGGCGACCTCGATGCGCTGTTGGGAAACGAGGACTTCGTGCCCAACTACGTCTTCACCAACAATGGCGCTGGCGTCTTTACGGACGTGACCGCGACCGCGCTGCCGCCGCAGGCCAACGATACGCAAAGTCAGGTAGTTGCCGACTTCGATGGCGACGGGGATGTCGACTGGCTCGCGGTCAACTGGAATGGCTGCGTCTTCTACGAAAATAACGGCGCCGGAGTGTTTACAGATCAGAGCTCGACACGATTGCTAAACGTACCGAATTTTCTAGGCAGCGAGTATGTCAAAGGAGAAGAGGCCAAGGACCTGGACGGTGACGGCGATTTGGACGTGATCCTGATCGGCGGAGGCGGCCTACTCATCAACCAGGCAGGTGTTCTGACGCCGGCGGCCACGCAGCTACCAGCCGGTGTGCAGGGTGAGTACTGGCTCGAAGACATCGATCTCGATGGCGACATCGACATCATTGCGGATGCAGGGCGACGCATGTTCGCCAACAACGGCAACGCGGCCTTTGTGGAAGTCACGGCGCAAGCTCTCGGCACTTCGCCAATCTATGCACAGGGCCGATTTGACGTCGACCGCGATGGAGACATAGATCTGATTGGCGCCAACAGCCTATCGATCAACAACGGCAACGGTGTTTTTACAACCGCTCCGAGCAGTGTCACGCTTGCCTTTGGCTACAGGTTTGACGTGCCCGCCGACTACGACGGGGATGGAGATCTCGAACTCCCCGGCCTGGTCAACCTGCTGCACCACGTCGATGCGCCACAGCCGCCGCAAATCGGCACCGCCTACGATGTCGAACTGCACACCCGCCCGGGCGGCGCTTCCTTCGGCCTGCTGGCCGGTTCCTTGGGCCCGGCAAATGTCGCGATAGCGGGAATCGGCACGATTCGCATCGACCCGCTCAGCGCCGTCATCGTCGGCTCAAGCATCGGCACAAGCCAACTCACCGTGACCTGGTCGCTACCCAACGCGCCAGCCCTGGTGGGCACGGCCCTGCACTACCAGGGCGTTGTCGCGGATCCGTTGGTAGGTCTACTGACGACGAACACGTTCCGTGACGTGATCCAATAGAGCCACGAAACTGAACCGACGCAGCCGCCGGGGCGTTGCCGCCAGCATGCAGCAGCCGCAGCCGCAAGCAGCCGTTCTCCTCGCCGTCCCCATGACGGCATTGCTGGCGTTGGCGACATTGCTGGGCACAGGCGAGGTAATCTCCCAGCAGCCGGCCAAAGAAGCCGCGCCCATCGCTACCGATGCGACGGTCGCAGAGCTGCGCCAAGGCCTCGCATCCGATCAGCCTGCAACGGTGGCTTGGTCTGCGTATCGCGCCGCGACCCGCCGCGTGAAAGAACTCCAGCCGGACCTGCGCCGGACCCTCACCAAGCTTGCCGAAAATGACGTCTCGTCCAAACTCGCTTGGCGGCATCGTTGTCTGGTCCGCAACGTCGTAGACGCGCTCATCCGTATCGATGCGCAACTGAAGTCGACCGAACTCGCACCCTGGTTTCACTCGCACCCGATCGTGTCGATCGCGCTCGCGTCGAACAATCCTGCCGAGCACGCCGGTCTGCTGCTGCCGATCGTGCAGGCCAAACGAACCGACGTTCGCTGGTTAACCGCCTGCAACCTGCTGTTGTCGACGGCGCCAGAAGCGCTCGTCGCCGAGCTGATCTCCGGACTGGTGATCCAACTGCAGGTCACCGTCGTGGAGCCGAACTGCTTCGGCTCATCCGATAGCATTGGGTTTCGCACTGGCTGCGGCAGTCGTTCGCGTCCAGATGGATTTCCGCCGGTCATCCAGTACCGACTGCACACATCTCGAACCGCACAAGCGCCAATCGCCAGGGGTCCGATCTCCGTGTCTTTGCGGCGTAGTGAGCAAACGGCCACGGATTTCGGCACGGGCAGCCACGACCGCTTTGACGGCGATCGAACGGACTATGCTCTGCGCTGCCTCTATCGACTGAACAAGGAAGGTCCGCAGCTGCGCAGCTGCAAAAAGGCACAGTACGAATGGGGGGATGCCGACGGTCTGCGGGCCCTGGTCCAACAGCACCGCGACAGCGCTCAGAGGCTGTTTGGCGAACTGCTAGCCGATCTACATCGCCGCGGCTTGTGCTCAAAAAACGTTGCGAGCAGCCAGCGCTTGCAGGTAGCGGTTGAGCTGCTCGACATGCGCAACGACGCCGACAAGAAGCAGCCGCTGCCCGACTTCGGCGCTCCAAGCGGCGGGGAATAGCGGATCCAGGTCGGACCGCTAGATTCGCTTCCCGATAAGCGAACGCGCAGCTCATACAAAGAGCCAACCCACGCAGCGACTGGAAGTAGACCTCCGCGATGACAACAGCATCGATGCCTCGCTTCTTACCAACGTAGGCATCGCCACGAACTACCTCACAATTGGGCCGGCCCCGGTTCCTGTCCGCATCCGTGGCGACTTTCGCGTCGTTGCCACACCCGGCCAAAATGCGCTGTTTTCTGCCTCCGCAACGGTCTCGATTCGTCCCTACAACCGTCTATGGATTGTGGGACAACCGATTGGCTGCCGCGGCGGCGGTATCCAATGCGTGCCGTCGTTCGCCAACGACGGTTTCGCCCTACAAGAGATCTCGGGCTACGGAGAGCCGAACTCCGGAACCCTGACGGTGGCAGTCCTCGGCCTTGCCCAACTACCCATGCTGCTGCCCGGCACGCCGGACTGCCTACTGCTGCCGCGTCCTGACGTTGTCGTTCCGCTCGGCCCCCAAGGCGTCTACCAACAGCCGATCCCCGCAGCCGTTCGTCCCATCACGGTTCACGTGCAGGCGGTGCAGATGCTGCAGTCGTCGTTCGTGACGGCAAGCGCCTTTCGAGTCGATACGTTCTGAGTTGAGCAGGTGCTACAGACTGTCCAAGAACTTGCCAGGCTCGTAGTTGCCGAGGTCCAGGATCTTGGTGCAGACGCGGTCGAGGAAGTAGCGGTCGTGGGAGACGATCACCATGCAGCCGGGGAACTCCTGGATGCCTTCTTCGAGAACGCGCAGCGTGTCGAGGTCGAGGTCGTTGGTCGGTTCGTCCAACAGGATGCAGTTGCCGCCGCGGCGCAGCATCTTGGCGAGCTGCACACGGTTGCGCTGACCACCCGATAGTGAGCCAACCTTCTGCTGCTGGTCGGGCCCGGTGAAGTTGAACTTCGCCAGGTAGCTGCGGCTGTTGATCTCGAATTTGCCGAGCTTGATGATGTCTTGGCCTTCCGAGATCTCTTCCCAGACGGTGCGATCCGGATCGAGCGTTTCGCGCTCCTGGTCGACGTGGCAGAGATCGACGGTCTTGCCGACCGTGACCTTGCCGCTGTTGGGCTCGATCTTGTTGGTGATCAGCTTGAGGCAGGTCGTCTTGCCGGTGCCGTTCGGTCCCACGATGCCGAGGATGTCGCCCGGCTGCATGTCGAACGACACATTCTCGAGCACCTTGTGCTCCCCGTCGTACGAGAAGTCGACCTTCTCGAAACGAACGATCAGGTCCCCGAGTCGCTTGCCGGCCGGGATGTGCAGTTCGACGCTGTCGTCGCGCTGCTCGACCTCGGTCTCGATCATCTTGTCGTAGTTCTTCAGGCGGCTCTTGTTCTTGGTCGAACGCGCCTTCGGATTCATGCGAATCCAGTCGAGCTCTCGATCGAGGAACTTGGCGCGCTTCTTCTCCTGCTGTTCCTGCTGCTGCATGCGCTTGCTGCGCTGGATCAGGTATTCGGAGTAGTTGCCCTGGTAGGGAATCGCGCGGCCGTGCCAGACTTCGAGCATCCAGCCGACGACGTTGTCGAGGAAGAAGCGGTCGTGCGTGATCACGACGACGGTGCCCTTGTAGTTGGCGAGTTGCTCCTCAAGCCATCGAATCGTCTCGACGTCGAGGTGGTTGGTCGGCTCATCGAGCAGCAGCAGGTCAGGGCCTTCCAGCAGCGTGCGACAAAGCGCAACACGCCGGCGCTCTCCACCAGAACAGGCTGAGACGTTTTTCTCGCCTGGCGGCAGGTGCAGCTTCGTCATCGCGGTCTCGACATGGCGGTCGATCTCCCACGCGTCCTTCGTTTCGATCTCGGCCTGTAGCCGCTCGAACTCGGACATGACCTTGTCCATCTCCGCCTGCGGCATGTCTTCGCCAAGCTTCATCGAGACTTCTTCATGCTGCTTGAGCAGGATGCGGATCGGCTCGACGGCCTTCTCGACGTTCTCGCGAACCGTCAGATCTTCGATCAGCTTTGGCTCCTGCGGCACGTAGCCAACGGTCTTGCCGTCGGCGAGGCGCGCTACGCCGTCATACTCCTTGTCCTCACCGGCCATGATGCGCAGCAAGGTGGACTTGCCGGCACCGTTTTGACCGATGACGCCAATCTTGGCGCCTTCGTGGAAGACGAGACTGATGTCGTTCAGGACCGGCTTCTTGCCCTGATAGCTCTTGGTGAGCTTTTCGACTGCGAAGATCGGCTTGTCGCTCATGAGGGCGAAAGACGGTATGGAGCCGGCCGGCCTCGGTCCAGTGGTTCCATTGCTTCCCGCGGTTCCCACGCGAACGTCGCGTCGCGCGGACCGACCGCCATCGAGCAGCTGGCGCTACTGGGGGCCGCTGACGGGGTCTTCGAGGCCCGCCCGATACGGCGGCTGCGGATTCCGAATCAGCTCCGGCAACCGGTGAATCGTGTAGGCAATGCCCGGTTTGGACGTTTCCCGCTGCGAAACGACCGTGCCCAGAATGCGTTCCGTTTCGACGATCCGGGTCTCCGTGCCGACGTAGCCGCGAAATACACCCATAAGCTCTGCTCGGCCGGCCTCATGGTTCCAAATCATCACCCCACCGCCGGACATGCCGGCCAGATGAAGTTCGTCGCCAACGGCATACCAGCAAGGGTGCTCGTTGCCCGCTTCGCTGATGCGCACGGCAACGGACGGCGTCGGCGCATCGACATTGACGTGCAGATCGGGAAAGAACCCTGCTGCATACCCGACCAGCAGCAGCTCCTGTTCGCGGGCTGGTGCCCAGCTCTCGTCTCCCGCTTGCGGATGCACAAACGCGACCTGAGACCAGTAGGGACGATCAAACGCCAGCACGGCCCAATCGCCGTGCGGGGCATCGACGTTGCCGCAGGCTTCGAGCACCGCGGCTAGCGGCACGCCATCCACCTCCATCAACAGGTGGCCGCGTTCGTCTCGCGCCATTTCATCCACCACGTGCAGCGCCGTCAGGATGTGATCGGGCGAGATCACGGTGCCGCTACCAACCGCCGAATGCACCGGATCGGCGATCAGGACCACGGAGTCCAAGGCGCCATCGACGACAAAGTCCGGGGTGCCGTCCGCAAAAGTGCGCTGGACGAAGTCGAATTGATCGGCCTGCTGCTCGTGGTCCGGCATCGGAGCCGCCGGAGTCCGGCAACCCGCGATGGCACCGAGCCCCGCGAGCGCGAGGCAGTGAAACGCTCGAAGTGCATGCATCGCACTCCGTTCTACCCGTCTGGCTACGGCGCGTCAGGTCCGCCTAGCTTGATCGCGGGCGCGTTCTGCTTCCGCCAGTTCCAAAGCGCATTCGGCCTCGACCCGGTATGCTGTCCGCCTGTGATTGCCCTGTTCGGATCCCTCGGCTGGCAAGAGATGATGCTGCTGTTCATCGTCGGCCTCTTGCTGTACGGCAGAAATCTCCCTGAAGCGGGGCGCAGCCTCGGCCGGATCGTCGCCCAGCTAAAGCGCAGCTTCTACAGCTTTAAAGAGCAGCTGGATCGCGATGGCGAACTGCGCGACGTCAAGCAGGCGATCCAAGACACCGCGCGCGAAGTCAAAGGTGTCGCGAAGGTCCCGCGTGCGGTGATGAATCCGCGCGGAGCGCTCACGGAGCTGACCCACGAGGCCATGACGTCACCGCTGCCGAGCGATGATTCGGCCGACTCACAACCTTCGAACACTCAACGTCCAAACCCGGAAGCTTCGCATACGGAGTCTTCGCAGCCGGAGTCGGCACAGACGGAGTCTTCGCAAAAGAGCAAGCCATGAGCGAATCGAGCCACACCGTCGTCAAAGTTTCCGGCACGCCCGAGCAGGCCAAGATCTGCGTTGCGATGCTGCAGGCAGAGGGCATCCCTGCGTTTACGGATGCGCAGTCGGCGCCTGACGAATTTGCCATGAGCCAGCGCCTGATGAATCTGAGCGGCTCCAAAGTCATGGTGCCCAACAGTGCAGTGGATCGTGCCCGTGAGATCCTGAAGCCGCAGGACGTCGACCTCGACGAATTGACGCGCCAAGCTCTCGAAGCTGGCGAAGATCCGGCAGCAGACATCTAGCGCGAACAATTCGCGAGAAGAGACGCTCTAGGGAGTCTTCTTCTGCGCTTGGATCGCTTCGTCGCCCGCATCGAAGATGCTCATCCAGTCGCCTTCGGACTTCTTCGGCTGAGCCTTTCGTTTGCTCGCCGCCTCTTCGCGACGCTTGGCCTCTGAATCAAGCCACGCGTGGTAGTCCTTGTGCATGTCACCGAGGACCTTCTTGTTCTCGCTGATCAGGCCGACATAAGGAAACAGCTCGCAGTTGTATTCCTTCTGGATCTTGCAGATGACCTCAAAGGAGAGCATCACCGGCATGGCAACCGTGACGATGTCACAGAAGGCATCAAGCGGCACGATCCCGTGCTCGAACAGCGTCTCTTTCTTGAAGCGATTCTGCGCCTCTTCGCCGATCTGGTAGTTGCCCGCCATCAAGAACGGCAGGTTGAAGTTCTCGGTGACGATCTTTGCCAAATCCCATTCGGTGATGTGGCCGCCGTCGACGAGGACCTTCACGAACGGCTCGCCGTTTTTGTCCTGCGAGTAAAGAGCATCGGTGATGACTTCCGACGACACCGCATCCCGCTCCGACAGGATTTCGGCCAATCGCACGGAGGTGATCTTCTCGATTCCCTTCACAATGGATTCATCGGCGCTCAGGCCCCGCTGCCTTGAGTCAGGGCTTGTCCTGATTCTTTGCGCCCAGTTGCGGCGCCCCATCCGCCCGTGCGAGCGCCGTCTCACGCACGCTCAGGTTCCTCGCCAGCGCCCTCTGTTGACGATCTGGCCACGGACGTGACGTCGCTGCTACGAGGGATTCCGAACCATCCGTGGGAAGCGAAACGCGGCACCGTTCAGGCGGCATGGCTCTCCCTCGAATCGCTGTATTCCTTTCTTTGGCGTCCTGTGCAGCGAGCTATGCGACGGCACAGTTCGCACCCGTCAGCTCACGCTTGATCGAAAGCGGAGTCTCTGGCGGACCGACGCTCGACAATGGCGATCGCTTCGGCCGAAGCTGTGTCGGCATCGGCGACCTTGATGGCGATGGAATTCCCGATGCCGTTGTCGGTGCCCGCAGCGACGACGACGGGGGCGTCGATGCCGGCGCGATCTACGTGCTGTTTTTGCGTCGTGACGGCTCGGTTCGGGCATCGCAGAAAGTCTCTGCACTGACAGGTGGCTTGCCAGCTGGGCTACTGGATGCCGGCGACTTCTTTGGCTACTCCGTCGCCTCCGTAGGCGACGTCGACGGCGATGGCGTGCAGGACTTGGTCGTGGGCGCGCCGAACGACGACGATGCCGGCAACAACACGGGCGCCGCCTACGTGCTCAACCTGTTCCCCAATGGCACCGTCAAGGCCGCAAGCAAGATCGGCAATCTCGGTGGTGGACTCGCCGGCATGCTCAGCACCGGCGACAGCATGGGTCAGGCCGCGGGTGCACTTGGTGACTTTGACGGCGATGGCGTTCCTGATGTGGTGATGGGCGCACCGGGTGATGACGACGGCGGCAATGCCCGTGGCGCGATTTGGATCCTTCTACTCAACGCCCAGGGCTCAGCTCACACCGTTGCCAAGATCAGCTCAACAACGGGCGGCTTTGGCGCAGGACTGGCAAACGGCGATGGCTTTGGCGGGCGACACGCCATTGCAATTGGCGACGTCGACGGCGACGGCCGCAGTGAGATCGGAGTCGGTGCCTATCACGACGCGGGGTTGGGAGGCGTCGACCGCGGCGCGCTGTGGATCCTCAGCGTGTCGGCAAACCTGACGGTCACCAACAAGCAGAAGATCACCGAACAGCAGGGCGGCTTCACGTCGTCGCTGTCGGACGGCGACCTGTTTGGAATGACGGTCGCGCCGATCGGTGACGTCGACTTCGATGGTGTTCCCGACATCGTCGTCGGCAACAATCGCGACGACGACGGCGGCCAGGACCAGGGAGCTCTGTTCTTCTTCCTGCTGAACACGGACCTGACGGTGAAGGCCCAGCGCAAGGTCAGCGACACGATTGGCGGCTTTCCGCTGTCCCTGCGTGTCGGCGAACGCTTCGGGCGCGCACTCGGATTCGTTGGCGATCTGCGTGGCGATGGCACAACAACCATCATCGTCGGTGCTGGCGCGGGAGTTGGCGGTGGCGCCGTCTACCTACTGAGCTTCGCGTCGCTTGCCGGCGATGTAGACGGCGTTCCTGTTATCGGTGGCGGCAGCCAAGCGCTGACCATCGATGCCGGACCCGATCAAGCCGGCAAGATCTTCTACGTAGCTGGATCGTTGAGCGGCACGACACCCGGCATCACATTCGGCAACGTCCTTGTCCCGCTCAACCCGGATGCCTACACAGCCGCACCCGGACTCGTCATGGGCTACCTCGGAGTTTTGGATGCAGAAGGCAAGTCATCAGCCTCTTTCACCTTGCCTGCCGGGCTATCGCCGAGCCTTGTCGGAATCACGCTTCACCACGCATTCGTGACCTTCGGCACGACGCAGCTCTTTGATTTCGCGAGCAACGCCGTTTCGGTCACGCTGCAGTAGTCGCAGCGGATCAGCTGTAAACGACAAACGTGATGCCCGCATGCACGGCGAGAACCAGCGCCATACCGACAACGATCGCCGAGTTGACGGACTCGCCGACTTCGGCGCCGGAGCGTTTCGGACCTGTTCCGAGGTGATAGCACGCAACCGCGACTAGGTAGCCCGACAGCGTCGACTTGAGCAATACGATCAACGCATCGTGGGCGCGAACGGTCATGAAATAGCCGGTCGCCCAGTTCGAGATCGTGATACCGGATACGGTATTGGCGGCGACTGCGGCCGCCATGGCCGCCGCAACGACGCCGCCTAGGGTGACCAGCGGCATGGCGAGCACCATGCCCCACACCAGCGGGGTGAGCAGGTAGTCCGCTGGGCGCGTGCCCATCATGCGCAGCGCGGCGATCTGGTTGGTGCGCTTCATGGTGCCGATGCGTGCGGCGGCTCCAGCGGCGATACGCGCAGTGAAGAAGAAGCCGCTCAGCAGCGGGACGAGCACGGCGGATGCGACCTTGCCGGTGCCAGTTAGCAGCGCGGTTTCGAAGCCACCGTCGATCGGGTTATTGCGCAGCGCAAAGAACGTGGCCAAGCCGCCAATGACAGCCCCCGCGACGGCAACAAACAGCGCCGGCTCCAGTGCGAAGCGCACCGTCGTTCGCACGACTTGGCCAAGCTCGACCGGCGGCAGGCGCCGAATCGACTCGACGATGGTCTCGCCCATGGCCGCTACCTGGAGCAGCATGCGGCGTAGCCAGTGCACGGCGATTGGCTCGCCAGCATCCTCGCCGCCGGAATCCGCCACAGGCATTGCCTTGTGCTCAGGCCGGTAGCCAGGCGGCTCTAGACGGAGCGAGCGCGCCGGCCGATCGAGCACCAATACGCCATCGGTAAGCTCGTCAAACGCATCGAGGTCGTGCGTGATAACGATCGTAGTGCGGCCTTCGTCTTGATCGTGCGCATCCCGAAGGAGCTTGGCGATCGTCTTTGCTGCCTGCGGATCCAGCCCAGCTGTCGGTTCGTCGCACAGCAACAGATCGGGCGAAGACGCCAGCGCTCGCGCGACAGCTACACGCTTGCGCATGCCCCCAGAGAGCTGCGCGACCTTTTCGGGCGGATCCGGCAGGCCAGCTTGGGCCAGCAACGCTGAAGCGAGTTTGCGCGAGCGACCGGCTGCGCGAAGTGCCATGACGACGTTGCGGTGCGGACTCAACTCGTCCAAGAGGCCCTCGTCCTGCAGGATCGCTGCGACTTTTCCCTGCATCGATTCCGGCGAGTCGCCGGTCAACTTGCGACCGAATGCGAGCAGCTCACCGCTTAGTCGCGGTGCTGGCTCACGTGACTCCACCAATCCCGCGAGAATGCGCAACAGCGACGATTTTCCGCCGCCGCTGGTGCCGACAAAAACGAAGAAGCCGCCCTTCGGCAGCGCCAAGTTGACGCCTTCGAGCAGCACCTCCTCGCCACCCGGTCGCCGGTGGGCGAGGCCGAAGTTGCGAAACTCGAGCGCTTGTTTCATGCGATCAACGAGGCCGCAGGTCTTCGGGCAAACGATCGAGCAGCACAGTTTCGCGCACGTTCGGATCGTTCTTGAAGCCGATCACACCGATCATCGTGCCTTCGACCAACACAGCACTGCCGATTCGATCACCCTGCATCAAGAGACTCGGCAGCAGTTCGATATCGGCCATCACACCGCCATCGGGTCCAGCCGTGCGAACCATACGAATGCTGTCGCTAGACACTTGGCTGGCTGCGAAGTCGAAGCGCTGGTTTGGTGTACCGGTTAGGTCTGGACGAACATCTTCGAGCACAAGTGCCGCGAGATTCCCGCCGGCAGGATCAACCCAGACGCGGCCTGCACGAAGCACCGACCCGTCGGGAAGAAGCACCTTGATCTGCTCGTCCTCGATCTCAGGATCGCCCCAGGCATCGCTTTCCGTATAGCTGCCGTCGACGGCAGCACGCGCGGTAACAACCACGGTCCGACCTGCCTTGTCGAGAAACAGAACGCCCGTGCCCTCGCGCCGGATCGCATCGTCGCCACTAAGCAGGTCGCGCTCGATCGCCACATAGGTGATGCGGACGAGCACGATGTCATCCGTCGCCGGCGGACGTTCGCTATCGGCACGACGAAGGGCTTCTGGCGGCACCTTTGACATGTCGATTTCAGGACGGTCGGCCTGGGCCGCAGCCCGGTAGCCATCCTGAACCAACACGCCTTTGCCGGGCTCGGCGTAGTAGCTGATGTAGGGCGTCAACAGCGCACTGACATCGGTCACGGTGAAACCGCTAAAGAGCGCGCCACTCACGTAAGGTCGAGCGACCCAGAACTTGGCCAGATTGGTGACGGTTTGGCGGTAGCGACGTGCGATGCGCAGCTGCACTTCGACATACGCACCGGATGCGGCAAGCGACACCGCCCGGACATCGCCGGTGCGCATTCCCCGATAGATGACGGCACTGCCCGCCTTGAGGCCGTGGTTCTCCGGCACCAGCAGCGTCATCAGCAGATCGCCATGCTGGATGTCCTGAAGCGCTTCCGGTTCGGCATCCTCGGGCGGAACTTCGCTGCCCGCCAACAGACTGCCGGACGTCAGCAAGGAGCCCGACTCGGCCGGCGTGTAAAACTGCACGTAGGAATCGCGCACCAGCGTATCCAACCCCGTTGCCCCATCGGCCAAGCCGGAAAAGCGTGGCCGCACGATCCAGAACGTGCTGTCTACCGTCGCGTGGCTCGCGCCAGCTGGCTCAATCAGAAGCTGCGCAACGGCCTTGCGCCCATCGCTGGTGATCGCAACCGATCGGACGGAACCAACCGTGACACCGCGGTAGCGAACATCGCTGCCGGCGCGCAGACCACGGGCGTTGCGAAACTCAACCGTCAGCGATGTGCCAGGGCGCTCATCGGCCTGCCGCAACAGGCGCACAATCCAGTAGGACCCGTAGACGGCGGCAGCCAGCGTCAGGAGCCCGATCAAGTAGCGGAGGCGATGCATCGGAAACGCTAGGTGGCCGAGGGCCGGAAAAATCGGTCGAGGCTGAGGTCTGGCAGGCTGAGGTCTGGCGGCTGGGCTTTGGGCTTTACGGACGAGCTGCGCCGCGCTGCGATCCTGGCTCCTGCTTCGAGAACAGCTCTTCGGGATGCCGCATGGCTTTGAACTCGAGTGCGTTGCCCGCTGGATCGCGGAAAAACATCGTGGCCTGTTCGCCGACCAATCCTTCGAAACGAACGCGCGGCTCGATCACGAAGGCGACCTTGTGCTCGCGCAACCGGTCGGCGAAGGCATGCCACGCGTCCCAATGCAGCACGACGCCAAAATGCGGCACCGGCACGTGGTCCCCGTCGACATCGCTGCATTCCTTGTCGCGACTTTCCTTCTCGCCAGGGCTCTGGCCGTTTGAGACCGGCACGAGGTGCGCAACGATCTGATGCCCGAACAGCTCAAAGTCGATCCAAGCGCTACTGGAGCGACCTTCGCCACAGCCCAGCACACCGGTATAAAACGCGCGCGCTGCGTCGAGATCGTCAACGGCAAACGCGTAGTGAAATGGCTGAAGCGGCTCGCTCATTGCACTAGATATCGATGTTGGTGGCTTCGAGCGCGTGCTTCTCAATGAACTCACGGCGCGGTTCCACTTCCGGCCCCATCAGCACCGTAAAGATGCGGTCGGCTTCCACGACATCACTGATCGCAACGCGGCTGAGCAGGCGACGCTCGGGATCCATCGTCGACTCAAACAGCTGCTGCGGGTTCATCTCGCCGAGGCCCTTGTAGCGCTGGATCTCGACGCCGCTCTGGCACTCGTCGTTGACCGTCGCAACCGCCCGGAGCAGTCCGTTGGCCGGCAGCACCTTGTCCTTCGAACGCACCTGCCAGCTTTCCTCGCCTTCCGGCAGCGGGTCCTGGGCACCGAGTGTTTCAAAGCCGATTCCGTGCTCCAACAGCTTCTTTAGGTGCGGCTGCAGGTCGCTGCCGATGTGAAGCGAGTAAACTTCAACGTCCGCATCGTTGCGCGAACACGGCGACTCAGGCCCTTCATAGACAACCAGCGGGCTGCCCTTCTTGCTTGTCAGTGACTCGATCTTTGCCTGCAGCTGCTCCTCATTGTCGAGGAAAACACCGTCTTCGCCCTTAGGGATGAGGAAGTAGTGCGGCAACTCACAGTCCGGCACGGTTGCCTGCGCAAGGTAGCTACCAAACGGCACCGCACCCTCGGTTGGCATACGCCGTTCGGTGGCTGATATAAAGCTGATCGTCTCGATCAGTTCGCGCAGCTTGTCGCCCGAAAACTCGATCTTCTCATCGGCCGTCTGCAGCTTGATCACACCAAGTCCAAGCTCGGCCAGGATCGCAGCCTTCTCTTCTTCGGTGACCGCATAGCGCTCCTTCTTGCCCTTCTTGATCTTGTAGAGCGGCGGCTGCGCGACGTAGACATGGCCGCGCGTGACCAGCTCCGGCATCTTGCGATAGAAGAGCGTCAGCAGCAGCGTGCGGATGTGGGAGCCGTCGATATCGGCATCCGTCATCACAATGATCTTGCCGTAGCGAAGCCGCGTCGGATCAAACTCCTCGCCGAGGAATCCTGTGCCAACGGCACTGACGATCGTGTTGATTTCCTCGTGGTTGAGGATCGAGTCCACAGCCGCCTTCTCGACGTTGAGGATCTTGCCTCGCAGCGGCAGGATCGCCTGGTGGCTCATGCGCCCCTGCTTGGCCGTGCCACCTGCAGAGTCACCCTCAACCAAGAACAGCTCGGCGTCTTCACGCTTGGTTCCCTTTTGGCAGTCGGCCAGCTTGGCCGGCAAACCGCCGCCTTCGAGCGCCGACTTGCGTCGCACCAGGTCACGCGCCTTGCGAGCCGCCTCGCGAGCCTTCAGGGCGTCCAGCGCCTTGCCGTAGATGCCCTTGGCCACCGACGGGTTTTCCTCGAAGAAGGTTCGAATGCCTTCGCCGACGACAGTCTCAACGACGGACTGCACTTCGCGGTTGCCGAGCTTGATCTTGGTCTGCGACTCAAACTGAGGGTCCGGCACCTTTACCGAAATGACAGCGGCTAGACCCTCCTTGAAGTCGTCACCGCTTGGCACCGGGTCCTTCTCTTTTAGGAACTTCGCCTGCTTCGCCCAATTGTTGAGCGTGCGCGTCAGCGCGGTGCGAAAGCCGACCAAGTGGGTGCCACCCTCGATCGTGTTGATGTTGTTGACGAACGACAGCACGTTCTCTTGGTAGGCGTCGCTGTATTGCAGCGCGATCTCTACCTCGTAGCCCTTGTCTGGATCCTCCGACGACTGGATCTCGCGCCGGAAGTAGATCGGCAGCTTGTGGATCGCATTCTTGCCGTGGTTGAGATCCTTGACGAACTCCACCAGACCATCGGGGAAGTTGAACTCCTCGCTCTCGTCGGTGCGCTCATCGAAGAGCGTGATCGTCAGGTTGGCCGTGCCCATCAGGTAGGCCATCTCGCGGAGCCGCTTGCGCAAGATCTCATACGAGAACTCGGTCGCCTCCATGATCTGCGAGTCCGGCTTGAAGCGCATCTTGGTGCCCGACGTATCGGCCTTGCCGATGACGGTCAGATCGCTGGTTGGCACACCGCGACCGTAGGTCTGACGGTGCACCTTGCCATCGCGGCGGATTTCCACCTCGAGCACTTCTGCGAGCGCACATACGCAGCTGATGCCAACGCCGTGCAGACCGCCAGAGACCTTGTAGCTGCCTTTGTCAAACTTGCCGCCCGAGTGCAGCTTGGTCAGGATGACTTCGAGCGCCGGCTTGCCGCTAGCGTGCATGTCGACGGGAATGCCGCGGCCGTTGTCCTGGACCGACAGCGAACCGTCTTTGTGAACGCGCACGTCAATGCGGTCGGCGCGACCGGCCAGGGCTTCGTCGATCGAGTTGTCGACGATCTCCCATACCAGGTGGTGCGTGCCCTTCAGTCCGGTGTCGCCGATATACATCGCCGGGCGCTTGCGCACCGCGTCGAGTCCTTCGAGCACCTTGATTGAGCTGGCGTCGTATTTGGGTTCTTGATCCATTCGTAGGGGCGTCAGTGTCGACCCGTGCCGCCGAGTCGGAACGTCAGTTCGGCGATCGGCTCATCGGGGACGAGTTCGTTGATACGTAGGCGAATCTCTTCGCGTCGGAAGCCGGAGAGTTCGGCGTAAAGCGGTGCCGAGTCGAGCTCGACGATGAGCCTGCCTTTGCGACAGGCCACAATTTCGAAATGCGGGGACAGCTCCTCACCGAGGATCGACTCAAGCGCATCGAGGTAGACGCGCCGGGACTTGCCCGAGCCTGCCTGCTTCAGGATATCGCGCAGGAAGTCTGCTGCCGGTCGTGGGTCCATGCGTTGGCGCAGCTGCTCACGCGCCGCTGATCGGCATGACCACGTAGGTGAACGATTCGCCCAGCGTGAACTTCGCCGGCATCGAATCGTCGGACATATCGAGGCGAATCTGGTCCAGCTCGCACTGGCGCAAAGCCTCGAGGATGTAGTCCGGGTTGAAGTTGATGCTGCCGCCGTCGCCCTTGACGTTGCAGTCGATGCTGACATCGGCGCGGCCACGAGCATTGCTTTCGGCCGTCATGCGCATGGACTGATCGCCAACCTCGAAGCGCACCATGCGCATCTCAGCCGAACACAGAATCGCGGTGCGGCGAAGCGCGCCCTCGAGCACGGCTTTCTCGATTTCGACGGTCGTATCCGCTGCCTTGGGCATGACGCCCTCGTAGTCCGGAAAGCGCGTATCGAGAAGCTGACTGACGAGCTGCGTTTGGCCCGTATTGAAGACGATCTGCTTGTCGCCGATCACGACCCGCATGGCGTCTTTGCTGTCGGCATCGAGCGCCCGCGCCAACGTCGCCAGGGCCCGCAGCGGCACGACGGCTTTGAACTCGATGTCGGCGAGGCCCTGCACATCGTTCTGGTAGCTGATCGCGAGGCGTCGGCCATCCGTTGCGACCATACGCACGCTGCCGGCTCCTGCGTCCATCAGGACGCCGTTGATGGCATAGCGGGTCTCTTCCCTCGCCGCGGCAAACATCGTCTCCTGGATCATCCTGAGCAGCACAGAGGCCGGGATTTCGAGCTGCTTGCCAGACTCGACCTTGGCTTCGTCCGGGAACTGCTCGGGATCCTCGCCGAGGAGCACGAACGAGCCGCCGCCACTCTCGATACGGCAACGCATCTCGTTGCTCTCAAGGGTGACCGTCGGATCGCTGAGCTCACGAAGCAGCGCCGAGGTCTCACGACCCGGCAGCAGCACGGTCCCAGGGTCGCTCACCTTGACGGAGTCCAGATGGACCTTGGCGGCCATCTCGAGGTCCGTCGCGAACAGCGTGATGCCTTCGCCATCCGCTCGCAGCAGAACGTTCTGCAGGATCGGCTTGGTCGTCTTGGAAGGAACGACGGACGACACGACGCTGACTGCTTCTAGCAGGGCTGCTCGATCGCAGAGAATCTTCATCGTGAAGGAGGACTCGTTGCAGGTTTCGGTTGGCGCGGTCGATTCGGTGTCGGCGAGATCGTAGCGCGGAGGTGTCGTTGCTCAGTTCGGATGCCCACTTCGATGGTCGAGCTCGCTTGCAGGAGTCCTGTCGGTGGGAGACTCCGCTTGCAGGCGAACCGGTTGTCGTGAGCTGTTTGCCGCGCCACCACGTATGGATAGGTATCTAGAGGGAATTCCTCTCTCGTACTCCGTCATCCGTGGCGTCACGAGTCTTGGTAGATTACCCCCCCAACCGCTCTAGAGCGACTAGAGAAGGCAGGTTCCGACGTCTTCGCGTGCGTTGAGAACCGCTGGGAAATGCTGCGGGAAATGACCACATCGATCGACCGCTGTGGGCAAGTCGATGGGGGTGGGGCGCAGTTGTTCCAATCGGCCTCCACGGCTGTCCGCGAAGGCTCCGACGGCAATCCTGGGTCTTTGCACGGGTTTCGTGACGCACCGCACCGCAGCCCCTGCTACTTGCGTCTTGTCGCGACCTCCAGGCGTCAAGAGATTGGCCAGGAACCATCGCGAGTAGGTCATCTTGCGGGCCAAAATCGAGGCGGCAGAAACAGCCGCAGACGCCTCTGAGGACGTCCTACGGGTGGTTTGAGGCACCACAGTGTTATAGCACGGCAGACCGGCGAGCAGAAGGACATGCGTCATCCGCTCGCCGCAACAGCCCCGCTGAGCTGCTCAGCGAACGAGCGGCCCAGCATACGAGCGGTCAGCAGCTCACGTCCGGAAGGCGCGCGTGACCAGGCGACTGCTCAAACCATCGAGCAGTTCCTTGAACATGCGGTCCTTGGTGGCGCGCTCGCGGATCTTGTTGACCGCGTAGATGACCGTCGTGTGGTCGCGGTTGCCGAAGAACTTGCCGATGTCCTCGAGCGAACTCTCGGTGTGCTCGCGCAGCAAATACATGGCGATCTGACGCGGCATGCTGACCGCTTGGGTGCGGCTCTTGCCGATCAGCTCACGCGCCGTGATCGCAAACTCGCCGGTAATCAGGGTCATGACCTCGTCGGAGGTCACCTGGGCACGGCGCATGGGCATGCCGCGCAGGCAGCTTTCGGCCAGGGACGTCGTGATCGGCTGCTCGGTGATCGCGGCGAAACCCACGACCTTGATGACCGCACCTTCCAACTCGCGGATGTTGGACGTGACGCGCTCTGCGAGAAGTCCCGCCACGTCATCCGGCAGCTCGACACCGCGACCGGCGGCCTTTTGGCAGACGATGGCTTTGCGCGTGTCGATACATGGGGCTTCGACTTCGGCTACGAGCCCCCACTTGAAGCGCGAAACCAAGCGCTCCTCAATCGTGGGGATTTCAACCGGTGGGCGATCCGACGACAGCACGATCTGTCGCTGGCCGTCGAAGAGCGCGTTGAAGGTGTGGAAGAACTCGTCTTGCGTCTTTTGCTTGTCGGCCAGGAACTGCACGTCGTCGATGACCAGCACATCGGCCCCGCGGTGGTAGTCGCGGAAGCTGTCAATCGCATGCGACTGGACGGCCTGGATGTAGGAGTTGGTGAAGTCTTCGCAGCTCATGTAGAGCACGCGAGCATTCGGATCGCGGCGCAACACCGTGTGGCAGATCGCCTGCAGCAAGTGCGTCTTGCCGAGGCCGACGTTGCCGTGCACAAAGAGCGGGTTGTAGGCGTGGCCGGGGTTCTCGCCGATCGCGAGAGCCGAAGCGTGAGCCAGACGGTTGCACGGTCCAACCACGAAGCGGTCGAACGTGTAGTTGGGGTTCAGCGGGTTGCCAGCGCGACGATCAGCTGACGGACGCTGGTTTGACTGGCGGCGATCAGATGGCTGCTGACTAGATGGCTGCTGACTAGACGGCTGCTGACCAGACGGACCTGGACGAGCCGGAACACTCCCGGCACCCGTGGAGTGCGCGGCCGCAGGATGCGTGCGCGTTTGCGGAGGCAACGGCACACCGTCCACTTTTGGAACACCAGGCACACCGGTGCCGTTCTTTTGAACAGTGTGGTTCTGCTGGCTCGCGCCGTTCGAACTGGCAGGTCCGTTCGACGCCCCCAGGCGATTGTTGGTGTGCGCTTGGCCATGCACCGGCTGCCCGTTCACGGCTTGCCCGTTCACGGCTTGCTCATTCACGGCTTGCTCATTCATCGAGTTGCGAATGATCGATTCGATCTCATCGCGCGAGGATGTCTGGATCAGGCTGAGGCTGTCCTTGCCGTCTTCTGGACGGTGGCTGAGCACGAGGCGGCGCTGCTTGCCGTCGAGGCTGTCGACGCCCTTCTGGAGCTGCGGGAGGAAGTTCTTTTTGAGCCAATCGCGAACGAACTGGCTGGTGACGGAAAGTTCGATCTCTGCGTCATCGGCCCGGGCGACGACGATGGAGCGAAACCAGGTTTCGAGCTGCTCGCGGCGGACGTTCGCCACGAGGTGTGTCAGCAATCTCTTGAGGAGCTCGGTCTCTCGAGAGTTGGTGTCGGGTTGGGGGGTTGTGTTGTGTGCCACCATTGTGTGGGAGGGGCGGTTGCTGGTCGGTTGTGGTGTTGCCGGTCTGTGTTCGCAGGATCCGTTGGGTCGACGGGACGAGAGCGAGGTCGGTACAGACCGGTGGTGCGAGACGAGGCTGGTGTTCCTAGCTAAGGGAGGCCGAGTGACTGGGCGTGACTCGGCCGAGAGGGCTTCCTTGGTAGCGAGACGAAGAAAACTGGTCGGGTTGGCGCGACAAAAAAATCGGTCTTTTCGAACGGTTAGGCGGCCGTTCTACCGAGGCTTTTCGTCGGGTCCCTTTCTAACGACAGCACCGGTTGTTGCAAGACTGAGTCGTTGTGAACAGAGGCACTCAGCGCGCCGAATCGTCACGTGATCTTGGTCGTTTCTCGACGTGGCACGGGGGCAGAACAACGACTTGGAAACGTGGAGTCCTCGTCGCGCCTTGGTTGAGCGACTGTTCAGATTTTTTGCCGAAGCCGCGCGAGCAGGGCGGCAACGCGGGTGCCGATCTCAGTAGATTCCTGGAGAGTCTCTTCAAACGAGAAACTGAAGCGCACCGATGCCCGCGCGCGCTCTTCGTCGAGTCCGATGACCTGCAGGATGCGCGGCGGTGTTGGGGATCCCGAAGAGCAAGCGGAGCCGTGCGACGCATGCACGCCGGCGAGGTCCAATGCCGGTAACAGGTTCCTGCCGTCGACTCTCTCGAAACACAACATGACGGTGTTCGGCAGGCTCGAAGCCAACGGCGTCAAAACTGTGTGTGGACACTGCGCCGCGACGAGCGCCGTCAGGAATGCGTCGCGATTGGCGCGCATCGCGAGCTGTCGCGCGTCTGTCTCCTGCACGGCACGTTCGATCGCCAGTGCGTTTGCGGCCGCAAGCGCAGGGCTCTGAGTTCCGGGTCGAAGTCCGTACTCTTGACCGCCTCCGTGCAGCAGCGGCTTCAGCTGGCGCTGGAGCTCGTTGCCGACCAACACGCCGTGCCCCCGCAAGCCACCAGCTTTGTGCGGCGAGAGCACCACTACGGCGCCACACGCGATGATCTCTTGCAGAGGTTCTCGACCGAGTGTTTGCGCGGCGTCGACGAGCAGCGGTGCGCGGTGTCGCCGCGCGAAACCCGCGGCTTCCGCGACCGGCTGCAGCGTGCCGAGTTCGCTCTGCGCGTGTGCGAGGCACACGAGTCCAAGCGGAAGCGAGCTCTCGACAAACTCGGGCTCGGTGATGCGCACGCGGCCGGTAGGGTCGATGTCCTGCCACCATGTCGTGCCGCGTTGTTCGGCAGCGGCGCGCACGGCTGGGTGTTCGATTTCCGACAGCAAGACTGGCAGGTCCGGGTCGCCGAGTCCGCGCACTGCGGTGTTGGCGGACTCGGTGCCGCCGCTGGTGAATACGACGTCGTCGACCGAGGCGAGGCCGAGCGCATCGGCGATGCGTTGGCGGGCTCGCTCGAGCTCCCCGCGCGCCCGGCGTCCGGCGGCGTGAACGCTCGATGGGTTGGCCGGGAACCGCTGCTCCACGGCCACGAACTCTTCGAGCACTTCGGGGAGCGCTGGCGCCCCCGCGTTGTAGTCGCAGAAGATTCCGGTCACGCCGGATTCTCGCGAAGAACGCGCTCGTAGATCGCTTCGTATTGCTCGACAATACGCTCTGTCGAAAACTGCTCGATGGCGCGTGTCCTGGCGGCCTTGGCCAGCGCTTTGTAGCGGGTCGCGTCGCTCAGCACGTCGATCGCGGCAGCTGCCATAGCGTCAGGGTTGGCTAGCGGCACCAGTCGTCCGGTTTCGCCGAGTACCTCGGCAACGCCGCCGACATCCGAGCTGACGCAGGGCACGCCACAGCTCATCGCTTCGAGCATCGACAGTCCGAAGCTCTCCGTTTCGGACGCCGACAAGAACAGGTCTGCGCGCGGCAGGACATCTTCGATCTTGTCGCTCATGCCCAAGTGCTCGACGCGGTGGCTGCAGCCCAGGTCGGCAGCGACCGCGAGAGCGTGTTCGCGGTCCGGACCGTCGCCACACAGCAACAGACGCGCCGGCATCTCGCGCTGGATCGCGGCGAACGCACGGACCACATCGGCGATGCGCTTGACCGGTCGGAAGTTGGACGCGTGCACCAAGATCCGCTCGTCATCTTCGCGCTGGTGCCACCGCTTGTGGTCGCGCGGATGAAAACGTTCGGTGTCGACGAAGTTGTGCACCACCTCGACGTCTTTGGTGACGCCGAACATGAGGTGGGTCTCGTCCTTCAGGTAGCTGCTGACCGCGGTGATCGCGTTGGACTGTTCGAGCGCAAAGCGGGTCGGGCGCAGGTAGCTCCGGTCACTGCCGACAACCGTGATGTCCGTGCCATGCAGCGTCGTCACAAAGTTGAGGGAGCCGCCGCACATGCTGCGCGCCAAGAACGCGCTGACGGCGTGCGGGATCGCGTAGTGCACGTGGAAAAGGTCGACCTTGGCCTCTTCGCGCACTTCGAGCATCCGGGTCGCGAGCGCCAGGTCGTAGGGCGGGTAGCGAAACAGCGGGTAGGCCGAAACAGCGACTTCGTGGAAGCGAAGCCCGGGAATGCCGCCGCGCAGACGTCCTGGTCGGTCGTAGCTGAGCAGGTGCACTTCGTGGTCGCGCGCCGCGAGCGCCATGGCCATCTCGGTGGCGACCACGCCGCTGCCGCCGACCGTTGGGTAACAGACGATGCCTATCCGCATGCTGCGGAGCTTACGACACTCAGGCGGATTCGCGCTGATCTGCTGTGCTGATGCAGGGCAGCTCGAGCACCAGCAGGAGTCGGCCGGTCTGGTCGGAGCGCACCTGGCAGCTGCCGCCGAACTCGCTCACGAAGTCGTCGAGCGTGGTGGCGCGGTCTTGCTCCGTCCGGCATTCCTCGCTGTTTGCTTCGGTCGGTGGTGCCCCGATGGCTTCGAACTCGATCAAAACGAACGGTTCGCGGCCGCGATCCGTTCGGGTCGTAATGGCCAGCTCATCGCCTGCGGACAGCGGCGAAAGTGCCACGATCAGCGCGCGCTGCAGAGCTCCCGCAAGCACCTCGGGCGCCATCGAGACGCGGGCGGTGCCGGCCGTCAGGTTCTGACGGATCACGAGCGGTACCTGCAGCTCCGCCAAGAACGCGTGCACGACATCCGCCAGCAGCTCATCGACGACCGTTTCGTGGCTTTCGGCGGCGCCGCCGCCTTCGAGATCGATCACGACCAGCGAGTCGATCAGATCGTTGATGATGCCCGTCTCTTCCCCGAGCAGCTCAACCAGCTCGAGGTCGCGGAAGTCAGTTCCCAAATCGTCGTCGCCATCGACCACACGGTTCGCATGTTCGTCGATGCGCCCGAGGCACTGGCCGATCTGTTGGATCAGCTGGTCGAGTTGAGGGTCCTGAGGCGTCATAGCCTCAGGGCTATCGATCTGGAACACCCCCTGGGTTAAGGCCCAGTTGCGGGAGTCTCTGCGGGAGTCTCATCAGGAGGCAGCCCCAGGGCGCTCCTCGGGAGATCGGTGGCTACGTGTCCGCCTCGGCGCTCGCCGGTGGCTCCCCGGGTCGCGGGATCAGTTCGGGGTCGATCACCGGCTCGGCTCTATGCTCGGTCGCCGACGAATCTCCCGATTCTGGCTCAAATCCCTTACTGGAATGATCTTCTGTTGTTTCGGATAGATCCGAAGCGGCCGGGCTCGATGCAAGCGGCTCCGAAGCGGTGTCCTCAGCAGCAGGCGAATCGTGCTCCCCGATCTTCTCCAAGAACTCGAGCGCGAATGCCGCGTAGTCCTTCGCGCCATTGCTTTCAGGCGCATGCTCAAAGATCGTTCTGCCAAAGCTCGGTGCCTCGGCCAGCTTGACGTTGTTTCGAATACGGGCTGTCGTAAGAAGCGGTCCGAAATGGTGGTCGATCTCGGACAGCACCTCGGCCGACAGGTTGGTGCGCGAGTCGAGCATGCACGGCAGCACGCAGGCGATCTGCAGGTTCGGATTGAGCTGCTTTTGCACCAAATCGATGACCTCGAGCAGCTTGGCCATGCCCTGGAGCGACAGATACTCCGCCTGCATCGGGATGACGACCCAGTCGGCGGCGACGAGCGCATTGGCGCTGAGCACGCCGAGCGACGGCGGGCAATCGAAGAGCACAAAATCGAAGCGCTCCTCGGCCTTGGCGTTGTCGAGGGCTTGGCGCAGGATCGTCTCGCGACCGATACGGTTGGCCAAAACCTGCTCGACGCCGGCAAGCGACGTATCGCTGGGCACAACCGACAGGTTTTCCAGCGACGTTCCCTGGATCAGCTCGCCCAGCGGCGTGTCGTCGATCAGCAGGTTGGTCAGCGTGTCGCTCTCGAGGTCCGGCCGCTTGTCGACGTGCACCGTCATGTTGGCCTGCGGATCGAGGTCGAGCAGCAGAACCCGCCTGCCGTGGTGCGCGAGCGCCGCGCCAAGGTTGACCGTTGTGGTCGTCTTGCCGACGCCACCTTTCTGATTGATGACCGCGATGCGCTTCATGTGTGCGTGCCTCCCAGCAGCGCGCATGTTGGCGCATCCCTCGGCACAGCGCGAGCGAGAATCCGACGCGATCGAATGGAACGCATCGAGCCCGCCGCCGTCGTCGTAGACGTCGCCGCCTACTGGATCGTAAACGGCACCGCGTTGCTGACGCCGCGCACGGTCAAGCCTGGTGCGAAGTCAAAGACTACCGCCGCCGAGTAGAACACCAGGCCGCTCAGCGATGGGATCGCTGGCACCAGCACGCTCCACTGGGCATCACCGTTGGCGTCGATGGATCCCAGGTTGTTTTGGAACGCGCCGCCGCCCGCCGCGCTTGCGCCGAGCAAGAAGTCGTCATCTAGCGGCAGGCGCCAGTCGCCCGGCAGCATGACGCCGCCCTGGTAGCCCAGAGCAAATGCCCCGACGTAGAACGCACCGGCGTAGCTTGCGGCCGCAAGATCCGTGACGGCGCTGCCGCCGACCATCGCGGGACCAGGGCTGGTCGCTGCGATGCCGAGGTCTTTGGCGTAGACCCGGTCGAGCAAGGTGTTGCCGCCGAACAGGTTGATCGAGCGGCTCGTAAACGCAACGACCTGGCCGTCGGCGGACTGCGTGGCGCGTTCGTTATGCGAGAAGACGCCATCGCTGTAGGCCGCCTGGACGCCTTGCGATCCGCCGACTCCGGCTGCGTCGGTGTCCACCAGCAAGGTGGTATTGGTGGTGCGGTCGTGGCGGTAAAAGTGAAAGCCCGGTCCGGTGCCGGCGACCATGCCGCTCAGATCCGACAAGAACGTCACGTAGCGCCCATCTTCGGAGACGTTTGGAAAGCACTGCGAAGAGTTGAATCCGGTGGCTTCGCCGCCGTTGGATGCGACCGATACGCGTTCGGTCGAGCCGGTCGTGGTGTCGTGCACAAAGATGTCGAACGTGCCGTTGGTGTCGTTGGGCACGAGCACGTTGGCGGCGCTGTTGAACGCGACGTAGCGGCCGTCCGCGTTGATGCTCGAACGCCACGAACGGCCGTTCCCCTGCACGCCAGCCGAGCTGACGCTGCAGCGGATGGTTTGCCCTGTGATGCGATCAAATCGAAAGACGTCGCGCGCGCCGTTGGTGTCGCCGGCAACGAGATTGCTCGATGTGCCGTGGAAGCAGACGTAGCGACCGTCGCGCGAGACCGCCGGCGAGAAGCTAAACCCGTTGCCGACGCTGCCGTTGGCTGCGTGGCTCGCGGCGAAGATCGCGCCGGTGTCGATCTCCACCAGCATGCAGTCGGTGTTAGGCGTATCGCCAGCAACGAAGTTGGTCGCGGTGGTCTCGAACGTGACGTAGTTGCCGTCGCCGCTGATCCGCGGTGTGACGCATTTGTTGTTGGCAGGGAAGCCACCGATGCCGTTGATGCGGAACGTCGTGCCGGCAGCGCGATCGCGAACGAAGACCGTATCGAGGGTCGCGTTGCCCGGCACGATGTTGGTCGCAAAGCCATAGAACGCAACGCGGTTTCCGTCGTCGCTGATCGACGGGTAGTAACAATGGTCGTTGGCTTGCACGCCGCTGTTGGAGACGTTGACGCGTTCGATCGAGCCGGTCAGGCGGTCGCGCACGAAGATGTCGGTGCGGCCATTGGTGTCGCCCGGCACCAGGTTGTTGGCGCGGCTGGCAAACGCAACAAAGCGCCCGTTGCCGGAGATCTCGACGTTGCCGCTCGGCGAGTTGCTCGTGAACGCTGCGGCTGCGCGGCTTTGCAGCTGCACGGCTCCTGGAGCGTCGGTCTGGCCCATGACGGCTTGCAGGATGAGCGCAGTGGCGAAAGTGGGGACGGCGAATCGATGGGTGGTCGTGTGGAGCATCTAAAGAAGGGGTGGCCGTGAGCGGCGAAGATCGGCGCGGGGGAGACGCAGATCTGCAGATCACGGCGATTTCCTGTCCGCCTCGTTACGGACCATTCGCGAAATCTATCGCCTGTTCGAGGCCTGTTGGCGGCGTGCGCTGGGCCTCAGTCGGCGACGCGCTGGCGCCACATGCCGAGCAGCACGCCGAGCGGTAGCGGTAGCAGCGCCGCGATGAACATCACCATCGCAACCGATCCGAGACGCCAGCCGAGCAGGTCTTCCGCGAGGATCAAGTAGTCGTTCTTGAGGCCCAAGCTGCCGTTGCCCGCATAGTGATTGCGCGCGGCGGCACTGGTTAGCAGGCCGAAGCAGAGCTTGAGGTTGACGAACTGCACGAGGGCGCCAGCCATGGCGGAGCCGACCCGTTCTTGTGCGCTATCGGTTTGTCCGCCGGTCCAGGCCAGCGTGAAGCACCAGGTTGCAAAGGCCAGTTCGCCGACATGTCCGCCGACCGCGATCAAGATCTGCGAGACCCCGGTGAATGCACACAGCGGAATCAGCACGGCGGTTGCGGCCAGCGCCGCGCACGTCAGCGGCCGCCGTACCATGCCGATGGCGAATAGGCCAAACGCTGCGGCGATGGTCCACGCAAGCCAGGGACGCAGCACGCCGATGCCGGTCCAGGCGTGGCCCGACAAGCTGATGTTGGGTGACGAAGGATGGCCAAGCAGGCACCCGAACGTGGCGTGGCCCATCTCGTGTGGAATGGCCGACAGAAACCACGTGAAGTTTCGCGGCAGGATGAAGCCAAACAGCCACGCCGCCACCAGACCGCCGAGCAGGTAGCGCCACCGATTCGGCGACGGACTTGGGGCGTAGCCCAGCGGCGATCCGCGGTGGGCGCCAACGGTCTGTTCGTTTGGCTCGGCGTTTTGCCGGCGCGACGGATCGAACGTGCCGAGGTTGCCGCCGCGGCGCGCAGGCGCGGGGGTCTCGTCGTGGCGGTTGTCCATCAGGCCTGGCATCGACGCGTTCCGCGTATCTCCTAGCCGCCGTTGCGCATTTCGTTCAGCACGGTGAACGTTTCCTTTGTGCTGCCGGCGACCTTCTTGCCATCGCTATAGAGCCACAGCGTCGGCACGGCGCGGATGCCGTGTTGCGCACCCGCTTCGGAGCCGCGCGTCGAGATGTCGACGATGCGCAGGAAGATGTTCGGGCGCGAGTTTGCGACGGCCTCCAACTGAGACCGCGTGGGCTTGCAGCTTGGTCACCAGTCGGCGCTAAACATGACGACCGTATGGCCGGATGTCGGCACGTTGGCATCGACATTGACGCGTTCCCCTTCGGAGATCGTGGCGACAGGCATGCCCGTCGACTGATTGAGGCTCTGGTTGGACCCGGCGCTGTCGCGTGACGATTCGCGCTGCACCACGAAGCCAATGACGCCAGCAATCGCGAGGGCTAGCACGATGCCTAGTGTGATCAGAATCCGCATGTGGTGCGCATCGGCATGCGTTCTCGGCGTGCTTTACGTTCACTGGGTTTCGCCAGATTCGTTCTTCGTGGCCTGCTCAGGGCGTGCCCACGTCGCTGGTAGCAAGGTCGCTTCCGCACCCGTGCGCCGGGAACGCCAAACCCGTGACAGCAGCGTTTTTCACGGAGCAGCGTTTGTCACGGCGCCCGGCTCAGGCCAGTAGCGCTTCGAGAGCACGGACGGGCAGCGGTCCGTCGTGCACAAAGCCTTCGCCAGCGACCGCCGCGATGGTCGCACCAAAGGCGCGCTCCCGAACCTGCGTGCGCTCGAGCAAGTCGAGGCCCTGGACGAGATGCGAAGTGTCCTTCGGCTGAAGCTGCGAGCGGTAGCAGCGCACGACCTCGGCTTTGCGAGCGGCGCTGTCGCTGATGTCGACCACGATCGTTGGCTCGACCAGCTGGTTGGTCGGATAGCGCAACAACAGCTGCGCGCGGTGGCGCCTCGCGCCGAGCTCGGGCCGGAAGTTGCGCAGTCCGGCAAGAAAGTGCGCCCGGCCGATCAGGCGTGCGGCCGCCGAATGGTCCGGATGCACGTCGCGTTCGTGTGGCGCAAAGACGAGCTTTGGCTGGCAGGCGCGCATGGCGGCGACGACCAGGGCGGTTGCGGCCTCGTCTTCGTCTCGCACGCCGGTGTCGGGAATACGCAGGTTGCAGCGCGCGACGGCGCCGAGCGCCTTGCCGGCTGCTTCCGCTTCGGCGTCGCGATCGGCGGCGGTGCCGCTCGAGCCCATTTCGCCACGCGTGAGATCCACCATGGCGACCGTTTCGCCGCTGGCCATCAGCTGCAGCAGCGTGCCGCCGCAGGCGATTTCGATATCGTCGGGATGCGGGCCGAAGGCCAGCACGCTGCAGGCCGGCAGCTCGCTTGGATCGTTCGCCGTGATCACAGCTCCAGCACCCCGTGCTCGATGTTGAACGGGTCGGCGGCCGCGATCAGCTCGTCGATCAAGCGTGGACCATAGGCATTCAGATACGTGATCGGGCCGAACACGCGCTCCTGGATGCGGCTGCGTGGACGCAGCGAATTGCACAGCCGCCGGAGCTGCTTGATGCCGGTGCCCTCGCGGTTTTGGCGGGCGTTGCGGACCTTGGTCTGCAGACGCTCAAGCTCTTCGGCCGACTTCGTGCGCGCCCGGTTGAGAGCGCCGAGCATCGACGCGTCGAGCTGCTTGAGCTTGCCTTCGACCGCTCCAAGGTCCTCCGCCAGCCGATTCTTGGCTGCCTCGACCAAATCTTCGATGTCGCCGCCGCCGCTTTCGTCGTCGGACTTGAGCAGCTTGTCGGCGAGCTGCTCGGGCGACAGTTCGAGGTCGGTGAGGTCGAGCTCGAAGCGGCCGAGCAGGCGCTGCATCGGGGGCTCGACCAGGGTCAGCGAGGCGCGCGGCAAAAACACGGGCTGCGGCACGTCGAGCAGTCGGTAGAGCGGGGCGACAGCTGCAAGGTAGCTGAGTTCGCCGGGGCCGACGACGAAGCCGATCGTCGGCAAACAGGCGTCCTGCCACAGCGGCCGCAGCAGCACGCCGGGCGAGAGGTTGCGCGGTTCGGGCGCCTTCTCGCCATCGGCCAAAGGCTCGCGCCGGCCACCTTGGATCGAGAACATCATCGTCGCGGCCGGATCGAGAGTGATGTCGACCCCAAGGTCGTGCAGGTCGTCGCACGTTTGCCGGACGCGTTCGCGCACTTCGTCCGCGCGACCCCACCACTTTTCGAGCGGTGCAAAGGCACTCTCCGGCAGGTCGCGCGGCTCGATTACGAGCAGTCCGTGCTGGCCAAAGACCTCAAACATCAGCCGTGCCTGCAGGTCGCCGAACGTCTCGTCGGCGTGGCGCGGCTTCAGCGTTGCCATCAACCGCTCGTGGAACTCGGTCTCTGGCAGCAGGGTGCGAACTTCTTCGAGCAGCTGCTCGATATCGCGGCCGACGCTTAGGTGGCGCAGCGATTCGTTGTGCCGCGTCAGGTCGAGCCGGTAGCGCTGCACTTCCTGCTGCGAGTTGACGAGGAAGGCGCGGTTGGCTTCTTCGAGGTCGTGGTCGTCGCTGTGGTTCCAAAACAGCGGCACGCAGCGCGGCCCGCCCTGGGCTTCGATCTCACGGCAGGTGCGGATCGCGGTCGCGGCCTTGTGCAAACAGAACAGCGGTCCGCCGAGCAGCCCGGGTTGCTGGCCGGTGACGATCACGTGGGTGTCGTCGCTGCGCAGCGCTTCGGCGCTGTCGAGCACCTGTTGGGGTGCATCGAAGCGCTTGGCGTAGGCGGCTAGCGAGTCGCTCAGCTCGTCGCGCGGCACAAGTCGGTCGGCACCGGTGGGCGCGCGCTGCAGCAGCTCTTCGACGTTGGTCGCGCGCACGCCAAGAAACTCGCTGAGGTCGCGGTCGTCTTCGAGGAATCGCTGGTGGACCTCAGAGGTGCCGAGGCGACGAAACGAGATATGGCGCAGGGTCGAAGTCACGTTGTGGGTCAGGACGAGCTTTTGGGGGAGCTCTGGAGGGCAACGGCACGGCACTCGCGAGCGAACGTCGCGCAGGCCTGCTCGATACGCATCAGCCAGTCATCGTTCGACGGAGAAAAGCACTGCATGACGCCGCGGCTCTGGTTGACCAGGGCGCCGAGGCCGCGCTCGTCAAAGGCCGCGGCCAGATCCTCGATCTTGCCGCCTTGGGCGCCGACGCCGGGCAGCAACAGCCAGGAGTTGGGCATCGCTCGGCGCAGTCGCGCGAGTTCTTCGGGCCAGGTGGCCCCGACGACGGCGCCGACGGCGTGGTAACCGTGTGCCTGCGGCAAGCCGTCACCCCATTGCTGAACGGCACTTGCTACCGAATCGCAAAAAGTGACTTCCGACGTGCCGACCGGCAGATCCTGAAAGTCTTTGGCGCCTGGATTGCTCGTGCGCACCAGCACAAAGACCGCGCGGCCACCGCTCTCGGGTGCACACCACTTGAGGAACGGCGCGATCGAATCGTGGCCGAGGTAAGGGTGCAGCGTCAGCGAGTCCGCGATCCGGAAGTGGCCTTCGGCGTAGGCTTCGGCGGTGCTGCCGATGTCGCCGCGCTTGACGTCGCCCACGATCAGCAGGCCCTCCTCGTGGGCCTGCCGGCAAACCTCTTCGTAGGCGCGGTAGCCGTCGGAGCCATACGCCTCGAAGAAGGCGATGTTCGGTTTGACCGCCGGCGCGTGCTTGGCGATCACCGGCAGGCATTCACGGTAGAACGCAACGATGCGCGCGGCCGGAGCCGCGCCTGGCAGCAGCCCCTGAGGGAAGGCGGACAGACGCGGGTCGAGTCCGATCACGATGGGCGCGGCGCCGGCGAGCACGCGGTCCGCTAGTTCTGCAACAAAGCTCTGCACGACGGCGAAGCCTATTCGGCGACGCGGACAGAACCCAACGGAACCGCGGGGCCGATCGTCATGCGATTCCGGCGATGGCATCGAGCATTCCCGGTGGCGCACCGTGGCGGCATCTGGTTCGCTGGTGCCTTACCACTCGCGATTGGAGCAAGGACCCCGATATGGCTGTGATCTTCGTGCCGAAAGAGTCGGCCGACGGCGAGGCGCGCGTCGCCGCCGTGCCCGAAACCGTCAAGGGCATGCAAAAGCTGTCTCTTGAAGTTCAGGTGGAGCGTGGCGCGGGCCTCGCCGCCGGCTTTGTAGATGCAGAGTATGAGGAGGCCGGCGCCAAGCTGGTCGATGCTGGTGCGCGCAAGGACGCCGACATCGTGCTCGGCGTCCAGGTGCCAACGGCCGATCTGTGCAAGCAGCAGAAGAAGGCTGCCAAGCTGATCTGCACGCTGACTCCGGGCAACGCGCTCGATTCGATCAAGGCCCTGCGCGACGCAGGTGTTACCGGGATTGGACTCGAGTTCATGCCGCGGATCACCCGCGCCCAGAAAATGGACATCCTCAGCTCGCAGGCGACCTGCGGCGGCTACCAAGCGGTGCTGCTCGCGGCCGTGCATCTGCCGCAGATGTTCCCGCTGATGATGACGGCGGCCGGCACGATCACCCCCGCCAAGGTGCTGGTGCTCGGCGCCGGCGTCGCTGGGCTGCAGGCGATCTCGACCGCGCGCAAGCTCGGCGCGGTCGTCGAAGCCAACGACATCCGGCCGGCGGTCAAAGAGCAGGTCGAGTCGCTCGGCGGCAGGTTTGTCGATACCGGCACTCCGCCCAACGCCGAGACGACCGGTGGCTACGCCAAGGAGACCTCGCAGGAGTTTCTAAAGAAGCAGCGCGAGACCCTGACCGAGCACATCACCGGCGCCGACGTGTTGATCACGACCGCGCTGGTGCCGGGCAAGAAGGCGCCCGTGCTGGTGACGGCCGAGATGCGCAAGGCCATGCGGGCCGGTTCGGTCATCGTCGACATGGCGGCAGGCCAGGGCGGCAACGTCGAAGGCAGCAAGCCCGGAGAGACGGTCGTCGTCGACGGCGTCACGATCCTCGGCGAGACCAATCTGCCGGCGCGCGTTGCGGCCGACGCTTCGCGCATGTATGCGCGCAACACGCTCGCCTTCCTCGGCGAGTTCATCGACAAGGAAGGCACGGTGACGTTTGACGTCGAGAACGAAGTTCTCGGCGCGGTCGCCATCGTGCACGACGGCACTGTTCGGCATGAACCCACGGCGCAGGCGCTTGCCGCGGCCGGCAACTGAGGCACGCGACGATGGATGAAACTTTCCTGCTGGTCTTTATTTTCGCCATAGCGGCGCTGCTCGGTTTCGAGCTGATCACCAAGGTTCCGCCGACCCTGCATACGCCGCTGATGTCGGGCTCCAATGCGATTTCCGGCATCACGATTGTCGGCGCCATCATCATTTCGGCGGGCGGCGGCTTCTTTGCCGGCCTGATCGCCTTCCTGGCGGTGACGCTCGCGACCATCAACGTCGTCGGGGGCTACATGGTCACCGACCGGATGCTCGGCTCCTTCAAGAAGAGGGAGAAGAAGTAACGTGACGACCTTCACCAACTTCCTGTACCTGGTCTCTGCTCTGCTGTTCGTCTTTGGCATCAAGCGCCTGACGAGCATCAAGACCTGCGCTCTCGGCAACCGCCTGTCGGAGATTGGCATGGGCGTCGCTGTGCTGGCGACGCTGATCGCCGGCTACAGCTACATCAACTGGTTCGTGATCATCGGTGGCGTCGCTACCGGTGGCTTCATCGGCATGACGCTCGCGAAGCGCACGCCAACGACCGAGATGCCGGAGCTGGTTGCCGGCCTCAATGGCTTTGGCGGCATTTCCTCGGCGCTCGTCGCCATGGGTGGCGTCATCCTTGGCGCTGGCGCAAATCGCTCCATCGCCGACAGCGGCGCCATGCCGTCGATCGCGACGCTAGCCGCCATCCTGATTGGCATGGTCACCTTGACCGGCAGCTTTGTCGCCTACGGCAAGCTGACCGGCAAAAAGCTTACGCACCCAGTCGAAGGCAGTGCGCGCCATAGCTTCCACCTGATCCTCGGTGTCGTCGCGATCGCGTTCGGCGCCTGGATGGTGTTCGCCTCGGGCACGACCATGCCGGTGATCGCCATGCTGCTGCTCGCTGTCGTGGCTGCCGCGCTCGGCGCGTTCTTGGTGATGCCGATCGGCGGCGCAGACATGCCGGTTGTCGTCTCGCTGCTCAACAGCTACTCGGGCATTGCGGCTGCATTTGCGGGCTTTGTGATCCAGAACCCGCTGCTGATCGTTGTCGGGTCGCTGGTCGGTGCGTCGGGCCTGATCTTGACCAAGATCATGTGCAAGGCGATGAACCGCTCGCTCAGCAACGTGCTGCTCGGTGGCATGGGCGGCGACGACGCCGTTGCCGAAGATGCGCGCGACTACAACAACATCAAGCAGGCAGGCCCCGAAGAGGTCGCGATGCTGCTCGATGGCGCGTCGTCGTGCGTGTTTGTGCCGGGCTACGGCCTGGCGGTGGCGCAGGCGCAGCACGTCGTGCGCGAACTCGCTGACTTGCTTACCGATCGTGGTGTCAACGTGCGCTACGCGATCCACCCGGTGGCGGGGCGCATGCCAGGCCACATGAACGTGCTGCTCGCCGAGTCGGACGTCCCGTATGACCAGCTGTGGGAGATGGAGCGCATCAATGGCGACTTCAAGAACACCGACGTGGTCATCATCGTGGGCGCCAACGACGTCGTAAACCCGGCGGCGCGCGATCCGGAAGGTCCGATCTCGGGCATGCCGATCCTCGACGTCGACCACGCCAGCACGGTGGTCGTCATCAAGCGTTCGCTGAGCCCTGGCTATGCCGGCATCAAGAACCCGCTGTTCGAACTCGACAACACGCTGATGGTGTTTGCCGACGCGAAGGAAGCGCTCGAAGGTGTCGTCCGCGAAGTGAAGGACCTGTAGATCGATCGGCTGGCGGCGAGCTTCGCAAGCGCTCGCCGCCGGCTCAGTTCGATTTCGGCCCAGTGCGCCGCCGGCTCAGTTCGATGCCGGCCGAGTTTGCCGCCGGCCGAGAAGGTCGCTACCAGCCCAGAAGCGCCTGCCAGTCTTCGAAACGATTGCTGAGGCAGCGCTCGGCGCTGCGCGGCAGCGTCAGCCGCATCAGCGACGCGTAGTTTTCGAACTCCGCCGTGCGCGTGCCGCGGCGCGCGATCTCGACCTCGTGCTCGCGCCACAGCTCAAACGCCTTTTCCGGCGTCAAGCGGCTGCGGCGGACCTTGAGGCCGAGCAAGTCGATCAGCCACTGGCGAGGATCCTTTTCGCCGTTTGCGTCCCACCACGCGTGCCATTTGGCGTCGGCGCAGTGCTGGCCGGTCGCGGACCAGACCACCGGATGGAACGTTCCGGGGTGGTCGATGCGGCTGTCGGCGGCAAGACGCACGGCTTCTCGGCGCGCCTCGAGCTGAGGCAAGCGGTCAAGCCGGTCCCAAAGCGCGGCGTTGTTGAGTGCCCCGATGTTTCGTCTTGGCCCTTTGGTCGAACCGCCAACAGCCATCGTTGTGCCGCGAGTCGCAACCGCGAGCACGGCGGCCGCGGCCTGGACCACAGAGCCGTTGTCCGAACGCATGTGGTGCGTGAGCTGCAGCTCAAAGGCCCGGTTGGTGTGGCGAAGAAGGCTGCGGCTATCGCTGAGGCGCGATTGGATGGCCGACTGCGTGCTTTCCGGAAGCTGTCCAAAGTGCGTGAGAGCGGCGAGCACGATGCGGCGATCGAGGCCATGACGTGTCTGGATCGGCTGCCACAGCGCGTCGCTGCGAAAGATCAGCGGCAGGCTGGCGAGCAGCGCGTCCTGGTCGCCATCGGCGGCTTGGGTGGGCCACAGCCAGGCATTGCTATCCTGCGCTTCGATCTTGAGCAGGTTGCCGCACCACGCAGAGGCACGCTGCCACTCGAGGCGCGCGCGCTGCTGCAGGTCGGGCTGCGCCGGCAGGCGTTGCTGGGCAACGGGCCAGACGTCGAGGTGTTCGATCCAAGGTTCGATCGCCGCGACCGCTCGCTCGGCGAAGGCGATGCTCTGCGCGGCTGGGTCTTTGCTGTCGGGATCCAACAGCATGCTGCGGCCCGCGCACCGCGTCAGGGCCGCTGCATACTCGACGGCCTCGTGTAGCGACACCGGCTCAAACGGCGATTCGTCTGCGATGTGATCAAAGAGCGCCACAGCTGCGGTTGGTTCGCCGAGGCGGATGAGTTCGCGCGCTTGCTGCAGCGTATTGCTGCGCGCGACGAACGGTGCGCTGAGCCACCACGTCAGCATGGCCGTTGTGGTGATCGCGAGGGTCACGATGGCGACCGTGCGCTGCGACTTGAGCACCGCGGTGCGGGTGCGGTCGCGGAGCGACGGCGGCTGCGTTTTCACCGGTTCGCCGTCGGCAAAGCGCTTCAGCTCGCGCGCCAGCGCCTGCACCGTTTGGAAGCGGTCGAGCGGTTTTCTGGCCATCGCTTTGTGGACGATGGCAGCGAGTTCGCGCGGCACGCTGGGAGCTGCCTCCTGCAGGGGTTTCGGCGTGCCTTCGGCGACTGCATGCAGCATGTGCGCGAGCGGCAGGTTGGCGAACGGCCCGCTGCCGGCCAGGCACTCGTAGAGGATGACGCCGAGCGCGTAGACATCCGATCGCTCGCCTACGTCGTGCGTGTGGCCCAGCGCCTGCTCTGGGCTCATGTAGCCGGGTGTGCCGAGCAGCTGTCCGCTGAGCGTGTAGGCAGCCGCAGCCGCAGCGTCGCGGGCCAGGCCGAAGTCGGCAACAAACGCGTCCAGAACGCCTTCTTCCCGTTCGGCGATGAGGATGTTCGCCGGCTTGAGGTCGCGGTGCACCACGCCCTGGCCGTGGGCATAGGCCATCGCGTCGCAAACCTGGCGCACAAGCCGCACGGTCTGAGCGACCGGAATACGGCGTGGCTCCAACAGCTCGGCGAGGGTCTTGCCGTCGACCAGGTCCATCGTGAACCAAACGTCGCGGCCGTCTTCGCCCACCTGGTGGATCGAGACAATGTGCGGATGGCGCAGCCGTGCCAGGCTCTGGGCCTCATGGCGGAACCGCTGCATCGCCGCGCCGAACATGCGCTCGCCCGGACGCAGCACCTTGAGCGCGACTTCACGCTGCAGCGAGCGTTGGTAGGCGCGGTACACGATACCCATGCCGCCGCGGCCGAGTTCGCCGCGCAGTTCGTAGTCGGCGGGGAGTTGCGGCGGCGGTGCCGTGTCCTCCGTCGTGTCTTCATGGAGCGCGATGTCCAGCGCGCGCAGGCCGCGGGCGCATTCGGCGACAGCGCCTGGTTCGGCTCCGGACGCGGTCGCGATCGACGCGATGTCGACGGTCTCGGCTCGCGCAAGCCGTGCTTCAAGCGCTGCGCACGCCTGCTCGAGCGGTCCGCTCGCATCGGCCGCAGCCTGCGTGTCGTGGTGCGATGTCATGGCGACATCTCCTGCTGCCCAGGGGCGAGCTGCTTGCCGAGCAGTTGGAGCGCGGCGGCAACGTCGCGGCGGGCACTTGATTCGCTTCGTTTGGTCCGGCGTGCGATCTCGCCGTAGCCCAGGCCTTCGAAATGGCGGAGCAGCAGCAGCTCACGTGGATCTTCGTCGAGAGCGAGCATGGCGCTCGCGATGCGGTGCCGCTCGTCGAGTCGCTCGGCGCGTGTTGCCGGGCCCAGCGTGCCGGCCGCAATGCTCTCGAACACGCGCGAGCAGCGTTGGGCCGCAGCGTTGGATGGCGCGCGCCTCTTCTTGGCGCCGTGGTGGTCGGCTCGCTGCCGAATGCAGTTTTCGGCGATGGCGCAGAGCCAGCCGAAGAACGCGCGCCCCGCATCGCCGCTCGCAGGCACCGAGAAGTCTGCAAACGCCTGGTGCGCAGCCAAGTAGGTCTCCTGCAGCAGATCGACCGACTCCTCAAATCGCCGCAGTCCGTTGCCTAAGCGAACGCGCAGAAACAGCTGCAGCCGGTCGACGGAGCCGGCGAAGAGAGCGTCGTAGGCTTCGCCGTTGCCAGCCTTGGCCGCACGCAGCCGCTGGAGGGTCCGATCCGCGGATCCTGCTGCGGTAGGACGGCGCTGAATGGGCGGGATGTTCACGATGGACTCGAAGCAGTTTGTGCTCACGGGTCGTTGAGGGGAAGTCCCCGCGGGCTCCGCCAGACTTTCGAGCAAATCGCGTTTCGCCGCGACGTGCAACGCCGCTAGCGGGCTGGTGCCGCCGGCTCGGCCAGGCGATCCAGCGGTGTCCGCGAGATGTACGGAACGAAGCCGTGCGCGCGGCTTGTCGTCGTCGCCAGCACCTGGTTGTCGGGTTTCACCGCATAGTCGAGCGTGAAGATGGGCAAGCCTTGCTGCCGCACGTTGGCGAGGCGCTGGCAAAGGCGGTCGGTGGACCATTCACCGCTGGGCGCGGAGGCGATGTCGCCAGAGTTCGGCTCGTCCCAGCTTGCGCTCGCGAGGCCGCGGAAGGAAACGTCCTCCTGGGACAGCGCATCGACGCAGCCGAGCAGGCGAGAGTCCGCTTCGTAGAGCGCGATGCCGTTCTGTGCGATCAGAGCGAACAGCGGATAGCGTTCGCGCGCGTAGCGGCGCATCTCGTCGAGCAGGTCGACCATCGCCGTGACCGGGTCGACACCGTCTCGTTCGGCGGCGGCGATGACGTTGGCGTCGCCAAAGGCCAGGATCCAGTCGAGGTAGGCGCCGTCGAAACCGTCGGCCACGATTTGGTCGAGCAGCGCGTCAGGCTGGCCGAACAGCCGCTGCTGCCATTCGCTGCGCCAGTAGGCGACCGGGTAGTTGCCGACCCAGCCATCGGGGTCGAGGCCGACGAGAAACGCGGGCGAGCCCGGCTGCGATTCGGTGGGCGCGCGCCAGTCGGGCTGCCAGTACGAGCGGTAGTCCTCTGCTTGGCCGACGTTTAGATACGCGATGACTCGTTTGCGCGGCAGGGTCGCACCTTCGCTGCGCTGCAGGCGCGTGACGAGGCGTGCTGTTGGAAAGTCCGACAGGCCGCGCTGGCTGCGAATCGGCTCGATGACCAACATGTCGACACTCGCAGACTCGAGGGCGCGCATCGCAGTTTCGCTCTGGAGGCCCTGCAGCTGCATCGCCCAGTTTTTGACCGGAGCGAGCACCGCGATGTCTAACTCCGTCGGCTCTACAACCTTAAGTCGCGGACTGTGGCATGCGCCCAGAGCGGCGAGGAGCAGCAAGAAACAGTTGCTCGCTAACCCTAAATAACGTCCCCAAGTCCGCTTGGGGAGCGACTTTGATGACGGATCGAATGCGACCGTATCAAGGGCGGGTGCAGCCGTTGTCGATGGGTGTAGCGAGAGCATCGATCGAAGTTGCGACTTTTTCATCATCAGCCTGCCGCGAGGTTGGTCCGCGCGTTGCTTTGTCTGTCTATCGGCTTTGCCGTGGTGACGGCACAAACGTCCGGTCCAACGCTGCGCCCTGCGAGCCCGATTGCGGAGACCCGCGCTCCCGATGCGTCTGCGTTTCGGGCCGCGCGTGAGTTGGCGCGCGACGTGCTCTTGGTCGTGCCACAGGTCACCGCCGATCTCGAACTGGCACACGCCGACTTGGCGTTCACGTTCCTGCAGATGCCGCTCAACCATCTGGGTATGCGGTTGGTTGAGCACCCGTTCGATGCCGGCAGACCCGAGAACGTGGATGCAACCCGCGTGCGCGCCATCGGCACGTGGTTGCAGCCAAACGATGAACTGCCGGCATGGTTCTGGCCATGGCTGGAGGCGCAGGATCCGAACCTGAAGATGGTGCACTTCGGCAGCCTGCTGCCGCTCGCGAACGGTGATCGCGGCGCGCGCTTGCGGCGCCACCTGAATCGCTTTGGGCTCGATCACGATCTGCTTGCGGTCGCCGACCCCAGCGTCATCGACGTGCGCATGCCGCGCCCGCACGTCTACCCGTTTGAGTCGCAGCCCGTCTACGAACGCATTCACTTTGGCCCGTGGATCGTCGACGGCGACAGCCGCGCCTGGATCGAGACCGTCGACAAGCGCACGCCAAAGCGCGTGCGCACGCCGGTTGTGACGGGCTCGTGGGGCGGCATTGGCCTGCAGCCGTGGTTCTTGCGTCCTGGCGGCGTTGCCCTCGATCGTCGCTGGTATGCGGATCCGTTTGCGTTTTTGGCGGAAGCGCTCGGCGTGCAGCACCTGCCGGCCCCGGATCCGTGCGTGAAGCACGGCCGACGGATGTTCTTGCTGCACGTGGATGGCGATGGTTTCGAGAGCCAAAGCACCGTTGTTCGCGGGCAAAACTGCGGCGAGGTCTTTCGCGACCGGGTCGTCGATGCGTGGCCGATGCCGATGTCGATCAGCTACGTCGTCGCATCGCTTACGGATCATCTGCAGCCGGCGGAGCCCAACGAGCGCATGAAGGTCGCGCGCGAGATCGTCGAGCGTCCATGGGTCGAGCTCGCGAGCCATAGCGTGCTGCACCCGCTCAACTGGCGGCGCCGACTCAATCCTCGTTCGCTGCCGCGCACGGTCGTGTGGTATCGCGACCTGCCGGGTTTCCGCCACGACATGGCGCAGGAAGTGCGGGCGTCGATCGCGTTCTTGGATCGCTGGATTGCGCCGACCGGCAAGCGTTGTCGGGTAATGTTCTGGTCGGGTGCGGCCAACCCAAAGGTCGAAGCGCTCCGCGCGGCGCGCGAAGCCGGCTGCTACAACCTCAACGGCGGGCTCTTTCGCGTCGATGCTCTCTACGACAGCGTCGGCTTTGTGTCGCCTTGGGGGCGTTCGTTGGACGGCGAATGGCAGGTGTTTGCCGGGGCCGCCAACGAGAATGAGTTCGACGGCTTCTTCACGAGCATGCCCGGCGCCTTTGCGCACGTGTCGACGACGCTGGAGCGAACCGGCGGCGCGCGCATCCTGAAACCAGCGAACGTCTACTGCCACTTCTACTCGGTCGAGCATCCGGCCCGCGCGGCTGCGTTTGACGGCTTGCTGCGGCGCTGGGTTCGCGAGGAGAACACGATCCCGGTCTATGCGTCGACCTACGCCGCCAGCGTGCTCGACGCCCAGTCATCGTGCCGGATGGCCCGCACGGCCACGGGCTACGCGTTTGCCGGCTTCGAGACGTGCCGGACGGTGCGCTTTGATATCGATCCAGGCGCGATCGACTGGGCCAAATCCAAAGGCCTGCTTGGTGCGCGCCGCCTCGGCCAGAGGCTGTTTCTCGATCTCGCTGCGGCGTCCGCAGAAGTGTCGTTTGTCGACGGTGGCAAGCGAAGCCAAGCCGTGAAGCCGTGGCTGTTTGTCGAGCAGGCTAGCTGCGGCGTTGCGAGCCGTGCGATGGATGGCCGATCGATTCAGCTCAGCGTTGGCGGCTTCGGTTCGCGCACGATCGTGCTTGCCGGCGCTCCGCCGAGCGCCGAGCTACAGGTCGCGCTTGATGGCGCAGTGCGCAGCATTGCATGCGATTCGCAGGGGCGCTGCGAGATCGCGTTGCCCGAGCGTCGCGTCAGCGGCCCAACGAGCGAGGTGCGCGCATGGCTGCCGTAACCTTGACGCGCACCCAGATTGCCGGCTTCACGTTCGTGATCGGTCTCGCGATGGTCTTTCTGGTCGCGCTACCGTCGCCCTACCCGGCGGATGTGCGCGTTGTGCGTCAAACGGGCGAAGCGCTCTACGGCGACAGCCACCGCATGCGCCGTGCGCGGGCGACCGGCGACGTGGTCCGCGCCCTGCAAATTCTCCGCGAAGACGTCGAGACCGTCCTGCCCCAGATGGTTCGGCAGCTTGTCGACCGCTTCGCCCGTGAGCTCGAGCCGCTGCCGCTGTCGCCATTGCAGGTGTCGGTCGATACCAGCGCAGCTCTCGGCGCTCGCGACGCGCTGATTGCGCGTCTGCACGATCTTGTTCCGCTCGCCGAAGGGAGGCCGGTGGAAGGCTTCTTTGCCGATGCATCGCGCGCGCCAGAGGCGATCGATGCGCACGCTGCGGAATATGCGCGCCGCGTGCGCAACGGCCAGAGCGTCTCTGCCGTCGAGCTGATGCGCCTCAGCGACGCCTTTGCCGAGCGAGGCCGCATGCGAGCGCGCTGGCGCTGGCTCGTCCGCGCGTTTTCGCTGCATAGCGACCATGCGGCGGTCGCCGGCGAGCTGCTGGCGGAGTGCGTCGCGAACGGTCTGCTGCACGAGGCCATTGCGGTTGCAGAGGTCGCGGGCCTGGCCGCGAGCGATGACGAAAGCGTGTTGCGCCAGCTCGCGCAGCTCGGTGCTTGGACGAGTCGTCCCGACGTCGAGATTGCTGCCCTCGAGCAGCTCATCCAGCAACAGGAGGACGCGGCAGACCGCGCGCGCCTGATCGAGCTCTACACCTACATCGACGAAGTTGAAAAGGCGCTGCCCCACGCGATGGCTCTTGCCAGCAATGCGGCCGAGATCGCCGAAGCCGAAGCGGCGGCGGATGCCGCGCTCGGAGCGGGCTTTGTCGAGCAGGGGCTGACGATGCTCACCCGCGCGGCTGTTCGTGCGCCGGACCCGCGGCCGTGGCTCGAACGTCTAGCCCGCCACCGGTTGACGGACCTGCAGGTAGACCGTGCCGCGGTCGAACTCGAACGAGCGTCGCTGCTCGATCCAGAAGGCGTGCTGCCGGAGCTCGAGATCCTGTACCGGCGCATCGACCGCCCGGACCGGCTGGTCGAAGTGCTGCAGCGACGTCTGTCAGTAGAACCCGGCAACGAAGAGCTTTGGCGCGAAGTCATCAGTCTGCGCTACGCGCTGCGCCAGCCGGGCCTGGCCAGCGTGCTGGAAAGCCGGCGCGAAGAGGCGCTGGCCGACCCCGAAGCGTTCCGCAAGCAGCTGCCGCCGGAGCTTCGTCTACAGGCGATCGAGGCACAGCGGCTGGCGCTGTCGCTCAGCATGTCCGGCGAAGAGGGCAGCGTGGTTGCCGACGTGCTGGACCGCCTTCGTCCGTTCCTCAAAGAGCCAGCGTTTCGGCAGACGGCGGAGTTTCTGCTCGCGCAGCACAAGGACGACCCGGCGGCGCGCAAGCTGCGCATCGAGCTCGTCGATCTGGAGCGCTCGCCGGCGGAGGCAACCGTTGCAGCTGCCGATCTGGCCGCGAGCTATCCGCAAGATACCGACCTCGTTCGTTTGTGGATCCAGCGCGCCGGGTGGGCATCGTTGCCCGAAGCGGAGATCACGGCGCGGCGTCGCCTGGCACAGCTCGAACCCTCCGACCACGACAACCGCTTGGCGCACGCCGAGCTGCTGGCGTTCGTCGGTCGGGTTGAAGCGGCTTTGCCGGTCTGGCTTGGGCTCTACGAAGAAGCCGGTATCCACTCGCCAGCGGTGCCGCTGCTGGTTGATTCGCTGTTTGCATTGGGGCGCGAAAACGCGGGCGTCGCCTTGCTCGAGCGGCTTGCGAAGGATCCGGATGCGACTTGGCAACACCGCCTTCGCGCTGCCGATGAGCTGTTCTATCGAAGCCGAGATGAGCGCGCCGTGCCGCTCTATCGCGAGGTGCTCAAAGCCCAGCCCGAGCATGAGACGGCATCGCTTCGCCTCGCGCAGATCTACGTTCGGACCGGCAAGCCCGAACTTGCGACCCAGCTGCTGACGCGGCGGATCGATCGAGCCGAGGCCAGTGGAACGGCTTCGCCGCTCGCGCGCTTCCAGCTTGGCGAGGTGCTCTACGCGCTTGGTGAAGAGTCGCAGAGCGTGTCGCTGCACGCTACGGCCCTGCTCGAGATGCAGCGGATCGATCAGCCGGACTACGCGATGCGCAGCCGGATCGCGGTCTCGCTGGTGCGCCTTGGGCGACGCGCGGAGGCGGCGGTTGCCTATCGCGAACTGGTCGCGGCGAATCCCCGCGACATGGATCTGGTGCTCGACTACGCCGATTTGGCGCTGTCGCTTGGCCAGCTCGGCAAGGCCGGCGGGCTCGTCGACCTGGCGGCCGTCAGCCAGCCAGACTCTCGGCGAGTCTCGCTGCTGCGCGGCGAGATTGCCCGCCGCCGCGGCGATCTGGCGGCAGCAGAACAGCTCTACATCGACGCGATCGAGCGCCTCGGTGCGGATGCTGCGCTGAGCCAAACGCTCGGCGACGTGCGGACCGAGCTCGGTGACTGGCGCGGAGCGCTCTCCGCCTACGAACGGTGGCTACAGCTCGAGCGCGACAACCCGGTCGCGCAGCGTGAAACCCAGCAGGCGTGGGACCGGGTTGCGACAGCGGCGGTTGGCACGGCGCGCATTGTCAGGTTGGGTGAGGACCGCGTCCTCGAGACGACGGCGGGCATCAGCGTCGAACTGCCCAACGCGATGCGACTCAACGCGCGCGTAGGTAGCGGCAGCTATCGCGGCGCGGCGGCGGCGCTTGGAGGCGTCGGCAAGCGTATCGACACGGGTTTGTTCGACGTCGCGATGACGTGGCGCCGCGCGCCGGGCGAGCACTATGCCGCGGGTTTGCTCACGGCACCGGGAGCTCCGGGCAACGCTGCTGTCGGCGGCTTCGTCGCGGCGCAGTTCGTAGATCGTGCGCCATTCGCTTCGCTTGGCTTGCGGCTGGGCATCAACGAACTGTGGACGGATCCCGCCGCCGCGCCCGAACTCGGCGGCCGACGCTCGACGCTTTCGGCCAACGTCTACTCTGAGTTTGCGCCGGGTTGGTGGTATGGCGGGATGGCCGCCATCGATCGCGTCGACATCGACGTTCCGATGCAGGGTGGCTTCGGCGATTGGCGCGCTCGCGGCGAAGTGTCGGTTGGGCATCGCTTCTGGAATGGGCCGGCAGCGATCGCACCGCCATTCGCCGTGCATACGCTGCCGACGGGACCCAGCTCGCCGTTTGTGCATGATCAGCAGCCGGAGCAGCCGGAGCGCGCGTGGCTCGGCTCGGCGTGGGTCTCGCTGCAAACGGCGCGACTGTTCGAGGGCGACGATCTGCCGCGTCTTTTGCCCATTGCAAAGAACGACGACCACCTGATCTTCGCGACGCGTTTTGATCGTCGCTTCGCGGGACAGTTCGGCTGTTCGGTGGCCGCCAATGCAGGCTTCGATCTCGATGGCGATGGCGCAATTTGGGGCGTGGATGCGGCCATCACCTGGCGCCCGCGTCGCTGGTGCGAGCTCACTGCCGGTGTGAGCCACGGTGCGGCGTTGGGACGCGTGCAGGATGGCGAAGTCGATCAGTTTCGCCTCGAGGGGGTTGTGCGATGGTAAAGCGCCAACTGCTCGAACAGCTGCTCGTAGACGGTGCCCCAATCGACGGCGGTTCTGCCGGTGTCGCGCAGCCCGTCGCGGCTACCGCCTCGGTTGCGGATACGCTGGACCAGGAAAGCGGCGGGCCAAGCGAGAACCAAGAGTCGGCCGACGCTCGGAGTGCAGCCGGGCTTCGAGACGAACAGGATTCGCCCCCATCGCGCCAAGCGCATGCCGGCACCGCCGACACGAGCCCCGAACCAGCTGGACCCGAACAAGAGGGCGCCGCCGGAGTGGGGTCGCCGGATACTGAAGCATGCGCCGCGGCCGGGCTACCGGCGACCGGCGGTGTGGTCGAACTTGCTCTGCTGACGCTGGCTTGCGTCTTGATCGAGCGCTTCTTGGTTGGCGGCGGCATCGGGTTCTTCGGCGTGCACCCCAATCCACTCTGGCTGCTGGTGCTCTGGGGCGCCGTGCGTGGTGGCGTGGCCTTGGCCATACCGGCGGCGCTTGGCGCCACGATCCTGCACGCAGCCGGCTACGCCTATGCGTTTGGTTACGGCATCGAAATGCTGGAGCAGTCCGCCGTGCTTTGGCCGAGCTGTCTCTTCTTGGTGGTCGCTTTCCTGTTTGGGCAGGCTCGCGACGGCATCCACCAAGATCGTCTGGAGGCGCGTCGCGAACAATCGTCGCTGTCGGTCAAGGTTGGCGAGCAGCAGCAAGATGTTGCGTTGCTGCGCCAAGCCAATCGCGAGCTCAAGCGGCGCATCTTTGACCGTTCGTTCGACTTCCAGAGCCTGATGCTGACCGTCGCGAGCAATACCGGCTCGTCCGACGACAAGATCTTCGATGTGCCGTTGGACATGCTGCGGGACTTCTGCGGCGCGTCGAAGTGCTCGGTGCTCTACGTGCTGCCAGGCGAGTTGCTCGATTTGGCGGCGCAGCGCGGCTGGTCGGACGGCGAGCGCCGCGTGCGTTTGGAAGCGATGCGCGCGAGTGAGCGTTTGCAGCAGGCGGTTGCACAGGGTCGTCCGGTCGTCGGTCTGCAGGATGACGGTGCCAAGCCCGGCGAGCCACTGCTCGTCGCTCCCTTGGCCGACACGAGCGGCGTCGTCAAGGCGGTCCTCTGCGTCGACGAAATGCCGCCGCAGCGCTTTGACCAGGACACGATCAAGACGTTCTTGGGCATTGCGACATGGGTCGCGACGACGCTGCGTCGCACCGATATCGGACAGGCCCGCGAAGTCACATGGCAGTCGGTGAAGCAGGCGTTTGAAGCCAGCAAGTCGATCGGTACGGCCGAGCAGCTGAGCGAACGCCTCTATCTAGAAGACGCCCGGCGCACTCGCTACGGCGTCGAAACGGTGCTGGTGGCGGTGCGGCTGCACGATGCCTCGTCGAGTCGTGAGGACGAAGTCGAAAGCCTAGAAGCGACCGCGACACGCGTTCTCGGTGCGGCGATCCGACAAACCGATGACGCCTACCGGTTTGGTTTTGCCGGCAGCTACATGCTGGTGATGACGGGCTGCCAGACGTCGCACGGACAAGCCGTGTCCGACCGACTCAAGGCCCGATTTGATGCGCTCGTGGATGACTCGCTCGGCAACGTCGAGATGCGCGTTTTCTCCGTTGGCGACGTCTACCCAAAGCTCGCCGACACGCTTCCCGACGTTGCCAGGTTCTTCTTTGCCGAACCGGGCTCCAACGATCCGATTCGATGTCCCGTTCCCGATCCGCATCCGCAGCGGCGCGGCACGGCCAAAGACTTCGTGCGCCGTTTGCGTCTTGAGGTCGAACTCGCGCGCCGCCGTGAGTGGGATCTCAACATCATCGAGTATCGGTCCAGCGATCGCGGCATCAGCGTCGCACCGATTCTGGCGCGTCACTTGTGGAACAACGTCGGCGAGAACCTGCGGGTTACCGACGGCATCTACGTGCTCGGCAGCGATCGATGCATCGTCATGCTGCCGTGCACTTCGTGCCTGGACGCAACCCGTATTTGGCAGCGACTGAAGGAAGACCTGGCGGCTTCGATGCCTGGCGAGCTGTTCCAAAACGTCGAGTCGGAGTTTTTGGCCCTGGCCGATATGGACGTCAAGGACGTGCTCATGCATGTCTTGGGCGGCAGCGTGGACGAACGAGTCGATGATGAACCCGTCATCTCGCAGGTCGAACTCGATCACTTGGCGGATGCCATGGCGGAGTTTGGCGAGATGGGGGCGAGTGCCGAGCCGCTCTTCAGTGACGGTGCGCCAACATCGCAGAGCGTGCGGGACGGTCTAGGCTGGCTCGGGTCGTTTGATCCAGAGTCGGGTTCTGTCGCCGAAGAGGCTCCCCCGGAGGCTTCCCTTGAGACACCGATCGCTGAAGAGGCCGCTGAAGAGACCGCTGAGGACGTCGCTGAGGACGCCGACGACTCCCGTCATGGCGACAGCCGCGATGACGACGATCAAGACTCGGTTGTAGTAGACGTTACCGATGCCGTGCGCGAAGCAGCGCGGGAAGCGATGCGGGAACTGCTTTCACAGTCGGATCCGGCGCTACGTGGAAATGCCGGCGATGAGCTCCGACAAGGTCTTCGACGCGCACTCGACCAAGACCTTGCGGATCGCAACGTTGGGCAACCAAACGAACGCTCGGTAGAAGGCCAAACCGCTGCGCACGACGCGGCACAGGATGCGGGCGCCGCGGCGGATCCGCGCATGCAGAGTTTCCTGGCGCAAGTCGAGGCCCTGCAGAAGCTCGGTGAGAGCTTGCGGCAACAGCTGCAGTTGCCACGTGATTCGGATCCGGCTGAAGCGGCACCACAGTCCTCGCCTCCGCATGCGCCCGGACCCGATTCGGAGGAACGGCCGTGAGCGATTTCGAAGCGGCGCGGCCGGACGAATCCGGGCAGCCCCTCGCGGCGGCTTGGCGTGCACGTCTCGTCTGGGTTCTGGCAAGCGTGGCCGGCTGCGCCGGCGGCTTTGGCATGTGGCACGCGCAATCCGTCGAGCTTGCAGCTGTGTCGATTGCCCTACACGTTGGCGCGGCGTTGATGACGGCGCGTGCCGTACGCCTTGCCGGTGCAGCGCCATGCGTTGGCGACATCGCGCTGCTGTTGGCCTTGATCGCACCGATCGTTGGACCTGCGGTTGTCGGTGTCACGCTGTGTTGGCGGCCGCGTGCAGCAAATGAAAACGCACACGCTGCCTTCGAATCGACGCTGCCGAGCGTTGTCGTCGATACGCGGCCCAACCTAGAACACGAACTTCGAGTAGTCAGCCATGCGCACGTTCTGCGCCATGGAACCCTCGAGGAAAAGCGCAACCTGCTGCGGCAGCTGGGCCGCATCGGCGAACCTCGCTACGCCGTGCTGCTGCGTCGCTTCTTGCGCGATCCCGAAGCGGAGCTGCGGCTCTGCGCGTATGCGGAGCTCGCGCATATTGGCGAACGCAACGAACGCCGGATTCGGCAGCTGCGCGATCATGCGGACGAGATCGACGATCTCTACGCCGCGGACAAGGCTGCGGCGCTGTCGCGGCACGCGGAAGCGTGTTTTCTGTATGCAACGAGCGGTGCGCTTGACGACGACATGGCCGAGTACTGGCTCGAGAAGGCGCACCGTTCATCGGATTGCGCCATGACCATCGATGCGCAGAGCTTCGACTCGCAGCGCATTTCGGCCATGGTGATGGCGGAGGTCGGTCTGCTGGACCGGGCTTGGCAAATCGTCGGCAACTGGCCTACGGATCTTCCTCGTGGCTACGACTTGCTGCGGGCGGAGATTGGCTTTCGCCGTCGGGATCGGCGAACGTGCGAAGCTGTCTCCGAGCGGCTCCTGGCGCTTGGCCAGAACCTTCCGGAATGGCTCGACGAGCTGTTTGAGGACGCGGCCGAGCGCGCCGAACGCGAGATTCACTCGGCTGTCGAGCTGGAGTCAATGGCGCCGGATGACGTGGTCGATGGTCTCTTTGCGGAGGTGGCGTCGTGAGCAACGACGACCGCGCCGAAATCGTCTTGCTGCTCGAAGGCACCTATCCGTTTGTCATGGGCGGCGTGTCGTCGTGGGTGCACCGGCTGATCAGCGAGATGCCGGAGCGCACGTTCGGCCTCGTGCACATTGCACCTCAGGTGGACTACTACGGATCGGATCCGGCCTACAAGATGCCTGAGAACGTGCTGTTCTTGGAGCAGTGTGGCCTGATGCCCCCCACCGGCGGCGAGCCGACGATGCCCGATCGCAGGCACGAGCAGCGGCTGCGCGAGGTTTGGGCGGGGCTGCTCCAGATTCGGGCGGGCACGATGCATCAGCTGCAGTGCATCGCCACGCTGTTCGTCGAGCTTGCGGAAGAAGGACTGCGACCTGACGACGTGCTTTCGAGCCAGCCGTGTTGGGATGCGTTGGTCGAGTGCTACGAACGCGAAGATCAGCGCCAGAGCTTCCTCAACTTCTATTGGACGTGGATGTTCGCGTGGCGCCCGCTCGTTGAGCTGCTCTTTCACAGGGTGCCTCGAGCCGGCATGTACCACACGGTTTCGACCGGCTACGCAGGCCTGCTAGCAGCCCTGGCGAGCGCGCAGTGGCAGCGGCCGATGATCTTGACGGAGCACGGCATCTACACGAAAGAGCGTCGCATCGAGATCTACTCGGCGAACTGGATCCAGGACGGCGAGCACGAAGACTACGTCGTCGATCGCGAAGCGCCGTATTTTCGGCAGTTCTGGAACCAGCACTTCGAAGCGATGAGCCGGTGTTGCTACGAGCAGTCGTCGCGCATCTTCACGCTGTATGCCGACAACAAGGCAGCTCAGATCGCAGACGGCGCCGATCCTGACAAGATCGACATTGTGCCCAACGGCGTCGACGTTGCGTCGCTGACGGCTGCCTTTGAGCACGCGCAACCGCGCGCTGCGGACAGCCCGTTTACGGTGGCGTTTGTTGGCCGGGTGACGCCCATCAAGGACGTGCGAACCGTTCTTGCGGCGATGCGGTTGTTGGCGCGCGACGTGCCGAACCTGCTGGTGCGCATCCTCGGCCCGATGAATGAAGACCCGGACTATGCAGAAGGCTGTTTGACCTTCGCGAAGGATCTTGGTCTCGATGACGTGGTGCGATTCGAAGGTGCCGTCAACGTGCGGCAAGAGCTCGTCAAGTGCGACGTGCTGTTGCTAACAAGCATCTCCGAAGCCCAGCCGCTGGTGATCCTCGAAGCGGGCGCCTTGGGTGTTCCGGTCGTTGCGACGGATGTCGGCAGCTGCCGGGAGCTGCTCGAGGGGCGAACGGCGGCGGACCGATCGATCGGCACAGGAGGCATCCTGACGGCCATTGCGTCGCCGGGCGAGGTGGCCTGCGCAGTCCGCGAGCTGCACGATGACGGCGAGCTGCGCCTACGCATGGGGCGCAGCCTGCAGCGGCGCGTCCGCGAACTCTACGACGAGAGCGAGATGATCGGTGCCTATCGCTCGGTCTACTTGTACTGGCTGAAAGAAGCCGGCGTCGATGTGTCGCCGATCGAAGGCGCGGCCGCGACTCCTGGGGAAGCAAGCAACGGCGAAGACGAGCCGGTCGTCGAAAAGCCCGCAAAGGAGACGGTCTGAGATGGCGGGTATCGGCTTCGACCTTCGCCGCCTCGTTTCCGAGGACGGCAGCATGCTTGGTCGACTGCGCGCGTACGTCGCCGCAGGCATGATTTCGGCGGGTCCGTGGGTCGTCACCATGATGACCTTGCTGCTGGTGCGCTACGTGGCCGGCTGGATGCCCGACCAGATGGTCGAAGGCTTTCTGTCGATCGTCGGCTGGACCTTTGCTGCCAGCTTGATCAGCGTTGGGGGTGTGCAGATGGCGGCGACGCGCTACCTGGCAGACGCCCTCTACTCAGGCGACTACCGAGCGCTGCTGCCATCGTTTGCGACGTGCATGATCGTGGTCGCGGCGATTCAGACGATGACCGGTCTCGGGCTGTGTCTGTGGCTCGGCTTTGAGCCAAGGCTGACGCTCGCGGTGCTGCTGCTCTATGTCGCGATCAGCCTGTCGTGGCTTGCGATGGCGTGGCTGACCGTGATCCGTCAGCACGACAAGGTGCTGTTCGTCTACTTGTGCGGCGCCCTGGTGTTCTTGGTGCTGCTGCGCATGACGGACGCGAACGCGCAGCTCTCGGATCTCATCCTGGCGTATGCGATGGGCAATCTCGTCGTCGTGGCGCTGATGAGCCTGATGATTCTGCGCGGTGTCGAGGCGCCGGGGCCGCGCAGCGGCGAAGTGCTCCGCGGCATTTGGCGCCACCGGGTGCTCTTCTTCGTGGGCACGGCCTACGGCTTGTCGCTGTGGTCCGACAAGTGGGTCTTTTGGCTACTCGAAGGGCTGGCCACCGGCGAAGGGCTGCGCCACCATCCGCTCTATGACACGTGCTTCTATATGGGCTACCTGACCGTGGTGCCCGCGATGAGCATCAACCTGGTCGATTTCGAGACGAGCTTCTACGAGCGCTACCGGGCCTACTTCGCGGCGGTGACGGGCAACCGGCCGCTGCGGGAGATCCGGGCCCACGGCATCGAGATGCAGGTGACGCTGCGGCAGGCGGGTCTGCGGCTCCTGCGTCTGCAGGGGGCGATCACGGTGCTCTGCTTGATGCTGGCGGAGCCGTTGGTGGAGCTGGTCGGTTTGCCGCCCTTCGCGGCGCGCGTCTTCCGGTTTGTGTGCCTAGGCGCTTTCTGCCACGTGCTGCTGCTGATCTCGATGCTCGTGTTGCTCTACTTCGACCGACGCCATGCGGCGCTGCGAGTGGTCTTCACGTTCTTGCTTGGCAACACCCTGCTCGCCTGGTGGAGCCAGCGCGTTGGGCCGCAAACCTATGGGCTCGGTTTCGCGATCGCGGCGTGGATCGCTCTGTTTTGCGCATTGATCGAGGTACGGGCGACGTTTGCGCGTCTGGAGTATTTGACGTTCATGCGCCGCTGATTCTCGGTCTCGCGACGGATTCTTGGAACAAGGAGAACTTTCGCGGTGACAGAGAACGGACTCTTACGCCTAGACCCCTGCGCGTGTCTGTTCCAGCAGCCTCTTGTCTTGCGGTGGAAGTGATTCACCACAATATGGCTCGATTGGAAAGGCTCGCCGGCTCGACCCCTCTGACCGCTGAAATGCCCTACTTCCTTCCTGATCTAGACGACCACGCCGAGGCGGTCGTCTTTGGCGAACCGGTTTGCGATGCGCCGCCGTGTAGTCCGCAGTCTTGTCGTGCGGAGTCTTGTCGTGCGGAGAGCGGTCGGCAGCCTGAGCTGTCGGATGAGACCGAGACGAGTGCCGAGAGCGAGGAATGCCCACTGGCCCAAGCTGCCACGTGGACGACGCGCGTGCCGCGCGCCGGCACGATCAAGACGCTGGCGTCGTTTCGTCGTCGGCGCTCGTGGCGGCCTCTTCTGACGGCTGCGGCCGAGCGTCCGAGAGTTCTGCCAAGGCCTTGAGGCAGGCATCGACGGCGCGCGGCGAGACGTCGCCGATCAGCCAGCGCAGCGGCGCCGTGGTCAAGCTCTGGTCGAGGTCCGCGTCTTCTGCATCCGGGTAGAGCACGGGCTCCTCGGGGACCCCGTATGCAAGCGGCGGCAGGTCGTGATCCGGCTCGGTTTGCTGGACCTTGGCAAGCGTCTGGTGAAGGTCGACGCCGCGCAGCATCAACAGCTCCCAGGGCTTCTCGTCGAGTCGCCGCGCAAACAGTTCGTGCAGCGCCAGCACGTGGCGGCACGGCTCTTCCGGTAGGTCGCAAGAGCACCCGTAGGTCACACTGCGCGCGTCGGGAAAGAGTGGTTCGCCAATGACGCGCGCGACCAAGCGATCGAACGAGCGCGGCACGCGAGCGTTTTGCAGTGCCTCGATGATCGACTTGCTGCGGCGCAGCACGCGGATCAGCGTCGGCCAGTCCTTCATGGGCAGCGTGCGGATCTGCAGGCTGACCTCGTGAATGGAGCCCATCGCACCTTCCATCTCGGCGCGGATGCCGCCGGCGATGATGCGAACCATGGGTTTGCGGATCGAAGGCAGCGCCTCGAGTGCAGCGGCGAGCCGCTGGTCCTCGATGTCGCGCGTCGCTTCGCGCCGCCAGCGCTCGCCGAGCGAGATGGCCTTTCGTTCTCCGGTGACGCTCATGCCATCGCCTCCTTGCGGTCGAGCACGAGCAGACGCTTGAGGTCGTCGTTGCTGAGTTCGGTGATCCAGTTTTCGCCGGCGGCGAGCAGGCCGTCGGCGACCTCGCGTTTGCGATCGAGCATTTGCTGGATGCGCTCCTCGAGCGTGCCGGAGCAAACAAACTTGTGCACAAAGACGTTGCGCTGCTGGCCGATGCGGAACGCACGGTCGGTCGCCTGGTCTTCGACGGCGGGGTTCCACCAGCGGTCGAAGTGGAACACGCGGTTGGCGGCGGTCAGGTTGAGGCCGGTGCCACCCGCCTTGAGCGAGAGCACAAAGACGCGCGGGCCGTCGGGGCGCGACTCCTGGAACTCGGTGACCATGCGGTCGCGTTCCTTCTGGCTGATGCCACCGTGCAAGAACAGCACCTGCTGGCCGTAGACGTTTTCGAAATGCGTCTTGAGCAAGGAGCCCATCTCCTTGAACTGCGTGAAGATCAGGCTGCGGTCGCCTTCCTCCATCGACTCTTCGATCATCTCGGCCATCAGGTCCATCTTGCCCGAGCGGCTCGGCAGCGAACTGCCGTCCATCAGGTAGTGGGCCGGGTGGTTGCAGACCTGCTTGAGGCGCAGCAGCGTCGTCAAGATGGCGCCGCGGCGCTGGATGCCTTCGCCGGCCTTCTCGACTTCCTGCAGACCCTTGCGAACGACCGACTCGTAGAGGATCGCTTGCTCGCGGCTGAGCGTTGCCGTGACGATCTGTTCGGTCTTTTCGGGCAGGTCGGCGACGATCTCGGGGTCGGTCTTGAGGCGGCGCAGCACGAAGGGCCGAACCAGGCGCGCGAGTGCCGACATCGATCCCTGACGGCGCTGCTTGACGATCGGGTGTTCGAGCGTCTGCGTAAACTGTGTGCGCGAACCAAGCAGGCCTTCGTTCAGGAAGTCCATGATCGACCCGAGGTCGAGCGGTCGGTTTTCGAGTGGCGTGCCGGTCAGCGCCAGCCGGAAGTGACCCTTGAGCGTGCGGGCAACTTTGGACTGCCGCGTCGTCGGGTTCTTGATGTTCTGCGCTTCATCGAGGACCACGCCATCAAACGTGACCTCCTGCATGATCTCTTCGTCGCGCTGCAGCAGGTTGTAGCTCGTCAGCACGATGTCGTTGTCGGCGAGCGTTTGGCGAAAGCTGTCGACCGTGTTGGCGCGACCCTTCCCGTGGTGCAGCGTGACGCGCATGCTCGGCGCAAACTTGTTGAGCTCGCGCCGCCAGTTGCCGAGCACCGAGACCGGGCAGACGATCAGGATCGCGGCCTTGCTGTTGCGCTGCTTGCGCCAGTCCAGCATCACCGTGATGGCCTGGATCGTCTTACCGAGACCCATGTCGTCGGCGAGACAGGCGCCAAAGCCTTGGTCGACGAGGAAGTGCATCCAGGCGTGGCCTCTGCTCTGGTACGGGCGCAGCTCGCCTTGGAACTCGACCGGTACCTCGCGGTTTTCCACGGCGCGAATGCGCTCAAGGTTTTGCAGCAGGTGCTCAAGGCGCGGCGTGCTCGCAATCGACTCCATCGCGAGGCCGTGCAGGTGCGAGGCGCCGCCGAGGCGGAGACGCAGTGCCTCGAAGAAGCTGATGCGCTCGCCGCCGTCGAGCATGCGCTTCTTGAAGTCCTTGAGCGCTTCGCGGTCCTTCGGGGAGAGAAGCACCGGGCGGTTGTCGATGAAGACCAGCGGCGTCTTGGCGTCGACGAGCTGTTCGAACTGCGACTGATCGAGCTCCTGCTCGCCAAGCGCGAGGCTCCATTTGAACTCGAACCACGGCCGTGGGTCGTCGTCTTGACCCTTGATCTCGATGATTGCCACGCGCGCCGACAGGCGCTCCATGGCCTCTACGCCTGGCAGCGTGATCTCGAACCCCTCTGCTTCGAGAAGCGGGATGTGATCGAGGATCTGGTCGAGTTCTTGGCGGGTCAGGCTGGCTCTGCCGTCGCTGAGGTTGCGGGCGCGGCGCAGGGCCGGCAGCTTCTCGGCAACGCGATCGAGAGTGTCCTCGACGCGGTGCACGCTCTCTGCGGCAATCTCGTTGCTGAACGGGGAGGCCTGCAGACGTTGGTGCAGGCTCTCGATGGTCTCGGTGTAGGCGATCGTTGGCACGGGGCGCACCAGGATCGATAGCCCCCACGGGACACCTTCTTCGAGCGGCTGGTCGGGCACCAGGATCTCGAGCACCGGCATCATCGGCGTCTGCCAGAACTCGCGCGGCAGGCGTTCGGCCGTCTCGTGTAGAGGGCCTACCGAACGATCCGTCTCGTCGGTTTGCGCCGCGACGGCGGCTTGCTCGGCGAGGATCGCGAGGCGATCGAGTGCATGGCCGACAAAGCTGACGACGAGGTTGCGCTGCGTGACCGCGTAGACCGGATCGTCGGGAACGGCAGTGCGAGCGGTGCAGAGCGAGCCGGGCACCAGGTCCGCCAGCGCGGCGAGTAGCCACTGGGTGTCTTCTTGCCACACGGGAACAAACGACAGCACGCCCTCGGGCGCCTTGGCGTAGTCACCGCGCTTGACCATCTTGTGGACGAGCTGGCTGGCGCTTGCCAGCAAGCGCAGAGCCGGCGGCTGGTCCGCTGGGTCCAGCGACGCCAGCCACGGCACGGCCTGCTCGAGCGGGATGCCCACCGACGGGATCGTCCACAGAGCCGGTGCGATGCGGCTGTTGCGGGCGTCGCGTGCAGCGCCCCGGCTGTCGCCTGGACGAGCCTCAGCGGTCGGCGACCCGGTGGCTGACGACCCCGTGGCGGATGACCCCGTGGACGGCGAACTCTCGCCGGCGTCCGTCTCTGGATTTTGTGTCTCGGGAAGCGCGGTCAGCGGCAGCAGCGAACTCTCCTCGGTCGCCAGCAGAAGCTGTGCGTCGAGCTTTTTCGATGCGGACACAACGGCAGCCGGCAACGCAGCGCGCACGGCCTCGACGCCATCGTCGGACCAGAGAGCGAGCCGCGCGTCGGCAGGACGGCGAGAGTGCAGATAGGCGGCGTGCAGCTTAGTGGTTCCGTTCTGGCAGCATGCTTGGGTGCACCCAGCCGCTGTCGACTGGTGCCTTCATCGTGTGCAGTTCGTGGTCGAGGCGACGCGTCAGCTGATCGGCCAACGTGAAGATGAACAGCAGCGACAGAAACAGGAACGAGCTCAGGAAGACGATCTTGTTGATCGCCGTGTCCCACTTCACGTGCATGAAGAACGCGATGACCAGCGCGGCCTTGACGCTCGCGATGCCCATCGCGATCAGCATGTTGAGCGAGCCGAAGTCAAAGCGCGACACGGCGACCGTGACGAACGTCAAGAACAGCAGCGCCAGCAGGATGTTGAAGAACATCGCCGAGCTGGAGACATGGTGGTGGCCCATGTCGAGCTCACCGTGCCCATCGCCGGTAGAAGTTGCAGCAGCGTGATCGGACATCAGGGCACCAGATAGAGCAGTGGGAACAGGAAGATCCAGATCAGGTCGACCAGGTGCCAGTAGAGGCCCACAAGGTCAACTGGCAGGAAGTAGCCGGCGTGGAAGCGCCCCTTTGCCGTGCCGAACATGACCCAGATGATCAAGCCAGCGCCGATGATGACGTGCAATCCGTGGATCGCGGTCATCGTCAGGTAGATGGCGAAGAACATATGGCCGTGCGGCAGCCCAGCCATCACGCCTTCGTGGTCGCTAAACCACGAGAGCTGGCCGGTGTTCTCATTGTAGCCGTCGAACAGGTGGCCGAACTCGATCAGGCCGTGGTCGTTCTTCGCCTTGTACTCGATGAACTTGATGACCATGAAGCCCACCGCGCCCAGCACGGTCAGCGTCAGGTACATCAGCGTCTTGCTCTTCTGGCTGGTCTGCGCGGAGCGCACACCCATGGCCATGGTCCAAGAGCTGAGAAGAAGCACCGAAGTGTTGAGCGCGCCAAGCCGCCAATCGAGCTGCTGCCCGCCGACGACAAAGGTCTCGGGGTAGAGCTCGTGGTAGTAGAAGTACGCCGCGAACAACCCGCCGAAGAGCAGGATTTCCGTCGCGAGGAACAACCAGAAGCCGAGCTTGCCGGCTTGGAACTCCTGCACCGGCGTCTTGAAGTGGTGCGCCACCTCGTGCGGCACGAACTCCGGCCCTGGGGCAGGAATCACGACCGCGTGGTGATCATCGTGGCTCATGAATCGTCTCTGTAGCGAAAGTGCCCATGGGATGGGCTGTGGGCAAAAATGCTAGCTGCCGCGCGATGAGTGGAGTCACCGCGTGGCATGGATGGGGGTGGGTCTACGTCGCGTCGCGCTGCATCGACTCGTAGTCGAGCGTGGAGTAGTCGTAGACCTCGTGCACCACCTTGGGCTCCTCGTCGAAGTTGAGGTGCGGAGGTGGCGTCTGCGTGTGCCAGTCGAGCGTGACACCGCCCCACTGGTTCTCCTTGGCCTTCTTGCCGTTGAACAGCGAGGCAACCAGGTAGAAGACCATCAGCGCCACGCCGGTGCCGAGCACGATGGCTCCGATCGTCGAGGCTTGGTGGTAGGGCATGTATTCCGGCACGTAGGTCGCGTAGCGACGCGGCATGCCGCGGCTACCCATGACGAACTGTGGCAGGAAGGTCGCGTTGAAGCCGACGAAGATGAGCAAGCAGGCGATCTTGGCGAGCACCTCGTTGTACATCTTGCCGAACATCTTCGGCCACCAGTGGTGCAGGCCGGCAAAGAACGCCAGCGCGATCGAACCCATCATCACGTAGTGGAAGTGGGCCACGACGAAGTAGGTGTCGTGCAGGTGGAGGTCGACGTTGAGCGCGCCGAGGATGACGCCGGTCAGGCCGCCGATCGCAAAGATGATCAGGAAGGCCAGCGTGTAGAGCATCGGTGAGTTGAGGGCTACCGAGCCCTTCCACACCGTTGCCACCCAGCTGAACTCCTTGATGGCCGTCGGGATGGCCACGAAGAAGGTCAGGAAGGAGAACGCGAACATCGCGTAGGTCGACTGACCCGACGTGAACATGTGGTGGCCCCACACGAGGAAGCTGATGATCGCAATCGCCAGGGACGAGAACGCGATCAGCTTGTAGCCGAACAGCGGCTTGCGGCTGTGCACCGTAACCAGCTCACTGATGATGCCGAAGGCCGGCAGCACCATGATGTAGACGGCCGGGTGGCTGTAGAACCAGAAGAAGTGCTCGAACAGCACCGGGTCGCCGCCGAGGCGCGGGTCGAAGATGCCGATGTTGTAGAGGCGTTCGAACGCGACCAGGAGCACCGTGATACCGAGCACTGGCGTGGCCAGCACCTGCAGGATCGACGTGGCGTAGAGAGCCCAGACGAACAGCGGCATGCGGAACCAGGTCATGCCCGGCGCGCGCAGCTTGTGCACCGTCACGATGAAGTTCAGCCCGGTAAAGATCGAGCTGAAGCCCAGGATGAAGATCGCGATGCCGATCGTCAGGACTGCCTGGTTCGTGTAGAGCGAGTACGGCGCGTAGAAGGTCCAGCCCGTATCAAAGCCGCCGAGCACGATGGCCAGGGCAGCGAGGATGGCGCCGGTCAGCCACAGGTAGAAGCTGAGCAGGTTGAGGCGCGGCAAGGCCACGTCCTTCGCCCCCACCATCAGCGGCAGCACCATGTTGCCGAGCGATCCAGGGATCGCCGGGATCACGAACAAGAACACCATGAAGGCGCCGTGCAGCGTGAAGATCTGGTTGTACTGCGCGTTGGTGAACAGCATGCCCTCCGGCTCCCACAGGTGCAGACGCACCAGCAGGGCAAAGAGGCCACCCGAGAGGAAGGCGATGCCGACCCCAATCAGATACATGAGCCCGATCCGCTTGTGATCGAGTGTGCCCGCCCAGGACTTGAAGCCGCTGGAGCAGTTCAGGTAGTCCTCGCGCGGCGCCTTGACGACGGGTTCGGTGGTTTCGACGACCGGAGTGTTCGTGGTCATGTCTATTGCCTCGTTGTGTGCTTCTCGGGTGTCGTTGGGTTACTCGTCGGCAAGCGACTTCATGAACGCCAGGATGCCGTTGACCTTCTTCTCTTCGAGATAGTCAAAGGACTTCATGCCGCCGAGGTTGTAGGGCTCCTCGCAGACAATCTTGGCGTTCGGCATCGCGATCGACTCGCGAATGTAGGCATCGTCGGTCGTGATGGTGATCTCCTCACCGTCGGCGAGCACGCGGCGCTGGCGTCCGGTCAGGGAACCGTCAGCGTTCTTGGTAAAGAGGCCCTTCCAGCTTGGGCCGATGCCCTTGGAGCCGTCAAAGCTGTGGCACGTGGAGCAGAGCTTCTTGGCCAGGCCGCCGCCAGCAGCGACGAGGTCTTCGAGTGGTGCGTCGTCCGCTGGCCACTGGTTCCACGGTTGCTTCTCCATGGTCGCGGCGTCGACGACGTGCACCTTGGCATACATCCGGCTGTGGCTGTTGCCGCAGTACTCGGCGCAGAACAGGTGGTAGGTGCCCTTCTTGGTCGGCTCAAACCAAACGGTCTGGTAACGACCCGGCACGACGTCGCGCTTGACGCGCATGGCCGGCACGTAGAACGCGTGCAGCACGTCGGTCGACTGCAGGTAGAACTGCACGGCCTTCTTCTCTTCGACCCAGACTTCGCCAATCGAGCTGCTGCCGTCGGGGTAGGTGAACGTCCAGGCCCACTGCTGCGCGTGCGCTTTGTAGGTGTTGCGCTGCGCTTCGTGCGGCACCGTCGTCATGTCGAGTGAGCCCTTGAAGCCCCACGCGAACATGACCATGACGATGATCAGCGGGATCACCGTCCAGACGACCTCGAGCGGCGTGTTGTGCGTGACGTTCGACAGGGGCTTTTGATCCCACGTCTTCCGGCGGTGCGCCACGCAGCTGTAGAGCAGCACGGCGGTGATCACCACGAAGAAGAAGATGCAGACCGCGTAGGTGAAGTAGAACAGCCCGTCGACGTGATCGAACGTGCTGGCCAGCTCTTGGAGCTGGCCATACTCGTCAATCTTCGGCGTCGGCGTGTCGGCCCACGGTGGGGGCTCGGGCTTCTGCGGGTCTTGGATCAAAAGGTTGAGCACAGTTGCGTTCGTCATCGTCGGGAGCTGGTGCAGCAGGATCCTATCCCACTTGCGATGTGCCAACTTCGGATCCGCCTAGGTCACCGGATGCATCGGCACCGGTGGCTGGCGAAACGGAAGCGTTCGAGACAGACGCTGCAGCCGCCCGCGCGTTTTTCTCGCGGCGCAGCATCAGCCAAATCATCACCGCCAGAACGACAACAGTGATGGCGCCGCCGACGCGCATCAGCGTCATAGCAGCAAGGGAGTACGAGTTGGTCCGAGGATCAAAGGTCAGACAGTTCAATTTGACCTGATCCCAGAAGGTTCCGAGGTTGCCTTCGCTGGCTTCGACCAGCGCGAGGCGCACGTCGTCGGGTTCGAAGTAGGTGTTCACGATGACCCGGCTGAGCTTGCCTTCCGGGGTCAGGAACATCAGCGACGGCGGGTGCGCGAACTGGCCGGTTGCTTCCGACCAGTAGAACTTGAAGCCGACGCTGTCGGCCAGCGCCGAGGTGTTGGCCTTGTCGCCAACGAGCACGTTCCACGCCTTTTCGCCGCCGGTCTTGAGCAGGCGGCGCAAGAACACGGCCTTGCGGTTTGCCGCGATCTCGGCGGTCTCCTTGGGATCGACCGAGACGTTGAGGATGCGGTAGTCCTCACCGGGCTGCAGGTCGACTTCGTTGAGCGCGTCAAAGGCTGCGCCAAGCACCTGGCCACACATCGACGGGCACTGGTAGTAACCCAGCATCAGCACGACGGGTTGCTTGCCCGGGAACAGCTGCTTGAGCTGGAACGGGTAGCCGCGCTCGTCGGTAAACTGCAGCTCGCGATCGACCATGACGCCGATCTTGTCGATCTGGTTCGCGCCTTCGTCCACCATCTCGAGATCACGCGTTGGCGAGTGACCGGGCCCCGTTGCTTGGGCCAATGCGTCCGCGTGCACCGGCAGCAGCGCTGCGAGAGCGATGGCTGCGGCGGGTCGGCGAAGCGTGTGGAGAAGGCGGTTCATAGCAGGACTGCTTAGGACGGGATCAGCGGCGCATCGAGTCGATGATCGTCTCGATGTCCTTCTTGGTTGGGTTCTCGCCACCGAGGAACGACTCCTCGGCTTCGACGATATTTTCGATCTCGGGCGTCTCGGCTTCGTTCACCTTGCGACGGTGTTCAAAGTCCTGGATCTGGACGAAGATCGGCACCAACAGCCAAAGGGATAGAAACAGCACGACGGTGCCGCCGATGACCCAGCGGGTCGCCGACTTGGCATCGATGTCGTTCTCGGGATCGAGGTCGACCGCTTCGTGAGTTGTTCCGGGTGCGTGGTCCATAGTTCTTTGCTCCTAGAAGTTCTCGAAGTGGAGCGACTCGCTCAGGCGAGGATCGCGCAGCGGGATCAGGTTGGTGCGACGCACGTTCAACAGCGTCAGGCCACCGAGCAGCATCAGCAGGCCGACAAAGCAGCCGTAGTCCGCCCAGCTCATCGTGTGGAAGTAGTCGCCGAGCATCGCGCCAAAGCTATGGCCGTGCTCGCCGCCGTTTTCGGCAGCTTCTTGCGCAACCGTTGCGGCTGCGCCGCCATCGCCACCGTGTCCGGCGCTACCGTGTGCTGCATCGCCATGGCCGTGCAGGCCAGACGGCAGGATCAGGTACTGCATGTCGATGCAGTGCATCAGCAGCATGAACGCGGCGCCGATCGGCAGCACGATCTTGCTGCGCTTCATGTGTCGCGACAGCAGGAAGACAAACGGCACGGCAAAGTGGCCGACGATCAGGATCGTTCCGATCGCACCCCAGCCGTGCTCGGCGCGGTGGGCAAACCAGGCCGTCTCTTCCGGCAGGTTGGCGTACCAGATCAGCATGTATTGGCTGAAGTTGGTGTAGGTCCAGAAGACCATGAACGCCCACATCAGCTTGCCGAGGTCGTGGTCGTGCTCGGTCGTGATCGCACCTTCGTAGTAGCCCTGACTGCGCAGGTAGCGCGAGATCAGGATCGTGAAGGCCAAGAACGACATGAACGCGCCGGCAAAGTAGGTGATGCCGAAGATCGTCGAGAACCAGTGCGGGTCGATCGACATGATCCAATCGAACGCCGCGAAGGTGATCGACAGGGCAAACAGCAGCAGGCCCGGCGCCGCGACCTTAGAAAGGCGCAGGCTGATCTTGGGATCGCCGGTCTCATCTTGCTTGATCGACTGACCGCGGAAGTAGAACGCCAGGGCGATCCAGATCGCGAAGTAGATGCCGACGCGGATGAAGAAGAACTCCTTGTTCAGGAAGCCCGACTTGCCCGCGATGATCGGATCGTAGCCCGGAGGTGCTGTGCCGTCCTCGTTGAGCGTGATGACCGCATCCGTCCAGTGGCTGTAGATGTGGTCAAAGTTGATCACGATCGGGATGAACAGCAGCAGCAGGAACGGCAGCGTTCCGGCGATGTTCTCCGCGAGTCGTCGCACCGTCACGCTCCAGCCAGCACGGGTGATGTGCTGGATCATCGTGAAGAACAGGGCGCCGAGGGCGATGCCAAGCACGCCCATGTAGCCGACCAGGTACGACAGCCCGTGGCTGTGTCCGAGGAACAGTCCGGCTCCCGCGAGGGCAGCGCCGCCGACCATCAGGACGAGCTGCGCTTTCGCGAGATCGCCGTCCTTGACCTTCGGCGTGATGTTGGGCGCGAGCTGTTGCAGGCTCTGCGCGGTATCGGTTGCAGTGGCGGTCATGGGAGCTAGCGGGAGAGAGACTGGAGGGCGCGCACGTAGTGGACGATGGCCCAGCGATCTTCGACGCTCATGCGAGCGCCGTAGGCTGGCATCGTGCCCTTACCCATGGTGATGACTTGGAAGTACTCACCGTCGGGCATGTTGGGGACGCGGTTGTCGGCGCCCTGCTTGCTGTCGTAGTGGAAGTTCGGCGGTGCCGGCTGCCATTTGCGGCCGACGATGCCGTGGCCGTTTTTGCCGTTGCCGCCTTGGCCGGTGTAGCCGTGGCACATCGAGCAGTAGATCTCGTAGACCTCACGGCCGCGGTCGATCGTCGTCATCGGCTTACCGCGCACCATAAACTTGTGCTCGAGCGCGAGCGGGTTGCTCGTGACGTACTGGCCGTTGGCGTCCTTGTTGGCGAGCGCCGTGTTGGGCAGGCTGCCGCGCGCCACGACCAGCTGGTTGCCGAACGAGTCAGCGACCGGACGGCGGGCACCGCGGCTGTCGCTCCAACCGTCAAACTCGTGGGCCGACTGGGCCCGCAGCTTGGGCTGGAAGTCCATGTCCTGCACGAGGTGGATCGGCGGCTTGTCCGACGGGAACCCGCGGAAGTTGTCGATGTCGCAGCTGCCGAGCGCCAGCAGCGAAGCGCTGGCGAGGAGCTGCAGAAACGTCTTGTTGAAGAACTTTGGCATCGATCAGTCCTCGATGATTTCCACGTTGGTGCCGCCGATGCTCTGCAGGAACTGCAGCGTCGCCGAGCTGTCGAACTTGGGATCGGTCGCTTCGACGGAGAGGAAGAAGCGGTCGTCGGTCACCCGCCAGATCGTGCTGTGCGCAAAGATCGGGTGGTGAAAGCGCGGCAGCTTGTTGAGGCCGAACATACCAAACACGGCGCCGAGCCCGGACAGCAGCACCATCAGCTCGAACGTGATCGGGATCGTCGTTTGCCACGCGTAGGGCTCCTTGCCGGAGACCCAGATCGGGTAGTCGACTGCGTTCATCCACCACATCATCAACTGCGCGAGGCAGATGCCGGTGAAGCCACAGCACACCACAATCCAGCCGAGACCGGATGGCCCCTGCTTGAGCGCTTTGTCGAGGCCGTGCACCGGGAAGGGCGTGTGCGCGTCGACGCGCGTGTAGCCCTCAGCGGTGATCTTTTCGGCCGCGTGGAAGATTGCTGGAGCCGAGTCAAACTCGGCGACCACTCCCCACTTGTCGGTATTCGTCATCAGTTAGCTCCGAGTCGAAGGACTCCGAATCGAATGAATCGTGTTGGGGTTTAGTGGTGCGAGTGTGGGTTGGCTTCCTTCATGACGCCCTTCACTTCGCTGATCGCGAGGATCGGCAGGAAGCGGCAGAACAGAAGGAACATCGTGAAGAACAGGCCGAACGATCCGACGTAGGTCAGGATGTCGATCAGTGTTGGGCTGAAGTAGGCCCAGCTCGACGGCAGGAAGTCGCGGTGCAGCGACGTGACCGTGATCACGAAGCGCTCGAACCACATGCCGATGTTGACGAAGATCGAGATCACGAACAGCACGGCTGGATTGCGACGCAGCTGGCGGAACCAGAAGAACTGCGGGCTGATCACGTTGCAGCTGACCATGATCCAGTAGGCCCAGGCGTAGGGGCCGAACGCGCGGTTGATGAACGCGAACTGCTCGTATTGAACGCCCGAGTACCACGCGATGAAGAACTCCATCGCGTAGGCGTAGCCAACCATCGTGCCGGTCAGCAGCAGCACCTTGGCGATATTGTCCAGGTGGTTGAGCGTGATCAGCTCGTGCAGACCAAGCCACTTGCGCGCCGGGATCATCAGCGTCAGCACCATGCCGAAGCCGGAGAAGATGGCGCCCGCGACAAAGTACGGCGGGAAGATGGTCGTGTGCCAGCCGGGCAGCAGCGAGATCGCAAAGTCGAAGGACACGATCGAGTGCACCGACAGCACCAGCGGCGTGCTGAGGCCGGCGAGGATCAGGTAGGCCTTCTCATAGTGGATCCAGGCGCGGTTGCTGCCGTGCCAGCCAAACGAGAAGACCCCGTAGACGCGCGCGGCGACCGTGCGGCCGGCCTTCATGGCGCGGTCACGGAAGGTCGCGAGGTCGGGGATCAGGCCGATGAACCAGAACAGCGCCGAGATCGTGAAGTAGGTCGAAACCGCAAAGACGTCCCAGAGCAGGGGCGACTTGAAGTTCGGCCACATCGCCATCTGGTTCGGCAGCGGGAACACCCAGTAGATGACCCAGATCCGGCCGACGTGGATGGCGGGGAAGATGCCCGCGGCCATCACCGCGAAGATCGTCATCGCTTCCGAGGCGCGGTTGATCGACGTGCGCCACTTCTGTCGGAACAGGAACAGCACCGCGGAAATCAGCGTTCCGGCGTGGCCAATGCCGATCCAGAACACGAAGTTGACGATCGGCCAACCCCAGCCGACCGGGACGTTGTTGCCCCAGACGCCGACGCCGGTGAAGACCAGGTAACCAACCATCGCGCCGAGGTTCAGCAGCAGCGCGAGGGAGATGCCGAACATCAGATACCAACCGCGAGGCGTCTTGCCTTCGGCTGGTGCGGCGATCGTCTTGGTTACAGACGCGAAGTCGTTATTGCCTTCGACGAGTGGAGCCCGGACCAGCGGGTTTTCCGGTTCGTCGACGACTTTGGACGGTTCGATGGGAATGGCGGTCATCGAGGAGTGGCCAGGAGCGTGTGAGCCAATGGGTGGGAGTCGGTACTGAAGAGGCGGCCCAGATCAAAGGACCTGGGTGGTTCCAACGCGGATCAGACGAGATCCGGGTTGGGGTTGCGCACGCGACCGAGGTAGGTCGTGCGCGGCTTCGTGTTCAGCTCCGACAGGAGCCCGTAGTTGAGGTTGCTCGAGCGCAGCTTTTGCACCTTGCTGTCCGTCTCGATGATGTTGCCGAACGTGATCGCTTCGGTCGGGCACGCCTGGGCGCACGCCGTCGTCACGCGGATCATGTTCTCGCCGTCGCCCACCTTGGTGCCGTTGAGCTTGGCGTCGATGCGGCCACCGTTGATGCGCTGCACGCAGTAGGTGCACTTCTCCATCACGCCTCGGCTGCGCACGGTGACGTCCGGGTTGAACGCCATCTGCTTGGTGTCGGGCACGTTGCCGACGTAGTCGAGGTAGTTGTAGCGACGCACCTTGTAGGGGCAGTTGTTGCTGCAGTAGCGCGTGCCGATGCAGCGGTTGTAGACCATGTCGTTGAGCCCTTCGGGGCTGTGCATGGTGGCGGCAACCGGGCAAACCGACTCACACGGGGCGTTTTCGCACTGCATGCACGGCACCGGCATGTTCGAGACCTGCGGGTCTTCCGCCATCTCCAGCGCACCGTCGCCGTCTTGGGCAACCGACGTGAAGTAGCGGTCGGCGCGGATCCAGAACATCTCGCGGTTTCGGGCCACCTGGACCTTGCCGACCATCGGGATGTTGTTCTCCGACACGCAAGCGGCGATGCAGGCCGAGCAGCCGGTGCACGCGTTGAGGTCGAAGACCATGCCCCACTGGTACGGCGTCCGGCGCACCGGCTCGTCCGCTGCCTTGCGGCCGCGATCGTAGCCACGCTCGGTCCACAGCGAATTGTTGAGGTCCTTCTCGGTCTTGTCCGCACCCTGCAGCTGCGCAGCCTGGTCGAGCGGCGACATCTTGGGAGCCCAGCGGGGATCCTTGTCGTTTTGCTCCTTGGTGGCTTCGCGGATCAGCGCGCGGCCGGCCATCGTGCCGTGCTCCTGCGTGCAGACGAGCTGGTGCGTGCCGCTACCGCGACTGACCTTGGCGCCCTTGATGATCCACTGCGCGTTCGCGGTGCGCAGCGGGTAGGCGTTGAAGCCCGTGCCCTTGGCCACGCGGTGGTGGTCGTCGAGGTCGCGCCCCCAACCGAGGAAGATCGAGACGCTGTCGTCGGCGTGGCCCGGCAGAATCCACGCGGGCACGTCGATCTGCATGGCGTCGGCGCCGACGGTCAGCATGTCGCCGTTGGTGACGCCGAGCTTCTTCGCGGTTGCCATGCTGATCATGGCGGCGTTGTCCCAGCTGAGCTTGGTCAGCGGATCGGGGATCTCAGCCATCCACGAGTTGTTGGCGAAGCGGCCGTCGCCCATCTTCGGGCAGCCGCGCAGAACCACTTCGAGTCCGGTGGCCTTTTGCCATGAGGTGACGGCGCCGGCGATCGCGCTGGCCGTGACCGTCGCGTTTTCTGCCGCCATGGCCGTGCCTTCGACCAGGCCGTTGTGCAGCGTCTGCGGCCACCACGACTCGAAGTCGGAGGCACCGCTCTGCTGCTGCCACTGCTGCTTGACCAGCTCGTAGCCGTAGGTCGTGTTGCGGGCGTCGCCGAGGTCTTCGTAGGTTGCGTCACCCGGCGACTGCTGGTTGAGCAGCGCCAGGAACTCAAGCGCGGAGACACCGCCGTGCAGCGGTGCGACCAGCGGCTGCTGGACCGAGACCGTGCCGTCGTGGGCGCGGGCATCGCCCCAGGCCTCAAGATCGTGAGCCAGCGGGAAGTGCCAGTCGCACAGCTTGGCCGTCTCGTCTTCGTAGTAGCCAACGTGGATGGTGTTGGTCGGCTTCTTGGTCGCAAGCAGCTCGGCAAACTTGAGGTCGGCCGGGGCGTCGTAGGCTGGGTTGGAACCGAGGCAGACGAGCGTCTCCACGGTGCCGGCCTGCATCGCTGCGGCGAGCTCCTGGAGCTGCGCCGTGCAGTTGCTCGGGATGCCGGCGGGCACGGTCGACAGCGTCACCGTCTTGCCGACGGCGCCAAGCTGTTGGTTGATCGCATGTGCGATGGCGTGCACGACCGGCGGCTGCGTCGGGCCGACCATCACGACGCAGTTGCCGTTGGTCGACTGGAGGTCTGCCGCCAGGATCTCGACCCACTTCTTGCCCTTCTTCTCGAAGCTAGCAGGATCGTAGGAGTTGAGCGCGCTGGCGAGGTCGCTGCCGCCGCCGACGCCGAGCGCCTTGGCGAGTGCAAACGCAACCTCGGCGATGTCGCCGCTCTTGGTGCGGAAGCGGTGGTCGGCGGCCGTTCCCGTCGTCGAGAAGATCGATTCGACGCAGTAGAGGCGCGACAGGTTTTTGGCTTCCTTGCGGCGACCGGCCCACTCGCGCGCGTGGCGCAGGTTGTTGCCGTCGGTGGCGAGGAAGTCGCTGTCCAGCGACAGCACAACGTCGGCCTTGTTGAGGTCGTAGTGGGCCGCCATCGGCTTGCCGAACGCCATTTCGGCGCCCTGCAGCTCGTGGTCTTGGTGCAGCGGCGTCCACGTGTGGAAGCGCGCCTTCGGGAAGCTGCCGCTCTTGATGTTGGCGATCGTGGCCAGGGTCGTTGGCGACGTGGTTGGCGCCATCAGCACGTGCAGGCCTTCGCCTTGCTTGGCCGTCAGATCCTCGGAGAGGTCCTCGAGGAACGGCGCGGTCTCGTCGGAGCCGAGCACGAACTCTTCCCAGACGTTGACCTTGTGCGCTGCGTGGCCGCCGTGGCCATGGCCATGATCCTCGTCATCGTGGCCGTGCGACGCGCTGTGCGGGTTGCGGGCGGCGCGGCTGCGGTTCGGATCGTAGACCTGCAGCAGCTCGGCCTGCAGCTGCAGGTCGGTGCCGCCCTTGCTGCTGGAGTGATCGGGGTTGCCCTCGATCTTGGTGGGACGACCGTCGTTGCTCTTTACGAGCACGCCGATGCCGTAGCCACCGCGGGTCAGCGTCGTCGCATATTGCTGCGAGATGCCGGGCTTGAAGCCCTCGGGCCGCTTGGTGAACGGCACGATCTTGGTCTCGGGCTTGCGGCAGCTGGTCATGCCCGCGAGCGCAACCGAAGCGGCGATCGCGCCGAGGAAGCCGCGACGCGAAACGTCGTCCGGTGCCTCGGTGATGCCTTCGGGGAACTCGCGTGCGACGATCTCCTGAAACTCCTTCGAGTTCTCGACCTGGCCGAGTTCGAGGTGCTCAAGGCTGCGCCACTGGACGGTTTCCCCGCTACGTGGCTTCTCGGCATTCGGCTGCCCGTTCGGGTTGCCGCTGCCGGATGTGTCGTGCCCGTTGGTGTCGTGAGTCGTAGTGGTCATCGGTGGCAGGCGGAGCAGTGTTGCGGCGGGTTGATCTGCGGTGCTTCGTCGCCGTTCCACTCGAGCAGCTTTTGAGCAGCGGCGCGCGACTCTTCGGTCGGGTCCCACTGCATGTCGGTGACTGCGACGCCGGCGGGCCGGATGTGCGGCGTTGGGTCGCGGTGGCACTCAAGGCACCAACCCATGCTCAGCGGCTCGACCTGGCGCACGATCTCCATCTGGTCGACGCGGCCGTGGCAGCTCTTGCAGCCGACGTTCGCGCGCATGTGGACGGAGTGGTTGAAGTAGGCGTATTGGGGAAGCAGGTGCACCTTGACCCACTCAACCGGAGTGCCCTCGGCGCCGTCAGCACCAAACGCAGCGCGCAGGTTGGCGAGCTTGGGGCTGTCCTTCTTGATCACCTTGTGGCAGCCCATGCAGGTGTCGGAGTCCGGCACCGAAGCATGCGCGCCCTCTTCGACGTTGCGGTGGCAGTAGCGACAGTCCATGCCGAGGGATCCCGCGTGCAGCTTGTGGCTGTAGGGGATCGGTTGGTAGGGCTGGTAGCCGACGTCGGTGTGCTTCGGCGAGAACCAGATCGTCACGATGAGCACAACGGACACGGCCCCCAGTCCGGCGCTTAGCGCCAGGATTGCGGGCAGTCGGTTGGTCCACTTGGGAAACAGTACGGTCAAGGTGAATCCCCTCCGCGGTAGCGGCGGATTGCGGTCTTTGGAAACCCGATTCAGAAGATCGGGCACGTGCTGAAACACGGGAAAGTCGCACGTGGGGCCGCCCTGCAAAACGACATCGGCGTGACCTTGGATACCGGTCAATCACGCAGAGGCGAAGCACAGGGGCACGTGCAGTCAGCCCGGAAGGCCAACTCGTGTAAAAGATCGCTGTGACGGGGTCAATTTCAGACTTCGGAGAATCAGAGCGAAGTCTGCTAAGTCGAGCGGTTCAAAGGGCGTAGCTGCGTCAATCCGCATTCGGTTCGGACGAATCGTGGGATGTTGTGGAGAACTCTCCGCGTGGCAGCGGCCCGACCTAGGGACTCCCCTACCAGTCGGTCAATTCGATTGTGAAGTCGACGATTGCCGGCAGAGCAAGGCGTTGGGCGAGCGGATTGGGGTGCGGATCGGCCGGCGTAACCCACAGATCTTCGGCGTCGGTGCCGTGCAGCATCGGCAATACGTCAAGGAAGGGGATCCCCGCCTCGGCGCAATCCGCCGCAACGAAATCGTGCAGCTTCTGGAACGGGTAGTGCTGCCCTTCGCCGAGTTCTTGCAGGAACGGCCACAGGATGACCCCAAAGCGGATCTCGTTGGCTTTGCAGTAGGCCTTGCATCGGCGCAGGAACTTCTGCGGAACCCCCTGGGACCACATGGCTTCGAACGGCTTGTCCGATGGGTGCGACATCATCGAGGCGCGTGCTTGGTCGGCGGGCAGCGCGAGCAACTCCGCGACCCAGTCACGCTCGGGATCGAGCTGCAGCGGGCTGCGACCAAACGCGCCGCGGGCCAGATCCAGCAGGGCAAAGCCCGTGGGCTGGACCGGATCGATGACGGTCAGGCCGCTCGACGGGATCAGGTCGTTGAGGCAGATCGTCAGCAGCACGCAATCGGGCTGGTAGCGCACGAAGCGCTGCTCGAGGCCAATGACATACTCGTCGATGCAGACCGTGCCCGCTGCGCCGCAATTGACGGTGCGGATGTCGTTTTCTGTGGCGCCGGTCTGCGCGGGCTTGCGCAGCTCTTTCTCGAGCAGGCGAGCCCAGCCGAGCTCTGCCGGGATCCCCCATCCGAACGTGAACGAGTCGCCGACGCAGACAATGCGTCGTTGGCCGGCCGGCTTGTCGAGAGTGATCGACTCACGCTCGCGCAGTCCGCGGGAGTTGATCGAGGTCGCGACCCAGCCGCGTTCGTCGAACCAGTCGCGTGCCAAGACGTCGTTGTCTTGGTAGGTGAGATGAAACGTCAAGTTCGGCGCGAACATGAAGCGCGGTCGCGGCGGCTTGGCCGATTGCGGAACCGGCACGACAAAGCCCAACTTGGCACCTTCGGCTAGATCCTTGATCGGCTTGCCGTCCGCCGTGGCGTAGCCGATGGCACCGAGCGGATGGCCGGGCGGCACGAGCGTGCGCACAGCGATTTCGGCGAGGCCCACGGAAACAACGGTCGCCAGCCCGAGCGCTGCTATGCGGACCAGCAGGCGAGGGCGTTGGCGAGGGCGCTGGCTTGGGGGGGGCGTCGGCATGATCCGTGACGGTAGCGCTCGCTGCGGTCGCGCTCTACCGGCTGCTGCCGCGGCCGCAGGGCTCGTCTCGGGAACAGAACGTTGCCGCGGAGTTCGCTGCCGAAGCGATTTGGGGTGGTAGCGTTGTTGGAAAGCGGCAGCATGTGTCGCCCGCATCTCGCCGATCGCGAACACGGCCAATGCCGACGCACATCCTCGGAATCTCTGCCTTCTACCACGACTCCGCCGCAGCGCTGCTGCGCGATGGGGAGATCGTGGCCGCCGCTCAGGAAGAGCGCTTCACTCGCAAGAAGCACGATCCGGCATTCCCTGCAAAGGCTGTCGAGTTTTGCTTTGAGCAGGCCGGCATCTCGGCTGGGGACGTCGACTTCGTCGCGTTCTATGACAAGCCGATCCTGAAGTTCCACCGTCTGCTCGAGACCTACATTGGCTACGCGCCGGTGGGCTTGCGGTCGTTCCGCAAAGCGATCCCGGTCTGGCTCGGCGAGAAGCTGCACATGCGGCGCGTGTTGACGCGCGGTCTTGGCTGCAAGCCAAAGAATCGCTACGTGTTCCCGGAGCACCACGAAAGCCACGCGGCGTCGGCCTTTTATCCCTCGCCGTTTGAAGACGCAGCCATCCTCACAATGGACGGCGTTGGCGAGTGGGCCACGACTTCGATCGGCGTTGGCGAAGGCAACCGCGTCGACTTGATCCGCGAGATCCGCTTCCCGCACTCGCTCGGACTGCTCTACTCGGCCTTCACGTATTACTGCGGCTTCAAGGTCAACAGCGGCGAATACAAGCTGATGGGGCTCGCGCCGTATGGCGAGCCGCGCTTTGCGGACCTGATCCGCAAGCACCTGATCGACCTGCGTGACGACGGCAGCTACCGCCTCGACCTCAGCTACTTCAACTACTGTCAGGGACTGACGATGACGAACGACAAGTTCGCCGCGGTCTTTGGCCAGCCGGTGCGCGGTCCGGAGACGGAGCTGTCGCAGTTCCAGATGGATGTCGCCGCGTCGATTCAAGCCGTGACCGAAGAGGTCATGCTCAAAACCGCTCGCTACGCGCGCGAGGTGACCGGCAAGAAGAACCTGTGCTTGGCCGGTGGCGTCGCACTCAACTGCGTCGGCAACGGCGTGATCCTGCGCGAAGGTCCGTTCGACAAGATCTGGATCCAGCCCGCTGCTGGCGATGCCGGCGGAGCGCTCGGGGCGGCACAGTTTATCTGGCACAACTTGCTCGACAAGCCGCGGACGGTGCAGCCAGCGGACTCCCAGCGCGGCAGCTTGCTTGGGCCGAAGTACGAGCCGCCGCAGATTCGCTCGGTGCTCGATGCGCAAAATGTTGTCTACGAAGAGTGCTCCGATGAAGAGCGCTTGGCGGACCGCGTGGCCGAGCTGATCGAACAGGAGAACGTGATCGGATGGTTCCAAGGACCGATGGAGTTTGGTCCGCGGGCACTCGGGTCGCGCAGCATCATCGGCGACGCACGATCGCCAAAGATGCAGTCGGTGATGAACTTGAAGATCAAGTTCCGCGAGTCGTTCCGGCCGTTTGCGCCGATCGTGCTGCGCGAGCACGCGTCCGACTACTTCGAGATTTCAAAGGAACACGACAGCCCCTACATGCTGATTGTCGCGCCGGTACGTGACGACAAGCGCAAGGAGGTCGACCACGGACTGTTTGGCCTCGACAAGCTCAAGCAGATTCGTTCGGTGATTCCGGCGGTCACGCACGTCGACTACTCCGCGCGCCTGCAAACCGTTGACGGCGAGCGCAACCCGCGGCTGTCCGACATGATGAAGCGTTTCCACGCGCGCACCGGCAGCCCGGTGTTGATCAACACCAGCTTCAACGTTCGCGGTGAGCCGATCGTGTGCACGCCCGAAGATGCGCTGCGCTGCTTCATGGGGACCGAGATGGATGTGCTCGTGCTCGAGAACTTCATCATTCGCCGCGTCGAGCAGAAGGATCTGCCCGAGGTTGACCGCGAGCAGTATCTGTCTGCGTTCGCTCTCGACTGATGCGGCGCAAGCCTCATCGCAACCGACGCCCCGACGACCGAATCCCTACGCCATGATCAAGCTCGACCTGAACCCAGACGAACGCATCGTTCGCCAGTTTGCGTGGTTCGCCGTGCTCGGAATGGGCCTGCTGGCCTTCGCCGCACTCAAGTTGACGGTTGGGTTCCGCTGGGACCACCCGCTCTTCCTTTCCTTTGTTGGCGTCGGCGTGCTGCAGCTCGTGCTGTTTCTCGCCGGGTTGCCGCAGCTGTCCAAGCTGCTGTTTGTCGCGCTGTCGGTTGTCTTCGTGCCGATCGGCTTCCTGATCTCGCACGTGCTGATCGCCGTTGTCTACTACCTCGTGCTCACGCCGATCGCGCTGGTCTTGCGTTTGACCGGGCGCGACATGCTGGGCAAGAAGCTCGATCCGAGCGCCAGCACCTACTGGCACGAGCGATCTGGCCGCCGCGACCCTAAGAGCTACTTCAAGCTATACTGATCCAGCCATGACCGATTCCGCGAACAAGAACGCTGCCGACGGCGACGATGCCAACGAAGACTTCCTGAAGGCCGCACAGGAAGACGACCGCGGCATCGTCAGCGAGTTCGTCATGTTTATGGCCGAGAACAAGATGTGGTGGCTCACGCCCATCCTGGTCGTCTTCGGCCTGCTCGGCATCCTGCTCGTGCTAGGTGCAACCGGCGTCGCGCCGTTCATCTATACGCTGTTTTAGAAGCTGCTTCGCAGCTTCTCAAACAGCGGTCTTTTCCTCGGGTTGGCTCGGAGCAGCAACCGCGGGGAGGAACGCAACGGGCCTCGGCACAACCCGAGGGGGGCGCCTTCGGCGCTGGCGTTGGATCGTCCGCGCATGGAGCGCGCGCTGTCTTGATGCGGGCTTGTGTGCGGACGCCTTCTGGTGCCTGTGTCCAGCGGGTTGGGTGGGGCGTGTCTCGATTCGCGACGACGCGTGGCCGAGGCCAGCAGGGCGCGCCGTGAGTGGTCGATATCTGGGCAGTCACCGCCACACACACAAGGAGGACTGCCATGCGGGACCACGGTCTCGATACATACCTCGCGGACATCAACGAAGTGTCGTTGTTGACGCCGGAAGAGGAAATCCAGCTCAGCAAACGCATTCAGCGCGGCGATCTCGAAGCGCGCGAACACATGATCCGGGCCAATCTGCGCCTGGTCGTGTCGATCGCGAAGAACTACGTGAATCGCGGCCTGTCGTTCATGGACCTGATTGAGGAAGGCAACATCGGCCTGATGAAGGCGGTCGAGAAGTTCGACCACAACGCCGGCTGTCGCTTCTCGACCTATGCAACTTGGTGGATCAAGCAGGGCATCCGACGATCGCTCGTCAACACCGTGAAAACGGTGCGCGTGCCAAGCTACATGTCTGAAATCGTCAGCCGCTGGAAGGCGACGGCGATGGAACTCAACTACCGGCTCGGCCGGCAGGCGACGACCGGCGAGATTGCCGAGGAGCTCGAACTGCCGGAGAACAACTGGGACGTTGTGCGCGATACGGTCCAGTCCAACTCGCAGCCGATGCATTCGATGAATGACGAGGGCGGTGCGGTGTTTGCGGAGGTCATCGAAGACACCCGCAACCGCGGTCCCGAGGAGCAGATCCTCGAGGCGATGGAAATCAGTCGCATGCACGAACTGCTGGAGAAGCTCGACAAAAGAGAGTCGCGCATCTTGCGGCTTCGCTTTGGGCTCGGCGGTGGCGAACCGATGACGCTCAAGGCGATCGGCAAGCGCTTTGGGCTGACGCGGGAGCGGGTGCGGCAGATGGAGCAGCAAGCGCTTGAGCAGCTCGGCGAAGTGATGTCACACGAGTTTGGGGAGGAGCCGCCCGCTCCACGCACGCGCAAGCGCAAGAGCCGCGCCAAGAGCGGCTGATGCTGCGACGCGGCCAGAGCCAGAGCCAGCGGCTGTCAGCCAGTGGCTGTGCTGGTGGCTCTGGTCGACGTGCGTTGTTCGTGCGGAATCCGGCGAGCCAGTCGTAGCAAGGCTGGCGGGCGCGCGTGGTCTGGGCACACTGGTGCGGTGAGCAAGCCGCCATTGCCAGCCGACCATGCCCGAGGGCATCGTGACCGAAGCCACAATGACGTTGGCCATCGAGTGCCGTCACCGTTTCCGACGGACTCGTCAGGCAGCGGCTTGACGCTCTACGTTCACGTGCCGTTTTGCGTCGTCAAGTGCGGCTACTGCGACTTCAATTCGTATGTCGTCGACGATGAGGTCGCGCACGATCGATTTCTCGATGCGCTGGCCGCGGAGCTGCTGGCGCGAAGAGCGGCCTTCCGTCACGGCACGCGACCGCATTCGGTGTTTTTCGGCGGCGGCACGCCCAGCCTTCTTTCTGAGGGGCGGCTGGAACGTCTGTTCGCCATCGTCGGAGAATCTGTCGACCTGCACGCATGTGAGGAGGTCACGATCGAGGCCAACCCCGAGAGCTTTACCGAGGCGAAGGCCCGCATTGCGCGTGCCGGCGGCGTCAACCGCGTCAGCATTGGCGTGCAGACGTTTCACTCGGAATACCTGCAGGCGCTCGACCGTGCGCACGATGCGGCGGCTGCCGAACGTGCGTTCGCTGCCGCTCGCGCGGCGGGCTTTGACAACGTCAGCCTCGACCTCATGTTTGCGATTCCCGGCGAGACGCTGCCGCAGTGGCAGAGCGATCTCGAGCGCGCGCTGGCGCTGCGGCCGGACCACCTGTCCTGCTACAACTTGACGTTTGAGCCGGGCACTCGGTTTACGCGGGATCGCGAGCAGGGACGCATCACGCCGAACGACGAACGAAGCGATCGCGTCATGTTTGAGTGGACGCGCGAGCGCTTGCTCGCAGCAGGCTATCAGGCTTACGAGGTCAGCAACTTTGCGGGTTCCGGTGGGCCTTGTCGCCACAACGACCACTACTGGCTTCAGGGTGACTATGTCGGTGTTGGTCCTGGAGCTAGCAGCCATCGCAGCGGCTTTCGTTCGACCAATCTGAAGCCTCTCGATGCATGGGCCAGCGCGGCGTTGCACAGCCCGACGTGCACAGGGTCAGCGGAGACGCTTCACCCAATGCAGCGCGTCGCGGAAGCGCTATGGCTTGGCGTGCGGCGCACGGATGGCGTTGACTTTGCGGCTGTGTCCGCGCGCATTGGTGCTTTCGCAGCCCAAGCACGTTTTGAACCCGTCGTGGCGGATCACGAACGGCGGGGCCTGATCGCGCGCGAGGGTTCGAGAATCAGGCTTGTCGGCGAGGGGTTGCTGCTAGCCGACCAGGTTGGTGGCGACTACCTCGCCTGCGCGATCGACGACTGACGCGTGTGCGGCATGGCGCCTGCGTCGTGGCTGCTGGCGCGTGCTGGCAGGGCGTCGCCATCGGGCTCTACCGCGTAGCTGTCGGTCTTTGGGCCCAAAACCGAACGCCGCCGGCACAAGGGCCGGCGGCTTCGAGCGGGTAGCTTCGAGCGAGCTACCTGCTGGCTGTAGCAGCGGTGTTTAGAAGCCGCGACCCATTGCGGCGGAAGCGCCAGCTGCGCCGCCGACGAGTGCGCCCATCATCAGCCACGTCTCGGGGCCGAATGGGCCGACCGAAACGGTTTCGGTGCCGGCTTCGCCGTTCTTCGAGTAGCTGACGGCCGCAAACAGGTGCTTGGTCAGGGTCTCCGAATCAGGCAGCAGCGCCATGTCGATCGGTACGTCTTCCGGCATCGGCACGAATGCGAGCATGCCGGTGGCGACCTGGTAGAGCGACTCGAAGTTGGCCTTCCAGTCGGTGAAGCTCAGGCTGCTGACGCCTTCTGGGATCGTTTGCGCGACGGCCATGAACTCCTTGTTGCTGCGGATGTCGCCCTTCGGCTCATCTTCGCGGTCCATGCGACGGAAGACGCGCTTGATGTCGCTGGCCGAGAAGCCGAGCACCATGTAGCCATCCTTGAACGAGAAGGTTGGCTGCAGCATGTCGAACGGGTTCATGCCCATGCCGTCCATCGGGTCGTAGTTGATGATGATCTGGTAGGCCTTCAGACCGCGCTTGGTGCCTTCCTCGATCTCCACCATGCCGTTGGTCATCGCCGAGATCTTCATCAGCGAGTCGACGAGCTTCTCTTCGTTGGTGACCTTCATCAGCATGGCGACTTCGGGCGCCGACGTGATCGTGCCCATGGGCATCGACCAGTTGATGTAGTGGTCGCCGAGCGAGCCAAACAGGTCCTTGCGGATGCTGAAGCCGAGCTGTGCTTCAAGCTTGCCGACCTGAGCCAGCGCGTTTTCGGCGAAGTCGGGGTCGTAGGCCTGCAGGCCCTTGACGAGCGTGTCCCAGAGGCTGGCGGCGTCGATGGTCGATGCGCCAAAGCTGACGGCGTCCTTCGGGACCCACTTCAAGAACGAGGTGTCGATCGTGCCACCGGCGCTGGTGCTCATCTTCTTGGCGTGGAAGCCCTTCGAGATGCACTTGCCGTCTTCGTAGCTCGAGGCCATGCCCATCGTGCCGAGGTCGCGCATGCCCATGGCCTGCAGGGCACGCTCCACACCGTCGATGTCGACCATCTCAAGCTCGCGCTCTTCTTCCTTGGCCATACGCAGGACGTTGAGGCCAAAGTCGACGAGTGGATCCGGCGACATGTAGACCTGTGCTTCGGCGCCGGCCAGGCTGATCGGCGTCGTTGCTGCTTGGTAGCCGGCGGACGCGGCGAGCATGTTCTCTTTGCTCGTCATGGCCGTCAGCACGCCCTGGACCTCATCCTTCAGGGTGCCGATCACGATCCCGTTTGGGACCATCGCAACGTTGAGCGCCATTTCCATGCCCTCGCGGTTATTCGGCGGTGTCATGGTCATCAGTTCGAGCTCGCCGACGGCGAGGCGACTGACGGTGGCCTGGTCGCCGGCCTCTTGCTCGAGCATGCCGAGGCCCATCTTGATCAGCTTGTTCCAGGCTGGCGCCGACTCACCGAAATCGAGGTGCAAGACAAACCCGAACTTTGGCATGGGTCCCCACTGGCCGGGAACCATCTCAACGTTCGTCACGGCGAAGGTGCCGCCGTTGAGGCGCAGCTTCATCAGCTCGTCGGGGTCAACGGGAAGTCGACCGTTCTCGTGCATCTGGCGGGCCATGCCGAGGCCTTCATCCATTTGCTCCTTGGCCATGTCGAGGACGTCGGCCAGGAACGTCTGCACTTCCTCTTCCCCCCACATCTTGGCGAGGGGCATCTTTTGGAACTCGGCCATCGACATCGATAGGTCGGGAGCCGAGACGGCCATGATCGTGTTCTTGGGCAGGTAGGGCATCAGGCCCTGGGCCGTGCTGGAGGCACTGAAGACGATCGGCGCGCTCAAGGCAGCGACGGCGGTCAGAGAACGAAGGGAGGTCAATTTCATGGGTTTGCTGTTTCGTCAAACGGGTGGTCGCAACCACACCGGATTGGTCGGCCTGCTAAGTAGCCGACGGAGGTTTGGATCCTGTCGCGAATCCGTATCGAGACCTGCCGACGGATTTGTCTGCGGGTGAAGTGCTTAGGGCGCCTCGTGGGAGCGCGCGCGCGGTTGAAGAGCGATGCGGGATCGAAATGGGCCGGGAAATTGGCCCTATTTTTGTGCGCGTGTTGGGGCCGTGGCGGCCGGCTGCTGCAGCGTGAGGCTGCTCTGCCAATTTGGCCCAGGATTTGCTTGCCGCAGCTGGGCTCGGCCCGGGCTTCTATTGCGGCGACTTGGCGACCAGCTTCTTCAGGTGTTCGGTGACACCGTCCTTGCAGCCTGCGAGCACCTTCTCGAGCTTGGAAATCGCCTTGCTGGCGCTGCCTTTGCCTTCGCCGGACAGCGACGCCGTCACGGCAAGCATGGCGTTGGTCGCTTCTTCGTTGCCGCCGCGCGTGGCGTAGCTGAGCAGTAGACCCGCCTGGTAGAGGTTGAAGCCGATCTGCTTGGGTTGCAGGTCGGAGCTGAGTTCGAAGTCGTTGAAGAACGATCGGATGTCGCTGACGCCGCCCTTGGCGATGTGCTGCTTGCCAAACCAGCCGGCATCGGCGTCGTTGTGGAAGCGCGACGTGAGACTGCCGACGCCGTGAACAAACCAGAGCGGCAGGTCGGCACCGCTCTCCTCGGCGATGGCGTTGATATAGGCGAGCGCGGCGGCGTGGCGAATGTAGCGCGAGCCCCAGTCCTTCTCGTTTTCGCAAATGGCTGGGCGAACAACGCGGCCGTTGAGCGAGAACGTGGCGTCTTCGGTGATCAAGAACGCGCCGGCGACATCGGTGCCGTCGCCGAGGCTCTGTCCGAGCTCGGTGTATTCGCTGCGGGTCGCGGCGACCATGATGACGGGGCGCAGGGCGGGCGGCAGCTCACGGCCTCCGAAGAACGGCGCGGCGGTTTCGACACCATCGTCGGAGTGCACCTTGATCTTCTCGATCTCTTCGAGCGGCAGCGTGCTCATGATGGTCGTCTTGTAGCTGCGAAACACCCACGGGCGGGCGAAGGAGCTGTGGAACTCGTCCGCTTCCTTGCGATCGACCCACTTGCCGCCGGCGACCTGGAAGTAACCCTCTTTGGCCTTGTCGAGCTGCTTCTTGTCGATCATCCGGCCGGTAATCGGGTGACGGGCCTTGTCCGTCATCAATGCGAGCTTCTCGTCGCGGGTGACGATCTCGTCGCCGTGGTGGAAGATGCCCTTCTTGGCGTCTTCGACCAGCTCCGGCTCGATCCAGAGGCCGTCGACCTTCTTGTAGCCCTTGCCCGCGTATTCTGCCTCCATGGCAGCTTCGCGCAGCTTGTCGGCTTCGGCTTTGGGCAGCCACTTGCCCTCGATCTGAACGTTGCCGGCAAGCTTGTTGGCCTCCGCGTGATCGGGGGCCATCTTCAGGACCTTTTGAAGGATGCGCTTGGCGTCCTTGTCGAGCTCCTTCTCGCTGGCCCACGTGGCGGCTTCGAACAGCTTTTCCGGGTCCTTCTTGGCCGCCTTCTCCATCGTGCGCAGTTCTCTCTTGAGCTTGGACTTGCTCTGCGCGGTGGCGTCGGCGGGCGCTGCGGCGAGCAGGGCGAGAGCTACGGTGATGCCGGTCGTGGTTTTCATGATGGGTGCAGGGTTGGTGAGCGAAGTCCTTCAGTTTGAGCTGTCGAGCCGAAGATGCCAGTGAGACGTCGGCCCGTGCATCGTTCGCTACGGCGAGCCTTCGGTGCTCGTTGGCAGCCCGCACGAAGTTTTGTTGAGAAGTTTTAGCCGAGGGTTGGCGATTCCAATTTCCGCTTTGGGCCGCCAGAGGTGCGGCGGCGGCAGCTGGTCTCGGGTTCGGCGCACGGCCTCGAGCAGCCTACGCCAGCGACGGCGCGAGGTCGCCTATGCGTTTCGTTCCGAGCACAGAGAGCTGCCTGGGGCCACTTTGAGCCGGTCCCGGCCCACTCGGGGAGCGTCTGCGCGGACGTTTGCCTGCCTGCCGCGGCGCGCTATTGCGCAGCAAGGGATGCCGCAGGGCTGACCGAAACGTATGAGTCTGTCGGATGCTGGCCGCAGCGGCTCGTCGGCACGCAGTGTCTCTCTGGTGGTCTCCGTGGTGCGGTGGCGTTGCCTGCTTAGTTTCGGCTCGCTACACTCCCCCGCCCTTCAATTCGAGGACTCGCACCATAGCCGGTCGCGGGGAGCGGTACGTTCTGCTCTCGGCATCGGCTGGATCGCGTGAACGCATTCTGTCATCGCGGGGATTGCTGTGACCACCAAGACGACTTCGACCGCACTCATCCTGTGCCTGGCGGCTGCGTGCCAGAACGGCCCCTATGAGCCTCCAGCCGTGGATTCCCGTCAGTTCAAGGACGTCGTCGTGCCGGCTGGATTTCGCCTGCAAGACCGCGCTCATGAGAGCTACTCGCGCGAGGATGCGAGCTACCGGCAGGGTCACTTTATCTACTCCGGCGGCATGCGGATCTCGGACGCTGCTTCCTACGTGATGCAGCGCATGCCACAGCACAGCTGGACGATGGTCGGCGACGAACTGGTCGACGATACCGATCGCAAGCTGCGTTTTGAGCGCGGCGTCTACTCGGCCAGCTACCAGCTAAGCCGGCGTGACGGCCGCACGCAGATGGTCGTCGAATACGCGACCGACTACACCCGACGCTGATTCTGCTCGCTGCCTTCCGCTTCGCCGCGGCTCGCGGCTTCTGACTTTCTGACCCATTCCAATGTCCGCCACTCCTCCCCCTACCACTCTCGAAGGCACCCAGACGCCGAGCCCCTTTGAGGTTCTCTGGGATCGCTACAAGTCGCTCATTCTGGTTGTCATCGGTGCGATCCTGCTGGCGCTGGTCGGCAATTACGCATGGAAGTATTTTCAGCAGAAGGAAGTCGATGAGAAGTGGGCGTCGTATGCCGCAAGTCTTGGCTTGAGAAAGGCTTACGAGGGTGATCCGGCCGCCTTCGCGCTCAGCACTGCGGACCTGTCGAAGCTGGAAGAGGCCGCAAAAAGCGCTCCCGACGAGCAGCGTCCGTATCTCCTGCTGGCGACAGCTCGCAAGGCGATGGTCGACAAGGAGTGGTCGCGTGCGGAAGCCGCGCTCGCATCTCTCGAGACTGGATTTCCCAAGCACAGCTTGGTGAGCAAGTCGGACTTCCCGATGCAGGGCCGCGACGTGATCAAGCGCGATCCGGACGACGAAGACCAGCCGAACGGGCCGACCTTCCACGCGCCGAAAGCCGGCAGCGTCGTCTCCCTGCTCCGCGAGCAAATCGCGGCGGCTCGCGGTTTCGCCGTGCCCAGCAGCTTTGAGAAGCCGGCAATTCCCGCCGACGCTCCGAAGGTCAAGTTCACCGTCGGTACCTTCGGGGACTTTGTCATCGCGCTGATGCCGCAAGCTGCGAAGCACACCGAAGAGTTCCTGGCCCTGGCCAATCAAGAGGAAGGCGCGTTCTGGAAGGACGTAGCCATCGACATGGTCCAGCGGGCGAGCGACAACAACAAGAAGCAGGCTCACTCCCTCCACTTTGGTTTCGCGTCGACAAAGGACAGCGATCGCACCAAGTGGACGACCACCGAGCCGAGCGAGCACCAGGTTGAATATGAGTCGACGGGTCTCAGTCACTTCGAGGGCGCCGTTTCGGGTCGCCCGGGTGAGGACGGCAAGTCATGCGTCGATCGCATTTGGATCTCGGTTGACGATCAGGGCAACCTGGACGGCACGCAGGTGGTGTTCGGCTACGTTGTCGAGGGGTTGGATGTGCTGCGCAACGTCTGCGTAGATGCCGACCTTTCGGCGCAAGACCAAGACGTCGGCCGTGGCCAGCCAACTGGCAACATCCGCATCACTGCGGTCGAAGTCCTCGGCTCCTGAGCCTTGAGGCCCGCGGACGTGATCGTCCGCGATGCTCGCCCTTTGAGACCAGCCATGGACTGGCGCGCTCTCGGGGCTGCCAAATGCTCGGCGAGCGCCGCTGAATCAGCCTGCCGGCTCTGAGGATCGGCAGTGTTGCGATCCAGTCCGCAGCTCCGGTCGCGGGGCGCTTGGGGGCGGATTTCACGCCAGCGGTGTGGCGTGGCGTAGGCAGGGCTTGTCGCTTAGGCCTTCTTCAGTCGCTCGAAAATTCGTTCGAACTCCTCGCGACCAGCACACTCCAAGACGATCTGACTGCGTTTCCGCCCATACTTGATCGTGACCGGCGTGCTGAAAGTCTCGACCAGATTCTCTTCTAGCTCGTTCAGCCAGACCGGGCGTGACTTCGAGCCGCTCTTCTTGCGATCGGTCTTCGCCGGCTGGGCAACGTCGTTGAGGATCTCTTTGACCTTGCCTTCGAGCGCTCGAACGGACATCCCCTGCTTGATGGCCATCATCGCAGTTTGGTTGATCGCGTCCTCGTCGCCAAGTGAAAGGAGCGATCGCGCGTGGCCCATCGAAAGTGTTCCACGTGAAACATGCGCCTGAACATCGCCGGGCAGGTCCAAGAGGCGGAGGAAGTTGGCGACCGTGGAGCGCTCGAATCCCACCTGCTTGGCAATCTGCTCCTGGGTGGACTTGGTTTGGTCCATCAGAAGGCGGATGCCCTTGGCCTTTTCGATCGCGTTTAGGTCTTCGCGCTGGAGGTTCTCGACGAGAGCGAAGACTGCGGAATCGTTGTCACTCAGCGGGCGTACGAGAACCGGCACTTCGGCCAGATCCGCCAGTTGGGCGGCGCGCCAGCGACGTTCACCCGCAACAATCTGCAGCTTGCCATTCACTTCGCGGGCAAGAATGGGCTGCAGGATGCCGCTTTGGCGGATCGAGCCAGCGAGCGTATCCAGCTCGGCCTGATCAACGTCTTTTCGTGGCTGGTAGGGATTGGGCTCCAGCCGTTCGACTGGGACCTGGCGGACCTGTTCGCCGGTAGGCTCGATCAGTTCCGCTGCCGCTTGTGCCTCGGCAGCTGCTTCGGCAGCAATCTGCTCCTTGGTTCGAGTGCCAGGAACGGCGGATCTGGCGGTCTCCGGCTTCTTGCTGCTAGAGAGGAAGAAGTCGAGGCCACGGCCAAGACGACGATCAACCATTGAGGATTTCCTTCACCAGCTCGGTGTAGCAGAGGGCGCCCTTGGACCAAGGGCTGTGTTCGAAAACGGATTGGCCGTGGCTCGCAGCCTCGACGAGGCTTGAGTCGCGGTAGATTACGGATTGCATGAGTGTGTCGCCAAGATTGGCGCGCAGGTCTTCGATGATCTCCTGCGAGACGAGCTCGTTGCTATCGACCATGGTTGGAAGCACACCGCGAAGCTTGCCCTTGCCAGGAAAGCGTTCCGCGGCTTGCGTCAGCGACGCCATCATCTGGGACAGCCCGTGCATGGAGAAGAACTCCGCTTGCACGGGAACGAGCACCTGTTCGCAAAGCTGGACGCCTGCCCAGCCCCATTCGTCCATTCGTGGCGGACAGTCAGCAACTAGGAAGTCGATCCGCGGTTCGAGCTCTTTGAGCACGGCTGCCAGCTGGTCGACATCCAGCGTGGCTTCGCCGGACTGCACAGCTTCGGCTCCGGCCGATGGCACAAGCCAAAACCGATCGCTCACCGGATGGATCCAGTCCGGCATCTCAGCGCCGACTTCCTTTGAGCTCATGCCCTGGATCGCGACGGTGGCGTTGCCCTGAGGATCGAGGTCCAGCAACAGAACGCGTTGGCCAGCTAGCGACAATCCATGGGCTAGATGGATTGCAGTGGTCGTCTTGCCAACGCCACCCTTCTGGTTCGCCAAGACGATTGAACGCACTGTTTTGTCTCTTGCAGAATACGCTGTCTAGCGAGCACTTCCTGCCGTCGGATTGTGTTCCTATTTGGATCCCGAATCCAGGGGCTTGTCTTATCACTTGCGGTGGAGGATAAGCGGTGGTCTCCCATGCAAGCTGCTTTCAGACTCCTCAGGTGCACACTCGTGGCTCGGCTTCGAACGGCTGGCGTCGCTCCGTGGTTGCTGTTTGGGGGCTGGCTCCTGTTTGCTTTGCTTCAAGAGCCACGTCTGCTGCGTCGTTACGGGACCTTCCTGGTGGACGACGCCGCTTGGTCAGGTGCGATCTTGCTGCTGCTGAGCCTGTTGTTTTCCGTCCGCCGGCAGCCTCGACGTCTGGCAGCCTGTGCGAACCTGTCGCTGGTGCTGGTCGCTGCGTCCGCGATGCTCGTGGGTGGTCTGCTGCTCGACCGAGGCTATCTGGCGCAGCCCGTAGCGATCCGCGTCTGGCACGGTGTCGCATTCGTCCTGGCGTGGACACCGCTGGCGATCCTTCATGGGCGGCTACCAAGTGAGCCAGGATCTCGCCGATTCCTCGACATGATGTTGCTGCTAGCTGCCATTGCCGTCGGTAGCATGCTGGCTGTGCGACTTCGTGCAGGAATGCAGCCAATCTTGGTCGTTGCTGTCCTATTGGCGTCCTTGGCGGCGCTGTTCGCTGGTCCGCGACTTGCTAGATCCGAACGTAAGTAGCTGTAAGATATGAAAATAGGTATCTTGGGGGATATTCACTCCAACGCCGACGCTCTGCGCGCGGTCGTGGACGCGTTGAAGCGTGAGAACGTGGATGTGTGGGTGCAAGTCGGTGACATCGTCGGCTACGGGCCGGAGCCATCGACCTGCATTGATATTGTGCGCGAACTTGGCTGCGTCACCTGCCTGGGCAATCACGATGCAGCGGTGCTTGGTCGGCTCGACACTTCGTACTTCAACAACTTTGCGCGCTCGGCCATCCACTGGACGGCTCCGCAGCTGCGGCCAAGCGATTACGAGTTCCTCAACTCTCTGGAGCTGGTCGTGCAGCAGGAAGAGTTCACGGTCGTGCATGGCTCCCTGCACATGCCAGAACAGTTCGGCTACGTGATCAGTGTTGTGGAAGCTCTCGAGTCGCTGGAGCACCAAAAGACCCGGCTCTGTTTTGTCGGTCATTCGCACGTGCCCGCCATCTACCTGCGCCGGGCCGAGAACCCGCGCGACATTCACGTTGTTCCACACTCGGAAGCCGAGACGAGTTACCGAGGATTCGAGCGTGTCTTGATGAACGTCGGCAGCGTGGGCCAGCCTCGCGACGAGGATCCGCGTGCGGCATACGGCTTGGTCGATACCGACCTCGAGATCGCGAGCATCCGGCGCGTGCACTACGACATTGAGTCGGTGCAGACGAAGATCCGCGAAGCGGGGCTTCCCGAGGTGCTGGCCAACCGCCTGTCGCTCGGCGTCTAGTCTCCCAAACCATCCACCCGAAATATGGCTAGCGCAGCGACGCTGGGATCGACAACCGCGGCACGCTCTTCCGTTGCGTGTCGGATTGTGGCGCTGTTCGCATGCGTGACGATCTCGCCGCTCGTAGCCCAGAGCTGGCAAGATGTCCGCGGCCGGACGGATGCTGGCTTGGCCGCGGTGCGCCAATCGGCGCGCGATCTCGCCGCGGATGCGTTTGTGCTTCTCGTTGCTTCGCACCCGGATGACCGCTATCTCCTGCCCGCCGTATGGCTTCGGGGCGGGTGTGGCTACCGCGTTGGGGTGCTCCTTGCGACCCGTGGTGGCGGCGCGCAAAACAGCTTGGGGCCCGAAACTGGCGATTTGCTAGAGCGCATTCGAACTCTGGAGACCGAAGTCGGCTGCGCGGCTTGCGGTGCGGAGACCTGGTACCTCAACCGCCCAGACGGCGGCTACTGCCGTACCGCGGCGGAGACCTTTGCCGAGTGGGGCCGCGAGGGCACGCTGCGCGAGCTGGTGCGGCTGCTGCGAAAAATCCGGCCGGACGCCGTGATCACGACGCACCATCAAGAAGAAGGCCACGGTCACGATCTCGCCGTCGTCGAGCTGCTGGAAGAAGCGATGCTGCGGGTCAACGACCCGGATTTCGATGTTTCCGGTGAGCCGCATAGTGTTCCGATGTTTCTCGTTGGGGCGGGCAGCACGATTACACCGACCACCGTGTCGATCGATGCGGACCGCTTGGATCCGGATCGCGGCCTTACGCTTCGAAGAATCGCGCACAACATCTTGGGCGCGGCTCACCGCAGTCCGGGGCGACCGAACGCTCTCGATGCCATCTTCGATCCTGTCCTCCGGTTTGAGCCGCGCTGGCCGGAGCAGGTCGACGCGACCGGTCGCCGTGCGCTGGGCCTGCCGTCGGTTCTCGATCCAGATCGGTGGCCCGGTGATCCGCAGCGCGCTCGCGAGCTGGATCGCTTCTTGCGGGAGCAGCTGCCGCAGCAACTCCAATCGGACAACCCTCCGTTTGTCGAGCTCGTGCGACTTCGCGGCGAACTCGAGGCCCTACGTGATTCGTTGCCAGAAGCGGCAGCACCGGGGCGAGAAGCCTCGTCCACCCAGCCTGGCGATGTGGACGCATTCCAAGCGATGGACGCGCGGGTTCGTCTGCAGCGTCGCATCGATGCTCTCGATCGTCTGCTGCTCGCAGCCTCGCGTGTGCAGATTGAGGTTGAGCCGGTACCCGGCGCGGTCGCGATCGCCGGCGAAGAAGTCTCCGCTTCGGTCCGAGTGCTGACCGGTCGTGGCCTTGTGCCGACCCTAGCCGTTGTCGGGTTGGCGGGCATCGAGGCCAAACTGACGCCACTGGTGCCTCTGACCTCTCCGGCGTCGAGTTTGCACGCTAGCTTGACTCTGCAGGTGCCGCTGGACCACGGCCACTCGCTTGATCCGATGGCCGAGCGTTTTCGAGCCGACCGCTTTGAAGCGCCCGTCCGCGTGCGCTTTGACGTCGGATTGCATGGCCTGCAGATCCCGGTCGAAGTCACCGTGCCGGTGATGCAGCTACCGCCCGTAGAGCTCTCCGTTGTGCCTCGCATGCTGCTGCTGCCTTCGGCGCGCGAGACCGTGCAGTTCAGCGTCGGCGTGCATCGGAACTCGCGCTTCCCCGTGCAGGGAGAGCTCGACGTGCGCGCGCCGGCCGGCTACGCAATCGCCGATCATCGACACAGCGTCGAACTGCGGTCCCAACGAAGCGATCTATTCGGGCTCGACGTCACCGCTCCACCCGATCGTCGCACCGGCGTCGACGTTCTGCGCATCCAGCTTGGGGGCACGCGCGTGGTGTTGCCCGTGCACAAGGTCGATGTCGCCGTGCCAGAAAACCTCAGCGTTGGTGTGCTGCGCAGCCTCGATGACACTTTGCCCAGCGTGCTAGGCGTCGGTGGCTTGGGGCTGACTTGGTCCGAGCTGTCCGACGCCGATATTGCGGCCGCAGACTTGGGCCTCTTCGACACCGTGGTTGTGGACATTCGTGCGCTGCGCAATCGCCCTGCTGCCCGCCGAGGATTTGGCCGACTGCTGGACTTCGCGCGGATGTCGGGCAAGCGACTCGTCTTGTTCTACCAAAAGAAGACCGAGCTTCATCCGGCTGGAGAAGCGTTCCGCGGAGCCCCGTTCCTGCCGTTTGAGGTTGGCTCGGCACGAGTCACTCGCGCAGACGCGCCCATCCGCGTCTTGCGCAAAGACCATGTGCTGCTCAATCACCCCAACGTGATCCGCAAAAGCGACTGGGATGGCTGGGTGCAAGAGCGGGGCCTGTATTTGCCACAGGTCTACTCCGATGACTACGAAGAGGTGTTGGAGCTTCACGATCCAGGCCAGCCAGCCGAGCGTGGAGCGCTGCTTTATGCGCGCACCGGCGACGGCGAATACGTCTATTGCGCGCTCGCGCTTTGGCGCCAGCTGAAGAAGCTCCATCCGGGCGCCGTGCGGTTGCTGGTCAACCTACTGACGCCATCTGAGCGCCACTAGTTTACTCGACTAGCTGCGGTCGCGCCGCGCCAGCAGCATGCAGCATGCGATCACGTTCGCACCGATCAGCATCGCGAGTGCGATCCTGGGCGAGCCCGTCTTGATCCAAAAGAGGATCGACCACGCCAGAACGAGCATCGTGACGACGCCGAGAACGACTGTTTGCCGCGACCTCTGCGACGCGACGATGGCTTGCGTGCCGCGGACTGTTGGGCCTGATGTGGCCATGCGATCCTGCAGCGAGTCGAGCGTGCGCGTCACTCCGCCTTCGAGGTTGTCTCCGAGGGACTCGAATCGTTTGCCGAGAGTGGTGATCGCGGCGTTCGTCTCCGTGACCTGCTCGGCCGATCGATCGAAGCCCTTTTGAATGGCCTCTGCCAAGGGCGCGACGTCGACCGGCGCGGCTTCATTCGGACGCTGGGCGAGTTCGACCAGTACCGATTTTAGCTCCCCGAGGAATCCCTGCACGCGGTCCATCGATTCGCTGGTCAGCGCATAGTCCTGTCTTTCCAGTGACTCTGTCGGCTCCGTCCCGGCTGCATCCACGGCTGGTGCCTCAGCAGCAGTCGCAGTCGCAGCAGCAGCAACAGCAACAGTCGCTGTAGCGGCCGCCGCCGAATCCCCTACGCCCTCTACCGCTCCCAGAGTCGCAGCGGCCAGAGCCGGCTGTTTGCTCTCGTCGGCCGTCACTTCTGCGAGCAGCTCTGCGGGTGCGTTTTCGTCCTCGCTCGGGGTGTCCGATGCGGCGCCTGCCGCCGCCTCGATGGCATGCGCATCGCCCGCTTGGGAGTCGTCCGTCGCCGCTTCCGTGCCGGCGTCGCTAGGTGCTTCGTGGCGATCTTCGCTGGCGGTGACTTGCGGCTCTTCGGCTGCCTGGTCGACCGAATCGTCGGTTTCGATGTCGATAGGCTCCGCGTCGTCCGCGCCGGCTTCGAGGTCCGCTGATTCTCGAGCTGCTTCGGGCGCCACCTCGCTGGGAATGCCGTCTTCACCCGATTCTTGCTCGACGGAAGGCTCACTGGCGGGCTCGCTTTCGCGATGTAGCGCTGCCGCCGCGTCGGTGTCGCTGGACTCTTCGTTGTCGACTTCGGTCGCTGCGGCCTCATGCTGCTCGGCTATCGGATCGCCCGAGTCGTCGGTTTGGGGCTCGACCGCGGCGCCGTCCGCTTCGGCTTCGCAGCCCTGTGCTGGTGGTAGTTCTTGGTCCGGCGATACCGCGGCTGTAGCTCCGTCTTCGGCAGGTAGATCTTCGGCAGATACATCTTCGTCAGGCACCTCTTCGGCGAGCGCCGCCGGCGGCAAGACCTCCGCAGGCGAGACCTCCTCGGGCAAGTTCTCCTCGGGCGAGACCTCCTCCGCTGGCATTTCCTCAACAGACGACTCCGCACTCGGCTGGCTTTCGCTGTGCGGCGCGGCCTCGCCGTCGCTGAATTCGCTGCTGTTCGTTTCGTTCGCGATGCCCTCCGGCTGTCCCGATATCACGTCCAATGGATCGGGCTCGCTGTCCTCCGTATGCGGCGCTGGTTCCGGCGTCGCGTTGTCCCGCCCATTCTCCTCGCTCCCGACTTGCTCGGCAGGATCTTCCACAGCAGGAACCTCCTCGGCTGGCGCGCTTTCGCTCGGCGCGGCGGCACCATGGGCCACATCGCTCGATTCGGCCTCGCAGTCTTGGTCCTCTTGGCTCTCGGTCTCGGCGACGCCGCCCGGCATCTCCTGGTCGGGTTCGGGACCACCTTGCTCCGGTGTTTCTTCTTCTCCGACAACTTCTGCAAGCGACGTTTGCTCGCGCGACGCGTGTTCGTCGGCCGACGACGCCTCTGCAGACGAATCCCCGTCTTCGCAAAACTCGTTCGTATCGGCCCGTGAGTTGCCCGCGATGCGAATCTCCATCGATTCGGTTGCTTCGCTGCTGTTCCCCGCTTGTTCGGAGAGAGCCTCGAGAACCTCGCGCTCGCTGGAGTCGGCGGTTGCTGCCTCCTCGTGATCCTCCTTTGCAGACCATTCCAACGGGTCGGTCCCCGTTTCCTGCTGTTCCCGGCTGCCGTCGTCGCTGCCGCCGCCGCTCCCTTCACTTTCGCCACGGCTGGCGGCACCGTCGCCGCGATCTGCAGACGCCTCGTCTTCGTTCGGCTGTGCGTCCGATGCTTCGTCCTGCGCTGTGGTGCTTTCCGCTTCGGCGCGACTTGCGCTTGTGTGCACAACCCGCGACGTCGTCACCTGGTCGTCGGTATTGACACCGAGGTCGCGTAGCTCGTGGAGCAGGTCTTCCATCTCCTGGTAGTTCTGCTCCTCCTCGCCCGCGTTCGTAGAAGCCGAGTCGTCCAGCGAGGGTTCTGCGGTTTCGGGGCGAACAGGAGCGTCGTTTGACGCGGTGGCTTCCGGCTCGCGCTGGCCCTCGGAATGCTCATTGTCTGATGCGGCGCTCATGCTCACGGCTCCTTCTGTTTCGCTCGGCGTTGCCGCCGTCTCTGTCTCATCGGCCGCGTCGAGCTCTGCCGAAAGCTCGGCAAGATCGAAGCAGCCAAGCGCGAGGCTGTCGGCCTCAGAGCCTTCAGCCAAGTCCTCGGGGATGTCCGGCACTGCGGAAGATTCGGCTTCAGGCGGAGCGCCGTCCTCCGAAGATTCCAGCACGTCTTGCACGGCCAGTTCTGCGGCCATGCGGAGTGCGCTCTCAAGATCGGCCTCTAGAGACCGCGCCTCGAGTTCGTTGCGGAACGAACGAACCATGCGCAGGAGAACCTGATCGAGCGGCTCGTCCTCTGGGCGCAACGCTTCCGCGGCACCTTGGGGTTCCGTCTGCGACTGATCAGCTGATTCCATCGGTCGATCCATGCGTGTGCATGCCGACACGATCCTTGCCGTCCAGTTGATCGGTCTTCGCGAGGCCCTTGGTAAAGGCCCGAAGGGAGCTGCGCGATTCTGCCGTTGCCACCGGCGAGTTCTGCCAAACAGAACTCAGCCCAGGCTTTGGTCTAGGTGAATCCGACTACGGCAGGCGCGGAAACCGCATGCCTTCGCGGTGGCATCGGACCAGCCGCACGTCGCGCGTTGTCGGCCCGTTGCGCAGAATGTGGATCGCCTGCGCCGTGATGCGTGAGTAGTCCCCGTTTTCGTAGGTGAGCTCGATCTGCACGTACTGCGAGGCGTCGTCCCAGACGCGGATCTCGACCACCGTGCGCGCCGACACGACTGTGGTGGTCCCCTGCAGATTGGTGAACTGCAGTTCGGACATGGGGGTGATTGCAACGACTTCGGCCGGCGGGTCTGCCTTGGCGTTGGCCGCGGCCTGCGGATCCTGCGCGGGGGCGGGATCTTGTTGCGGAGCGAATGCGAGGGCTGCGGCGATGGGCAGCGAGAGGAACAGCATCGAGGTCTTCACGTTCGTCTCCGTAGGTAGGGTTCTCGGTCTTCTCAGCGGACTGCGGAGAGACTATGACGCCGACTCGCCATGTTCCTGCCCCGGATCTTGCTGTTGCTCTGGATTGTCGCCCACTTGTTGGCGTCATGCGGCGGCCCAGAACCCCGCAACACCCAGCAGGCGCCGGGTGATCTGGTGCAAGTTGCTGTTGGAACAGGGGATGTAGAGCCTGGGGTGGTCGCGGGCGTGCGTGCGATGGTCGTCAAAGAGCTCCCGGACCTTCGCCGGACCTTTGGCAACTTGGACCTCGAGCGCTTCTTCGTGCACGTGCACGCGTCGCGCGAGTCGATGCCGGATTCGCTGGTTGGTGGCCTTTCCGAGGGGGTGCCTGGCTTCGCGGTGCTTGGCCGCCACCAGATACACTTGATCTGGTCGGAGATTCGTGGCGGTGGCGCTTCGCTCCGCGGCGTTGTTCGGCATGAGCTCGTGCACGAACTGCTCGACCAGTATGTCGCCCCTGAAGGCAGGCACCTGCCGCGCTGGTTTCACGAAGGTCTGGCGCAGTTCCTCGCCGGCGACACCTACCTCGACGCGCGCGAAGACGATCTTTTCTGGCGTGTCGGCTCGGGCAGTCTGTTTGCGTTTTCGCAGCTCCATGAGCGGTTCCCAACCGGACGGGCGAGGCTGCAGAAAGCCTACGCCCAGAGCTTTAGCTATGTGTCGTGGCTGGTCCGCAACTACGGCATGTCGACGCTGCTGCGCGTCGCTCGCTATGCCGATGCATTGACTTCGTTTGGTCGCGCGCTGGCCGCGCAAACGGATCGCTCGACGATGTGGTTGGAAGATCGTTGGCGAGACTACCTGACCAACGGCTCGGGGGCGCGCTGGCGCATTCTGTTCGACAACTGGTTCAGTCTTCTGCTGGTTGCAGTCTTGCCTGTTTTGGTGATCGCGATGATTCGTCGACTGTCCAAGGAGGAGCGAGCCCGGCGGCTACTCACCCAACGCGAACAGCAGCGTGCTGCCGAAGTCGAGCGCATGCAGCTGGAAGAGCAGCGCGAACAGGAGCGACAGCGGCTGCTGCTTCTGCAGGCCGATCTGCCTTTGCATGGGCCGCCGCTGCGGCGACTCGAACTCGACTCGGATACTTTGCCGGAGCCGCCCGGAGAGTCGCCACCGTTCTCCCCGCCCTCGCCCTCTCCGCCCACGCCCTCTCCACCCAGCCTGCCGCGCACGCCGCCGCCGACAGACGAAGGCTCTGCCCAGTAGATCGGTGATCTGCCCTCGTCCGCCAGGGCTGGAGCGCAGTAGAATCGACGCCGGGGCACCGGATCCGCTACAACTCAAGGCGTGTCCATGACCTTGCCCATCTTTGCGCGTCGCTTTGCCCTGTTGATTCTGCTGTTCGCGACGACGGCCTGCGTTGGCCACCGCCACTCCGTAGGGCTTGGCGCGACCGGCACGCAAAGCGTGCAGGCGCGCCAGTGGTATGTGCTGTTTGGTTTGTTCGAGGCCAACGAGGTCGACGCCCAGCGCATGGCGGACGGGCTGACGAGCTACGAAATCGTCACCGAATACTCGCTGCTCGACATTCTCCTGCAGCCATTGCTGCTGCCGCTGACGGTTACCACGCGCACGGTAACTGTCCGTACCTAGTAGTGTAGTGCATCCGATATCGGGGGCATTCTGCGGGCGCGAAGACGCCCGTCACGCCGTTGCTGCTCCTCGGCAGACGGGCTCCCCGGCAGACAGTCTGGGACATGCATTCGTCGCAGCGCCTTGCGACAAACGCCCTCGCATCGCGGATCATGCCCCGTCTACCAGACGCACTACACTAGCATGACGATCGCTCTCGAGTTTCTTGGTGCTGCGCGGCATGTGACGGGCTCCAAGCACCTTCTTTGTGTGAACGAGAAGAAGATTCTTCTCGATTGCGGTTTGGTTCAGGGGCCGCGCAAGGTCTCGGAAAAAGCGAATCGCAACCTGCCGGTTCGTGGTCCCGACGTGGATGCCGTGGTGCTGTCGCATGCCCACATCGACCACAGCGGAGCGCTGCCTCGCCTCGTCAAGGATGGCTTTCGCGGCCCGATTTGGTGCACCGAAGCGACCGCCGACATGTTGGACCTGATGCTCAAGGATTCGGCGCATATCCAAGCGATGGATGCTCGATACCTTCGCAAGCGCGGTCACGACGCCGAGCCGCTCTACTCGCAGAAGGACGTCGAGCAGACCCTGCAGCAGGTGCGATCGGTGCCCTACTACGCACCGTTCGAACTCATGCAGGAGCTGCGTGTCGAGTTCCTCGAGGCGGGGCACATCCTCGGTGCGGCGATCGTCGTGCTGGATGCGGACAGCGGACGAAAGCAGCGGCGTATCGTCTTTACCGGTGATCATGGCAGGAAGGATCTGCCGATTTTGCGCGATCCGGACCCGTTGCCGGAGTGCGATGCGCTCATCACGGAATCGACCTACGGCAACCGTATCCACGAGCCGCGCGCGGACATGATGGACGTGCTTGCGGACATCATCACCGAAGAGCAAAACGATGGCGGTCGCGTGCTCATTCCGGCGTTCTCGGTTGGCAGGACGCAGTCAGTTGTGCTGTTTCTTGGCGAGCTGATGCGTCACGGCAGACTGCAACGACTGCCGATTTATGTCGATTCGCCGATGAGCCGGCGCGCGACGCACATCATGAAAAAGCACGAGGATCTCTACGATGATGAGACCAAGGCGATCCTGAAGGCCGGCCACAAGCCGCTCTTTTATGATGGGGTTACATACGTCGACAGTGTTGAGCAGAGCATGAGCCTCAACGAGATGAAATCAGGCATCATCATCTCGGCTTCCGGCATGGTCGAATCCGGACGTATCCTGCACCATTTGAAAGTCTCGGCGAGCCGCAAGCAGGACTGCGTGCTCACGGTTGGCTTCCAGGCCAACGGCACGCTCGGCCGACGACTCGCAAATCGTGAGAAGAGAGTGCGGATCTTTGGGGAGTGGCATGACGTCCAGTGTCGACTGCGTTCGATGCATGGGTTTTCGGCGCACGCAGATTGGCGTGAACTGATCGCGCAGGAGCGACCGCTTGCCGAACGATGCAAACAGGCGTTTGTTGTGCATGGTGAAGATGAGCCGGCAGAGATGATGGCCAAGCGGCTGCGCAATGTTGGCTTCTCAGAGGTTCACGTTCCCAGCAAGGGCGATCGCCACGAATTGCGATGAGTGATTCGGCGAAGTCTGTGCGAATGCTGCCGTTCGCCAAGATGGAGGGCTGCGGCAACGACTACGTCTATGTAGATGCGGTTGCGCATGCGTTCCCTTGGCCGCACGCAAGTCGCATCGCGCGTGAATGGTCGGATCGCAACTTTGGCATTGGAGCCGATGGGCTGATCGTTCTTGCGCGCGCAGAAGCAAGCGACGGGCAATCTGGCCGGCTTCGCATGTGCATGTGGAACGCCGATGGTTCGCGCGGTGCGATGTGCGGCAACGGCTTGCGCTGCCTCGCTCGGTTTGCCGAGCGGCGCGGCTATGTAGAGGCCGGAGTGCAGGCGTTCGTGATCGATACCGATGCGGGGCCGCGCGCAGTCGAGCTGCTGGCGAGCGGCCTCGTTCGAACCGAAATGGGCGAGGTTCGCTGCTCAGAACCGCGCCGGATTGAGGTTCTTGGCGAAGTCTGGACGTTTGTTTTGGGCGATGCCGGGAACCCGCATGCGGTGACGTTTGTCGACGATGTCGAGACCGCGCCGGTGCATCGAATCGGTGCGGCCCTACAGAATCACCCTGAGTTTCCGGGCGGCGTCAACGCCGAGTTTGTGCAGGTCCTCGGGCGCGACCGGGTGCGTCAGCGTACGTTTGAGCGCGGCAGCGGAGAGACCCTTGCCTGCGGGACGGGCGCCGCCGTCGTGGCGCTCGCGGCCCGGCAGAATGGTGATATTGAGGGGGATACGGCGCAGGTTGAGCTGCGCGGCGGCACGCTTGCTGTGCTTGGTTGCGGTCCATCCCTTGCGATCGAGGGGCCGGCCCGTACCGTCTTTACCGGCGAGATCGAGATCCCCGTCGGTATCGAGTCCGCCTGATTTTCGTAGGCAGTCCGTTGCGTCAGCTGCGGCGGTTGCTGTCGCTCTCGCTATTCTGCAAAACTCGAGAAACTGCCCGTGGAACACCTTGCTTGGATCATCCCTCTCGCGCTCGTCGTCATCCTGATCTTCGTTCTGATCTCGATCTACAACGGGTTGGTTAGCCGACGCAACGAAGCGAAGAACGCGTGGAGCCAGATCGACGTGCAGCTCAAGCGTCGCTACGACCTGATTCCGAACCTCGTGGAAACGGTCAAGGGTTACATGAAGCACGAGCAGGAAACGCTCGAAGGCGTCATCAAGGCGCGCCAGCAGGCGGTGGATCTGCGCAACGCTGGTGAAATCGGGGAGCTGATGCAGGCCGAAGGCCCGTTGACGCAATCGCTCGGTCGCCTGTTTGCAGTTGCCGAGGGCTACCCGGATCTGAAGGCCAACCAAAACATGCTGCAGCTCCAGGAAGAGCTGACGTCGACCGAAAACCGGATCGGGTTCTCGCGCCAGGCCTACAACGACTCCGTCATGAAGATGAACAACGGCATCGAGCAGTTCCCGGCGAGCATTCTCGCCGGCATGTTCAACTTCAAGCAGGGTGAGTTCTTCGAAGTGGATTCGCCCGAAGAGCGCAAGTCGGTCAAGGTTTCGTTCTGATCGACGCCAAGCAGGGAGGGAAAGCGCGATGATTTCATCGGATGCGGTCGTCCTGCTGGCCGGCGCCAGCGGCGAGCTTGGCCGCGCAGTCGCGCGCTCGCTGCTAGATCGCGGGGCTCGCGTCGCGGCCGCCGTTGCGCGCGCCTGGCAGGTTGAAAAACTCCAGGAGCAACTGCGCGATGATCTCGGGGCTGCGGCCTGCGATCGTTTGCTCGCTTCAGTTGTGGCTCCGCGCGACGCGCAGGCCGCGGCTGGGTTCGTCAAGGGCAGCCGGGATGCACTGGGGACCGTGACGGACTATGTGGCTGCTTCGCGGCTTTGGCACAACGCCCAAGCCGGCAAGGAGCCCGCTGCGGACCTCGAAGAGCTGCTCGATGCCAACCTGTTTGGCAACGCCACGCTCGCGCGCGCCTTGCTGCCGTCGTTTCGCCGTGCACGCGCCGGGAGGCTGCAGTTTCTCGTCGCCGCGGAGGACGGGGATGCATGGCTGCGCGCCTCGGCGAGCACTCGGGCGAGCCTGTCCGGCCTGCGCAGCTATGCCGAAGCTTTGCGCGATGAGCTTGCCAACGATGGCGATGCCCCTTGCGTCTCGCTGGTTGCCGTCGATGGCTCGGGGGATGGCTCCAAAGATGGCGTTTCGGCGCAGGCGTTCGAGGCGGCGCTAAAGGCGATCTGATCGCTTTGGTGGTTGGTGACTTCGACGGCTAGATCGTGCCCATGGCATGGACCGAGCCAGGCTCCGGGGCTGTTGTCCAAGTCCTTTGCGGGCTACAAGTAACGTATGGGTTCGTTCGCATCGTCCAGGATTGGATGCGCCGCCAGGTTGTCGATGTCGGTTGCGCTGCCGCTTTGGCTTGGCCAGGCGACGCTGGCGCAGCGCGTCGAGGGGCCGCCTGCTGTGCCGCCGCCGGCAGAGATCGCTGCCGCCATCGAGACATGGCTGGCCTCAGACCACCAAGACGAGGAACTGGCCGGTGAAGCCGTCGATGCGATACTCGTGCGGCCAAAGATCGGCCTTCCGCTGCTTGCGCCACTCGTTGCCGACGTTGCTTGGACCGCTGACAACGTCGACGACCTGAAGCCGCGTCAAAAGGCGTTGCGTGAGCTTGGCAAGCAGGTTGTTCTCGATTTCCTGCGCAAGCAGCGCGACAGCGGCATGGTCTTCGTTGGCCAGCACCGAGAGCTCACGCAGCTGCAGCCGTTTGCCGGCGACCTGCTCTTCGCTCTGCTGCTCGACACACCCGCTTGGTATCCGTTTACGCATCGAACCCAGCTTGTCGCGCCGCTGCGCGACCTTCACCCGCGTGCGCCTTCGACAGGCTTGCTCGACGCCGCGATCCAGCTTGCTGCGGACGAGCGTGAGCCCCTCGATTTGCGCTACGCCCTGGCGGCGATGCTGCACGCTTGGGGGAAGCCGCGCCTCGCCAAACAGTTTGTCAAAGAGCTGCAGGCCAACACGGCGGATGGCGATGGCGAAGATCGCGTCGGTGCGACCCTGCAGCTGGCTGACTACTACAACCTGTTGCGCGACTACAAGGCTGCGGCTGGCGCGCATCGAACCGCGCAGGCGTTGGCCAAGAGCTCGGGCGTGTTGTTGCGCCCGGTTGCTTGGTATTCAGCGGCCTGCGTGCATGCGTTGCGAGGCGATACCGAGCGCGGCATGAAGGCGCTGCAGAAGTGCGCCAGCTTGCTGTCATCGCCTGACCTCGATTCGTCGCTTCGCCTGGAACGCAAGCTGTTCGAGCTCGATCCTGAGATCGCGGCGCTGCGCGCGATGAAGGAATTTGACGGGGTGCTGCGCTTGGCCTTTGGCAAAGAGCGCGACGATTCAGTTCAAGATCAGACCAACCGCAAGAACGTCGACCGTCGCGGCGACAAGCGAAAGCGGTGACGGAGCAAGCAAGGTGACGCCTCCGATAGCTTTTTTGCTCGGTCTGTTGACGGTCGCGGCGCACTGCGAACTTGATCATTCGTTGCCCGGCGCCAGCACGCTGGATGGCGTTTTGATGTGGTCGCTGACGCTGGTTGTGCCTTGGCTGCTGGTGACGCTGGCGCAGAACGCCATCGTTTTGCGTTTGGTGCAGGGGCAGCGCTCAAAGCGGCTGCTGCCGCTGCCGCCGCCGCGCTCGCTGAAGTGGCTCTCGATGGCGGCTCTGCCGCTGTCCTTGCACGCGCTGTTTGCCTTTGGGCACTACGGTGAAGCGGTGGAGCGGCTGTTTCCAAACAGCCACACGCTTCGCTACTTGGCCTACCTGGCGCCGCTCTACGTCGGCGAGCTGCCGCGTCTGTGGGTTGCCACCATGGTCGATGCGCTGCTCGAGGCGGGCGTGCCGCCAACGGACTATCGCATTTCCCCCCAGCTATTGCCGCGGCGTGCCGACGTCTGGCCGTCGTTCCGTCTACGCCTCGGTTGGCCGCTCTTGATGTTGCTGCCGCTCGTGCTGCTTGGTTTGTCGCTCGACGTGCTTGCTTTGAACCGCGAGCTCTACGCAACCGTGCTCGCGACGATGGCCGGGCGAACCTGTGGCATGGTGCTGTTCGTCTTTGCGACCGCCGCCGTCTTGCCGTTCTGGTTTCGTTTTGCATTCGGCTTGCACCGCACGATCCCCGAACCGAGCGGCGGCGTGCTGCGTCGGGCCGTCGGCGAGTTCGGATTCTCGCAACGCCGCTTGTTCGTCTTGCCCACCGGTCGTCGCGCGATCAATGCGATGATGGTCGGCCCGCTGCCGATCGGTCGCTTGCTGTGCTTGACCGATGGACTGCTGGCAACGCTGGATGTGCGTTCGTTGACGGGCGTGCTCGCACACGAGGTCGGCCATGCGCGCATGGGGCACCCGGGCATCCTGCTGATGCTGGCGGTTCTGATGCCGCTGATGCTGTTTGCGCCGCTTCAGCTACTCGACGCGGATCAGCTCAACGTGCTCGCGCAGGCGGCGATTCTCGTCGGTTTCGTGGTCGCTCTATGGCTTGCGGTGCGGACGCTCGCACGTCGTTTCGAATTCGAAGCCGACGTTGCATCGGTGCGCGCGCTCGGCGCCGGTCCGTGCAGCGACGCTCTTCGCACGGTGTCGCAGATTGCGTTGCCGCCGCCGAAAACGCTCCGTTCCAAAGCTTTCAGCGTGCACCCCGATGAGAGCAAGCGCCTCGAAGTCATGGAGCGCTACGAAAACGACGCCGGCTTTCGGCAGCGCTTCGATCGCGGCACGCGCCGCGTGCGCGTCGGCATCGCTCTGGCACTTTTGGCAGCCACGGGCGTTGGCGCCTACTTCTGGCGCGTCGACTGGGCGTTCGAGCGGATCGCGGTGGCTTTCTACGCCGGGCACTATGACGAGGTTCGCGGCTCGATCGATGAGCTTGGCCCCATCGCCGAGCTGCCCATTCGCTGGCGGCGCATCATGGCGGACCTCGACGAAGAGAGCCGCTGTGCCCTGGAGTTGGCGCCGACCGCTTCTTCGTCGGTTGCTTGGGCCGAAACCGCCGCAGCTCTCCGTGCGGGCGCTTGGCAGCGTGGCGTCGCAACATTGCTCGATCGGGGCCCGGCGGCGGCGCGCGCCTGGATGTCGCTCGCCATCACGGCCGAAGACGATCCAGGGACGACACGTCTCGCCGTCTATGAGTGGTGCCACGCAGCCTCGGTCGACGACGCCGACCGGGTGCTCGCCCTCGGCGAGATCATTCGAAGGCGTGGCGTGCCGCTCGAGCTGCAGCCGGCGTTTCGCTAGTGTCGTGCACCTGGTAGGCGGGGCATGTTCCAGGCTTCCATCCTTCCTGCCAAGGAGCAGCAACGCCGTAACGGGCGTCTTCGCGCCCGCAGAAGGCCCCCCCCGATATCAGGCGCTCGACACTGGGGCGAGATCCGGCTGCAGCGAGCGGGGGCCACCGGAGCGACGGTTCTATTGAACCTTCACCCAGCGCGCGACGGAGGGGGTGCCGTTCTTGACCAGGAACAGCATGTAGTAACCCTCGGGCAATGCGTGCCGTTCTGCGTTGCTGCTCGACGGCATTGAGGCGAGCACCGCCTGACCGTTTTGAGCGACGATATCGCACTGGTAGTAGCGCTGGTCGTGGTCGGTGTGGTGCGTGACCGTTCCAGAACGAATCAATACGACGCGGTCGACCGGCTCGCCGCTACTTAGCGCCGCGTGCCGAACGAGGAAGTTGCTGTCGTAGGTCAGCACTTCGTCGACCGTAGAGATCACGGGGCGCTCGCTCCCGTCCGTTAGGTAGGACGGTTTGTAGACCTGGTAGTCAACCTCGCGCGTGTCTCCGCCTGCGATCAATACCGAAGCGTCGGGCATCAGCAGCGTCGTGCTGTGGTAGGTCCGGCCACCTAGGCAGCAGCCAACCACTTGCCTGTCTACCTTGTAGTTGCCCGGGCTGGTTTCGCCGAGCGTCAGCATCAGGCCGTTGAAAACCGGGTCCTCATCGATGTGGTCGTTGTTGGGGTAGGCGTTGCGGTCGCCGCCGACGACAAAGATGCGCGCATCGGGAAGGACAACCGCATTGCCGCGCCAGCGTTCGTTCATGAGCGGGTCAAGCGTCTGCCATGCGCCGTTGTTGACCTCCGGGAGCGACAGCTGGATCGAGCGGCTGATGTTCGTGGTGCCTGGGATGCGCCCGCCGAACATGAGGACGGCGTCTTCACCGCCAAACATCGGGAGGTTCGGGAGATGCACGCTGGTGCCGTAGACACGGTCTTCGTCACCAATGCCCTTTGCATCCCACGTGTTGGCGCCGCCCCCGGTGTGCTCAAGAATGTGGGAGACCTTGGAGAAGCCAGAGAAGAACAGGTCGCCGTTCTTCAGCGTGGTCATGCGCGGGTAGAAGTTGAGATAGCCGCGCTGTGCCGGAATCGCCGGAACGTTGATGCCGGGGTATAGGTTGCCTTCGTTGGTAGCCGTCAGGCCGCCTGACACTTCGAAGACTTCGTAGGTGTTGTCGTTCGACGTCCAGTTTTGGGCACGCCCACCGAGGACCAGCATGGTGTCCTTGTCGAGCGACTTGACCGTGGGATACCACCGGTCACGCAGCATGTCTGCTTGCTGAACCCATGCCGATGACGTGTCGGCGGTCAGTGGCGGAACCCACATGTAGGTTAGCTGGCCCCCGGCAAAGGGAGGCAGCGTGGGGCTCGTGTAGAACGACGTGCCGCCGGCCACAAACAGGTTGCCGTCCGCGTTCCAGGCGTGGCCAGCGCAGAACAGATCGCCGCCGTTGTTGGGCAGGGTCAAGACACGATCAACAAACGTCGGCTGTTGTGGCTGGGTAACGACGTCCACAATCGACCAGCGCTGTTCCCACGGGCCGCCGGTTGCCCCGTAGTTTACGTCCCAGGCGAGGACGTGACCGCGGTAGTGACCTTTCGGAATGAGTGAAAGGTGCACGGCATTGAAGCCAGGTCCAAACGTGCCGCCGTGAGAAACGGCTGGTTGCCATTCTCCGACGGAAGCCGGGTCAAGATCCGGGATCTCGCAATCCATGACGCGCTTGAGTCGGATGAACTCGGGCAGCTCGGTCAGGTCATCGAGGCCATTCGGATTGTTGAGCAGGTTGTTTTGCTCAAGGATGTCGTTTTCGACGTCGTAGAACTCTTCGGTGTAGTTCTCGAGCTCGGCGTCGAGGCGGACATACTTGTAGCGTGGGCCACGGGTGGCGCGCCGCCACTGTTCGAACGGAGCTGGTCCGTTGGGTGCGAAGCGTTCGGCGTAGAGATAGTCGCGAATGCTGGGCGTGCTCGGGTCCACGAAGTAGGGCCTCATGCTGACGCTGTCGCGGGTGTCGACTGCAGCTCCGCCGAGGTCGGCAATCGTTGCGTAGAGGTCCACGGCACTAACAAGTGCTGCGCTAACCGAACCGTGTTGTGCTACGGGGGTCTCTGGGCTGACGACGATCATCGGCACGCGGACGCCACCTTCGTACACGGTACTTTTGCTGCGTGAGCTGGGAAAGTATTCGGCTGCTGGTATCGCGGTACCGTTGTCAGCCGTGAAGATGATGGTGGTGTTGGCGAGTGTGGAAGCGGGAATGCTCCTCAGTAGAAGGCCGATGTGGAAATCGACGGCTTCGCCCATTGCCTTCGCTTTCAAGGCGTCTGAAGAAGACGCGCTCAGGTTGGTGTAGGTGTGGAAATTGCCGTCGGGAACGTGCAGTGGCGTATGCGGCGCGTTGTAGTTGACCATCAACATCCACGGCAGCGAGCCCGCAGATTGGATGAAGTTGATGGCTTCGTCCGTTGTGTCGGTCGTTGCGTAGACCTGGTGGCAAGGCGTCTCGACGGGCGGATTCATGCCGGCCGATGTCACCTTGGTCCAGCGGTCATAGTTTTGGTTTGGGCCGCCGCAGCCACTCTGCCCGAGCAGGTTGAACATCGAGCCGGCGAAGTAGTCCCAACCCGACTGTTGTGGGTGCATCAGGTGTGCGTCTGCTGGCTGCTCAGCCGCGAGGTGCCATTTTCCAACAAGCCCGGAGAAGTGCGTCGCGTCCAAGGCGTCGGCAATGGTCGTGTGCTCGTCCGTGTCCAGGGTGGTGGCTTGGGCGTCGAACTGACTGATAAAGTCGCCAATGCCGGTGCGGAGGCTGTATCGACCGGCTTGGATCAGTGCGCGTGTCGGCGAGCACATCGGGTTGGACCACGCGTTTTCGAAGCGGATCCCCCTAGCGGCGAGGCCGTCTAGCACAGGCGTGTGCGGGGGGATGGCCGAAATCGGAACACCTGGCGCGGGCGGCGTGTTGTGCACGCCGTAGCAGTTGACGCGGTCGATGCCTAGGTCATCGGCCACGATCACGAGGATGTTGCCGGGCGGGTTTTGCGGCGCTGATGTGAGCAGCGCGAGATGGAGGAAGGCTGTCGTTAGCATGTGGCGATGCTTCGAGGCCCGGACTCACAGGCAGTCAACGCTCACTAGAAACGAGCGCTACGTGCGCCGGATCCACGAGCTCTCCCTGGGGCGGCATTCGGAGTGCGCCTGTTACGCGATCCCCGGTATTTCCGTCGGGAGGCGGCGCCGCCGCTCTTGGCGTTGCCGCCGCCGCCGCCGCCAGCGGTCTCTCTAGTAGCGGTTGACCTCAACGGCCCAGGTCATGTCCTTCTTCCAGACCTCGCTGCCGTGGCGATCGAACTCGCGGGCGCGGGTGTTCTCAGCGACGATGGTGTTGCCGTTGGGGAGGCGGTCGGCATCGCTTGGAGAGCTCAGGCCTGTCAATTCGAAGACGACCTTGCCGTCACGGTCGAGCTCGACCACGACGCCCTTGTTGCGCAGCGTGACCAGCGTGTTGCCGTTGGGAAGACGATCGGCATCGTGCGCGTTGGGCAGGTTCTTGCCTTCCCAGACGGTTTGGCCGTCCGGCGTGACTTCGATGACGCGGTCCTTGAGAACGTCGGCGATCAGGGTGTTGCCGTTCGGCAAGCGGTCGCAATCGAACGGGCGAATGTCCTGGTCGTAGCGCCAGACGATCTCGCCGGCCGGGTTGATCTCGATGACGCGGCTCGCAAACGTGTCGGCGATCAGGGTGTTGCCGTTGGGCAGGCGGTCGGCGTCGTAGGGGTTCTTGAGATCCTCAAACTGCCACACGGTCTTGCCCTCGCGGTTGACCTCTTGCACGCGGCTCACCGAGAACTCGGTAATGAGAAGGTTGCCGTTGTCGAGGCACTCTGCGTCCCATGCTCCAAAGATGTCTTCGAGCTTGAACGTTACGCGGCCCTGGTCATCGACTTCGATGATCTGGTTGTCGCTGTAGTCGGCGATCAACGTAAAGCCCCACATCGCGCCCCCGCCGACGCCGAGTTCGACCCGCGAGACGGTCTTCCACGGCAGTACGGAAGCTCCGATCAGTGGCACGCTGACAGCGAGGTTGGCGTCGTTGGACTCGGCCACAAAACCGATCAGCCGTTCACCAGAACTGAGGTCGACGCGCGTGTAGCTCAGGGGGTCTTCCTCGGACAGGCGCGGCCTGGTGAAGATCATGCCGCGAACGTCGGCAACCGCGACTTCGGTGGTCTTGCCGTCGGCGTCTTCGATGCGGATCTTGCCGTCACTCAGCGAGGCGATCTTGCCATCGACAAACTTGTCCGTGTTCAGCCGCACCCGGTCGTGGTCAACGGATGCACCCACCAACCTCTTGAGTGTTGGATCCAGCGCGATGCCCTGAATCTCGCCACGAGGCAGCGTCAGCTCGCCAAACAGCGGGGACGCGAGTTTGATCGACTCGGCATCGATGGTGATGATCTCGCCGGAGATACGGCTGCCCTGGTTCAAGAACACCATGGTTGCGGTGTTGGCCTGGACCTCGTGCTGCGGGAACTCGATGGTGGCGCAATCGCTGAGCGAGAGCTCTGCGGTGGGGAGGCCGGGGAAGGCCTCGTGGGCGAGAATGGAGTCGCCATACCACTTGCCTAGTTTGCCCTTGAGCTGCTCGGCGCCGGGCAGGATGAGCGTGGCTTCGGCGGGTTCTTCGCTGGCCTCCGTTAGCACGATCGCTGCGCCGTTCTTGATGACGGGGTCCGGGTGCTTCGCGAGATCGGCTAGCAGCGCCTTGGCATCTGTGTCCTTGCGTGATCGCAACGCACGCACGATGCGCATGGCTTCGGTCTGGTCGATCTCGATGCCGGCAAGCGGGCCGTCGCTGCGCGCCTCGGCGTTGCCGAGCAACAGCTCACGGCAGTGTGCGAGCGCTTTGGCGCTTGGCATGCGGCCGAGTGCGCTGATGGCGATCGACCGGTGTACGCCACCCTTGTAGGCGATCATGTTGGCGACAGCGTCGGCTTCGTCGTCGGTGCCGTGGCGCCCTAGCGCCCGCACGGCAGCGCCGGCGATGGGCGCATCGGTGTGGCCCAGTGCGCTGCGCAGCGCGCGCAGCAGCTCGGGCTTTGCGTCAACGTATAGCGAGGTGCGAACGAGACCCTGCAGCAGTCTTTGCTCGCGCACTTCCTGCTCGTCGCCCTTGGCGGCAAGCGATGCCAGGATGCGATCGCAGCGAATGTGCTGCTCCAACACCTTGTAGTTCTCGCGGCGCATCTCGATGGTGCGAATGGCACGTCCGCCTACTTCGACGAGAGCGCGTTCTGCGTTTTCGCGGACGCGCCAGTTGGGGTCGCACAGCTCGTTGAGCAGGCGTTCGATCTTGAGGCTGTATTCGCGGTGGTCGCCGTGCACTCTCGCGACCAGCGCCGAGTAGGCATCATCCTGGCTTTCGACCAGTCGGCCGACCTGCTCGAGCCGTGCCGGCAAATCGGTGATCTGGAAGCCCGCCGCTTTTTCGAGCAGCGTTTCGTCGTTCCACTGCTGTGCAGGTAGAGACAGCGTGGTCGCGACGGCGAGAGTAAGCAGGCGCAGAATCGGTGGGGTCATGACGCTCATCAGTCTAGGCAACGGACGCGGAATCGTGTTGCTGGGCCGCAAGCACATGCAGCCGTGAAAATGGCTGTCCGGCGGAACAACCTGACGTGGACGAAGGAATCGCGGTCAGATTCCCGACATGCGGCGCCTGGGATCGTCCACGGTGCGGTCTCACGTCGTTTCCTCTTCTGCACTGCGGAGTTCTGACCCCTGCTGGTGGTTCAGTTTGGGGAATGGTCGCGGGGGTCTCGCCGTCTATCCGGGCTCCGCGTAGAGTCCTTAGAACCCCTTCGCGCTGCCTACCGTTCGTCGCACATGCGCGCCACCCCAACGCGCTCACTCCGAGGAAGTATCGTGTCATCGTTGCCCCACACGTCTGGGATGCGTGCCTTTGCATGCGTCGCATTGATCGCCGCGAGCGCTTCGTCGCAGCAGGTCGTTCTGCAGCAGGGCGGATTCCGGCTGGGTCGCGCACCGCAGAAGGCCGCGAACGCCGACGAGGACCCCGGAGTCATCGTCGAGATGTTTGAGAACCCCAATCTCGACAGATACTTACATCGTGCGAGGGAGTTTCTGGACCGCTCGGCATACAGCCAGGCAATCGACGTTTTGCAGGACGTGATCGAAGGCCGCACGGTCGAGGTTGTGGCGCTGCGTCCTGAGGATGAAGCGGGGGCAGTTCAGCCGGGGGATGGTCAGCCGGGGGATGGTCAGCCGGATGGCGGCCGCAGCCGGGCCGCGCCGCCCAACGATCCGGATGCGGCAGATCCTGGCGGTGTTGCGGCGACGGAGCTCGATGCGCGCAATTCGGTCTTCAGTCAGGACGGGCGCCTTTTCCGCCCCGTTCGCCGGCTCTGCCACGAGTTGCTCGCCAAGCTTCCCGACATCGGCGTCCAGATCTACCGCACGCAGCACGAGGCGCAGGCGCAGGAGCTGCTCGACAAGGCGCTCGTCACGGGCTCGATCGTCGACCTCGAACGGGTTGCGAACCGCTACTTCATCACGCTCCCGGCCGGCCGGGCGATGCTTCGCTTGGCGGACCTGCAGATGCATCGCGGGCGCTATCGAGCAGCCGTTCAGGTGTATCGGGACCTCCTTGAGACATATCCGGCGGACAACCGCCGCAAACTTGGCGTGCGCGACGTGTGGTGCCGCTTCAAGATCGCGCTCTGCCTGCGTCTGTCCGGCGAAAGGGACGCGGCGCAAGCTGCTGTTGAGGGGCTGGCCGAGAGCCACCAAGACGAGTCGCTCCGTATTCTTGGTCAGCTGGAGTCGGTCGAGTCGCTGCAGCAAAGCGAGCTCTTCTCGCGCGACGTCGTCGCGATCGAGGGCTCGTCGAGAGCTGGCGAAGTTCCCGGGCTGACGCTGGTCGACGGCGATCTGGTGCCGCTGTGGCAGTATCGCTTTGCCGAGCCAAACCCCTACAAGGATCCCAAGGCAAAGCGCAACTCCAGGACCACGCACTTCTTCGGCGGAAGTCCTGGCCGGACCAGCATGCCGTTCGCCAATCGCTACGGGCCGGCGACGTGGGTTGCCTTTAGCAGCGAGCTGAATGCATCCGGTGTGCGAGAGCCGCGAGCTCTGTTTATGGAGCACTTCAGGCTGAGCATGACGGACGCCGCGAGTGGCATTCTGATTCAGCAAGGCGATGGCGAAAACGAGCCTCCGCTCGCCCGCGAGGGCTATCCCCGGGTTCGTGTGGCGGCGGCCGATCAGGCGCTGCTGCGGCCGGTCGAGGATCGCGAGCGTCGCTATGTGATCCTCGGTCACGAAGGCAACGCCGTGCAAAACGAGAAGCCGCTGGCGACCTCCAAGCTGCGTGCCTATCGCAAAAGCGACTGGGGCCAGGCGTGGACGTCCGAGGACTGGCTCGAGGGCGACGATGGGCTGCGTGGCGTAACGTTCTTGGCGGCGCCGTCGATCTTTGGTGAGAGTCTGCTCCTGCCGGCATTGCGCAACGGTTCGTATTCGTTGGAATGCATCGATCGTCGCTCCGGTGAGCCCTTGTGGCATACGCCGCTACATAGCGGTGGCTCCAAGTTCTGGAAGGCGCCGGGCTGTCGCGTTGTCGTGCAGGGCGGAACCGCCTACTGCTCGACCAACGCTGGCTGCCTCGCCGCGGTGGATGCGTTTGCCGGCGACCTCCGGTGGATCCGCCGCTACGAGCGGGTCGACACGGTGCACAAGATGCGCAAGCGCCGGCGCAAGTCGCCGGGCAACAACCTCAACGTTCGCTTCGGCAACGGTGGCGCGACCTATGCGCAGGCTGCGATCGATGGCTTTGCGCCGTCCGACCTGATCGTGCGCGATGGTCTGGTGATCTTTGCGCCGTGCGATGGCTACGTGATTGCGGCCATCGATGCGGCAACCGGCGATGCCGTTTGGATGCTCGACGGGACAACGATCCACGCGCCGTATGGCCGGATCAACGAGGTGGTCGGGCACAACGACGAGCTGCTGTTCGCGACGTCCACATCCCACCTGGTCTGCATTGAGCTGGAGGGTGGCCTGCTGCGCTGGCAGCAGCCGTTGCCGAGTTGGTCCGGCCGCAAGACGTCGGGTCGCGGCCGCGGTGCGGTTCTCGACGATGTCGTGATCCTCCCCAATCAGCGCGAGCTGCTGGTCTTTGACTGTGCCAACAGCAAGCCGATGCGGCGCATTTCGCTGCCTGACTTTGACGAAGGGCGCGAGCCGTTGGGCGGGAGCTGCAACCTCGTGGTCGACGGGCCGTGGCTAGCCGTCGGCTACGCCGGCGGGGTCGAAGTCTACAGCTCCAAGCAGGCGCTTGGGGCATTGGCCGGTGCGGCCGAGGACCCGGTTCGTCGGGCCCACTACCTGACGCGCAGCAGCGATGGACTTGCTGCGGAGAAGGTTCTGGCCGCTGCCGCCGCCTCGAGTGAAGCGGATGAGGATCAGCGGAGACGTGCCGCGCAGAGCTTGGTGCGTCTCGTTCGTCAACGAGCCATCGAACTTGCGAGCAGCGGCGATCTGCCGGCAGCTCTTGCAGCGATGGATGAGATTCAAAGCGTGCTTGGGGCTCGCTCCGTCCGACTGGATTGGCATCTCTCGCGAGTCGAGCTTTGCAAAACTGCGGGTGACATGGCGCGCCATGCCACCGAACAACAGATGCTGTACGAATACATGGAGGGTCGCGGATGATCACTTTGCCTACTCGTGCCGATAGCGGCCTCTCCACCGGACGAATCTCCACTGGACGAGTTTCCACTGGGCGACACTCTCGCCGGCGATCGCCATGGCTTGCTGGGCTGTGTGCGGCCGTGCTGGTTCCGTGTGCGCTGCGTGCGGACGTTGTGGCGCAGGAAAACTACCCGCCGGGCGTGACCAAGGATGTGCACGAAGGCATCCAGCGTGGCCTTGAGTGGTTGGCGCGCAACCAGGCCAACGAAGGTAGCTGGCGCAACTCTGGCGGATACGGCAGCTACCCGGCTGCGATGACGGGTCTCGCCGGCATGGCGTTGATTGCCGGGGGCTCGACGCCCACGCGCGGGCGCTACTACAGCCAAGTCCGTCGCTCGGTTGAGTTCTTGCTCAAGAACTCGGATCCCAACAACGGCGTCATCTCGGTTCCCGCGGAAGAGGGGCGCAGCATGTATGGGCATGGCTTCGCCACGCTCTACCTCGCGTCGGTCTATGGCATGGAGGAAGACCTGCGCAAGCAGGAGCGTCTGAAGCGCGTGCTCGGCAAAGCGGTCAAGCTGATTGGGCGGGCGCAGTCTTCTGCCGGCGGTTGGATCTACACGCCGGACTCCAATAGCGACGAAGGCAGCGTGACCGTGACGCAGATCCAGGCGCTGCGTGCGTGCCGCATGGCTGGGATTGTCGTCGACAAGAAGGTGATCGACAAAGCCGTTTCCTACATCAAGCGCTGCCAAAACCAGGACGGCAGCATTCGCTACAGCCTGAACTCTGGCGGCGACGGGCGGCCGGCGATCACTGCGGCCGGCGTCGCGGTGCTCTACAACGCTGGCGTCTACGACGATCAGCCGTTTGTCGACAAGGCCGTGCAGTACTGCATCAAGCGCATCAAGGCGGGCGTCAACAGCACCGGCCACCACTACTACGCGCACCTCTACTGGGCGCAGGCGCTCTACCAGCGCGGTGGCGAAGACTGGGATGCCTATTACACCAAAATGGGGAAGTGGCTCCTGCGCCAGCAGCGCAAGGACGGAAGCTGGCAAGGCGATGGCGTGGGTGCGGTCTACGGCACCGCCATCGCGCTGACCATCCTCCAGTTGCCCTACGCCAACGCCCCGATTTTCCAGCGCTAGCGCGCGCGCGCTCGCCCGCAGCTGCCGCTCACGATTTCACATGTCGCTCCTTCTTCGCCAATCCCGCTTGCTGTCGACGGCCTTTGGGCTCGTGGCGTCGTTCTGCGGTTTGCTTGCCGCGCAGTCGGATACGGCTGTAGCTGGATGGCCCGCAGCTGGATTGTCCGCATCTGGATGGCCCGCATCTGGGACCGCCGCAAATCGGGCCGCCGCCACTGGCCCGATTGCCAGCAGGATTGCCAGCAGGAAGGCGGCTGATCCGATCGACGCGGAAACCCGGGCTGCGATCGCTCGCGGCCTCACGTGGTTGGAACAGAGTCAGGGCAAAAACGGCAGCTGGCGAAACGCCGGCGGCTATGGCACCTATCCGGTCGCCATGACGTCGCTTGCTGGCATGGCGCTGCTCGGCAGCGGCTCGACGCCCACGCGAGGACAGCGCTGGCGCGCCGTGCGGCGGGCGGCAGCGTTTGTGATTGGCGAAGCAGACGGTGCGACCGGCCGCCTCGTGTCGGGAGGCGCCGAAGGGCGTCCGATGTATGGCCATGGCTTTGGCACGATGTTCTTGGCATCGGTCTATGGCATGGAAGAAGGGCGTCGTCAAAAGGCCCTCGTGAAGTCCGCTCTCGACGGCGCGGTCAAGCTCATCGCCGCCAGCCAAAATCGAGCGGGCGGGTGGTGGTATCAGCACGACGACGGCCGCGACGAAGGCAGCGTGACGATCACCCAGATCCAGGCGCTGCGGGCGTGTCGGATGGCGGGCATCGTTGTCGACAAGCGGGTCATCGATCGCGCGGTGAGCTACATGAAGCGCTGCCAAAACCCGGATGGCGGCATTCGCTACCAGCTGGAGTCGGCCGGCACCGCGAGCTTGCCGGCGATCACTGCGGCCGGCGTTGCCGTCTTTTACAACGCCGGCGTCTACGACGACCAAGCGTTCGTCGACGCGGCAGTTGGTTTCTGCAAGTCGCAACTCAAAGTCGAACTCGACACCACCGGTCACCACTTTTACGCCCATCTCTACTGGTCCCAGGCGCTCTACCAGCGCGGTGGCCCCGATTGGGATGACTACTACGCACGTGCCTGCACGTGGCTCAAGAAGCGCCAACGCAAGGATGGCAGTTGGCAGGGCGGCGGTGTCGGCCCGGTCTACGGCACCTCTGTTGCTCTGACGATCTTGCAGCTGCCCGATTCCCTCGTGCCCATCTACCAACGTTGATCGGTTTTGCCCCGATGATGCTGCCACACGAATTGATGACGGAGCGCTGCTGATGTTGGCTCTCGCGTTCCTCCACCCGGCTCTGCTGTGGGCGCTGCCGCTCGCGGCCGTGCCCATCATCATCCACATCCTCAACCGCCGGCGGTTCCAAAAGGTCCCGTGGGCGGCGATGACGTTCTTGCTGCGCGCGATGAAGCGCAACCGCAAGCGCATGCGTATGGAGCAGTGGCTGGTGCTGCTGCTGCGCGTGTTGGTCGTGCTGCTGCTTGTGGCTCTGGTAAGTCGGCCGCAGCTCGGCGGTGGCGGCCTGCTCGGCTCGGTGACGCATCATGTCGTCGTGCTCGACGACAGTGCGTCGATGCAGCAGAAGAGCGGCAGCTCAGATCTGTTTTCACGTGGCCAAGACCGGGTGCGAATGCTCGCGGACGACCTCGCGCAGCGACGGGCCGGCGATCTCTTCTCGATCGTGCGGACGACGCAGGCGGGCGAGCCCGATGTCTGGGCGCGCCCGATCGACAGCGGCTTTGGCGCGACGGCGGGAACGGCGCTGAAAGAGCTCTCAGTGAGCGATTCGGCGCCGTCCGCGGGCCTCGCGCTCGGCACGATCGTCAAGCGTGCCCACGAAGTCGAGAAGGCTTCGCGGACGGAATACTATCTCGTGGGCGACACCCGCTCGTGGGACTGGGCCACGCCCGAAGACAAGGCGCGGCCCAAGCTGATGGCGGCATTGGCGTCCATGCGCAAGGATCGCGAGCACGTCACGGTGCTTTCCGTTGGTGGCCAGCATGACAACATCGGCATCGCCGACGTGCGCTTGCTCGACCGGCTCGTCATCGCTTCCGTGCCCGCTTCGTTTGGCGTCGACGTCAAAAACTTCGGCCTCGATCCGACCGCGCCAACCACGCTGTCGGTGGTTGTCGACGGCCAGAGCAGTGTGAAGCTCGATGTGCCGCAGCTCGCCCCTGGCGAGCGGGCCACGCTGCCAATGGGCTACACGTTCCACGAAGCTGGCGCGCACCGCCTGGATGCTTCGCTCGAGGCGAGTGAGGCGTTTCGCTTTGACGACCGTCGCTCGCTCGCTCTGCAGGTGCGCGAGAAAAGCCGGGTCCTGCTGGTCGATGGCGAACCCGATGTCGACGATGGTGAGACCTTTTTCCTGCAGACGGCGTTCGACGTCGAAGAGTCGGGTATGGAGGCGCAGGTCGTCACCGAGACCGGCTTCGAAGAAACCAACCTGGAGCCGTTTGGCCTGATCTGGTGGTGCAACGTGCAGGCGCCGAGTGAACGCGCCGCCAAGCGGCTGACCGAGTTTGTCGCCAACGGCGGCGGCTTGGTCATCGCGCTCGGTTCACAGGTCGACGCCGGCCGCTACAACGAGCTGCTTTGGCAAAATGGCGAAGGGGTGCTGCCGCTCCCGATCGGCGACATCGACGGCGACTCCGATCGTCCCGAGCCTGGTTTGCTCGTGGGCCGTGACCATGCGATCTGCAGCGGCTTTGGCGATATGTTCGCGATGCTTTTCGCCGATGTGCTGCTGGTAAAGCGCTGGCTGACGCTCGAAGAGCCAGAAGGGCACGACGCGTCGATCGTGGCGCGCATCCACGATGCCGAGGGGCCGCCGCTGCTTGCGACGCGGACCTACCAGGGAACGGCTGGCGAAGTTGGTCTGTTGGCTATCACGGCCGACACGTTTTGGTCGAACATGCCGGTCGGCTATTTGCTCGTGCCGCTGGCGCACCAGCTGCATGCGTTTGGCGCGCGGCGCGACGACCCTGCGCGCTCGAACCGCCTCACGGAAGGAGTGTTCGAGATGGAACTCGACCCGGGCCTCTACCGGCCGGACGTGACGCTGCGTTCGCTCAACGGCGAAGATCAGCAGACGTTCACGGCGGAGGCGCCGTTGCCCGAAGTCGCCGCTGCGGGCAGTGCGTCTGAGCCCAGCGCAGGCGAACCAAGCGCAGCCGACCCCGACGCAGCAACCATGCTGCAGCTGCGGGTGCCGCTGCGTGAGCTGCGCGACCTCGGTGCCTACGAGCTTGAACTGCGTCGCCATGATGGCGTGCCGGAACCGCGCATCTTGGCGCGCAACGCACCACTCGATGAAAGCCGATTGGTCTCATTCGACGAGGCGGCATTCAAACGCCTGTATCCCGGAAACCTGCACGACTTGATGACGTTCGTTCGCGACGAGACCGGCATTGGCTCGGCCTCCGGCGAAGGCGAAGCGTGGCCGCTGTTGGCTTCGCTGCTGCTGGTTGGCCTGTTGCTTGAATCCTTGCTGGCTTGGAGGTTTGGCCGTCGCTGACGGCTAGTGTGATGGACGACTTCTTGCGATGGCTAGCATCGTGGCGCGGGATCCAAGTGGAGCCCGGCGACGAACTGCAGTTTGAGTTCGCCAATTTCCCAAGTGGCGGACTTGGCATGCTCGTGTTGATGGGGATCGCGCTCGCCGTGGTCTTCATTGGCTTTCTCTACCGACGGGACGGCAAAAACCTGCGCGGTTGGCAGCGCGCCCTGCTCGGCACACTGCGCGCGCTGGCGGTGCTGCTGATCATCGCGCTCCTGCTCGATCCCAACCTTGTGACGGTCAATCGCGAAACGCGCGAAGGCCACACGCTGTTGCTCGTCGACACCTCGCAGTCGATGACCCACCGCGATGCCTGGCGTCGCGATGAGGTGCAGCGCACGGCCACCGAATGGCGCAAGCTAGGCGTTGAGGATCCCGCCGACGCGACCCGCCTCGATCTGGTTCGTGCTCTGTTGGCGAAGGACGACCAGGCCCTGGTCCGAAAGCTCTGCGCCAAGAACAACCTGCAGCTCTACGGCTTTGCGGGCAGCATCCAAGAACTGCCGCTGCTGCCGCCGCCCGAGCCCAAGCTCGATGCGAACGGTGAGCCCATCGCGCCGGCGGACGCGCCCGAGCCGGTGCCGCGCCTGGATCTGGACAAGCTTACGGCCGATGGCCGTGCGACCGATCTCGGCGGCGCGCTCCGCACTGCGCTCGACAAGTCGAAGCCCGCGGAGATCGCGGCGGTCGTGTTCGTGACCGACGGTCGCCGCACAGCTGGCTCGCAAGGGCCAGAGATCGCGCGCCTGCTCAACCAGCGGAAGATTCCCCACACGTTTGTGCTCGGTGTCGGCGACCCGTCGGAGACGCAGACCGTCACGCTGACCCGGATGGAAGCGCCCAACAAGGTCTTCCAGCGCGACAAGTATCAGATGTCGGCAACGGTCGCATCGCAGGGCTATGACGGCGTGGCCGTGACCGCGCGCCTGATCCGCGTCGACGAACAGGGTGCCGAAAGCGTCGTGCGCACCCAGCAGGTGCAGATCGGAGCCACGCAGGAAGCCAAGATCGAATGGCAGGAGCTGGTCAGCGATGTTGCGGGTCGCTACGTCTTCCGCACCGAGATCGTGCCGCCGGATGGCGAACCCATGATCCAAGAGCGGCACACAAAATCGGCTTCGGTCGAGGTGCTGGGCGAGACGCTGCGGCTGCTGCTGGTGTCCGGCGGCGCCAACCACGAGTTCCAGATCCTGCGCACGCTGATGCTGCGCGACAAGACCATCGATGTGTCGTGCTGGCAGCAGGACACCGACGAGAAGTTCATCCAGGACGGCAACGAAGAGGTTCGCCTCGAACGCCTGCCGGTCGAGCGAAGCGAGCTCGACCCGTTCGATGTTTGCGTCCTCATCGATCCGGATCCCGAAGCCCTCGGCAAGCGCTTCTGCGAGAACCTCGCCGCGCACGTGCTCGAAGGCGGCTGCGGACTCTGGTGGGTCGCCGGCGAAAAGTACACGCTCAATGCGCTGCGCCAGGGCGCGTCGACCCAGCCGCTTGCGGACCTGCTGCCGATTGTGCCCGACATCGAGTTTGCCGAACGCCAAATGGGCTTGGGCAAGGCCTACAAGTCGCCGTGGCCCTTCCGCCTGACGGCCGAAGGATCGGACGGCATCGGCTCCAAGCTGATGCGTCTCAACGACGACCGGGACCTCAGCAACATGCTGTGGAGTCGCCTGCCGGGCTTCCATTTCTGGTTCCCGGTGTCGCGCCTCAAGCCTGCGGCGGTGTCGTTGGCCGGTCACCCGAGCAGCGAACTGCGCCGTGGGGGCCGCGACATGCCGGTCATTGCGCTGCAAAACATCGGCGCCGGGCGGGTGACGTTTAGCGGCTTTGATGAGAGCTATCGCTGGCGTGCGATCTACGAAGATGCCTACAACACCTTCTGGATCAACGGCCTGCGCTACCTGTTTGAAGGCCGTTTGCAGGCGGGCAATAGCCGACTGCGTCTGCTTGCGAGCGCCGACAAGATCGATCTTGGCGACGCCATCGAACTGCTCGCCGAAGCCAGAGATTCGGCGCTGCAGCCGCTGATCGAACCATCGTTTGCGGTCACGCTCGAGCGCGACGGCGAGGCGCCGGAAAGCCTGGCGCTGATTCCGGTCGAGGCCGTGCCGGGCAGCTATTCGCTGCGGTTCCGGCCGACGCAGCTCGGCACCTATCGCGTTCTGCCCATCAAGAAGGTTGGCAAGCTCGTCGAGCTCAACTTCCAGGTTGTGCCGGCGCAGGTCGAATCGGTTGGGCCGATGGACCGCGCGGAGCTGGCTGCCATCGCGGGTGCGAACGGCGGCGAGCTCTTTGATTCGCCCGCGGAGCTGATCGCGGCCTTGGATCGAGTCGCGTCGCGTTCTGCGACCGACACCTACCGCACACCGCATGCCCTCTGGGACGGCTGGCCGACGATCACGATCGTGCTGCTGCTGCTGTCGCTCGAATGGCTGCTCCGCAAGAGGTTCAACCTGCTATGAGCACTTCTACGCTCCCCGAGCCGCCCCCGGCGTCCGCGTCCAAGCCTGATGCTGCCGGCAACCTCGGTCGCGAACTCGCGACCGCGCGTCAGCGTCTGCGACAGCAGAAACAGCGCGCCCGCAACGGCATCTGGATCGAGATGCTGGGCCTCGTGGCCCTGCTGCTGATCGCCTACGCGATCCCCACGTTCATCACTGACCGCTTGCTGCGGCTGGAGTGGATCGTTCGTGCCGTCCTGCTCGGGTCGTTTGCGATCGTGGTCGTGCGCGTGGTGCGCCGTCGCTTGATGCAGCCGCTCGACGTGCAGCTGTCTGACGAAGAGATCGCACTCGCCGTCGAACGCCAAAGTCCCGAACTCGAGCAGTCGCTGATCAGCTCGCTGCAGTTCGATGAAGAGCTTGGGCAATCGGCCGAGCAGGTGCGTTCGATCGAGTCCCGTGAGATGAAGGCTGCGGTTGTCGACGACATCCGCAACCGGATCCACGCGATCCCGTTCGGGCGCGCGATCGACGGCGGCCGGGTGCGCAAGTTTGCGTTCGGCGTTGTCCTGATGCTGGCGTTCTTTGGCGCCTGGGCCGCCATTCACAGCAGCTCGCTCGGCACCTGGGCGAGTCGCAACCTGCTGCTCAGCAACGTCGACTGGCCGCGCTACCACACTCTTTCCTTTGTCGGTAGCGACGATGGCGTGGTGCGTTTGCCGCAGGGCGATGCGTTGACCGTGCGCGTGGCGATCGACGGCCCGGAGCTCGACCAGGTGTCGCTCGACTACTCGTTTGCCAACGGTTCGGCCGCTGGCGATACCGGCACGGAGCCGATGAGCCGCACCGGCGACAAGGAGTTCTCGTGGAGCATCGACTCGGTGTTGAGCGACGTAACCCTGACGGTTCAGGGTGGCGACTCGCTGCCGGTTGAACTCAAGGTGCAGATGGTCGCGCGACCGCGCGTCGACGATCTCGCCGTGCGCGTGACTCTGCCGGAATACATGGAGCGCGAGCCGTTTGACATGCCGCCGACCGAAGGCGAACTGCGTTTGCCGCGCGGGGCGACGTTGACGATTCGCGGCAAGAGCCAAAAGCCGCTGCAGCAGGCCTTCGCGCTCTTTGGCAACGACCGCAAGATCCCGTTTGAGATGCAGGGCGACGGTCGGTCGTTTGTCGGTGAGTTTGCTCCCAAGCAGACGGGCTTGCTGACCATCGACGTGATCGATAGCGACAGCCTTGGCGCCGGCACACCGCCGAAGATTCTGCTCCGCGTGGGCGAAGACAAGTCGCCAACGATCGATGGCCGCCTGCGCGGCATAGGCTCCTCCATCACGGCGCAGGCTCGCATTCCGGTCGGCCTCAACGTGCGCGACGACTTTGGCCTGCGCGAAGTGGGCGCCGTGGCCCGCTGGACCGAGGATCGATCGGGTGGTCGTGTCCAACCGAAGGCTGGCGGCGACGAAGGCGAGGAGGGCAGTGCGCTGCCGATCGACAACCCGTGGGTCGATGCAGCGGCGATCTATGATGATGCGCTTATGCGCAGCTCGCTTCGCTACGAGACCGAATCCTCGGTCGACCTGCTGACCTGGAACAAGGACACCAACCAAGCCAGCCCGAACAACCCGATTCGCCCGGGCATGCTGTTTTCGCTGCGTCACTGGGCGAGGGACAACTTCGGGCCGGGCGATCCGCACGAGGGCAGCAGTGAGGTCATGACGTTCCGCGTGGTGACGCGCGATCAGCTGGTCGAAGAGCTGCGTCGCCGCCAGATCGAGCAGCGCGACGAGCTCCAGACCCTCGCCGATCAGGTCGAGAACTCGCTGGTTCAGCTCGGCGAGTCGGTCAACCCGAAGGAGGCCGGTGACAAGGCGGCCTTGGCGAAGACGCTCTACAAGTCGCTGGCGCGGCGCCAGCAGGCGCTCGGTCGCCGGGTGCGCTTTGTCGGTGAGGCCTACCAGCGGATCCTGTGGGAATACGAGAACAACCGCCTGATTGAGGCGAACAAGGTACGCCAGATCGAAAGCGTGATCACGGCACCGCTTGCGCAACTTGCCAAGGATGCTTTCCCGGCTACCGCAAGGCTCGTTGAGAGCTTCTCCCGCACGGGTGACGAATCTGTAAGATCAAAGGCCGTCGACGGTTACCGAGATATCAAGATCCGGATCGACGCCATTCTGAAGCAGATGGAGCAGGCTGAGAAGCTTGCCGCTCTGCTCGAAGAACTCAGGAACGTGATAAACCTGCAGTCTGACGCCATCACCGGCGTCAAAGAAAGGGTCCGGAGTGTCGAGAACGACCTCTTCGGGCCGAAGAAGAAAAACAAGGCGCCGGCGAAGACAAACGAGCCTTCGACGACGCCCGATAAGAACAAGTAGTCCGATAGCCCCCGCTTCGAGAAGACCGGAGCGACCCAACCCTCCCAGAGGTGCACATGATCACCCGTGTCATCACCGCCCTAGTGGCTCTGACGTTCGCCGTGGCGACGCCCATCGTGGCGCCGTCTCTGCGTGCGCAGGAGCCGCAGGTCGAAGCCCTGAGCAAGCAGGAACTTGCCCAGAGCAAGTTCGAGGAACTGACCGAGCGAATGAAAAAGCTCATGGTCGTTCTTCAGAAGGACGAGCCCGACGAGAGCAAGCTGCTCAGTGCCGGTCTCCAATACGTCCAGGAAAAGAAGCTGCACCAACAGCTCGAGCGCGCCGGCAACCTGCTGCGCCAAGAGCACTGGGACGAAGCGCTGGAGGTCATGGGGCAACTCAAGACCAACCTCGGCGAGCTGCTGCGTTTGCTGCAGAACCGAAACCAGGATCTTCAGGAGCTGCTCGAGCGCATTGCGCAGCTGGAGAAGTTCAAGGACCGCGTCAGCGACCTCGCCGACGAGCAGCAGCAAGAGAAGGAAGATTCCGCTCGCGCTGCTGAGCTGCAGGAGCACCTCGAGAACATCGAGGCGCAGAAGCAGCGCGCCGAAGGTCTGCTGGCCGCTCAGCAGAAGCTTCGTGAGCAAACCAACCAGCTTCCGCTCGATGCTGCGGCCGGCATGACCGAGCCACTGGCTGAGCAGGAAGGCAAGCTGGAAGAGGAGACCAGCGATTTCGCCAAGGACCTGCGCGACCTCGAGAAGACGGACGATCGTCTGCGCGACGAAGCCGCCGAAGCCGAGGCCAAGAAAGCCGCTGCTGCGGCCAAGAAGAAGGCCAAAGCGGAAGCGGGCAAGCCATCGGAAGACGGCAAGCCGTCCGAAGCGGGCAAGCCTAGCGAAGCCGGCAAGCCATCCGAAGCAGGTAAGCCTAGCGAAGCCGGTGAGCCGAGCGAGGGCGCCGGCAGCAAGAGCGCCAGCAAGGCTTCCGAGTCGATGGGCAAGGCCAAGAAGCAGCTCGGCGACAAGAAGCCGGAGTCGGCTCTCAAGGATCAGGCGCAGGCCGCCAAGGCGCTCAAGCAAACGATCGAAGAGCTCGAACGCATGGCGGAAGAAGCCGAGCGCGAGCTGCTCAAGCTGCCGTTTGACCAGCTGGCCAAGAACCAGGAGCGCACCGAAAGCGCGACCGACACGCTGGCCAAGGACATGGAGAAGGCCGAGGACGCGGACGGTGAGGGCAAGGGCAAGCCAACGCCCGGCAAGAACCAGGTCCAGCAGGCCGTCCCAAAGCAGCGCGCCGCCGCCGGCAAGCTCAAGGAATACAAAGACGCCAAGCAGGAGCAGCAGGACGCGAAGGACGACCTGCAGGCCGCCAAGAAGGAGCTGGAAGAGGCTCTCGCTCAGCTGCGCCAACAGCTGCAAGACGAAGTGCTCCGCGCTCTCGAAGAGCGCTTTACGGCGATGCTCGCGCGTCAGCGTGAGCTGACGATCCAGACCAAGACTCTCGACGGCGCGCGCGCCAATGTCCTTACCGCCGACGGCTCGCTGCCGGCTGGTCTGGTCTCGCGCATCGACGAGATCGCTGCTGGTGAAGGCGAGCTGGAGCAGGAGGCGATCGACGCCCTCAAGCTGCTCGAGGAAGACGGCACGACCGCGGTGTTCCCACCGATGGTCGAGCAGCTTCGCGATGAGCTCAACGCGGTTTCCGTCGACCTACGGAAGTACCAGACGGGACGCGTGGTTCACGAAGAGCAGCTGGCGGTCGAAGACCTGCTCGAGCTGCTGATCAACGCGCTGCGCCGCACCATCGAAACCAAAGAAGGCGGTGGTTGAACGGGTACTTGAAGCGGGAAAGCCCCGCCGCTCGTGCCCGTGTCGGCAGAGCTCAAGATGTTGAAGTTCCTCCAAGAGCGCGTGAACAAGACCACCAAAAAGGTCGATGCGCAGGCCGCCGAAGAAAAGGCGTCGCCGGAAGACTATGCGAAGATTTCGAAGAAGCAGGCTCGCGTGAAGGAGCTGATGCGCCGCCTCGCCGTGAAACTCGGCAAGGAAAACGACGTGGAGGAAGGGCGATGAAGTCGCCTTCGCCACGTTCGGCTGCGCTGTTGGCGCAGCTCGCGGTCGGCGCGTTGGCTTTCGGCGGATTGTCCGCCGGCGGCTTGCGGGCGCAAATCGAGCTGCCCGGTGAAGGCGTGCAGCCGGGGGCACACATCCCGCCGGTCGCGCCGGTCCAGGTGCAGAACCCTTTCCGTCCATTTGACCGCGACAAGCTCGTCAAAGAGGCGCGTGCGCTGGGTGCGACCGACCTCCAGATCGAGACCTTTGATGAGGACCTCGAGGAGATTGGTGCGGGCCGCGCAGCGGATGATCTGATGCGCAAGGTCGTGCCGGCGTTTGACGAAGCCGTAACGGCTGCGGAAGACGGCGAGCTGAACGCCGCTCTCGCTCTCAGCAAGGTGTTGGTCGAAACCAAGTCATCGCTGCTGCAGGCCCACGTGCGCTATCACCTGGCGCGCTTGTTCTTGCGCGACGATGACCCGGAGGAATCGATCACGATCCTCAACGAGTATCTCGGCCAGAACCTCAACTGGTCGCCGCTCGATGCCGAGGCAGCGTATTTTTATGCGCAGTCGTTGGCGGAGATCCCGCTGCCTGACGCCGCACTGCCGCGTTTCCGTGCGTTCCTCGCCTGGTTTCCCAACGCGAGTGAACGACTGCGTTCGGCGGCGCACCAGCGCGTGATTGAACTCGAGCAGGAGCGCAGCCGGCTGCATACGCTCGCCGACGGCATGAAGAAGTCGGAGCGCGACCTGCGAAAGAAGCGCACCGACAAGCCGGTCCAGGTCGACCAGGAATCGTACGTCGAGGAGCTGCAGGAGCTCATCGAGATGTTCGAGGAGATGGAGAAGCAGTCCAGCGGTCCCGCTTCGGGCAATGGCCCGTCGCAAGGTCCGGCTGCAAGCAGCGCGTTGCCGGAAGGCGACGGCAGTGCGGGCACGCTGACCAACCGTCCATCGGTCGAGGAACTCTGGGATCCAACCAAGGATGCCGAGCGCAAGAAGATCATGGCGGACGTCAACAAGTCGATGCCGCCTCGTTATCGCAAGATGCTTGAGAGCTACTACAAGAAGCTGGGTAAGGCCCAGCGGAAGTAGCTGCGACCGTCGTCGCGGAAGCCGCAGCGACAGACGCTGCGGAAGGATCCGCGTCCGCAACGGCGACGCGACCCTGGGGGTCGCCGCCGTCGTTTTCCGCGCCGATTCGGCCCAGGGCCGCCGCTCGCCTGGGTCGGTTCCAAGCTCCAAACACCAGTGAAGATGCGCCGCCGCCACCGACTTCCGTCCTGTCTGTTGTTCGCCACGTTCGCCGCCAGCAGTCTCGCTGGGCAAGTCGCGGGCACCGCGAGCACGATCGATGGCCGCGAGTTGCCCGGCAGGTTGACCGTTGCCGCGGACGGCGTCTGCCAAGTCCTAGCTGCCGATGGCGGCAAGACGACCTTTGAGCTGGCGCAGCTTGCCGGCTTTGAGCGCGATGACGTCGAGCCGCGCATCGTCGAGACCGAAGATCGCGTCTGGTTGCGGTCGGGCCTCGAACTGCCTGCGAAGAAGATCAAGGGGCGCCTCGCTGCCGACGGCAAGCCCGCTGTCTTGCTCGCGCGGCTACCGTCAGGCCTCGAAGTCACGTTGCCAATCAGCACCGTGCGCGCGATCCGCCACGGTGGCTTGCTGCGGCCGCGGCCGACCTTGTTCGCGACGGACTTGGCCAAGCCCCCGGCCAACAACGACCTGCTCTACGTCGTCAAGGGTGGTCGGGCGCAGCGCTCGTCCGTGGCGATCCAAGGCCTCACCAGCAAGGCCGTGGAGTTCAAACTTCGCGGGGATGACTACGAGTTCGAGATCGATGGCGTTGCCGCCGTTGTCTTTGGTGCCAACACCGGCTTCGCGCCGAATCGTCAGCCGCAGCCGCGCACGGTCGTCTCGCTGACAACGGGCGAGAAGCTAGAAGGAAAGATGCTGTCCCTCGGTGAGTCGCTGCGGCTGCGTCTCGATGAAGGCTGTGAACTCGACGTGCCGTTGCGCAATCTGCATCGACTGGACGTCTCGAGCGACAAGCTCGTCTGGCTGTCGAAGCTCGAGCCAAAAGTAGAACAAACGCCGGCGTTCGATCGAGTCTGGCCGTGGCACAAGAACCGGACCGAAGGCGGCCCAGGCTTTCAGCTTGCTGGCCAGTCGTTTGAACGGGGCATCGGCCTCGTGCCCAAGACGCGCCTGACCTACGCCGTTGAGGGGCGCTACGACGTGTTCGAAGCGACGATTGGCATCGACGATCGCGGCGGCCCGCAGGCTCACGCGGTATTCCGCGTGTTTGTGGACGGTCAGCAGGCGTTTGAGTCCGAGCCGATGACGCGTGGCATGCCGCCGCAAGAGCTGCACGTGGCGCTGAACAAAGCGCAGACCCTCGCCATCGAGGTCGACTTTGGCAAGAACTACGACCTTGGTGATTTCTGTGCGTTCGCCGATGCACGCATCGTCCAGCAGTAGCGGCCGCAGGCACATCGCTCGCGTCATTGCACCAGCCGTACCCGCCGCCGTATCCGCCGCCGTAACCGCAACGTTCGGGCTGTGCGCCCGCCTACCTACATGATGCTTCTCGCCCTACTCGCGGTGCCGTTCGTTCCGCAAGAGCCGCTGGACGCCGTGCTTGCGCGGCAGTCTCAGCGGGTTGCCGTGATCGATCGCTGCGCCCAGGCCGTCTGTTCGGTCATGTCGATGGATGCGCCTGGCGGCGGCAGCGGCGTGGTCTTTGATCCGCGTGGTTTTGTGCTGACGAACTACCACGTCGTCGGCAACCCCGACAAGGACTACAAGCTGCCGGATCCGCCCGACGTGCCCGAAGAGACGCTGGCGAACTGGCGTAAGCAAAACGAGGGCGCTGATGATGAGGCCGTTGCGGCCTACGTTTCCGAGTGGCAGCAGCAGTGGCGGCTCGAGCACCAGCCCACCGGAGCGTCGCACTACAAGAACAAGAAGGTCGGCCTACCGGACGGCAAGCTCTACGAGGGCGTTGTGCTCGGCATCGATCCGGGGAGCGACCTCGCCGTGCTGCGCCTGCTGCCGACGGTGGACGGTCAGACGTGGCCCTACTGCGAACTCGGCAACAGCGATGACGTGTTGGTCGGAGAAACGGTCTTTGCCATGGGCAACCCGTTCTTGCTGGCGACCGACTTCACGCCGACGGTGACCTTCGGCATCGTTTCTGGCACGCACCGCTATCAAGAGGGCCAGGGCAACCGCAAGCTGGTCTACCCCGACTGCATCCAGGTCGACGCGCCGGTCAACCCCGGCAATTCGGGCGGGCCACTCTTCAATGAAGCGGGCGAGGTGATCGGCATCAACGGCCGCATCTCGATTGGCGACCGCGGCCGGGTCAACGTCGGCGTTGGCTTTGCGATTGCCGCCAACCAGATTAACAACTTCCTCGGCGACCTCGTTGCAGGTCGGCACGCGGAGCACGGCACGCTCGACATGAGCGCGTGGTTCATGACCGCGCGCGACAGCAAGACAAAGAAGCGCGGCGTGTTTGTGCAGCAGACGTTCCACGATTCAATCGTTTCGACGGCTGGCGTCGGGCTCGGCGACGAGATCCTCACGTTCAACGGTATCGAGGTGCGCTCTGCCAACCAGCTCGCAACGCTGATCGGCGTGCTGCCCGCGGATACCTGGGTCACGCTGCGGCATCGCCCGTCGCTCGCTGACGGTGGCTTTGGCGATGCTCGCCAGATCACCGTGAAGATGAGGCGCCTGGATACGGGTTCGAGCTTTGACGGCGGGGATGCCGACGCCAGGCTCGGCAGCCGTATCGATCGCCGCATCGCGACTGCGCAGATTCTGTCGACCCTGCAGGCGGGCGCTCGTCCGTTGGAACGGACGGGCAGTGATGCGGCGATGCGCTGGGAGCGAACGGCTCCGGACGGCAGGGTGGTCGTGACGGTGGCACTTGGTGACAAGATGCGGATCGAGCCCGGGGATGGTTCGGCGCTCGTTCGCTTGAGCGACGAAGAGGGCCGCGACGGCGGCTTCGCCATCGATGCGAAGGGGGAGGTGCAGGACCTGACCTTGGATCAACGTGAGCGCTTGCGGCGCGAGCATGCCGCAAACTGCGTGATGTGGCCTCGCACCCCCGAAGCACTGGCGAAGCGGCTGGACGGTGCGCTGCTGATTGGCGGTGTGCATGTTCACGGCAAGCCGGGCTGGCGCTTTGCGCTGCCTGGCGACGGCGACTGCGAAGCGTGGTTCTTCCACGACGGTGCGCCGGCAGGCTTCGCCTTTCGAGATCCGATTCGGCGTGCCCACGTTCAGTGGCATGTGCGGGACGCCCTGCTGCGCGTCGTTCACGACGACGAAGATTTGATCGAGGGTTGGACCGGCAGCGTGCCTGCAGGTGTCCAACCAGACGAACAGTGGTTCCGGAGGAATTCGTAATGCGGTGTCTTGATCGCTTCCGCGCTCGCCACGCGATGGCTGTGGCTGCGAGCGCTCTACTGCTGCCGCTGTCGCTTGACGCGCAGACGCAGAACTTTGGCGAGGCCTACTCGTTTGCGGAGCGCAAGCCGCGGACACGTGTCGAGCAGACCATCGACGGGCTGCTGCCTAGCATTGTCAAGATCCACGGGGCGTCGGGTCTCGCGACGATCACGGCCTACGCGACCGGCCTCGTTGTCAGCAAGCGCGGCCACATTTTGACGCTGGACCAGATCCTGCTGCAGCAGGACCGCACGCGCGTCGTGCTCTACGACGGCTCGGTGCATTCGGCGATTCTCTACCCGGCTGATGAAAAGCTGGGCGTTCGCCTGATGCGCATCAGCCCCGAGCAGGTCGAAGGCGAACTGCAGCCGCTGTGGCCGCCGACCGAGGAGCAATCGAAGTACCGCAACGGTCAGTTCGTGCTCAGTCTCGGCAACTGCTTCCGATTGGCGGAGTTCTCGGAGAAGGTCAGCGCGACGTTTGGCGTGGTCGTTGGCCGTGCCAATACCGCGCTGCGCTACCGCATGGCGGACGTGAAGTACGATGGCGACATCATCTTGACCGATGCATGCAACAACCCCGGCCACTACGGCGGCGGGCTGTTCTCGCTCGACGGGCGCTGGCTTGGCCTCAACATGCGCTTGCTGGACAGCAAAGAGACCAACACGATGATCTCCGCCGCGATTCCGTCGCGCGATCTGCTTGCCTATCTCGATGAGCACATCAACGGCAAGAAGCGTGTCGAAGAGGTCGTCGTCAACGAACCCGTGTGGACCGGGATCACGCTGTTTGAGGACGCTGGTCGACGTTCGCCGCCGGCCTATGTCGAGCGCGTCAAGCGCAAGTCGCCAGGACGCGAACTCGGCCTGCGCATCGACGATCTCATTGTGCGCATCGACGACTTTTCGATTCGTTCGTGCAAGGAATACCGGCGCGTGCTGACCAAGTACAAGCCGGGGGACACAGTCCAGGTCATGTGGAAACGTGGTCGACGCGTCATGAACGGTGAGATGAAGCTCGCCAAGGAGCCCAAGAAATGACCCTGCGTCGAGCCAACGAGCGACGAGTTTGTCAGCCTTGTCCGTCTGCTTGGCGGACGGGTCTTCGGCAGCTATCACGACCACCGAAGTCACCTCGACGAATGGGGCGCTACGCGCTGCAGCTCGCAGTTGCGGCAGCTTTGTCGATGCCCGGTTTCGCGCAAGGCAGAAGCGGCGTTCCGGCCAACGTCGATGAGTTCCTCGCCCTCGAGCCCGTGCTACAGCGCGCCCTGGAACTTGCCGGTCCGTATGTCGTGACCGTGGAGACGTTCGGCGGCACGCGCCGTCGGCAGGGCAAAGAAGGTCCGAGCGATGGCCCCGCGCCACCAAAGCCCCGTCCACGTCCCAAGCCGAAGAAGAAGGAGGAGGACGAGGGGGACAAGGGTGACAAGAAGGACGACAAGAAGAGCGGCAAGAAGAAAAAGAAGAAGAAGCTGCCGCTGGTTGCCGGGGGCTTCAAGCAGTCGCAGGGCAAGACCAGCGGCGTGGTGTTGACCAGCGATGGCTGGATCCTGATCTCTCGCTTCGCGCTCAACTTTGACCCGACGACGGTTCTGATCAACGTTCCGGGGCACGGCACGTTCGATGCGGAGCGGGCCGGAGAAGACACCAGCCGCGGCATTGCGCTCGTCAAGGTCGAGGCCGAAGGGCTGCCGGTGCCTGAGTTCGTTCGTCCCAAGGACATTCAGGTGGGTCAGTGGGCCTTTGCACTCGGGCGCACCTTTGCCCAAGAAGAGCCCACCGTTCACCTCGGCATCGTCAGCGCCAAGCAGCGTCTTTTCGGCCGCGCTCTGCAGATCGATGCCTACACGTCGCCGGCCAACTACGGCGGCGCGGTGGTCGACGTCCACGGCCGCGTGCTCGGCATTGCCGTGCCGCTATCGCCCTCGGGCCGCAACGCGGGCGTGGAGTGGTATGACTCGGGCATTGGCTTTGCGACGACCATTGCCGACATCGAACCCTTGCTCGAGCGGATGAAGGATGGCCAGATCCTGCAGCGCGGCTGGCTAGGCGTGCAGCTTTCCAGCTCGCACCTGGGCCCTGGCGCCAAGATCACCGGCACGCCCAAAGACGGTGCAGCCAAGGAAGCCGGCCTGCGCAAGGGCGACATCATCATGAAGGTCGACGGCGTCGACGTGATGAATGGGCCGCACTTCCAGATGCTGGTTAGTTCACGGCTTGGCGGCGACGAGGTCGCGCTGGTTGTGCAAAAGCGCCGCAGCAAGGAGCTGATCGAGACCGGCGCGATCACGCTCAAGGACGCGCCGTGGTCGGAGCAGCGCAGCGGCAAGGAAGAGCTGCCGGCGTCGTTCTCGCTGCCCGACGAGCAGGGCGACGGCGGGCGGTAGTGGACCTAGCCTGCGCGCGACCTACGACCAGTTGGATGCCCTACCAAGGAATCGGGATCCACAGCAGGTGCAGGTAGCCCTTGCCCTGCTCTTCGGTGTAGCCGAGCAGGCCGCTCAGGATCTTGGCACTCTGGGTCTTACGGCTGTCGCCTTCGCCTGCAGATCGATGGCTGTAGATCAGGCCCCAACCGATGCCAAACGTGTCGTGCCAGCTCTCAAGCGTGCCTTCGCTGTCCCAAGTCGCATGCTTGTTGTGGTAGGTGAGAACGCCCGTGCCTAGCGCATAGACCTTGTTGTAGCTGTAGCCACTGATCTCGGCGAGTTCGCCGGCGCCCCCGGCCGAAAGTCCGGCGCCCCCGGCCGAAAGTGCTGTGGCTGGTGTGATGCGGGTCTGTTCTTCGCCTGTTTTGCTAGGCAGCACGGGGCCTCGATGCAATGCGTGACTGCCCGATCCATCCAGGGTAAGCACAGGAGCGAACCAAAAGGGAAACCCGGCGAGCTGACCGCCGAGGCTTTGCTCGTTTTCGCCATGGTGTTCGCTCGCCTTCGATTGCAGGTGGGCAAGATCCAGGCCGGTCAGATCCCTGCGGATATCAAGCTCTCGGACGCTCCTGCCAATACTGCAGGAAGCAAGCATCAGCAGAAGCAAGCAAAGCGGAACGATGCGAGAGACGGTCACCTTCATGGTGTAGCTCATATTTGATGGGAATGACGTTGGCCAGACTGGGCTGTCACGGCTTTCTAGTGCGCAAACGGGGGGCAACAATCGGGGGCAATCGATGCGCGGGACGTCCGAACGGGCTTTGTGGTGGGGCAAGCCGGCGGCAGAATCTCTCGTCGTGTCCTTGCCCCGATTCGAGCTGGCCCAGCGCACTCGCCGGAGGCGCGTTGGTGATACGTGGCGAGATACGCGTTTTTTTTCGCGCCTTGCTCTGCCGCTGCTCGTACTCGCAGCCTGCGGCGAGCCGCCGCCGTGGCATGCTGCCGACTGGCGCCCCCCGCAGCCGCCGCAGCGTGTCGTGCTCGCGTCGGTTTTGGCGGCCGAGACGCTGCTAGAAGTGCTCCCTCACGAGCGCATCGCGGGGGTGCACGCCTTTGCCGCCAACGCCGAATACTCACTGGCGGCGATGCATGTCGGCGACCTTCGCCTGCTCGGCGCGACGCCCGAAGAGCTGCTCGCGGTCCGTCCCGACCTCGTGCTCGTCGATGCCTACACGAGCGCCGATACGCTCGCTCTGCTGTCTGCTGCCAGCGTGCCGGTTCTGCGCACACTCGATCCGCACAGCTTTGCCGATATCGAAGCCAACATGCGCCTGCTTGGCGAACTGGCGCACTGCGAGCCAGCCGTTGCGAGCTGTATGCAGGACGTTCAGGGCCGTCTCGAGCGAGTTCGCCAGCTGGCCCCGCAGCTCGCAGGCTGGCGCGTGCTGAGCTTTGATGGCGCGCTGCACAGTTACGGCATTGGTTCGCTCTTTCACGAACTGGCGGAGGCGGCGGGCCTGCGCAATCTCGCGGCCGAGCACGGCGTTGGCTCCTACCGCAAGCTCGATGTCGAAGAGGTTCTCGCCTGGCGACCGGACGCCTTGGTGCTGGCCGGCGATCCCGGTGACGGCATGCCAGAATGGCTGCGGCAGTATCCCGGATTGGATCTTTTGCCGTGCGTGCGCAACGGTCGCGTCCTCGTCGTGCCACGCTCGATGCTGACGACGACGTCCCACCATCTCGTCGGAGCGGCGGAATACGTTCAGCAAGCGATGCTCAAGTGGGGCAAGCCATGAAACGCAAGCTGCCGTGGCTCTTGGCTCTTCTGCTGTTCGCGGTCGCTTTGCTCCACCTTGGATTGGCGCGCGAACGGCCGGGGCTCGAAGGCATGTTTGGCTGGCTGTTTGCTTGGACCGGCATCGTCGATGGTCCGGACGTCATGGACGCGTTCGTGCTCCAAAACGTGCGCGCTCCACGGCTGCTGGTCGCAGTGTTTGGCGGCGCCGCATTGGCGCTCGCTGGCACCGTCATGCAGGCGACCTTTCGCAACCCGCTGGCATCGCCGGACATCATCGGAACCGCGGCGGGTGCTGCGTTTGGCGGTGCGGTTGCGATCGTCGTTGGCTGGTCGGAGATCGGTGTCTACGTGACGCCGGTCGCGGCTTTGTTGGGCGCGCTTGGCGTCACCTGGCTGGTGTTCACTCTTGCTGGCGCACACGGGCGCTTTTCCGTCGCCAACCTGCTGCTAGCCGGCATCGCGCTCAACACGCTCTTTGGCGCGTTGACCTCTTTTGTCGTGACGCTGAAGTTCGACAATTACACGGCGAGTTCGCGCGTTTTGTTCTGGCTGATGGGCGGGCTCGACGCGCGCACGTGGGAGCATGTCGGCGTCACGGCGCTTGGCTGTCTTGGCTTTGCCGCGCTCGTGTGGCCACGCCAGCGCGAACTCGATCTGCTGACACTCCGCGACGACAGCGCCCACAGTCTTGGCGTGGACGCCACCCGCTCCCGGCGCACGCTGGTTTGGTTTGCGTGTGGGCTCACGGCGACCACCGTTGCCAACAGCGGCGGCATTGCGTTTGTAGGACTGATTGTGCCGCACCTCGCGCGCCTGCTGGTCGGGCCTGCCCACCGCCTGCTGCTGCCGACGGCCGCTCTGCTCGGGGCGCTGCTGATGGTGCTCAGCGATTTTGGTTGCCGCAACGCGCCGGCCAGCTGGAATCTTCGACTCGGCGTCGTGACGGCGATCGCAGGCGCGCCCTATTTCTTGTTCTTGCTGGCTCGTCAGCGCCGCGGAGCCGCGCTGTGAGCGATCTTGTTGCGCACATGCTGTTGGTGCAGCTCGGCAAGCGCACGGTGCTGCACGGCGTGTCGATGCGGCTGGCGCCGGGCGAGCTGGTCCTGCTCGCGGGGCGAAATGGTGCCGGCAAGAGCACGATCCTGCGCTGCCTGTGCGGAGCGCTGCAGCCGGATGCGGGCACGGCACACCTCCACGGCCGAAAGCTCAGTGCCTGGCGGCCGCGTGAGCGAGCGCGCGAGCTGGCTTTGGTGCCGCAAGAAGCGGATGTGCCATTCGATTTTACCGGGCGCGAGCTCGTGCAGATGGGGCGTCATCCCCACCGGGGCCGGCGCGAATCGCTGGGCGAAGCCGATGTGCGCGCCGTCGATGCGGCGCTCGAACGCGTCGATGCGGCGTCGTTCGCCGATCGGCCGGTCACGACGCTGTCGGGTGGGGAGCAGCGACGCATTGCTGTCGCACGGGCGCTCGCCACCGAAGCCCCTCTGCTGCTGCTCGATGAGCCAACCAACCACTTGGATCTGGAGCACGCGCTGCAGCTGCGCGACTCGCTTCGTGCGCTAGCGGATGGCGGCCGTGGCGTATTGGTCGCCAGTCACGACATCAACCTGTTTGCGCCGCAGTGCGACCGGGTTGTCTTGCTTCACGCCGGCCGAGCCTACGTCGATGCGCCGCCTGAGGAGGCGTTGGCTTCGGACAACGTGCGCGAAGTGTTCGGGGTGCGCGCGGAGGATCCGAGCTCGTACTTCCCGCGCGACTTTCGTCGCTAGTGTCGTGCATCTGATAGGGGGAGCATTCTGCGGGCGCGACGACGTCCGTCACGGCGTAGCTGCTCCTCGGTAAAAAGACTCCTCGGCAAAAAGTAGCGAACATGCATTCGTCGTAGCGGCTTGCGACGAACGCCCTCGCATCCCGGATCAGGCCCCCGTCTACCAGATGCACGACACGAGCCAGCCGCCGAGATGCGGCGGGGCCGTCGGTTAGGCCGTGCGCTTTGCGTCGCGCTTGCCGTGTGCACGCCAGCCGCGCACCAGCACGATGGCGAGCACCGTCGTCGCGACAAACAGCATCAACGACGTCAGCAGCAGCGGGTCGAGGTAATGAGACTCCATTTCTTGCTGCCAGTAGGCCGTCGTTCGCAGCAAGGCCTCGTCGACAGATGCGCGGTTGCCGGCGTCATACTGGATGCCGGGTGGCACCGTTTGGGCCCAGCTCGTCATGGCCGTGCCAAAGCCCTTGAGGGCCACGGCGAGTCCGGTCAAAAACGTCAGGGCGGCCAAGATCCAAGACAGCGTGCGTCGCATGAGGCCTATTCGGCCGCCAGGCGCGACCATTGTCGAATCGCTTCTGCTTCTCTGGCCACGATGCCGCGCGTCAAAGCCTCGGTGCCATCGAGACGGTGGCCCTGCCATTGGGTTGGTAGGCCCTAGGTCGATAACGTGCATCCGATGCGCACGCCTTCGCTGCCTACTCTCTTCGCGTGGCTGGTCTCCGGCCTGCTGACGACCCATCTGCTGCTCTCGAACGTGGCAGCGCAGGCGAATGCCCCTGCGCAGGGATCTGGCGGTCCGCCGCGCGAGGTCACGATTGCGACCAAGATCACGCCGCCGTTCATCGTCAAAGATGGCGATGGAGGCTATTCAGGCCTGAGTATCGATCTGTGGAACATGGTGGCGCAGAAGCTCAATCTGCGCGCGACGTTCGTGGAACACGACCTCCAGGGCATGCTGACAGCCGCCGAGCGCGGCGACGTCGACCTGGCGCTCGCGGCCGTCACGGTCACGCCGGAGCGAGAGAAGCGCATGGACTTCTCGCACCCGTTCTTGTCGTCGGGGCTCGGCATCGCCACGCGCGGCCAGTCGCGCGGCATGGTTTCGGCGCTAGTGGACCGGCTGTTTTCGTTCGAGTTGCTGCAGGCGCTTGGCGCCCTTGTGCTGGTGCTCGCCGTCTGCGGCGTGCTGACGTGGCTTGCGGAGCGTCACGCCAATCCCGAGCAGTTTGGCGGCGGCGGCCTGAAGGGCCCAGCCGAAGGGTTTTGGTTCTCGGCGGTGACGATGACGACCGTTGGCTATGGCGACAAGGCGCCGGTGACGTTTGCCGGCCGCGCCATCTCCTTGGTCTGGATGTTTGCCAGCGTCATGATCATTTCAGGCTACACCGCGTCGATCGCGTCGGCTCTGACGCTTGATCAGCTGCAGTCCACTGTGCGCGGACGCGAGGACCTGCCGCACGTGCGCATTGCGACGCTGGGTGGCTCAGCAGCAGCGGGCTGGCTCGACAAAGAAGCCCTCGGCTACCGCAATTTCGCAACGGTGGAAGCAGCGGTCAAGGCTTTGGAAACGGAGCAGGTCGATGCGGTCGTCTACGACGCGCCGATTCTCAAGTCGCTATTGCTTGGCAAAAACGAGCTGCTTGTCTTGCCCGGCGAACTGCGCAGTGAGCAATACGCAATCGCCATGCGCGAAGGCAGCGAGCTACGCGAGCAGCTCAACCCCGCGCTGCTCGAAGTCCTGCAAAGCGAGCAGTGGCTGGCGACGCGCAAGCGCTACTTGGGGGAGTGAGGCGGTCGCGCGATCGATCATATTCATGATTTCGCGAAATCCTGAGCGGCCCTGCCTGCTCGTGTCTCGCAGGGTGAGGGATTTAGCAAACTGTGCGGATTTTGCCTGCGCACCGAGATTTTCCGTAACGGTGCGAGACGCGGATGTACCCGTCCTCGCCGGCAGCCTTTCGCACGATTCGTCCATTCCACGCTACGAACAACCCCAACGGTCTGCCTGGCAACAGCACACCTGGCTACGTGCCGATGAGCACGACGCTCGGCGACGTAGACAATGACGGCTACGACGACATCGTCTACCAAGCTGAGCAGCGCCTGCTCATCGCGGTGCGGATCAAGAGTTCGACAGGCTTCTTGCTGACAACGCCTGAGGTTATTTGGGTCCACTTCGACCCCGCTGGCCTCCTCTACAAGCATACCTGGGGGACAGATCGTCCCGCGATTGCGGATTTCGATGGTGATGGGCTGAACGAAGTCGCCGCAGTTCTCGGCCCTGACGCGAGTTCGCCGACGGGCAACCTGCGTCTCGCGTTGATCGAGCACGGCGCTGGTCCGATGCATCCGACACTCGGTGCACCGACGCCGGTCTTCGGCTCCGAGATCGACCTCGACACCATGGTGTCTGGTTGGACCTGGCACACGTACAACCACCACCAGGGCTTCAATTTCAACGTGCAGGCTAGCAAGGTCATCGGCGGTGGTCTGCCGCCGGAAGTCTTTGTGCATGAGACCGAGGGCGGACGTATCGGTCTGGCCCTCTACTGGCGTATTCCGGGCACGTTGTGGTCGTGGTATGCACGCAACACGACTGGTGCGGCTACCCACTTCATTCACAGCGAAGATGTCAATGGCGACGGCCATGATGACCTGCTGAACAACGGTGTGATCGATGTTTGGAACGGGTGCGAGTTCGACTTCAACACGATCCCCTACTTGACGAACCGTACCGGGAATCACAACCATGCTGACTCCGTGCGCCCGTACGATCGCGACGGCGATGGCGTCAAAGAGCTCTTTGTTGTGCATGACGGCTATGACTGCCTGATTTCGAATCCCGGCCTGAACTGTCAGAGTTCGCTCATCTGGGAGAACGTCCGCAAGAACGACGCGACCGAGGCTGTCTTCCACGGCCAGCAAGCAATCATCGGGAACTTGGTCAACGGTGCAGACTCGTTCGGATTCAACGGCGATCACATCGTGACGGCGCCGAAGGGGCCACCGCTTTACTTCGCGGGTTCGGTCGTGCTGAACGGCAATGCGCAGGAACTGACCATCGCGAACAACGGCGCATCTTCGAGCCCGGTTGGCCCGCGCGGTGGGCTGTTTTCGTTCATGGATTGGAACGGTGGCCCGACCAAGGAAGTGCTTTCGTTCAGCCACAACCGCTACTCCGTCTGGAAACTCGTTTTTGACGGCACGGACCCGAACCTCCCCTACGTTTGGGGCGAGGTCTTCGGCCACCCTGCGCAATCGGGCCCTGGCACGATCGGCGGCTTCTCGGCGACCAACAAAGACATCTACGGTGGTTCGCGCGAAGACATTGTGATCTTTGGCCGCTACGGCATGCAGATCGTATCGCCTTGTCCGTAGCCTCACCGAGCACTGCGGAGGCGATTCACCGCCCGCGCGGAAAGTCTGCTTCGTCGATGGCGTAGGCCGCGAACCGCTCGCGCCAGTTGTCTGGGAGCGAGAGCTTGGTGCGCTTTTCCATGTGCACCGCAGCTGTCGTAATGCGGGCACGGCAGCGCGGCTTGTCTTCGTCGCCACACATCATCCAGAAGCCGAACGTGACCGAGGAGGTGCCAATCTTGAGCACGCCGAGGTGCACGTCCGGCTCGTCGCCATAGGCGATCGGCGCGTAGAACTCCGCGTCGATCTTGACCGCCGGAAAGCCGAGCTTGTCGTCGTGCAGCAGCTTGGGGTAGGGCCGGCCGAGAGCGTCGCTCCACCAGTCCTCGAAGGCCTGGTGAAAGTAGTGCAGGAGCTTTGGGTAGTAGGCGATGCCGGCGTCGTCGATGTCGCCAAAGCGATACCGCAGCCGGGTCGACCAGCTCATGCTCCGGCGCCGCCTGCGTTGGCTGCCGGTTCGTCGTCGCGCTCTTTGTCACTGTTGCGCAGGCAGAAGTCGCTCAGTCCCTTGACCGTGCGGGGCAAGTCGGTGTGACGCTCGAGCTGGGCGAGCAGCACATCGATGGTGGCGTGCGTGTCGTGCTCGGCGGCGTGTGCTCCTTCGAGCTCGCGGCCGCAGTAGTGACGCACGGCGGCCGACAGGTTGCGAGGCCCCATCAAGAAGCGGTCCCAGGTCGTCTCGCAGACGTTGAAGAGGACGCGGACGTCCACTTGGCCGCGGTTGCCCTCTTCATAGGGGATGCCGTGGCGCTTGCACTCGTTGTGCCAGAGTGGCATGTCGTAGTTGATCTGGTTGAAGCCGGCGATGTCGCTGTCGCCGAGAAACTCGATCAGCTTGTCGCCGACCTTCTTCAGCGGAGGGCCCCAGAACAGGCCCATCGCGTCGTTGGAGTGGATGCCGGTGATCTTGGCGGCTGTCTTGCTGACTTCGATGCCGGGATTGATGCGCTGGACGAGCTCTTCGCGGGTCCCGTCTGGCAAGAGCCGGATGAACGCGAGCTCGAGGATTCGATCGTTCTTGACGTCGAGTCCGGTGGTTTCGAAGTCGAGAAAAACTAGGGGACGCTCGAGTTTGAGGATCATGGCGGGGGGCTCTCAGGTTGCATGTCGCGCGGGCTGACCGGCCCGTGACCGTCGCGACAGAGAAGCATTGTCCTTCCCGTCGCAGTGGGGGCAAGCCTGCCCGTCGAAAGCGAGCAGATCGGTCGAGATGAGCGCCGTTGTGCGCCGCCTAGGAGTGTGCGCGCGGGGGCAAGAGCGCGAGCTTCGGTTCGGCCGCCGGCCGCCGGCCGCCGCGGGGCCCGCGGGCGCCGCTCGGGCCGTTCGCTAGTCCGCCACAAGCCAGCGTTTTGCAAGCGTTTCAATGCGAGTGTGCCAGCTCGCAGCGTCGCCGCGATCGGCTTCGAGCTCTGCGAAACGCTCCGACCAGCCAAGTCGATCGTCTGCCGGGACGTGTTGGTCGCAGGCGGGGAAGAGCTCGTCCTCTTCGAGCTGATGCCGTCGCCCGAGCCTCGCAACGAGGGCGTCGACCGTGTTTGCAAAGCCAAGCCGCTCGACGTCCGTCAACTCGCCAATGGGCTCCCAGAAGAGCACCAGGGAGTGGGTCAGCTCGGTGATCTCTTCTCCCAGGCGGAAGAGTTCGCCGACGATCCCGGCGAGCCGCTCGTCGGCGTGCATAGCGACCGCGGGCGCGACGACGTCGTCCTCCTTGCGCATATGCACGGGCAGCATCCACTCGCGCAGGAAGCGCAAGATCCCCGCGCAGTCCTCGGAGGGGAACGGCCAGCCGCTGCGCACCCCGCCGGCGATTGCCTCGAGCACACGCACGGCGCGCGAGGTCAAGACGTGGTCGGCCCGAAGGCTGTTGGTAGGACGCTGCATCCGGGTTTTGTGGCTTCGACGCTGCACAGGTCGGAGAGGAACCGTACCGCATCCCCGGTATTTCGGAATGCGCCCCAAGAGGCGCGTTCCTACGATCAAGGAAGGCTAAGAAAACCCGAACGTGAATGTTGACGAGATTGAACAGGGCGCTAACGTTTGACCTAACGAATCACGAACCCCTGAGCTGATCCATGGCCGCCATTCGCCAGCAAACCCTACCTCTCTCTGCATCCATCGCCCGTGTTTCCCTGCGTGCGGACGGGTCCGACAAGACTCGTAGTTGCCGCGGTAGCGCGATTCTGCGGGCGGTTGGTTCTGCTGGTGAGGGTCACTCAGACGACCGTTCAGACGGGCACTCGGGCGGTCACTCGCACGGCGGTCCGGATGTGGGTTCCGATTCGATTCGTCCGCTCCAGATGAGGCCGGATCGCGCCAGCTCGGTTGGGGCTGGTTCGGTTCGGAATCGACTGGTTCGTGGCGGAGACGCTCTTGCTGGTGGCGGCAAGACCAATGCCGCCATCGCCGAAGTCGGCAGCACGGAAGCCGGTTCGGTCAAGAGCGAGCCTGCCTCCGGCAGCCGCCATGTCCGCTGGGGGGCGGCTGTGGTGGATTTGCCGGGGGGGCGCAAGGCAGGGGCCGACGCTCGCAGGCAGGATGTGGTTCGTCTTGATGACGGATCGTGGAGCGCTAGGCACCACTCTTGGGAGGAGGAGAGCAGCCGCAGTCGACGTGGCCGTCGTACGACGGTTTGGGTTGATCGAGCCAGCCGGAGTCATCCGGATGGCCGCGCGCGGCTCTCTGGATTGACGGCCGCATCCCGAAGCCGAACTGGTCGGTTGGGCGGGGTATGTGGGGGCGCGGCAAAGGCAGCCGTGCGGGTCGGAGTGGCGGCTACTGCGACAGATTCGCTTACTGATAGGCGGATTCGTCCTGTGTTCGAGATGTTCGGTGCTTGTATGATGATCGTCGCCGTGCTGGCCTTGGCCATGTTCGCGTGACGTTCGTCTCGGTAGCTCCATGTTCGGGTCTGCTGGCGACCGCCGGGTGGACTTGATTTGCGGGCTGCCGTCCCGACCGTTCGCGGTCGGGTTGGGGCAGGTCGGGCTTCGATTGGCTGGTTCTCTGACCGTTTCCGGCCGGAGAGGCCCGACCCGTCACACTTTTGACGGACTCGGAGTGGGTTTGGTTAACCGGTGCGACGGCTTCGATCCGTTCGTGTCGGTCTTTGGTTCCGAGTCGCGATACCGACTGCTGCGAGATCTCCATGAACTTGATGCTGACCGAGAAGCAGATTCGCGTGCTGCGCTTCTTTCGTGACTACCGCAAGGACAACGGCATTGCTCCTACCCTTGACGAAGCGGCTCAGGCACTCGGTGTCAGCAAGATCACGATCCACGAGCACCTCAACCAGCTCGCGCGCAAGGGGGCGATCCACCGTGACCGAGCCAAGGCACGCGCTGTAGCGATCCTGCACGACCCGGATGCTGAGACGGAAACGCAGGTGGGAGCCTACTCGGGCGCCGGCGGTGGCGATTCGATCCCGACGCTGCCGCTCGTCGGCAGCATCGCGGCGGGCCGTCCGATCGATGCCCTCGAGAATCGCGAAGAGCTGCCGCTCACAGACCTCGTCCCGACGGGCGATCGTATCTACCTGCTGCGCGTGCGCGGCAAGTCGATGATCGAAGACCATATCGACGATGGCGACTTGGTCGTGGTGGAGCGTCGCGAGACGGCCAACGATGGCGATATCGTTGTCGCGATCCTTGAGGACGAGGAGGCAACGCTCAAGCGCTTCTATCGCGAGTCGAACGGCATGATTCGTTTGCAGCCTGCCAACTCCGAGATGGAGCCGCTGTTTACAAGCCGGGTTCAGCTTCGTGGCGTCGTTCGTGGCGTCATCCGCAAGTTCCGCTGAGTCTTCGTGCGGCGATACGATTGCGAACGGTGAGTTTCGATGAAAGACCCTTCGGATAGCGATCGTCCCGCCGGCGGCGGCCTAGGTCGAGCGGATCCACCGGGGCGGGTCATCAAGGGACCCTTTGCCGACAAGTGTCCGGCTGGCAAGCACGCGTGGTGCCGCTGCGAGAAGAGCTCGCGCTACCCGTATTGCGATGGCAGTCATCGCTTTGTCGAGCCTGCGGCAGGTGATGAGCCGGTGACGCCGGTCAAGATCGTTCTGAATGAGCCGGCTACGGTCGTGTGGTGCGCCTGTGGCCAAACCGGCAACCCACCATTCTGCGATGGAAGCCATGCCCGGTCGTAGTGCCTGGCCGAACGGTTTGGCTGTATCTGCGGCCGTTCGGATGCCTGAGCCTCGGCCTGCCCCCAGGTAGCCTGCTGCAACCTAGTTTGCCGCGAGCATGGCTGCTGCGACGACCCTGCCTGCTACGACGAACGTGCCCGCCGCTGCCTAGCCTGCCGAAGAGGATGCGGCTGCGTGGCGTAGTCCGGGGAGCTGCGGCCTTACGCCGAATCCTGCTCTTCGTCCGCACCCTTGACGGCACCAAGCCATGCCGTTCGCGCTGCGATCTGCGGTGGCGTGGCGCTGGGGTTGCACGACAGTTTGATCGTGCCGGGGTGCGCGATGGGTGTTGCCGTGAGGGTTTGCACGATGCCCCCTCGGTCGACGAGGAGCTTGCACGGTTGGTCGACGTGGGCGACCGCCGCAAAGACTTTTTGCCAGTTGGAGGCCTTGGTGCGCGCATCGCGAACGGCCAGCACCTCGTCACCCGGCGCAAGCTGCGCATGGTAGGCGGGCGTGTTTTTGGTGACGGAGGACACTTTCGTTGTGCCGGGCTCAAACACAACACCGAGGTAGGGTTTGCCGGTTTCGCGCTGCTTGGTTTGCACGCCAACGTCCACCAGGCGTTCGGCGAGCTGAGGGTCGAGCTTGCCGGTGACTAGGCTGCGAAGTTCGGCGACGACGGTGGGGCCCGCAAGCTCGTGAACGATCTCGTAGATGTCGTCATCGCGGTAGCCACGGTTGGCTTCGAACGTCCGCGTGTACAGCAGCCGCAGCACGTCGTCGAGGCAGTGCGCGCCTTCGCTAGATCGCCGAATGCTGAGGTCGAGGCACATCGCGACGACTGCGCCGTTGCCGTAGTAGTTTTGCGACGAGTTGCGCGTGTTCTCGTCCGGGCGATAGAGGCGAATCCAGGCGTCGTAGCTGGATTGCTCCAAGCTGCGCTCAAAGCGCCCGGGGGCGTTGTGCATGTTTTGCACGTTGCGCGCCATCGTGCCGAGGTATTCGTCGTGCGACATCAGGCCAGCGCGCACGAGCAGCAAGTCGTCGTAGTAGGCCGTCCAGCCCTCCATGACCCAAAGCAGGCGCGTGTAGTTTTCGTGCTCGTAGTCGTAGACCCAGAACTCCTCGGGTCGCATGCGCTTGACGTTCCAGGCGTGGAATAGCTCGTGCGCGGCTAGGGCGAGGAAGTCTCTGTAGCCACGTTCGCTGGCTAACGATGTGCGGGGCATGAGCAGCACGGAAGAATCGCAGTGCTCAAGCCCGCCATAGCCTTCCCCGGCAAACAGCGCGAGGAACGTGTATTCGCGATATGGCAGTGCGCCGCCGAAGACGTCGGCAGCAACGTCGACGATTCGAACCAAGTCGCTGGTCAGGCTCTCCGGAACGGCGACGGGATCCAGAGCGTCGAGCACAATCGTGTGCGGAACTCCATTCTGCGTCCATGTCGAGCACTGTGGCGCGCCGACCAGCACGGGCGCATCGAGTGCTGCGTCGAGGTTCGGCGCCGCCAACGTCGTGATGGCCCGCCCCGCTGCGTTCCGCTCTACAGGTTGTGCCTCGAGGCTGCAGAAGACGCTCCAAGCCTCTGGGTGCACGATGGCAATGCTGGCGTGCTGATTGCGCGCATCCACGGGCCAAAGCAACACGGCCGCAGGCGTCCAAAATGCGTGCCGGTCGTCCGCGTGGGCGGTCCGCACGCTTAGCTCATGCGCATAGACCCGGTAGCGAACCCGCAGCGCGGTATGGCCGCCGGATTCGATGGCGAAGCGCGTCTTGCTCGTCTTGCGGCAGGCGAGCTCGCGGCTGTCGCTTTCGGAGCCGCCGGGGCCTTCTGCCGTGATCGCAACGGCGCTGACGGTCGACAGGTGGCGAGAATACTCCCGCAGCAGGTAGCTGCCGGGCGTCCATGTCGGCATGAACAGCTCGAGATCCTGGGTCCCGGGCTCGATTGCGGTCACATCGAGCACGACGTCTAGCTCGCGTTCCGCCGCGCGCGATACATCGATTCGGTAGGCGAGCTGCGGCACGAGTTCTTCTGTCCCTGAGTTTGGCGTCTAGTTCGCGCCACGACGCTTTGCGTCAGATGTGGCGAGGGGTTGGGTTGTCCGCTGAAAAGCAGGTTGGGCGTGGCTGTGCAGTCGCTTCCTGCGCGTGCGATGCACGGAGACCTACATCCCCAAGAAGAGGTGTATCCCAGTGACGTCCCAGCGTAACTATGGCGTGCTGCCCGCTCCAAGTCGATTCACGGCCCTGACGCTGGCGAAGGTCGGGCCCTCGCCTCATCGCCAAAGACGGCGCACCGAACGGGTTTCGCGGCAACAGGGTTGAATGGCGCGCCCGGCAGGAGTCGAACCTGCGACCTACGGCTTCGGAGACCGTCGCTCTATCCAGCTGAGCTACGGGCGCACAGCTTCGGTCTTATCGAGGCTGCTCGAGAAACACAACGCTGACGGGACTTGTGTCGTTCTTGATCCGGTCCGCCGTGACCCCCTCAAGGGCTAATGTTGCGCTCGTGCGTATTAGGATCTTGCCGTGAGCTTGTCGCCGGATCGCCCAATGATCCGGCAGAAATTCGCAATGAACCGACGACTTCCTTCTCCCTGGTCGCCGTCCATCAAAACAGCGACCGTGGCGGGCTTGCGGCCTACTGGCGGGCTTTGGCTGCTTGTCAGGTCGCGATTCGGATGCTTCAATATGCAGGCGGTTGCGTGAAACCCCCATCCTGCTCAAGCCTATGTTGAGAGCAACCGAGCGTCCCTAATGCAGCGCAAGTCCCTCATCACCCTGGCGACCGTTGGCGTAGCCGCGAGCCTGCTCGCTTGGCTTGAGCCGGCGGGTTTTGTCCAAGCGAGTGGCGGCGGCGGCACCGGCGGATCGTCACGTAGCGCGATGATCGACTCCGATGGCGACTTCCTGCCGGATGTCGTGGAGTGGGTTGTGCTGACCGATGCGAACAATCCGGACACGGACTCCGACGGCATCCCCGACTTCGTCGAGGTGGTTGAAGCCGGCATGCCTCGGCACGAAAACATGCCGCTGCCGCCCGATCAGGACATGCGGCTGATCATCACCGGCCCCGCTCCCGGCTCGCAAGACCCACGCAATTGGTTGCACGTCTTCTACCGCGTGCTTTCCCCGGCGGAAGGCTTTGGCGCGACGGCCGTAGAGTCCTTTCAGGCCTGGTTCGAGCGCCCGGAGTGGCCCGGACTGAAGATTCCTTTCAGCCTGATGTCGCTCGGCGAGCACATCTACCGCGAGCGTGACGCCGGCGCCGATCACGGCATATTCATTCAGCTGTCGGTGCCGCTCGTATCCGAGCAAGAGCTGTCGTCGCTGTTGCCGTGCACCTTTTGGGCGGAGTCCGTTGTTGGCGGCCGTCACGTGCAAAGCGGAGTCAAGCTCGTGGGCGTCCCGAGCGGTATCGTCACGATCGTTCCTTTTGGCGACGAGCGCTTTGTGATGCAGGCGCTCCGGCCGGTGCCGCTGCTCAATCCACTCGTTACGGAGTCCAATCGCGTCTGCGTTCTCACCCTCCGGGAACTCTCCTCGGGCCCTGCAGGAACGAGCTACGAGGTCGATGCTGCCGACTGCGAGGACGCCAACGAGCTCGAGTGCACGACGGATTGCTCCAATTCCGTCGGCTGGACGATCACGGTTCCTGGCGGGACGGAAATGCTTGGCGGCCAGTAAATGCTTGGCGGCCAGTAAATGCTCGGCGGCCAGGAGGGGCGCTCAGCGGCCAGCAAGATGCAAGTCAGCCAATCGTCAAAGCCGTGGTCACGGAAATACTTCGGGACGAATGCATGCAGCCTAGGCTTGTCCCTTGGCGCCGTCTCGCGGGGGACGAGTCGCGGCGAGTGGCCGATTTACCGACACCCTAGCCCAAATCTCCGACAACCGACGGAACCTCGGGCCCTCGGGCGGTCGTCTCAATACCGTGGAATTGTTGCGTGATCCCGATGCCGAGCTGATTGCTACCTGTCGGAACCCCGACGGGGACGGTTTTCAGGACGCATTCGAGGTCCTGTTCCACCGCTATCGCGAGCGCGTCTTTGCGATTGCCTTCCGGATCGCCGGCAATCAGCCCGACGCGCTGGACATTGTTCAGGACAGCTTTGCCCTGGTGTTCCGCAAGCTCGGTGGCTTCCGCGGCAATTCGCTGTTCAGCACGTGGCTGTTTCGGATCGTCGTCAACTGCAGCATCGACTTCCGCCGTAAGTCGCGCTCTGGCCGAGGTCCATCCCTCGTGGTCGAAGATGAACAGGCGACCCAGGTCGAAGACGACAGCCTGGGGCCCCGCGATTCCGCCGAACTTCTCGAAGTCGGTGACCAGGTTCAGGAAGCGATCTCCCTCCTGAGCCCGAAGCTGCGCAGCATTCTGGCGCTGCGCTACCTGGAGGAGATGTCCTACGAAGAACTGGCCGCGACGCTCGACCTGTCGCTGGGAACCGTCAAATCACGCATGGCGCGTGCCCACCTCGCTCTCGAACACGTAGTTCGCTCCCGATTCCCTCACCTCGATATCAGCCGCAAGCTAAACGAGGACGGCTCGGGCGACGCGGCCAGCGCTTCCTTTGGGGGTGCCGTATGAAGCCTTTTGAAGCACCTTCTAGAGGGCCGGATTGTCGGCGCATCTTCGCAGATGCGCTAGCGTCCAGCCTGAGTGGCAAGCCGCTTGCGACCGAGCAGCAATCGCACGTAGACGACTGTGCTTTCTGTGTTGCTCGATTGCGTGCCGCGGCGCTACTGGCTGCCGAATGCCGGCAGCGTCCCCAAGAGCAGCGGGCCGGCTCGCTGCATACAGATGCGGGCATGCTTGAGAGCATCTACGAGCGTGCGTCCGAAGCGTCCGAGCAGGGGCCGGTTGGCAAGTGGCTGGAGCACGGCTCCAAGTCTGGCCAACTGTCCGACCATGCTGCGTTGGACGGTGCTTTGGCCGGCGCGCTTCGCAGGGCCGATGATCTGAATGCCAACGATCTGAATGCCAACGATCTGAAGGCCGGCGATGCCAGGGCACAGCAAGACCGCATGGCCGAGGCCGGTTTGCATTCGGAGAACCGTGGTCGTGATGGCGACGCACCGGACCCGCGCATTCGCGACCTGATCAACACGGTGCCGCAGCCGGATGATGCCGTCTGGTCCAAGATGGGTCAGTCGATTCTAGACGGTGTGGCCGCCGAGCGGGCCGAACGCCTTCGCGCTGCGGGATCCGTTCGATCCCGCTCCGCGGTTGCTGGTTGGCGCTTTGTGTTTGTTGGTGCGGCCGCGTCGGCCTTCGTTGTCTGGATGCAGTTCCGGCAGCCTGCAGCGACGACAAAGCCTACGCCCGAAATCGTCTTCGCGGATCTCGATGGGCCACCCAAGGTGGACTTCGTCTTCACTCGGTATGGCGCGGGTCTCGCCCAGCTCGACTCGTCCAGCGGCAAGAAGAAGCGGCGGGGTAGATAGTCTCGCTCCCCGGTCCTCTCCAGATCGTCTTCCGTTACGCTTACGTCCTCCTCGTTCTCAGTCCCGTGCACAAACCGATCATGTCTTCTTGCAGTCTTTCGCGCGGCAGCGTGTTTGCTGTGGCTGTCGCGTGCTTGTTGTGTGTAGCAGGCCTCACGAGGTCGGTCGTTGCACAAAAGGCAACGTCATCAAGCGGCGGGACGAGTTCGCCTAGCACGAGTCGGGTCGGTGGTCAGACCGTGCCGACATTCGCCTCGATGTCGCAGGCGGTGCGAACGCAAGATTACACTGCGAACCAGCTGCGACGATTCCGTCAGCCCGACGGCACCGTGGTGACGACGAGTGAGCATCTGCAGGTGCAGGCCAATGGCTCTGCGCAGCCGGCTTTCTCTCTGAGCTTCGTCGGTGTGCAGGGGGAGCCCACGGGCTCGGCTCTTTGGCAGGACTGGCAGCAAAACTACGATCGCTATGCGCGCCTGTTCTTCCGGCACGGCTCGTTTTCGATCCGTGATCTGACGCAGGCACAAAACAACTACACCCTCCACGACTTCGGTCCCGTTGTGCGGGCAGGCCGCGCCGCACAGCGCCTGGTCATCTTCCCTGGCACTTTGGACAAGGCCATCTGGGTGGTGGATGTGGACTCGCTGACGAGTGTTCCGCTCTATGTGGCGGAGCTCGACAGTCGACTCATCGTGCATGCCGAGATTGAGACGACGTCGTTTTCGGACACGGTGCAGACGTTTGCGCCGATGCACTCGACCAACATCATCACGCCGATGCCGGACTACGGCACTGCGCTGCAGCATCTCGGTTTGGCCAGTTCGGTAATTGACCCCAATGTCACTGGGATGCCCGACTACGTCGCCGAGCGCATCGAAGTGCACGACGACCCGATCAACGGTCAGCAGAAGCTGGTGATGGTCTACGGGGACGGTATCGATCAGTTCTTCGTCGTGCAGAACATCAACAGTCTGGATCCGTTTGATGGCATGCCCAACGAAACGGCTGGCGGCAACACGATTGCGCGCTTCCGCGACCCGGCTGTAAGCGCGCTGGTCTTCTGGGATGACAACGTCACCTTTCATGTGGCTGGGCGCGGCTCACTTCGGCGCCTCGACGCGCTGGCGCGGGTCGTATTTCTGCAGGCGCTGAGCCAGTAGGGAATGGGTCCATAGCGATGGATAGAGCTCTGCCCGAGGGGCGGGTGCTCTCATCGGGCTCACGGTCGCGCATCTGCAACGCTGTCTGGGCAATGCGACGGTCTGCGTTGCGCGGATCCGACGGTCCACCTTTGAGAATGGCTGCAGTCGCACGCTGGGTTCGCTGCCATCGGTGATTCGCAGAGCAACGCCGCCTGGCACCTCTGATGCTTCGTTCGACATGACCTCAGTCACGAACGTATGGACGCCGAACGAAACGACAGTCGTAAGCTTCCCGAAGCTCTCGGATCTAGCGAGTATCGCACTCGCCTCGCCACCAAGCTGAACTGCCTCATCGCAGTTCTCGAAGTGGCGATCGCCAAAATCAACAAGAGCATGGATGCTCCTGGAGCTGACGGAGAACGCCTTCACAAGATCCGCGGAAACCTAGAGAACACCCTCTCAATTTGTCATCGGGCAAGGAAAACACTCGACAAGACGTCGTCTGGAAAGACGGCACCTCGCAAGTCTCTTCATGGCATGACAGCGCGCGACTACGTCGAGCTGACTAGCATCGAGGAGTATCGCAAGTTCCGAAAGATGGCTCCGATCACGAAGACCGAAGTCGAGACGATCGACTTCGACGAGCTTTCCCGGCGACTTGCGGACGACTGAGGCGCGGCTCTCACAGAGAGCTGAGTCGACCTTGCGGCCGCAGTCACACGGCCGTGAACGTCGCGGACTCTCAGGCGTGCGTAGCATTTCGAAGCCGACCGGGCTTTACCGGTGCCGTGTGGAATGCCGATCCCTTGTTGGGACAAGGCATGACGATCGCACTCATTGGCAAAGAGAACGTGACGCGCACTTCGGCGCGTGTCGCGCTAGTTTCCGTCCGCGGCTCCGACTTCATCTCGGAAATCGAGCGTGGTCGGCACGAAGCAATCTACTTCGACACCTGGCAGCAGTTTGAGCAGCGCGAAGGTGCCGGGACGTTTGATCTCGTCCTCTGCGACGAAGACGTTCGAAGTGACGTGCCGGATCGCATTGGGCAGCCTGTCATCTGCGTAGATGACAGCCTCGAATCCGCAAGCGGCTTCGCCAACGTGCTCGCCGAAATGGGCGTCAACCTGTCGATGCAGATCGATCGAGTCCAGCAGCTCGAGGCCATCGTCGAGGGAATCCGCACGGGCGACGCAATGGTCGGCGCTACGCCGCCGATGCGACGCCTCAACAGCGCCGTGTCACGCGCCGCGGATTGCGACGCGACGGTGCTGATCGAAGGCCCGGTCGGCTCGGGGAAGTCGCTCGCGGCGCGCGCCATCCACCTCAAGAGCCGCCGCTCGGAGCGCGAAATCGCCGTGCACGATTGTGCAACACTCTCGGGCGATGAGCTGACCCGCAAGCTCATGGACTGTGCCGCTACGACGCTTGTGCTCGAGTCTGTTGACCAATTGCCGGCCGCCGCACAGACCGTGCTCGTCAAGCACCTCAAAGAACGTTCGACGTCGCGAGCACCAAGCCTCACGAGGTTGATCGCGACGACTTCGGCGCATGTTCCCGAGCTGGTGGCACGCGGCTCGTTCCGAGAAGATCTCTTCTATCGACTGCATGCGTTCCCGGTCATGGTGCCGGGGCTCAATGAGCGAGTCGACGACATCCAGATGCTGGCGGACTCGATCCTCGATTCGGGCGTGCCGGCGTCGGGGCGCAATCACCAGGGGTTTACGCCGGCTGCGCGGATGCTGCTGGAGAGCATGCAGTGGCCCGGCCATATCGCGCAGCTTGAGGCGACGATTCGTCGGGGCCAAATGCTCGCCGGTGGTGCTGCGATTGACCGGGAGCACCTAATGGCACCTGCGGCTTCGCAGGTGCCCAACGCGGCGGCTGCTTCGACGACGGGCAATGTGGTTGCGGAGACCGTTGAGTTGACCGAAGAGTCGATTCGCCCGTTCGAGGAAGAGGAGAAGTTCCTCCTTGGCCGCGCGCTTCAGGCTACCAAGGGCAACGTGCGCCGCGCTGCGCAGCTGCTGGGCATCGGCCGGGCCACGCTCTATCGCAAGATTCAGCAGTACGACCTCCGGCTGCACTGATCTGAACGGGGTCGTCGCCGAACGCGGCACCCTCGCGCTATCGTGCGGCGATGCGTGAACTGGTGCTACTGCACGAAGACGAACACCTTGTGGTCGTCAACAAGCCCGCCGGCATGCTCGTGGTGCCGGCTCCCGGTCGCACCGGCGCGACCGTAGGTGACGTCTTGCAGCGTCAGCTGCATCGTCCCGTGCATGCCGTTCATCGAATTGATGAAGAGACGACAGGCTGCTTGCTCTATGCGCTTGACGAGGCGGCCAAAGCTGCCCTCGACACGATGTTTCGCGCCCATTCGATCGAGCGGGACTACTTGGCGCTCTGCACGTCCGTGCCGTCGCCGGCTTCCGGATGCTTGGAGAGTCAGCTTCTGGAAGGCTCGGATGGCATTGTTCGGGTGGTGCGGCGGGGTGGGAAGCGCGCGGTCACTCATTATGAAACAATGAGGCGTGACCGGCGGACGGCGCTGGTGCGTTGCCGACTAGAGACGGGTCGTCGCAATCAGATCCGGGCACACTTGGCCGCTTTGGGCTGCCCGATCGCTGGAGATCGCAAGTATGGCTACCGGGCTCGAGCCGGTGAAAGTCATCCGCGTGTCATGCTGCACTCGTGGTGTGTAACATTCCGACACCCGATCTTAGGTCACTACCTGCGCATCGAAGCAGAGCCTGCGGAAGGTGAGCTACAGCCAAACCCGGAAGCCTCCTAAGAAAGGAGCTCCTCGCTCGGGAACAAGCGATTTCGGCGGACCTTGCCGTCTATGATGCGGCGTAACGTGCGTGCTCCGGTCCAGCTATCCGAGCAGTCGCTGTTCGGCTACCTAGCCAGCACCCGGCTGCCTGTCGTGTCCAGCCTATCGCTGTTGATCGGCTGGCTGTCGCTCGCGTTTTCTATCGCGGCGCTTGGCTACGCAGCACTTTGCTTGGTCCAGTTTGGCGCTGACGGGCTTTGGACGGCGAAGCTCTCTTGGTCTGGCGCACTGCCGGGACTGATCGCCGGTCCGCTTTGCTTTTTGGCGTGGTGGCAGTGGCGCCACCAACATTTGCACCGCGCAGCGACCGTGCTGTTCTTTGCAATGTTTACCTTCACGGTGCTGTCCAATTGGCCGCGCGGCGCGCTTAGCCCGGCCTATTACCTGCACCCGTTGTTGGCACTGCTCGCGACCACTTGTCTTGGTGTGATCGCAGGTTTGTTGATGACGCTCGGCGCCGTTGGGGTGCTGCTTTTGGTGCCGCTTGTTGGCGTCGACGCGTCGCTGGACGCGTTGCCACATGCATGGAACCACGCCGTGTCTCTCGCGGCGCTGACGCTGGCTTCGGCATTGGCGGGAGCCATCCTCAACCGGCTCGTGTTCATGCTGTTGGCGGCGTCGGAGTCGCAGCGACGCAAAAACTTTGAGGCCGTCCGCGCGCTGCGCCATCGCGAGCGTTTGCTGCGTCATGCGCTGCGCGTAGAGACGATTGGGGATTTGGCGACCATGGTCTGCCACCAGTTGCGCAACGCGTTTCAGGTTCTTCAGGGCCATACGATGCTTGCGCGGACCTCTGACGAAGAAGATCGCGAACGCCGCTTGCTCGCGATCGAGCAGACTCTTGATCAGTCTGTGCCGCTGCTCGATCAGCTGATGCGCATGGCGCACCCGGATGACGGCACCACGATCTCGTGTGAGCTTGCCGATCTGCTGCGCGAGTTTCAGGAGCAGGCGCGTATCGTGCTGCCCCAGTGCATCGACTTACGCTGTGAAATTTCCGACGACATTTCGTCGGGTGCGTTGCTCAATCCGGACGGCTTGGCGCACGTGTTGTGGAACCTCGTGATCAACGCCAAGCAAGCGATTGAGAACGACGGCGTGATCTCGTTGCGCTGTGGCAGCGACAGCCACCACGTTTGGGTGGAGGTTGCCGATTCGGGGGCCGGGATGTCCGAAGAAACGCGTGCGCGCATCTTCGATCCCTACTTCACGACCAAGCCCGCGGGTCAAGGCACCGGGCTCGGGCTTGTCGCGGTGGAGCGCTTCGTGCGAGCCAGCAGCGGCACGATCCAGGTCGAAAGTGAGGCCGGGCGCGGCACGACTTTCCGCATGCGCTTTCCGCTTGCGGCCGGCCGTCGAGCGCCTGAGGACGAGTTGGCGGCGCGCGACGCGGGCTAGATCTAGAAGGCGAGCTCGATAGCGCGCCCCAGCTTGCTGGTCAGAATCTCGCCGAGCACGTCCGCGAGTGGGCCCCGTTCTTTCGTATCCATCCAGACGCCCGACGGGTCCTTTTCGAAGTGCCATGCCGTGGCGCCTACGGCGAGCCAGATTTGGTGCGCAGCCGTTTGGCGGTTGAGGACGCATACACTGCGGTCCGCAAAAGCCATCTTGATGACGCCGGCCGCCGAGTCGGCCTCCAGCTCATCTGGGTCAAATTCGTCGAGGCGTGCCAGCAAGGCCTGCATCAGACGGTCGGCCTCCTGGAGAAACTGCTGATCGCTGATGTCGCTCATCGATGGCGATGATGCGACAGCATGGGCGATGGGAAAAGCCGTGTCTTTCGGATGCGGTATCCGACCTCATCGGATTGAGGGGCTCTGCTCGGCAATCCGCGCGATCGTTGCTTGCCGAAGCCTCGTGCGGCGTCGGGGTTTGCGCAGACAAGAGGGGGTTGCGAAAAAAAGAGTGGCCGGCGATCCTCTCCCTGGATCGCCGGCCACGGTGGGTCCCGACCGCTCAAGTTTGCCCTCTCGAATACGACGCTGCTGTAACAGCGCCACGCGGTCGGGACCACTCGTCCCATGCACGGTAGTAGACGAACGAGCGGGCATAACTTTCCAAAGCCGTAGCCTTTTTTTGAGGTATGCGCGGTGGGCCGGAACCACACTGCGGACTTGGGCATACCAAAGGGCTCGTTCTCGTAAAAATTGAGAACGAGTGCAACGAACGCGGTTGCGCGACGTTGCGGCTCGGTTTGCGAAAGCGCGCGAGGTGAACGCTGCGCGATTCCGAGCGCCCTATCGAGCGCTTTCGCGCGCGCGCTGTCGCCACGCAGGCAGCAGCTGTTCGACGGTTACTTGCTCTGCGTCTGCTTCGAAGCCGAGCAGCACGCGGTGGCGAAGCGCGGGCAACAGGCATGCGTCGATGTCGTCTTCTACAACAGCAGGGCGGCCGGCGAGCAGAGCGCGTGCCTTCGCTCCGAGCAGGATTGCCTGTCCGGCACGTGCGCTCGCGCCGTAGCGCACAAAGCGTCGTGTTGGCTCGTCGGGGTTGTCGGCAGCGGGGTGCGTGCCAACTACGAGTTCGGCGACAAAGCGAACGAGGTGGCTGCCGCACAGAACTTCGCGGACGAGTCGCTGCAGCTGGTGAAGCTCGTCGATGCCAATCTGTGCCGAGGCTTCGGACTGTTCGGTTCCCGTTGTCGATGACAGGATGCGTGCCATGTCCGCAGCCCCTGGTGACGCGACATCTAGCCGAAAGAAGAAGCGGTCGAGCTGCGCTTCCGGCAATGGGAACGTGCCCTCAAGCTCGATCGGGTTCTGCGTCGCGATGACGTGAAACGGCTGCGGCAGCGCATGGGTTGTGCCGGCGACCGTGACCGAAGCTTCCTGCATCGCCTCGAGCAGAGCCGACTGTGTCTTTGGCGTTGCGCGGTTGATCTCGTCGGCGAGAACCAGTCCCGCAAAGATCGGCCCGCGCTGAAACCGGAAGGATCGACGGCCGCCGTCCTCATCGAGCACCTGGGTGCCGGTGACGTCACTCGGCATAAGGTCCGGCGTGAACTGAACGCGCGAAAACTCGAGCCCCAGTCCTTCGGCGAGTGCGCGCACGAGCATGGTCTTGCCGAGTCCCGGCAAGCCCTCCAGCAGCACGTGGCCGCCGGCAAGCATCGCGACGATGAGGTCGTCGATCAGCTGCTCTTGGCCGAGGATACGGTTCTGGATTTGGCTTCGCAGAGCCGTGATTCGCGCCAAAAGGGCCTGCGCGCGTTGCTGCACGTCGTTGGAGTCGGCGCTGCTCATTGGGTCACCTGTGGCATCCAGTATTCGAGATTGCGTTCGGCCGCGTCGGGGAGGACCGCGACGATCCAGGCTGGTTTCTCTGCTGGCTTGCGCTGCCGCTCCGCAATGGCGATGGCAGCATGGACAACCGCGCCGCTCGCCGGGCCGAGCAGCAGGGATTCCTCGTGCATCAGCCGCCGCGTCGCAGTGTGCGCATCTTCATCGGAGACATCGACGATTTCGTCGAGTTCCGATGGCGTCAAGATGTCCGGAATAAACGGTGCGCCGAGCCCTGGGATCGCGTGGTGGCCAGGGCTCCCACCCGTCAGCACCGGGCTGCCATGGGGCTGCACGCCGACGACACGAACCGAGCGGCCGCGGAAGAACTCGATGCAGCCCGCCGCCGTGCCACCTGTGCCAATGGGAACCACGACGACGTCGATCTGGCCATCCGTGTCCTCCCAGATCTCGCGCGCGGTCGTTTCCGCATGCGCTCGGCTGTTGGCGCGGTTGGAGAACGCCTGCAGGCAAACAGCACCCTGCTCGGCGCGCGTTCGTTCTTCGACCCGAGCCATCGCGCCTCGCATGCCGGTGCTCGCCGGAGTCGTGTCGACCTCTGCGCCAACCGCTTCAAGCAGCTTGCGTTGCGCTTCGGGCACGGTCGCCGGCATCGTCAGCACGACTCGGTAGCCCAGCTTGCTGCCGACCATGGCGAGCGCCAGTCCAAGGTCGCCGCTACTGCATTCGACGATGGTCTGTCCTGGCTTGAGGAACCCGCTCTGTTCTGCATGCCGGATCATGCCGAGTGCCGCGCGGTCTTTGTTGCTACCGGATGGATTCCAGGCGTCGAGTTTGCCGATTAGGCGCACGTCGGGGGGAGACATTCGGGCTAGGTCGACCAGGGGAGTCCGGCCCACCAGCCAGGTCATGTCGGCTGCGATGCGCACCATGTTCGAAGCGTAGCTTTCCGCGAGGGCCAGGCCAGACGATGATGCGGACATGCTTGTTTGTCGCGTGCCGCAGCTGCGCCCCAGCTCCTCACTCCTGGGATTGGTTCTGCTTGGCTGTGCCTCCGTGGCGCCGAATCCAGACGAAGTGCGTGCCGATCTCCTGCCGGAGGTCGCTCTCAACGCCGCCGAGCAAGCCGCGTGCGTGGAGTTGGAGCAGACGGCGGTCGATGCTGTCGTTCGTCGCCGCTACGGCGAGGCCCGCGACGCCGCTACGGCCGCCCTGGCACGTAATCCGCGGGCGGCGCGTGCTCGCGCCGTGCTCGGCATGGTTCTGCTGCAGGAGGCCAGTCAGGTCGAGCCAGTCGAATGGGTCAAGCTGCGTCGCGGTGAATGTGAGATGCGCTTGGCGACGCAGCTGAAGCCCGACGACGCGTTTGTTGGCTGGCTGCACGCGGTTTTTCTCGCCGAGACGGGCCATATGAGCGCCGCGGCGCTGGCTGCGGAGCAGGCGCTGGAGCGAACCGCCGACGCGCCAGCTAGCGAGCGTGCGGCTTTGCTCGGGATCGCGGGCACCTACCGCTACGAGCTGGGCGAAGAGCGCGCGGCCCTGCCACACCTAGAGACCTATGTTCTTCTTCGTCCGGATGATGCGACGGCCCACTTCCGGCTCGGTAGCTCCCTGCTGCGCATCGCCCAGGTTCCGGACGGGGTTTCCAACCAGCAGGCCAGGCTCCAGGCAGAAGGTGCGGTGCGGGCGTTCGCTCGCTGTGCCGAGCTCGCGCCGGGCGACTGTGATGCGGCGCTGGCGATTGCCACCGCGCAGCTGCGAGCCGCCGAGCTCGCCAAAGCCGACTCCGAAGTCGATCGTGCGGAGACGCTTCGCAACCAAGCGATCCAGCACCTTGGCGACGTGGCGACGCGCTTTGAGCAAAGTCCCGAGCCCTACTTTCGCCTGGGTGTGCTTGCGGCAGAGGAAGGCGACGAGGCCGCCGCGCGTTCGTTCTACTCCGAGTCCTTGGCCCGCGACCCAAGCCATATCCCAAGCCTGCTGAACATGGCGCGGCTGCTGTCGAACGAGGAGCCGGCGACCGCAGTCGAGCTCGTGCAGCGTGCGCTGGCGGTTGCGCCGGCGTCGGCGGAAACTGTGGGGCTGCAGGCCAGCGGCCTTTCCGCCGCTGAACGCAAGGCACTAGAGGGATGGCTGCAGTCGCTGTTGACGGCTGAGATTCAATAAGCCCGAGCGCCGCCGACGCCGGATCGGGCCACCCATCGAGATTCGGGGCTTCACGAATTATGGATCAGATCGTCAAACGGGCAGGGCCTACCTTTTTTGCTCCTGTATCGTTGGCGCGGGGTTGTTCGCCATGGCCTGGGCCAATTCGGTCGTGTTCCGGTTCTTGAGCCGGCGACTTGTCAAACATGCTGAAGCAGCCGTCGCCGGACGACCTCACGGCTAGGCCGCAGCGGCGCTTGAGATTCTGCAGGAACAGCGGGAACCATTCGATGACTGACCAGCTAGAGCGATTCATCGCCGCTTGGCGAGCGAAGCATGTGCGCAGCGCCTGGCGACCGGTTGTCGAGCCTGCGGGTGTTGACGGGCCGGCGGGTATTGACGGGCCGATGTCCTGGTTTGGCGGAGAGCCGCTCGTCGAGAAGGGGTTCGAGTGGCCCTGCTGCGGCGAGTGCAAAGAGCCGATGCGGTTTATGCTGCAGCTGGATTTGTCGCAGCTGCCGTCGGGGATGCCGGTGGCGGGTGAAAGCGGCTTGCTGCAGCTGTTCTATTGTGCGACCGACGATGGCATGTGCGAGACCTGGATGCCGTTCGGCGAGGCGAGCTTTGCCAGGCTGTTGCAGCCAGCGGATGGGCTCACTTGCGAGGCCGGGACCGAACCGTTTCCCTGCAAGGTGATTGGTGAATGGCAGGAGTTTGCGGATGCCCCGCACCCGGCGGAGTTCCAAGACCTAGGACTGTCGATTTCCTATGACTTCGATGCGCAGACGGCGAGCGTGACGTGCGCGGATCCTGCCGCAGATCTCGGCCCGCTTGATCTCGAAGTCGCGGAGCGAATCTCCACAGCCGCGGCAGACGACAAACTCGGCGGCTGGCCCTGCTGGGTGCAGGGAGTCGAATACCCAAGATGTCCCACGTGCGGCAGCGTGATGTCGCTGGTCTTTCAACTCGATAGCGAAAACAACCTGCCCTACATGTTTGGCGACGTCGGCTGCGGCTACCTCACGCAGTGCCAAGACCATCCGGACCAGCTCGGGTTCGGGTGGGCATGTGGCTAGCGCCAACGGCGCCGGCCACGAGATTCTAGTTATTCTGGTTCTCTAGATCCCAGGGTTCTAGATACCCAGAATGCTGTAACCCGCGTCGACGTAGATCGTCTGGCCGGTGATGCCACCGCTAAGCGACGACAGCAAGAACGCGGCAGTGTTGCCAACGTCAGCTTGGTCCACGTTGCGACGCAGCGGCGCCTTTTGCGCCATGGAATCCAGCAGGGTGCCGAAGTCGCCAACGCCCATCGCCGAGACCGTCTTGATGGGGCCGGCGGAGATCGCGTTGACGCGCACGCCGTGTTGGCCGACGTCATTGGCCAGGTATCGCGTCGACGATTCGAGCGCGGCTTTGGCTACGCCCATGACGTTGTAGTTGGTGACGACCTTTTCGGCGCCGTAGTAGCTCAGGCACACCACGCTAGCGTCGCGTCCTTCCATCATTGGCATGGCACCCTTGGTCAGGCCGATCAGCGACCAGGCGCTGACCTGCTGTGCCAGGGCGTAGCCGTCCCACGTGGTATCGCGGAAGTTGCCGCCGAGCTCTTCGCGCTTGGCGAAGGCGATCGAGTGGACCAACCCATCGATGCCGTCCCACTCCTTCCCGAGCGCCTCGTAGAAGCGTTCGATGTCGCCGTCGACGCTGACGTCACAGGGCGCCATAAACGGCTTTTCCGGCATGTCGGCGACGAGCTTTTCCAGCGCGCCAGCCATGCGGTCGTTTTGGTAGCTGAACGCCAGTTTGGCGCCTTCGCGCTGCAGCGCCTGGGCAATGCCCCAGGCAATCGAGCGCTTGTTGGCGACGCCAAAGATGACGACGTTCTTTCCATCCATCAGACCCATGGTTGCTGCCTTGTGTTTGCGTGTTTGTTGCGGAAGGGGTGTGCGAAAGGGCAGAGAGGGTAGCGATCTGCGCTCGGCGGATCACGACTTGCCTCACGCCTCGAGCACGTTCGTCTGTGCAAACACCTTGCGCGAGACCGTCGTCCACGGGGTCTCGCCATCGCGCGTAAACCAGCGCAGCCGGCCGCGTTCGGCTACGGACTTGGCCATGTGAGCATGCAGCGTGATTCGATGATGGGTGATCCCGTGCCGGATCTCGGCGACCGTCGCGCCCGTCTCGAGGCGTGCCGAAAAGCGTTTTTGAACGGTTTCGGCGAGATCGTCCGGGTCGCAGTCGACCAGCACCCCGGGGCCGGGCAGCTCGATCTGGCCGGCGTTGGGCTGATCGGCAGGAATGCGGTAGCCAAGGGCCTCTTGGCCGCGCTTGCCGTGCCGAAGCGCCAGCAAGACGCGTGCGGTGACCTCGACGGCAGCTCGCTGCGCCTTTTTGACGGGTAGCTCGCCGGTTCGGCGGTCGCGCTTGGCGATGCAGTCGGATGCGACTGGGCAGTCGCCACAGCCCGGCGAAGTGGGCGTGCAGACCGTTGCGCCGAGCTCCATCAGGGCTTGGTTGAAGTCGCCGGCGTTCTTTTCGTCGAGCCAGTCGACGACGACTGCTCGGATCGCGCGGCGCGCCGGGCTCGTGCCGATCGGCGCATCCAAGCCGCGATGTCGAGACGCGACCCGTTCGACGTTGCCGTCGACGGCGGGTTCGGGGTGCCCAAAGGCAATCGAGCCAACGGCTCCGAGCGTGTAGGGGCCAATTCCGGGTAGTTCGCGCAGCTCCGCGATGGTTCCTGGCACCACTCCACCGTGGGTCTCGACGACACGGCGGGCGCCGTCGCGCAGCAGGCGGGCGCGCCGGTAGTAGCCGAGTCCGCGCCATGCGAGCATCAGCTCATCGTCGCTTATGCCGGCAAGCGATGCCGGATCTGGATAGCTCTGCAGGAAGCGCTGATAGGGCTCCCGCACGGTCTCCACGCGAGTCTGCTGCAGCATGATCTCGCTGACCCAGATCGCCCAGGGGTCGGTCGTGTGACGCCACGGCAAGTCGCGGTGGCCTTGTCGAAACCAGTGCAGAAGCCGTTGGCTGAAGCTGCTGGTGGCGGTCACGTTTCGCTAAGCCGTTTCTATTGCTTGATTTAGGCCTAGTCGCCGAGGCGTGATGCGTCGGTCGGTGGGGTGTCGAGCTCCAGGCCAAGGCGGTCGCGGAGGTCTTGCTCGGCCTGCTCCAGCACTTCGTTGAGCTTGACCGCGTCGTCCTGCTCGGCGACCAGCACGATCCGGATCGTGCGCGACATCTCCGTGCCCTGCACCCGGGTGCGGATGCTTAGATCCGGATACTTGGCGGAGATATCGGACAGCACGCGGCTGATCGACGACTCGTCGTGGCCGTGGTAGTCGACCGCACGCTCGCCGCGCACCGTGTCGGGCCCAGCCGCCGCCATGACCGGCATGACGTGAGACGTAAAGAATCTCTGCATTTCTGCCGGCACGCCCGGCAGCAGGAACGCCGTCGTCGGGCCGACGCTCAGCTGCACGGCGGGCGCGCTACCGACCGTATTTTCGTAGCACTGGGCGCCCTTGGGCAGCATCGCCATGCCCAATCGAGCATCTGTCATGTCCGGATGGGACACGACCTGCTTGGCAAACAGCCGGCGGTAGGCGTTTTGCACATACTCGCGAGCCTGAGGGTTTTCTTCTAGTTCGAGGCTCGCTGCCTTGGCCAGGCAGGCTCGAGTGTTGTCGTCCCAGTTTGGCCCCATACCGCCTGTGACGAGCACGAAAGTGGGTTTTTGGCCAAGTGCCCAGCTCATGGTAGCCACCATTTCGGCCTCCACTCGGTCGCATACCTGGATGGTGCGAACCCGGTAGCCGATGTCGTCAATCCGGTTGGCGATGAACGCTGCGTTACGGTCCACGACGGACCCCTCCAGGATCTCGCGGGATACGACCAGGATGATGACGCTCTTGTCGAACAAAGGTGGGGCTCCAGCGAGTGGCGTGGTAGGCGGATAGGGCGCCGGCCCGAGAATCTTGCTCTCAGTCGGCAAGACCATCGTACAGGTTCGGCAGCGATGTTGAAGCAGCAGCCAAGCGGCGGAACAATGGGCTTTTCCGCAGCCGTTCCAAGACTGAGCAACGCGCCCATATGACCGACACGAAACCGCCCGAAGGCGGCCGCATCCAGGACCTCCTGCTCGAGCGGGAGATGCGCGAGAGTTATCTCAACTACTCGATGAGCGTGATCCTCTCGCGCGCTCTGCCGGATGCGCGCGACGGTCTCAAGCCGAGCCAGCGACGCGTCCTGGTCGCGATGAACGACCTCAACCTGGGGCCGCGCGGCAAGCACCGTAAGTGTGCGAAGATCTGTGGCGATACGTCCGGCAACTACCACCCGCACGGTGAGTCGGTCGTCTACCCGACCCTCGTCGGCATGGCGCAGCCGTTTACGACGCGCTATCCGCTGGTCGATAGCCAGGGCAACTTCGGTGCGATCGACGGCAGTCCGCCGGCCGCGATGCGATACACCGAGGCGCGGCTGGGTCACCCGGCTACGCACCTGCTCGAAGACCTCGACAAGGAGACGGTCGATCTCGTCGAGAACTACGACGGCACGCGCATGCAGCCCGTCGTGCTGCCGGCGCGCTTTCCGAACCTGATCTGCAACGGTTCAACCGGTATTGCGGTCGGTATGGCCGCGAGCCTGGCGCCGCACAACCTGCGCGAAGTCGCGACGGCGCTCGACAAGCTCTACAGCAAGCCGGACATCACGCTCGACGAACTGCTCGAGACCGTGCAGGGACCGGACTTCCCGACCGGCGGCATCATCATGGGCCGCTCCGGCATCCGGAACGCCTACGCGAGCGGTCGCGGCATGGTGACCTGTCGGGCCAAGCACCACCTCGAAGAGAAGAAGGGCCGCAAGCTGCTCGTCTTCACGCAGGTGCCGTTCCAGATCAAGACGACGACGATCTTGGAGCGAATCAAATACCTCGTGAAGAGCGGTCAGATCGACACGATCTCGGACGTCAACGATGAGTCCAACGACCGCGTGGGCCTGCGCTTGGTGGTCGAGCTCAAGAAGGCCGTCGACGACGAGGTCGTCACGGTCAACCAGCTGTTCAAGCTGTCGCCGCTGCAGAGCACGTTCTCGATCATCAACCTGGCGATCGTCGACAACCGTCCGCGCACGCTCGGCTTCAAGCAGATGCTCGAGTGCTACCGCGACCACCGGATCGACGTCATCCGACGCCGCACGCGCTTCTTGCTGCGCAAGGCCGAAGAGCGACTGCACATTCTCGATGGTTTGCGCCTCGCAGTGCAGAACATCGATGAGGTCATCGAGATCATCAAATCGTCGGCCAACTCCGACGAAGCGCGTGTGCGCTTGATCGCGCGTTTTGAGCTCAGCGACATCCAGGCGCGCGCCATTCTCAGCATGCGCTTGTCGCAGCTGACCGGCCTGGAGATCGAGCGTCTCGAGTCGGAGTACAAGGACGTGCTCGAGAAGATCAACTACTACAAGACGATCCTCAACGACAACGACGTCCTGTTTGGCCTGATGCGTCAGGACCTTCGCGAGATGGTCGAGGCCTACGGCGATGCACGCCGCACCGAGATCAGCGACGAAGAGGTCGGCAACTTTGTCGCCGAAGACCTCATCCCGGAAGAGATGATGGTCGTGACGGTCACGCACCAGGGCTACATCAAGCGCACCGCGCTCGATCAGTACCGAACGCAGGGCCGCGGCGGCAAGGGCGTCAGCGGCGCGGAGTTCAAGGAAGGCGACTTCCTTTGGGACCTGTTCGTCGCGTCGACGCACGACTATCTGCTGTTCTTCACGAACCGCGGGCGCGTCTACTGGAAGAAGGTCTACGAGCTGCCGAGCTACGGCCGGACGGCGAAGGGCCGCGCGCTCATCAACGTGGTCGAGACGCAGGAGGGTGAGACGATCACCAAGATCCTGCGCGTCAACCAGTTTGACGACGACCGCTTCTTGATCAGTGCGACCCGCAAGGGGTTGATCAAGAAGAGCGCGCTCAAGCTCTACAGCCGCCCGCGCGCCGGCGGCATCATCGCGCTCGGTCTCGAAGAGGGTGACGAGCTTGTCGGCGTCAACCTTCTCAAGAAGGGCGACCATGTTGTGCTCGGCACCAAAAACGGCATGTCGATCCGCTTTGACGAAGACGGCGCGCGCTCGATGGGGCGCAGTGCCGTGGGCGTGCGCGGCATCAAGCTCGATGCCGATGACGCGGTCTGCGACATGGTCGTCACCGACGGCACGGGCACGCTGATGACGATCTGTGAAAACGGCTACGGCAAACGCACCAATGTCGAGGACTACCGATCCCAGACGCGTGGCGGCAAGGGCATCATCGACATCCGGGCCACGGAGCGGAACGGCAAGGTGGTCAACCTGCTGAGCGTGACCGAAGAGGACGAGGTCATGATGATCACCAAGGACGGCCAGATCGTGCGCACGTCTGTTGGTGGGATCAGCGTCATTGGGCGCAACACCCAGGGTGTTCGCTGCATCTCGTTGCGCGACGGCGACAAGCTGGTCAGCGTGGCGCGGATTCCGCAGGAAGAGCCGGATGCAGACCTCGAATCGGCGGCTGCCGACGGCGACAAGCCAGATGCGCCGGCGTCGCCGGATGCTTCCGATTCGCCGAGTCCTGATGGCGGTGGCGACTCTGGCGGCGAGGGGCCTACCGGAGGCAATTCACCGGATGGCAATTCACCGGATGGCGATGCGCCTGATGGGGAGGACAGCTGATGGGCACCTACCTCGAGAAGCTGACGGCCGACATGAAGGCCGCCATGCGGGCCGGTGAGAAGGACAAGCTCACCGTGATCCGCATGTTGATCAGCGACATCAAGAAGAAGGCCGAGGTCGAGGGCGAGCTGTCCGACGACGCGGAGGCTGCGGTGCTGCAAAAGGCCGTCAAGATGCGAGCGGATACCGTGCAGCAGGCGCGGGCCGCCAACCGCAACGAGATTGCCGACAAGGAGCAGGTGGAGATCGAGCTCGTCCAGGCTTATCTGCCCAAGCAGATGTCGGCCGAAGAGGTCGCTGCCAAGGTCCAGGAACTCGCGAAGGAGATTGGCTTCGCCGGTCCGAGCGACAAAGGCCGCTTTATGAAGGAGTGGATGGGGCGCTACAAAGGGCTCGCCGACGGCAAAGCCGTGCAGGCGGCTCTCTCGGGGCTCATCTAGCGCGTCTTCGGCTATGTTCTCGCACATGGCCCCTCCGCTTTTTACTCGCCGCGCCGTGAAGCTTCGCTGCGCGCTCGTGCCGCTGCTGGTCGGCGTGCTGGCCGCGTCCTGCGCGATGAGCAATCACGATCGGCGACTCACGCTCAATGTGCTCGATGAGCATTTGACGCCGGCGACCAACACCGGGCGCTGGCTGGCAGCTCCGCTTGCCTTGCCGACAGGCGCGTTCGGGCTCGCGGCCGATGCGCTGATCGTTCATCCGATCGCGCAGATCGACGATGCCTGGCTCGACACGGTCGATGCCCTTTGGCAGTTTGACGCGGGCGTCGACTTTCGCACTGTGCTGCTGACGCCGCTGTCGGCGGTGGCCACGCCGGTGTTCTTCTCGTTGGACTGGCTTGCTCGCAGCGTCTTCGATGTCGACGATCACCCTTCGGAGCCCAGCGAAAGCGAATCGGAGGCAGGGCGATGAGCATGCGATCCAAAGCGCTGGCGACAGCTTCCGTGCTTTTCTTGGCGACGCTGTCGTCGGGCTGTGCGTGGTCCAACAGGATCAACCGACCTGTCTGGAACGCGTTCGACGAGTATGTCGTGCCCGATAGCGAAGGCTGGTTCCTCGCTATGCTGCCGTTGACGGTGCCGATGGGCTTGGCGGCGATTGTGGCCGACGTCGTTGTGGCTCACCCGATCCAGGTGCTCGACGACTCGTTCGGCGATGCGATGGTGCTATGGAAGGACGACGCCGTCGACTTCGAGCATGCGTATTTCACGGAGATGGGCTTCTTGCTGCCGCGCGCGGCCTTCACGCCCGTCGTCTTCTTGGCGGCGTTGGCTTCGCGCTCGATCTTCGATATCCCCCGCCGGCTTTCCGAAGAAGAGCTCCTCGAGGCACGGAAGCGGCGAGAAGAACTCGATGCCGAAGCGCTGCAGCAGACGGATGAAGAGAAGGAGGCTCGCGCTCAGGTCTTCATTGAGTGGCTTGATGGCGGCTGCGCACTCGATCCGAACTACCCCTATGAGCCTCCCGTTCCCAGCGATTGGCGGGACGAGTTTGTGGCTCCGATGGAGCGAGCCCTGTCGGCGGACGCGCTAACGCGTCGCCGTCTGCACATTTCTATGATCTCGGTGAAGCGCGTGCGCTTTGGGGGCTACTCCTTTGAGGCCGGCTTGCGCGACGCCGACGCCGTTGTTCGGTTCGCAACGCTCGACGGCGTGCTCAGAGAAGGCATTGAGATCCCTGCAGGGTGGGCCCAGCGGCTGCGCGAGGACCCGTCCGAGAGCGTGCGCGAACGGGCGCGCGGCCTGTAGCGCTCGGGTCGATCCCAATTACGCGCCCATGTCAGCGCTGCTTGGGCGCACCGCCGGATCACGTTTGAGCAGAGTGGTCCGGCATCTCGATGACGGCTATGTGAGCGTCTCGATCAAAAAGAAGAAGGCCGACGAGCCGAAGCGGCTGCGGGCCAATCTGCGCCGGCACCGTCGTTTCGTCGAGCGGCTTTGCCGTCAGATGCGCGCCGAGCTCGAAGCCGTCAAGGCCGAGAAGGGCGAGCGCCTCGTCGACGTTTGCTCTGCGCTGCAGGCGAATCTCGACGCGGTCGTCGACATCGAGCATCTGCAGTCGGGCGAGTGCGAGCTTGACCGCGATGTGTTCGATCTGCACACCGCTGCCCGAACGGCGGTTGCTCGCCACGCGTTTGCTGCCGACGAACACCAGGTTCGTCTGCGGTGCTTTGTGCACCGCGAATCACCGCGGCGGGTCGTGGGCGATCAAGCGAGGCTGCGCCGTCTGCTCAGCGATCTCGTCGCCAACGCGATCCTTTGCAGCGCGAGAGGCCAGGTGTTCGTCTTTGTGGCGCCGGAGCCGAGTGCGGACGGGGACGCCTCGGTGCGCTTCACGGTTTGCGACCAAGAAGAAGGGCCGCCGCCGGTCGAGCGTTTGCCGGGGACGCCACACGTCGGCGATCCTGGCTGGGTGACGCCTTGGTATTCGATGGTGCGCGAACTGGTGCGGCGCATGGGGGGCGACGTGGGCTTTACGGCCAGCGACGACGGCGTCGCGCTTTGGTTTACCGTGTCGCTGAGCACAACGCTGCCGCAGCCGAAGCGTTCGGAGCTGGCGTCGCATGCCCCCGTTTTGCTCGTGACCCAAAGCTCGGAGCGTGCGGCTGCGATCGCCAACGCCCTGCACCGGTGCGGGCTCGACGTCGAGACGGAGGCGCTGCAGCAGCTGCTGCCGGTTCGGCTGCAGGAGAAGAACTACAGCCTCGCGCTGCTCGACGTTGCCGGGGCGCCAGAGCAAACAACGTATGCGGCGAAGCCGCCGGGGGCGACCGACGTGCGCAGCATCCCGATCCTCGGCGTGCCGCGCCGCCGGGATAAACGAGAAGCGATCGACGAGGCCGCACTGCTGCAGATGGTGCAAAAACGCGTCGGGACGCGGCTCAGCAAACGTCGCTAGTGCTAGCGCTAGTCGCGCGATCCGTCGAGCGCGAGTGTCGCCGGCGTCACGGGCTGGCCAGCTGCGAGAGCGGAGCGCACGGCGACAAAGACCTCCTCGTCACGTGCGCGTTCTTCCGGCTTGCGCTTCTTCAGGCTGCGCAGCGGCATCGCGATGCGCTGATTGCCCTCCAGGCGTTCCGCGTTGCGCGCCAAAAACTGCCAGTAGAGCCGCGTGATCGGACACGTCTTCTTTGGGTGGAAAGCGCAGTCGCCGCAGTAGTCGCTCATCTTGTGGATGTAGGCGCTGCCTGCGACGTAGGGCTTGGTCGTCATCAGTTCGCCGACGCCGAACGTCGCCATCGCCAGCACGTTGGGTTCGACGACCCAATCGTAGGCGTCCGCATACGCGACCCAGAACCAGTCGGTCAGCTCGCGCGGTGAAATGCCAAGCAGCGTGGCCAGGTTGCCAAGCACCATCAGGCGCGTGATGTGGTGGCTGTAGGCCTCCTGCCAAACGTCGTCTACGACTTGGTCAAGGCAGTGCAGGCCGGACGGGGCTTCACCCCAAAAGGCGGCCGGCAGCGGCATGTCGGATGCGAGGTGATTTTGGTCAAGCTGCGTCTTTGCCAGCGAACGAAAGCCGTCGGTGGCCTCGTGCACGTGGCGCACAAATTCACGCCAGCCGAGCACCTGCCGAACGAAACCTTCTTTGCTGTTGAAGGGGATCTCTGCGGCAAGCACGTCAGCGACGACGCGTTGCGGCAAGATTCGGTGCAGGTTGAGGAGCGGCGAGATGCGCGTGTGAAACAGGCCGGTCGAACGCGTCGACATCGCGTCTTCGTAGGGGCCGAAGTGCTGCATGCATTCGTCGAGCGCCCAGCTCCAGAGCCGCTCCGCATCGTCGCGCGTGGCCGGCAAATGCTCCGCTCGCAGTGTCCCCGGATGATCGGAGAAGATGCGTTCCACCAGTGCGCATACTTCCTTGGTCACGGCGTCCGGCGCAAACGTCGGCACTGCCGGGGCCGGTGGCTCGCCGCGCCATGCCTTGCGGTTGTCGGCGTCAAAGCTGTATTTGCCGCCGATCGGCTTGCCGTCTTCCATCAGCACGCCCGTTCGCTGACGCACCCGCCGGTAGAACGCGTCCATGCGCCACGGCGGTCCCTTACCTGCCGAGAAATCCTCCGATGTGGTCAGCCAGCCATCGTGCGGCGATTCTTCGAGCGTGCCGTCGTCAAAGAGGTCCTGCAGCTCATGGCGTAGCTCGCGCTCGGCAGGCCGCATGACGCGGATTGTGCCGAGATCTTCTGCTGCCCGGCGAAGCGTCTCCGCGTAGGCGTCGTCGCTGTCCTCGGTGGTGCACGCGTCGAGGTAGCGAACCGCAACGCCGCGTTTCGCCTGCTCGATGGCAAAGTGCCGCATGTTGGTCAGCACCAGCGCTAGCTTTTGTTTGTGGTAGGGCCGGCGCGAGGCCTTGCTGCGGCTCTCAATCAGAACGATGCCGAGCTCTTCCGCCGGCTCGTCGGCGAGCGGGCCGAGGCCGTCGTGCAGCTGGTCGTATGGCACATAGAGCCAGCGACGTTTCGACTCGGAACGAGGCCTTGCGGCTTGCAGTGCTTTGCGGAACGCGCCCATGGCGGAGCCTTCGTCGTGTCGCGGTCAGGGATGCAGACAGCGCTACTGCCGTCGCTCAAACGCGTACGGGTTGCGAACGTCAAACCCGATCAGCGGCTTGGTTGCGCCTGGTTGCGAGGTGAGCGGCTGCTCACGACGAACATAGGGATCGTCGGCGGTGCCCATGCGCCGGTCCGCGCCGACCATGCCTTCTGCAAACAGGACGGGAAACATGCCGGTGCCGATCTCGTCGATGACAATCGCGGCAAAACGGCCGTCGCGCAGCGTCTCGTGCACGCTGTCAAACATCGTTTTCAGGGCGCCGCGTCCACGTTCGGATAGGTAGTCCAAGCGAGTCTCGGGGGCGGCCAGCGCAGAGAAGTCGAACAGTCCATTCGGGAGCTTTGGCAGCACTTGCAGCAGGTCAAACATGGCCTGCCCGTGGGCGCCGGTGCTCTTGTTGGCGCGGTATGCGATGTGGCCATGTGCCGGGATCCAGACCGGCCCTTGCTGCGCTTCTACGTAGGTGCGTAGCTCCTCGTGAGCCATTGTGTAACTCTCTGGCGCGAACAGCGTCTTGGCCGGGTCGCGCTCCGCAGCGCGATAGGCGAGAAAAACGAACTGCCCCGCGAGCAGCAGCATGCCGGCGATTTGTAGCCGACCACGCGGCATGCGGGCTACGGCGATCGGGCCGAGAATACAGATTGCGGAAAAGCCATACATCAGCACGTTGTCAAAGCCGCCGACGTGCATGCGTGAAAGCCACGATGCGAGCAAGCCACCGCAGCCAAACATCGCGAGGAAGAGCGCGGATCGCGCGTCTTTGCGCACGCGAATGGCGAAGCCGAGCAGCGCAAGAACCAAAAGCGGCAGCAGCGTCACCATGTCGATGGTCCAAAAGCCGAGCTTCATTTGGCCGACCCAGCCGTGATGGCGCGGCATCTCAAATAGATAGAACGTCGACCAGCCATCGCTCGTCAAATGCATGGCGCCGATGGCGATCGCCATCGTGCATGCTGAAGTGAGACCAAAGTAGATGCCGACGCGCCAGTTGAGGCAAAGCGCGCCGAGGCCCACGGCCGGCAGCCACATCAGCGTCGACTGTTTGGCAAGCAGTGCGGTGGTGGCAAGCAGGCCGGCCCACAGCCATCGCTTGGAGGTGCCGTAGCGCAGCTGATAGCTCGCAGCGAGGCACAGCATGACAAACAGTGAATCGTTGCGAGCGAGGTCGAACCACCAGGCCAGCCAGCCGTAGCCAGCCAAAAACATCCCGGTTGCGACGAGGCCGGGGAGCACGCGGCCGCTGTCACGCCGAACCCAGTGACCGATCAACATGGCGGACGCAATCGACGAGAGTGTTGCGATCAAGCGCAGGGCGACGATGCCGTCCAGTCCCAGATGGATGCCGAGAGCGCCGAGCCAAAACAGCAGCGGCGCGTAGAGGAACGGCACGTGCTCGGCGCTCGGCGGTGCATACAGCGGCAGGCCATCGGCGACCCGAGCCGCGTGGTCGGCTAGTGCGCCTTCCATCCACTCGACTTCGTGTGGGTAGAACAGTCGCTGGGTCACGGCGAAGAGAAAAACCCCGGCGGCGATGGCGGCGCAGGCCAGCAGCAGCCACCACAGGGAGTGTGGTGGCCGATGGGCCGCGGGAGAGGCATCGTCTGCTGCCGCTGGAGTCGGAGCCGTCGTCGTCGTCATGGTCGAGAGCCAGCATACGGGTGTGACGATGCGCCCCGGCCGGTTCTATGATGATCCGATCATGCGTGCCGTCATCGTGCTGTTGTTGGTGGTCGTGCTCGCGGCGGCGGTTGGCTTTGCGCTATTGAGCCGATCCGACGCGTTGCCTCCAGCGTTGCCTTCGGCGTTGCCGTCCGCCTTGCCCAGTGTGCCGGATGCCGGCCCGGCGCCCCGCTCCCTGCCGCCGACCGTGGTGGCGACGCGCGCGGCGGCCGCAAGCATTCCGCCGGGCGAACTCGCGGACCGCGCGACCGTCTACCTGCGCGTTGTCGATCACGACACCGACAGAGCCATCGTCGGCGCCGTCGTGCGCCGTAGGCTGACCGGCGCAGATCTGTCGGTCTCCGGGGAGCAAGGTCTGGCGCCCGTGCCTCTCAAGTCTGCCGCGCAGCTCGCCGTGGTGGCGCCCAATTACCTGCTGCGATTGGCGCCGGCGCAGCTGGGATCGACGAAGCTGGCGCCCAAGACCGTGCGTCTGGTGCGAGACCGGTGGTCGCTGCGGCGCCGCTTCGTCTTTGAAACAACGGACGGCGGCCGTCTCGACAGTGTCTTTGTCCGACTGCGGCCGCGAGCGAATCGTGCCGGAGCAAGCGGCGGCAACGCGATGCGCTCACCGGGGCCGAAAGACGATCCGATTCTGCGGCGAGCGTGGCAAGAGCACACCATGCTGGCCGCGAGCGAAGTCAGCCATGACGTCGCGGTCCAGCTCGGCCGCTACAACCAGCGCCTCGTGCACAAGCTCGAAGATGACGGCAATGGCGCCATCGTGCGGTTTCTGCAGGCCGGTGACTTTGACATGGAGGTTGCGACGACCGGCTATGTGGGCCGAGTGCCGGTTGTCGTTGCAGCAGGGCCAGAGCCACCGCCGCAGCGCATCTTGCTGGCGCCAGGTAGCTACATCAGCGGGCGGGTGCAGACGCAGTCGGGGGCGGCGCTCGTCGATGCCGAAGTACGCGTGCAAGGTGAGGACCCGCTCGGCTTGCTTGCCAAGAGCGGTCAAGACGGATCGTTTGAGTTGGGGCCGCTGTTGGCGGGGGGCACGTGCACCTTGCTGGTTCGGCACGGACTGCACGAGCCGGCAACCCTCGGGCCGATCGATACGGGCTCGGTCGGCGTTTCGATCCGCCTTGCGCCCTTACCCGGCACGCTGCTGCGCGGCCGAGTGCGTTTGCGACCGGCCTTGGAGCCGCTCCCGGGCGTCAAAGTTGTCTGGCAGGTAGCGGGCGGTGCGTCGGTGACGGCCGAGACGGGCGTCGACGGCGTCTTCGAGTTGATGGCCCGCGGCAGCGTCGCTGCCAGGCTTCGGATCCAGGGCGCGGGTAGCGTTCCGTATTCGGAGTTGGTCGACCCTACCGCGCCGTTTCGTGACTACGACGTGATGCCGGCGGATCCGAAAGAACGTGTTGCCGCTGGGCTCACCGCCAGGCTTGAAGGCGTGGCGTTTGCGGCCGATGGCAGCGCTTTGTCCGGTCAGGCGGTGCGCTGGCGACCCGACGCCGCAGCGGTTGGCTTGTCGTCACAGCCAATCGCCGTGGGGCGGCGCATCCTGTCGGGAGGTCGTTTCGAAGGTGTGCTGGTAACAACGACGGATTCGTCCGGAGCATTCCGGTTGGAGACCGATCGATTCGGCCCCGGCCGGCTCGAGTTTTCCGATCGCCCGGAAATTGCCGTTCGGGCTACGGCCACGGCCGGCAAAAACACAACCGACATTGAGCTTCACGCGAAGTGACGCAAGACAGACCCGACCAAGACATGACGCTGCGCCCCTGGGACAAACTCGGTGACGAGACGCTCGCAAAGCATCTCGTCTTTCACGTGCGCAAGTCGCGCCAGCGCTCGCCGCGAACGGGCGCTGAGATTCCGTTCTTCCTGATCGATACCGCCAACTGGGTCAATATCCTGCCGATCACGGTCGACAACCAGATGGTGTTTGTGCGGCAGTGGCGCCAAGGGAGCGATCGGGTTTCGCTGGAGCTTCCAGGTGGCATGATCGACCCCGGCGAAACGGAGCCGCTGCAGGCCGCGATCCGCGAACTGCGCGAAGAGACCGGCCACGACGCCGACGAGTGGACCGAGCTTGGCTCGATGAATCCGAACCCTTCGATCATGAGCAATCGTTGCTACGCCTGGCTTGCAACCGGATGTCGGCCAGCCGGGGAACTGCAGCAGGACCTCGGCGAAGATCTCGAGGTTGTGACCTATCCGGTGGCCGAAGTAGAGCGCATGGTGCGCGACGGCGAGATCGACCACGCGATTGTGCTGGCGACGCTCTCGCTGTGGTTCGCACGCAGGTAGCTTCGCGTCGCCGGGGTCTGGCCCGCCGCCCGCCGCCGGGCCCGCCGGCTTTGCCGATGGCAGCGCGGCTAGGGCCTGCCAGCCGGCGATTTCGGGCCGCCTTTTCTATTGGTGCGCGGTCGGGACACGTTTCTTGACATAATACAAACGCGATTGGGCACTTGGCCGTTCCCGAGTCTTCTATGCAGCGCTCCCTCATTTTTGCGGCGATTCTCCTGCTGGCTGCCCTTGCGGCCGGTGTCTGGTTCTTCTTCGGTGGGCAGACGACCGCATTGCCTGCCGCTCCGAATGATCCGATCGTGGAGAATGTCGACGGTGGTCCGGGCGTGCAAACGGCGTCGGGTGCCATGGACAACGCGGGCGCGCCGGTCGCGATTCGCGAGGCGGCCGCGACCGATGGGGCGCCGTTGCTGGCGGATCCGGACATCCGGGCGGGCTTGTGCGGATTCCGAGGGCGGGTTGTCACGCACGCCAAGGAGCCGGTGGGCGATTGCGGCGTCCGGCTCTACCGCGGCGCGATGGACTCGGTGTTGAGCGGCAAATTCGATTTGCTCGAGGGCTTTGGGGAAGGCGCAGATCTCGACAAGCTCGCCGGCTTCGACCCGGACTTCATTGCCGCAGAGGTCCGCACCGAAGCAGACGGCACCTTCGAAATCACCGAGGTCTGGCCGCGCGCGTTCTTCTTGCTGTTCTCCGGCATCGATACCGATGCCCCGACTTGGCAGCTTGTCGGCAAGTCCCCATCACCCGGCGAGATCGTGGACCTCGGCGACGTGGTTCTCAACGACGCGGGCATCCTTACGGGGACGGTCTACAGCGACGAAGGCGAGCCTTTGGCCGACGCGCTGGTGCGCGCCGCCGACATCCCGGGCACGCTCGCCGCGTTTTTCCCCGCCGAGCGCTTCGATCCTCAGGGCGTCGTGCTGGTCCGCGAGCGGCGCGCGCCGATCTCGGTGATTGAGCTGCCGCCGTGGGTCAAGAAGGTCTTCGACAACCTGCCGATCCCGTCTACGCGGACCGATGACGAAGGTTACTTCCGCCTCGTTGGGGTCAGTCCGGGTAGCAACCTGCTGGCGACGACGGCCGAAGGATACCTCTCCGACCTCAAGCCAAGCGTCATTGTTCGACCCGGCGTTGAGAAGGACGTCGGACGTATCCGCCTGCGTCAGGGCGAAGAGCTTTACGCAATTGTTCGGGACGAACAGGGCAAGCCTGTTGCTGGTGCCGAAGTGGTTGCCGGCTCGACGCTATCGATGGTGCCCTTCGACTTTGGCCGGCGCCTTGGCAAGACCAATGAGCTTGGTGAGATCGACGGCTACGGATTCGCACCCGGTCGGGTAACGGTCGCGGCGCGCCGCACGCCCGATGAGGCGTGGGTTCGGGCCGAGCCGCAGCAAATCATCAGCGATGTCATCGTGACCCTGCCTTCGCGCTTTGCGGTTACGGCCAGCGTGCGTCTGGCTGGAGGTGCGCCAGCGGAAGGGGCGCGGCTGCAGCTGTTGCGGGGCAAAGCGGGCAATGGCGCGGCCGAGATGGTCATGCTCGGGTTCATGAAACCCGTGCCGCTTCAGAATCGACTCGAGCGACTCGAAGACGGCGGCTACCGCATCGCGGGCCTGCATCGTGGCCAATACACGCTGCTCGCAGACGTTCCGGGTAGCGCGACGGGTTCGCAGAACTTTGAGATTGTCGATGCCGATGCGAACGTCTCGGTTGAGCTTGCGGAGCCCGATGTCTTTGCCGTGCGCGTGGTCAACCAAGACCAAGAACCTGTGCGCAACGTCGCCATCACCGCGAAAGCTCGCGGTGAACGAAGTGTCATGAAAATGCCGGTGCAGTGCGGCCGTACGGGCAAGGACGGCACGCTGAGCATCACGCGGCTGTCGGGCGAGAAGCTGCGCATCAGCGCCGATCATCCGCGTTGGGGCACCGTGAACGGCGAGACGGACGGGAGTGAAGAGCTCGTCTTGACGATGCTTGAGCCGGGGGCGATCCGCGGCGTGCTTACGGAAAACGGCGAGACGCCCGAACCGGGCAAGTGGTCCATTGCGGTGATGTGGCGGCGCAACGGCGGCCCACGCGGGGCGCTCGACAGCGTGCCACAGCTGACGGCAGCGGCGCTGGATGGCAGTTTCGAAGTTACGGGACTGCAGCCAGGGACCTACCGGGTCGCGTCGTTCAACTCGATCGAGGCGATTCGTTCGCCCGGCTCCGTCATGCAGATGGGGCAGTCGATGTTTCTGTCGGGAAACCTCTCGAGTCAAACAGTCGATGTCGTCAGTGGCCAGGTTGCGGAGGTCCAGGTTGACTGCGGCAAGAAGCCTATCGAAGGCCCAACTGCGCGCGTCTTCGGCTCGGTGATGGTCGATGGGCGTGCCGGCAAGGATCACGTGGTCACGGGCTACACGGGCGGCCGTCGCTTTGCGGTCGAGGTCGACGAACGCGGCCGCTTTGACCTTGAAGAGGTTGGCGCCGGCGACATGTGGATCTCCGTCTATGCGACGCAGGATGGCGTCATGATCGGCGGCCGCAACATGGTTTGGAGCGATCAGCTTGAGCTGAAGGAGGCCGAGCAGCGCGAACTCGTCATCGACGTGATGACGTCGAGCATCAGCGGCAACTGCTACCTCCCAGACGGTTCGCCGGCGCGAGGTGCAAGGGTGCGCGCGGTCGGCACGCTCGCAGCGGCATCGGGTTCGCCGGAGTCTGGCAATCGCAGACAGCGCGCGCGGCTCAACACCCAGACGGACGACCGCGGTGCGTTCTCCTTGCGAGGTGTCGCCGAGGGTCAGTGGCAGATCAACGTCAGCGTCCGCCTAGAAGGAGCGCGCTGGAAGGCGCCGGAGCAAACCTATCAGGTCACGTCGGCATTGCCGCAGACGGGGCTTCGCATTGAGCTCGCGGCGCAGATTGAGGTGGCCGGGCGCGTGGATCTAAGCAGCCTGCCCAAGCTGGGCGAAGACGCGGACGTCTGGCTGATGTTTCAGCGCGTCGACGGAGTTCCCGACGTCAGCGAGGACATGATGTATGCCGGCGTCCGGGACAATGGCTCGTTCTCCAGCAACGATTTCGTGGTCGGACGCTATCGACCTGTTTTGCATGTCGAAGACAAACAGTATCCGTGTGACGAGCTCGTCGTGCCGGCATCGGGCCTCAAGGACCTCGTGCTGACGCCGCGGCAGCAATGAGCGGCAAGCCGGAATGCGCGATGCCGGGTCGCGGTTCGTCGGGCCCCTGGTTCGTCGGGCCGTGGGGCCTTTGCCGCGATGTCGGCGCTCAGGAGCCCGAGTCTTGCAGCAGCTGCTGCACGGCCTTGTAGGTGAGCGAGAAGCGCAGGCCACAGGTCAGGCTGGTCTTCGAGTCGCACTGGAGCGCGACCAGCATGCCCTTCTTGAGAGGGATCGACAGGTGCGTCTGGCCGGTGGTTAGGTTGCCGAGCAGGTAGCCGAGATGTGGCTCGTGTCCGACAATCGCGACGCACTTGGTGCCGGACAGGAGCTCCGCTTCGAGCTTGATGACGGCATCGGTCGTGTTGCCGTGCGGTGCCAGGCACGGCTCGATCCGGGGTTGGACCGCGGCGGCCGGATCCTGATCGCTCAGATCGCTGCCCTGCATGGCCTCGAGCAGGATTTCGGTCGTTTGCCGAGCTCGCAGCAGTGGACTGGTCAAAACGACTTCGAGCGGCGGCAGCAGCTTTTGCCAGACGGTGCCGCTGCGCCGCAGTCGATACAGGCCCTCCTCGGTGAGGGCGCGGTCGTCGTCCAGTTGGCCGTGCCCCGGGTCTTCGGCGATTCCGTGGCGCAGCAGGTAGATCCACATGCGGGCAGCGGAAGGTATCGTCGGTCCTGTGGCAACCCCTCGAAGCGAAGCTGCGCGCCGTGCGCGCCGGCGCCGACGCAATCCCTGGCCGCTGATCCTGCCGCTTGGCGTCGTGGCGCTGCTTGCGTTGGGCTACTACGGCTATGAGTGGTGGCGGACGAGCCACGTAACGGTCGCGTTCGCAGGCCCCTCGGTTCAGGGGGCTCAGGCCACCAAGCTCGAGCTGACGTTCTTTCCCGATCAGCTGGCGTTTGCAGCTCCCTCGCCGCCGCAGGCGATCGGTGAGTTGACGCTCCCCGAGCTCAACGCGGAAGGGACCACGAGTATCACTCTCGGGCGGGATCTTGTGCCTGACCGAGCACGCGTTCGCTACCGGGCCGAGGGCTTTGGCACCGGCCTTGCCTACGTGCAGCTCGGTGCCGAGTTGCCGGAGATCTCGCTGCGCAAGCCGCAGTCGCTGTCTGGACGAGTCGGCGAACCGGTTGGCTTTTGGAGCTTTGGCTGGCGCTGCGCCGGCTATCGCGCGATCGCGAATGCGCATGTGCTGCTGATGTGTGGCGGCGAGCATGGCGTGCCGCTTGCGGAGGCTATGACCGATGCGGATGGAAACTTCACGCTGGTCGGGTTCGATGGCGAACTCGACGCGCTGGCCTTGCGCGTGACGGCCCCCGGCTACGAACTCGCGCACCACCGGGTTGACGAATTGAGCGGTCATGCGAACGAACGCGCTCTGGTGGCGCTGTCGCGAGTACCGCCGCGGCGTGGCCGCCTGGATCTTCAGGTGGACGTCGATCCCGGCACGCTGCTGGTGCTTGCGCGCGGCCTGCCAGGTGTGCAAGCGAGGCCCGAAGCCGACGGCAGCTTTGTGCTCGATCACGTTCCGGCTGGCGTCGAAGCGCGCATCCTGGTCCACGGCTTGCCCGATCACTGCGCGGTGCGCGACATCCGCACGGCGCGCGAGGGCGTGGCGATCGTCGATGTGCTTCCCGGTGCTGTGGTCTCAGGGCACGTGCGCAACCACCTTGGCGAACCGATGCCAAAGGCGTTGGTTTGGACGGAAGGGCGTGTTCCAACGCGCACCGACCAAGCAGGGCGCTACGAACTGCGCGGCGTGCTGCCGGGTACGGTCGTTGTCTCGGCGCAGTACAAAGGCAAAAAGCGACGTTCCCCCAGGCTGCTCGGGGACCGGCAGCTGGAGCTGGAGGCCGGCACACGGCGTGCCGACGTCGACATCCAGCTCAACCGCCAGGCGCGCTAGTATCGTGCATCTGATAGGGGGTTGCTGCTTCTCGACAGGAAGGCTCCTCGGCAAAAAGGCTCCTCGGCAGAAAGTAGAGAACATGCATTCGTCGCAGCGCCTTGCGACGAACGCCCTCCCACCCCGGATAAGGCCCTGCCTTCCAGAATCACTACATTCGACACCATGGTGCGCAGGACAGCGAAGATGCAGATGATGACGATGACCCGGATGCCGATTTCTACCGCTCTCGTTCTGTTGCTGGCAGCGAGCTCTGCAGTCGCGGCCTGGCAGCAGGACCCGAAGCCCGCGGCATCCGCTCCTGCTGCGCAGGCGGGTTCAAACCCGGCGCCGAAAGCAGCGCCGAAAGCAGCGCCGGAAAAACACAAGTTCGAAGGCGTGTACGAACTACGGCGGCGCGTCCTCAACGGCATCGACGACAAGAAGCGCAGTCGCGGCTTCCTCGCCATTACGAAACGGCATCTGATCCTGACGCTCGCGCAAGGCGGTGTGGACGAGGATCATCCCTTGGTGCACTCGGGGATTCGCGAGTGGCAGCAGGTGGGCGAAACCGTGCGGACCACGGTGAAGCTCGACTACTTTTCGGACGGCGCCGGCAAGATCCATCTGCAGCCAGGCGGCAAGCAAGAGGTGCGCAAGCTTGAGTTGATTCGCGGTGGCCTGCGCGTTCGCCAAGGCGCTCGCACGTGGCTCGAGTTTGAGCGCATTGAGTAGCCTATTTCCGGCCGCGGCGAGCCAGCGCGCGCAGCTCAGGCGAACGCAGCAAAACGTGCGTCAGCAGGTAGGCGCCCATGCCTGCAGCAATCGGCAGCGCGAGATTGCCGAACGCGCGCGCAAGCCGCGTGTCGCCTGGCTCGGCAATGCCGCACAGTGGCACAACGGCACACATGACGGCCGTTGCGACGGCGGAGCGCAGCCAGGCGCTCTGCATTGCACGCCCCTGCATAGCGGGCGCGTGCTGACGGAATCGCCTGGCCAGCAATGCGGCGTTTGCCATGGACGTGATGCTGCTCGAGAGCGTCAGCGCCGCCGTGCCGAGCGACGTCGTCAGCAGCATCGTCAGGCTGAGCAAGAGATTGATCGGGACCAGGCGGATGGCCAGGCGCGCCGGCGTCGCGGTATCGCCGACGGCGTAGAAGGCGCGGGCGTAAAGCTGTGCGAGCCCAAGGAACGGTAGCCCGATCACCAGGCAAGCCGTTGTGTGCACGGTCGGCGTCACGTCGGACGCCAGAAATTCACCGCCTTCGAAGAGCACCGAGACGATTTCGCCCGCGAGCAGAATCAGTCCGCCTGCGGCTGGCAGCGTCACCAGGATGGTTGCGGCAGCGGCGCCGTCGAGAGTCCGCCGCAGCTTTTGGTTGCCGCCGGCAGCGCTTGGGCCTTCGGCTTCGCTCGCGAGCCGCGGAAAGACGGCGACGCCAACGGACATGGCGGTCAGCGCGTGGGGAAACAGCAGCAGTCGGTTGGCGAGGTAGACGTAGCTATTGGCGCCGGGCGCGATCAGCGCGAACGCGAGCACCTGGTCGAGCAGGCTGCTGACCTGGTTGAGCGACATCCCGAGCAGGGTCGGACCCATGGCAACAAATACGCCGAAGGCCGCTGTGTTGCGGCGCGGCAGGGCAAACCTGGGCCGGCTCAGTTCGCCGCGGCGCCAAAGCGGCACGGTCACCATTAGCAGCTGGACGAAACCGCCGACCATCAAGCTCCACGACACCAGCGTGGCGATCTCGGTGTCGACGGTGAAGCCCAGCGGCTTGGCGGCAACCAGTGCTGCAATCCAGATGATGTTGAGCGCCACCGGAATCGAGGCCGGCAGTGCAAAGCTCCCCAGCGTGTTGAGCGCGCCGGCGCCGACAGCCGACAGGCAGACCGGCAGTGCGTAGACAAACAGCACGGCGTTGAGCGACAGCAGCAGGCGAATGGACTCGATGCCGCCAGCGTCCGGTGCTGGAAACCACTCGGCCGGCGCCAGCAGGCTAAACGACGCGACCAGGGCGCACAGGGGCGTCAGGATCGTCAATAGCGCGCGGAAGACGTCGTCGAGCAAACGCCTCGAGGCCGGAACATCGTGGCGGCGCAATTTGGCGTAGGCCGGAACGAGCGAGGCGGACAAGGCGCCTTCCCCGAGCAGTCGACGCATCAAGTTGGGCAGCGTCCACGCGAGCAAAAACACGCCCTGCACCCAGCGGGCGCCGAGCATTTGCATCATCAGGCTGTCGCGCAGCAGTCCTAGGATGCGGGACAGCAGCGTGATGGCCGAGATCGAGCCGGCAGCGCGGAACAGGCGGGACATGGAAACGTTGCGTGGGCTCGGCGCGGTGAAACAATGCAGTGCGCGTGCCTGTCGTAACGGACCCTACCCTGGCCACGCAACGAACGACGCCAATGCGAAGAATCTTCGTCGGAGACATTCAGGGCTGCTTGGAGCCGCTCGAGCGCTTGCTCGCAGCCGTGGAGTTTGTGCCCGGTAGCGATTGCCTGGTGCCGGTGGGCGACCTCGTCAACAAGGGGCCTGATTCGCCGGCTGTGTTGGACAGGCTCATCGGACTCGACGCTCGGCCCGTTCTCGGCAATCACGACCTGCACTGGCTCAACAAGAAGCGGGCGCAGCCGACGCATGAAGCGTGGCTGAGGCAGCAGCCAATCGTGCGGGTCTTTGACGACGTCATCGCCGTGCATGCGGGCCTCCATCCGCAGTGGCAAGAAGATCAGCTCGCCAGCCTTTCGGGAGCCGAGGTGGACTATGCCGTCAACGTGCGCTACTGCGACGTGGCAGGCGAACAGCCCCTGTCAGACTGGCCGCCGCCGGGGCCGCCGTATCGTCCCTGGGACGACTTCTACGAGGGCGACAAGCGCGTGGTGTTTGGCCACTGGGCGCGTCGCGGCCTCGTTGTTCGCCCGCACTGCGTCGGTCTAGATACCGGGTGCGTCTACGGCGGCGAACTGAGTGCCTGGATTGCCGAAGAGAATCGTATCGTCCAGGTTGCCGGGCTTTCCGGACGTAGCCCGCGGCCTTGAAGGTCGCGGGCGCGGCCAGCACGTCGCTGGCCGCATTTTTGGACAGGCTTACTTCTCGATGCCGACGACCGCGTCGATGGCGTTGGTCAGTTCGAAGTAGTTGGCGTCGAAAGCGACGGCCTGGCTGCTGAACTCAAAGCCGATCGCGGCGAGGCTGTTGGGCAGCGGGACCGGAATCGTCTGGCCGCCGGGGACCCACTTCTGGAAGAGCGTGTAGTTCGGGTCGACGAGCAGCTTGCCGCCGAGGAAGGGCCAGCTGATGTTCGATGGCGAGGTCAGAACGAGGAAGTCGATGCGGCTCCAAGCCGGCAGGCTGGAGGTGACCTTCGGGTCCCAGGTCTGGCCGATCACAGGACCGGAGGTCTGGCCTGGCAGAAGCTGCGAGGGGTTCTGCGGGCTGGCGTTGCGGATCGTCTCCGACGCTTCGACGCCGAAGGCAAACTTGCAGTCGTCGATCATCATGGTGGCAACGTTGCCGACACCTTCGCCGCGGTAGCAGAACCGCAGTTCGGTCAGGTCGACGTAGCTAGCGGGTGCGATCGGCAGGGAGCCGGCCCAGGTGCCGTCGACGTAGGCGCTGATCGTCCACGTGCTTTGATCGACGTAGAGACGCACATTGCGCCACGTGCCGTAGGAGGTCGGGCTGATGTATGCCTTTGCAGCTGGTCCACCGTCCGCAAACACGGCGAGCTCGGCGCCGGCCGTCGACAGCTCGATGCCCCAAGCATTGGTCACACCCGTCGGCGTGCGGTGCTGCACGACAATGCGAGGCAGCGTCTGTGCCGATGGGCTCGGCAGCTCTTGCACGTTGATGTAGAACGAAAGCTCGTAGGGCAGCACGTAGCTGCCGGTCGACTGCCACGGCGAGTAGAACCGGTTTTGGTAGTTGCCGCCGTCCTGGTCGCGGACGCGCAGCCACTTGTCGGCGCCGGGGGTCGGCAGCGGCGTTGGGCTGCCGTAGACGTCTGCGACCGCGTGGATGTTGAAGCGGCCCTTGGTCGGGTTGTTGTTGACGATGCTCCAGCCCGTGATCGCTTCGACCTCGTAGCCGAGGGCCATCGAGTTGTAGGTTTCCTTGCCGACCGGAACGGCCAGTTCGCTGGCGACGGCGCCAACAACGGGTGGATCCGTTTGGCCCATGCTTGGCGTCGCGTCGACATACCAGTCGGCGGGAGCGTAGCCGTAGCCGTCATAGGCGAGCGTGTAGCCCGAGGCAGGAGCCGGCGCATATGCGGTGGCGCTCGGCCAAAGTCCGACGGTCGCGGCGAGGCCGCTGCGGCCAATGTTCGGCGCCGGGCCATACTTGACACCGTGCACGATGTTGGCGGCGACGGTGAATGGCGTTGCCCGGTAGAGCCACAGATCGGAGTCGGCGTCGTCGAGGCCGGCAACCCAGAAGGTCTTGGACTCACCGGCTGCGAAGTAGGTGCCGGCTGGGATGTTCGAGCCGTATGTGAAGCGGTGGCAGAAGGGGTAGACCGCGGCGGTTTGGAAGGCCGGACCCGTGTTCGTCACTTCGACCTGGTCGTTGTAGGGGTCGACCTCGGTGATGCGGAGGTTGGCGACCTGTGCGGTTGCCAGCGTGGTGAGCATGCCTGCGGCGAGCAGGCGAACGATCGGAAAGTTGGGGGTGAGGGAGTTCATCTTGGTGGTTCTCGAAAAGAGGTGAGTCGGCGATGTGTTGCCGACACCGTTTCGAGGACCGAACCAGGAAAAGCGTGACGCCCCGTGAGTAGAAAAATTCTGCGCCTACTGCAGCTGCAGCGCCAAGCTGCCGCCGGTCGTGACGGTCGCTGTTGCCACGGTTTGGCTTGGCAGGCCGGGCAGCGCGGCGGGGCCCTGCAGATACCAGCTCTGCACGCCGTTGGCTGGGCGGCCGCCGATGGCGATGGTGCGATAGTTCGACGTGACGATGCCGGTTGGGTTCGTCGCGCTGGGCGCCGTCGTGGCGGCCGTCTGCAGATAGATCAAGCTGCCGGCGAGGCGCGGGGCGGGCGGAATCGGGATCGGTGGGTCGCCACCGAACGTGCCGGCTGCGTCGAAGACGTGCGGCATCAGCAGGCCGCCGGTCGCCATTTCCAGATAGAGCCAGCAGTTGGGAGTTCCGGGGATGGCGAGCTGAGGCATCAATTGCTCGGTCCACCATGTTGCGCCCACTGCATTGGCAGGGAACTCGACGCCCGAGAGCGAAAACGCCGTCCCGATCTCATAGGCGCCGCTTGTGTCGAGCTGTGGTCGCGGCCCGAGCGCCGGGGCGGCGCAGCCGCGACCGTTCGAAAAGGCTCTGCCGGTGGCCAAGCTGCCGAGCACGCGCGCGCGGCCGAAGTCGACACGCGAGTCGTCGCTCGAGCCCGCCGCGGTGACAACATCAAACTCGATCACGATGCAGCCCCCGAGGGGCACCGTGAGCGTTGCCGGGTTGGCAAACGCAAAGTTCAGCGCATTGCCGGCGCCGCCGAACAGTTCTGGTTGCCCGGTCGTCGTGACGCTGCTGTCGATCGGCATGCTGTAGTTGCTGTCAGAAAACACCGTTTGCAGCGGTTGGCTGAGGTTCTCGTCGAAGACAGCACCGATCGACTGGATCGATCGCTCGGTTGTGCCGATACGAATGGCCAAACTGCTCAGCACCTGCGGCAGTGTCCCGGAAGAAGTCGTTGGTCCGTCGAATCGAAGCGCGAGGGACTGCAGCGTGACGGTTGCGCCGTTTGGCAGACCAAGTGCTGCTGCGGTGAGATACTGATGGCTGCGGCCGCTCGTCGCGAACGGCGATGCCATGCTCTGCGGCAGCTCCTCCGTGGCCGTTGCGTATTCGCTGGGCACGGTCTGCGCCAGCGCGGCGTTGCACGGCAGAGCTGCCGCGAGAGCCAAAATGCGTGCAGAGCGTTCGATCATGGCGTGGGGTCGGTTGGGGTGGTCAAGAGGCGGGAAAGGTGCACGAGTGCGCGGCGAAGGTGTGCTCGGGAGGCTTCCACCGAGCGCCCCGTTTGGGCGGCGGCTTCGGCGTGGGAGAGGCCGGTGACCCGAATCAGCGTGATGATCTCTCGGTCTTCATCGGACAGGCCGGCCATTGCGGTCTCGATCCGCTCGACCTGCTCGCGGGCGCTAGCATCACGACTTGGCGTCAGCTGGTCGCCGAGCTGGCTTTGGATGCGCGTATCTGCGGCCGCAACTTCGAGGTCGCTCGCTCGCCGCTGCGAACGGTGATGGCGCGCCTTCTGCAAGATCTTGTTTTTCGCGGCCGTTTGCAGCCACGCGTGAAGTGCCCGATCGTTCGGGAACGAAAGTTTGCTGCCGGCGGTGATGAGTTCACGACAGACCGATTGAACAATGTCTTGCGAAGACTCACGCGCTGCGAGCTTGGAGCCCATGTGGTGGCGCACATACTTTTCCAGCTGCGGCAGGTGCTGTTCGATGTCGCGTTCGTCGCTCACTTGATGGCCTGTAGATACTGCTCGAGTTGGGCTAGGTAGGACTGGGCCGAGGTGTCGTCCGGGGCAAGTTGCGTGACCCGTCGGTAGGCCGCGACGGCGCGATCGAGATTGCCCGCCGTGGCTTCGTTGGTGCCGAGATGGCGCCATGCATCGGCCCATTGGGGCCGCAGCCGAACGGCCTGGTGCAGCGCGTGCTTGCCCGATTCGAGTTCGCCGTTCGCCGTGCGTAGCGCGCCGAGGTTGTACCACGCAAGCGCGTAGTCGGGAGCTTGTGCGACCGTCGCTGCAAACGCCTCGATGGCAGCTTCGGTGTCTCGCGCGGCCAGCAGGACACCGAGGTTGTAGCGTGCGCCGGCCGGCGCGTTGGGCAGCACGCAGGCGCGGCGCAGTGCGGCTTCTGCGGCGGTGGCGTCACCCTTTGCTTGGTGCGCAAGCCCTAGATCGAGCCAGGCAAACGCATCGTCGGCGCGCACGGCAAGAACGCGTTCGAAGTGTCGTATGGCTCTGTCGCTGTTGCCGCGCTGGAGCTCGATCACGCCCAGGCCCAGCTGCGCATCGGCGAGGAGATCGACGTCTTCGGGTGCGAGATCGCAGGTGCGCTCAAGCGCCCGCCGCGCATCGTCGGGCGCGATCTCCATCAGCGCGTAGCCGGCCCAGTAGCTGGCCGTCGCCGATTCTGGCCAAAGACGGCGCAGCGCTCTTGCTGTGTTTTCTGCCAGCGCGGTATCGCCGGCGACGCCAGCGGCCTTCGCGAGCAGGCCGTGGTAGATTGGGCGAGCGCTCGCCGTTTGTAGAACGACTTCGTCATGCAGCAGGAGGACCGCGTCGGCGGCGCCGGCGCGATCGCCGTGGGCGCCCGCAAAGACGGCACGCGCCGCCCGGTGGAAGGCGGATCCACTAGGTTCGGGCTGTTGGTTGTCCACCGCCGCTGGAGCCGACTTTTCGGCAAGGATCTGCAGGCCGACATCGGCCTCCGTGCTCCCGGGATCGATCTGCTGTGCAGATGCAAAGGCGATATGGGCCGCCGCCGCATCGCGGCGAAACAGCGCCGCATATCCGCGGGCGAGGTGACGCTCGACCTGCGCTTGGCGCAAGCGCTCCTGGCCGGCGGCAACCACATCGCGCTGCGCCCACATGTAGCCAAGTGCGGTGGTCAGGGAGACTGCGAGGGCCAACGTGGCGGCGGCGAGTCCAAAGCGCACCGGCTCTCGACGGGCGTAGCGCCAGATCCGCCGCGGCCAGGTAAGTCGTCGCGCCGCGACGGGCTCGCCGGCCAGGAACGCGCGCAAATCCGCAGCGACCGCGGCACCGTTTGCGTAGCGGTGCTCAGGGCGCTTTTCCAAGCAGCGCGCGACGATCGCGGCCATGTCGGCCGGCAGTCTGGTTTCGGCGGCGCCGCCGGAAAGCCCGGTCGGCTCGATCTTCGCGATTGCGTGCATGGTGTGGCTCGTGCTCGACGAGCCAAACGGACGTCGCATGGTCAGCAGCTCGTAGAGCACGCTGCCGATCGAAAAGACGTCGCTGCGAGCATCGACGGTGCGCCCTTCGACTTGCTCCGGCGACATGTAGGGCACGGAGCCGAGCAGCGTGCCGCTCTTGGTCAGCGAATCGTCGGTTTCGGCGTAGGACGCGAGACCGAAGTCGCAGAGCAGCGATCGCCCGTCCGCTGCGAGCAGGATATTGGACGGCTTGATGTCGCGATGGGTGACGCCGCGGGCGTGCGCGTAGCCAAGCGCTTCGGCGACCGGCAGCAGAACGCAGGCGGCAATGGCTGGCCACGGCGTGCTGAGGCCACGGATGGCCGTGGTCGCCGCCACGAGGTCGATCTTGTCCGGGCCGGCGTCAAGCGCCTGCAGAAACCCATGTGCGTGGATCGCAGCAGCGGGCGATTCCGATCGGCGCGCCGCGATGGTTGCGATGATGGCCGCCAAGGAGCGCCCGCGCACAAGCGGCATGACCAAGAATGGTCTGCCGTGGTGTTCGCCAAGCTGCAGGACCGGCACGATCGCCGGGTGTTCGAGCTGGGCCACGACCAGGCCTTCCCGCGCGAACCGGCGGCGCTGCTGGTCCTGCCAGGCAAACTCGGGCCGGATCATCTTGACGGCGACATCGCGCCCGAGCTGCTCCTGGCGAGCTCGGTAGACGATGCCCATGCCGCCTTCGCCCAAGCGCTCGTGCAGCGACATCCCAGGTATTTGCGGGGTGCCGTCGTGATCAAACGCGTTCGCTGGATCGATGAGGCCGACGGCCTGTAGGGCGCGGTAGCGCGCTTCGACCGCCGCTGCGTGTTCGGGATGGTCCGTGCACAGATCCTGAAGGCGCCCTTCGCAGCGGCTGGCGTCGAGGGCCAGCAGCTCATCGAGAATGGCGTCAACCTTGCGGTCCGCGGCGGCGGCGGGGTCGGGGTCGGGCGAGTGCGGAACCATGGTCCAAATGCGGCCTGGCGCCGACCCAGGAACATCCATGGTCTCAGCTCATTGCAGCGGCCGGCTGCGTACACGCCGTTCCGGCTCGCACCCGGACACGAATTTGCCGGCAGGCCGCTCTTTTTTTGGGGGACGGTTCCCCGTGCCCGCCAGCCATGTTTCGGTCGGCCACTGCGGTCGGCCCCGCCGCGATTTCCGCGGGCAAACTTCGCGGGCGAACTCCGCCGGCCTCAAGACGCGCGGCGTCAGCCTGTTGCTACTCGTCGTGCTTGAAGTAGCTCTCGGGGATCTTTTGCACCAAGTCGTTGACCGCGCGCACGGTCGCGCGCCGGAACGCAGCGGCCATGTCGACGTTCTCGTAGCCGCTGGTGTTGCCTCCGACAGAGCCGAAGCCGAGCCCGCGCGACCACTTGTAGACGCTGGCATTCGCGTTGGAGCTCGCGCCAACGGAGAAGCCTTCGCCGCGGGCGGTCGCCAGCACGCGCCCACGACGCCGATCCTTGATGCGGATGTTCACCGACACTCGACCCTGCTGCGTGGCTCCGCCACCACCGCCGGCCAGGCCGCCTGTGATGCTGCTGAGGAAGGAGCGGCCCTGGACACCGCTTTGTGAGCCGGACGCGTTTTCGCGCTCATCGGTCACCGTGCAAACAAGTTCGAGGTCGGCGCGTTCTGGGCTGCCTTCGTCGGTGGCGCCTTCTTCGATGATGCCGGCGTTTTCGAGCGCCTTGTCCTGCAGCACGGCCTGCGACGCGTCTTCGATGACATAGAACGCGCCGGAGTTTGTCAGCGCCTCCACGAAGAACGCCTCGAGCTGCTCGCCGCGGCCGCTTTGTTGGTTGATGGTTACCGTTGCGCGCGGGCCAGCGTGCTGGACCAGCGGGTCGTCGGTGTCGTCGGGGGCCGATGCACAGCCCGCCAGCATGCAGAAGGCGGCCACAATGGGGGTGTATGCGCTGCGGACGCGGCGACGGCGAGTTGGGTTGGCTGAAAGTCGTGTCATGTTGCTCTCTGATGTCCGCGCCAATGTCGCGCGAGATCCTGCGTTCGGATTGAAACGCTCCGCACAGGCCGAATCAACGCTGGCAAGGTGCTCTGGGGGTCGTCTAGGTCCAATTCAGAGCTCCCTTAGGGGCAATCTCTCTTTGGGTCGCGTTCGGTCGATTCCGAAGACCACTGTGCAGTCATGTCAGAGCCCCTCACTGTTTTATGCGTCGAAGACTCGCGTCTGTTCCGCAAGACGGTGGCGAAGCACTGCAGCGTTCTCGGCTTGGAGTGCCGCGAAGTCGACTCGGTAATTGCAGCATTGGAGGTCGTGCGTGAGCGGAGCCCGGTCGGGGTTGTTGCCGGCAACGAGCTCAGGGACTTTCCCGCAAGCTCTTTGGTTGCCGCGCTTCGTAGCGACCCGAGGTGCTCGGGCATGCCGATCGCGGTAATGAGCAGCTCGGCCAAGGATGGCATTGTTGGCGTATATCAGCCCGATGTGCTCCTGCGTCGCGATGAGACGTTGCAGCAGGGGCTTTGCGACTATCTCAAGCCGCTGGCGGCGGCAAGGAGTCGCGAGCAAGAGGAAGCGCCCCACGTGCTGTTGGTCGAAGACAGTGCGACCATCCAGCGGCTCGCGGCGCGCATGCTGCACCTTGCTGGCCTTCAGGTGACCATGGTTGCGCACGGGGAAGACGCTCTAAAAGCGCTCGATGCGGGCACGTTTGATCTCGTCCTGATGGACATTGAAATGCCGGTGATGGACGGGCGCGAGACCATCATGCGCATGCGAATGAGCAAGGACGAGACGCCAGTTGTGGCGCTTACGGGCCACGAGCGAAGCTACTTCGAAGCGGAAGCGCGACAACTTGGCTTTACCGACTTGTGCAGCAAGCCGCTGCGCAAGGACGCGCTACTCACGACGTTGAGCACGCATTTGCCGGGCCACAACAGCGCCTTTTGAGCGGAAGCCGTCGTATCGCAGCGAATACCATTCCCGAACTGTGGATTCGGGTTACGGTTCGCCTTGATGCCCGAGTCCCCCAATATCCACCCGAGCGCGGTCGTTGATCCTTCCGCCCAGCTCGCGCCAGACGTTCGAGTTGGTGCATTTTCGATTGTTGAGCCGGGGGTGCAGATCGAGCGAGGATCGACGGTTGCCGAGCACGCCATCGTCCGCAGCGGCGTGCGTCTTGGCGTCGATTGCGTCGTCGACAGCTTTGTTGTCCTGGGTGGACAGCCGCAGATGCGCGGCAGTGGGCTGTTGCAGCGAAACGTGCGGATCGGTGATCGCAGCATCCTGCGCGAAGGCGTGACCGTCGGGCAGCCGGTCAAAGACGGCGGTGAAACCGTAGTTGGCGCGGATTGTTACCTGATGGCAAACAGCCATGTGGGGCACGATTGCCGCGTTGGAGATGCCGTAACCCTCGCGAACAACGTGATGCTTGCCGGTCACGTTGCGGTCGGAGGAGGCAGCTTTCTTGGCGGCGGTGCCGGCATTCACCAGTTTGTCCGCGTCGGACGGCTGGCAATGGTGGGTGGCAATGCCTCCATATCATATGACGTGCCGCCATTCGCAATGGCCGCGGAGCGCAATGAAATTCGCGGTTTGAACTTCGTCGGCCTGCGCCGGCAGCGCATCTCGCACGACGTGCTGGCGGACCTCAAGAGGGCATATCACGCCGTCTATAGCGGGCCGGGTGACTTTCGGCAGCGTGCCGAGTGTGCGATTGCAGAGGGTCGCTTCTGTCCGGATAGTGCGGCGCACGAGTTCCTCGCCTTCTTCGTCGGTGGAAAACGTGGGTTTGCACGTGCACGCCGCTGTCAGTAGCCAAAGTATTACTAGCTAGACACGATCGCTTCTTTACAGAGTGGGGGCATGGTTGTCACACTGTCGCAATGGCTACCAAGAAGAATTCGACCAAGAAGCGCGGGCGCAAGCCGGACGCTGGGTCTAAGTCCGGCAAGATTCGCGAACTACTGAAGTCTGGAATGAAGCCGGCGGATATCGCTGAGAAAGTCGGCTGCTCGTTGCCGCTGGTCTACAATGTGAAGGCACGTGCGAGCGGCGGCGGCGGCAGCGCAGCTGGCGGCAAGAAGCGCAAGGTTGGACGTCCGGCCGGCTCGCGCTCCGCGGCAACAAGCGGCGGCACCCAGCTCGACGGACTCGACGCCGTGCTCTCCGCAGTGAAGGAAAGTGAGCGCGAGCGCATGGCGCTTCGTCGCGCCCTTGAGCAAATCCAAAAGGTCATCGCCAACGCGATCGATTGATTGTCTGGGCGGTTTGACCGTCTGCAGCGCTGGACCGTCTGCAGTGCTAGACAGTTTGAACCGTTGAATCGTTTGCACAAATGGACTGTTTGCGGAGGCGGGCGGCATGGTCCGGCCTCCAGCACTTTCCAAGCTACTTTGCTTCGGGCGCGTCATCCGGCGCTCCGAAAGCACGTTGCCGGCACGAGATAGCTGCATGATTGGCAGCTGCGTCTTGGCTGCCGGCTCCGTACGCTCGCAGCCATGCCAACCTTGTTGACGCAGCTGTGCGAAGAGTTTGTCGCTCGTGTGCGACCGGTTCTCGACCCCTTGGACCGAGCGGCGCAGGCGCTATCCGACGCCAAGTCCAGCGCCCCGGGTCGGCAGCTGGCCCTGCAGCTTGCTGAGGTGCGGCACCAGCTCGCATTGGTTACGGACAAGGTCGATGACCAGCAGGCCTATGTCCTGATCTTCGGGCCGCTCAAAAGCGGCAAGTCGACGCTGATGAATACGCTCGCGGCGACCTACGTCAGCGAGGTTAGCGCGTTGCCCGCTTATCCTTGTTTGGTCTACGTCAGCCACAGTGACGACCGTCGCTTCACGTTGACTCGCTATGACGGCGGGGTCGAGACCTACGAAGACGCGTCCGCATTGGAAGTGCGCATGGACAAGGCGCACTCAGATCTAGCCGAACGCATTCGACGCTGCGAAGCCGCTGGCATCACGTTTGACCCGCAGCAGCACTTCCCCGAAGCGATCCGGCGCGTAGACGTGGGCGTGCGCGCGGCGGAGCTCGGCAAGACCAATGCCGTGCTCGTCGATACGCCCGGGCTCTACAGCCGCATGAAGTTTGGCTATGACGGCATGACCAAGGACTTCCGCAGCTCAGCAGCGAGTGCGGTGTTTGTTGTGCGCAGCGACAACCTGTTTCTCGATCACGTCTTCGATGAGTTCAGTCGCCTGCTCGAGCTGTTCAGCCGCATTTTCTTGATTGTCAACATCGACAGCAACAAGCTCGACCTACGCCCAGATGGCAGCCTGCAGCCAAGTCTGGAGCAAAGCGATCCGCAGCGTGTATTGCAGGCTTTCGAGACGTTGGCCATGAGTGCTCCGCTCAAGGCTGCTGCGGAGGCCGGGCGTCTGCGCTGCTATCCAGTCGATCTGATGCGGGCGGGCAGCCGGCGCTTGCGAGGTTCTGCAGGCTCGGTGAGCCCATCGCCAAAGAGCGCGACCGGCGCCGCAGACGACGGTTTTGATGCGTTCTTCGGCGACTTGGCCAGCTACCTCGAAAGCCCGGAATACGTGATGGCGTTCTTTGGCGACAGCCTCCGGCGCGCGGGGCAGCTGCTCACGGACTGCAAGCAGATGACCGACCATCGCGAGCTGGCAGTCGTCAAGAAGCATATGCTTGAGGCGCAGCAGCAGCTGGCCGACGTGCATGTTCGTGCCGAGTCGGTCGACCGCTGTTTGGCGCACGACTGGAGTGCTGCGGCATCGTCCCTGCGAACCGACCTTGGGCCGGTGCTTGCGCGACAGTCACAGTCTGCGACCGATTCGGTTGGTCGTGCCCAGAGCGCGCTATTGCGCGGGTGGCTCGAGACCGATGCCAGTCTCCGTGATCTGCTCAAGGGCGAATACGTGCCGATGCTGATTCGCTACCAGGAAGAGCTCACCAGCACGGCGAGCAAAGAGCTCTCGGAGCGCGTCGTGCAGGGGCAGGCTGGCTTCGCGGTGCACCGGGAATTGAGTCAAGACCTGAAGAAGGCGACGGTCAACCTCAACGACATCGGTCGTCGCGTGCACCTTCGAACCGACCGGCAGGCGCTGATCCGGATGCCGCCAACGCCCCTTCGCGGCGAGCATCTGCCGGTGCGTCGAACATTCTCTGATTGGCTACTGCTGCGGCGCTCGCGCAGCCTTCACGAGCGGGTCTTTGGATCGACCGAAGAGCCAGCGAGGCCGATTTCGCCGCGCGAAAAGCAGGTGCGTCTCGGCGGCAAGAACATTGAAGAGCTGCGTCGCCGGTTGGACTCGTATCGCGCGCGCTTGCAGCGGGATACCGCGGAGCGGGTCCGAGCCAGTTTCCTGGAGGACTACTGCACCGCGGTCGCGGGCGAAGTGGAGCAGCAGCTGTCGGCGCGACGCGAGCAGCTGCGTGACCAGGCCAAGCAGCTGCAGCAGCGCATCGATCGCTGCGAGGCCGTGCTCGCTCCGTTTGGCGAGATTGGTCAGTGTGTCGAGCGAGCCAACGAGGGCCTCAAGCAGCTTGCGGCGCGCTTCGGGGCGGTCAAGGCGACGGAGCTACTGGCGCCGATTGCGGGCAAGGATCCCGTGATTCCAGCGCGGCCGCCGCAGGCACCGGTAAGGCCGGGGTTTGCGAACACGCCTGGCAAGCCGCTCGCCCGCAAGCCAGCGCCGCCAAAGCCCGGTCGTTCGCCTCAGTAGGCAGCCGCGAGCTGCTTGGCTACAGTTCTCGCATGAAAGGCACCAGGTGGCTCGTCGCGCTGGCAACGTCGGTGGTGGTTGGGCAGGAGCCGATCGTCCCCAGCAGCACATCCGACATGATCGCTGCCCTTGCGTCGCTGGAGCCAGAGCAAGGTTGGCTGGGGACGCCGCCGGGCATCTCGGCGGAGCAGTGGCGCTACTACCGAACCCGCTACGCTCTCGCTCCCGAAGGCAACGAGCCGGACGAGGCCCGCATCGCACTCGGTCAGCTTTTGTTCTTCGACAAGCGGCTTTCGCGCGACCGCTCGCTCTCTTGTGCAAGTTGCCATGATCCGAAGCGCGGATTCGCCGATGGACGGCGCACGTCGATTGGCATCGACGGCCAGACCGTGACGCGCAATGCGCCTACCGTGCTCAACGCAGGGCTTCAGCGGCGGTTCTTCTGGGATGGGCGTGCCGCGTCGCTCGAAGAGCAGGCGGCGGGGCCGATCCTCAATCCCGCGGAGATGGGGATGCCGAGCCGCGAGTCCGTTGTTGCCCGCGTCCGTGAAGTTGCCGAATACGTAGGGCTGTTTGATTTGGCCTACGGCCGCGAACCGCAGTTTGAAGATGTTGCTCGCGCTCTTGCTGCGTTCCAGCGAACCCTGGTGTTTGTAGATGCGCCGTTCGATGCCTTTCGTGCGGGGCAAAAAGATGCGCTCTCCAAAGACGCGCAGCGCGGCTTTGAACTGTTTGCCGAGCATTGCCGATCCTGCCACCCCGTGAGCCTGCGGGAGCCGCTGCTGTCGGACGGCAATTTCCACAACGTGGGCGTCGGTTTCGAACGTCTGGACCATCAAGCGCTTGCTCGCGAGGCCTTTCCCAAAGTGCGTGCCGCCGATCGCGGTTCGAGCGTGGCTGCTTCGGCCAACATTGTGCCCCTTTACGGAGAGCTTGGGCGCGCGTTGATCTCGAAGCTCGAGTATCAGGTTGGTGCGTTTCGCACGGCTCCGCTGCGCAACATCGGGCTCACAGCTCCCTACATGCATGACGGGTCGATGGCGACGCTGTGGCACGTTGTCGAGCACTACAATCTGGGTGGCACGCCAAATACATGGCAAGATCCGCAGATCCAACCGTTGGGGCTGACGCCGGTAGAAGTCGATCAGGTTGTGGCCTTTCTGTTTTCGCTGACCGATCGTCGTCTTGCCGAAGCAAACGACAACGAGTTCGCGCGGCAGCGGCGGTTGAGCCAGGCAAATCCGGTCCGGGCGATCGGTCCCAACAAGACTGCGAGGTAGCCCGCGGTTTCCGCGAGGGCTAGTCGGTTCGCTGCGCGGCTTTGCCCAGTGCGACGAGCCACGCCCGGATTTCTGTTTCGCTCATGTTTGCTCGGTAGAGCGGCTGCATGAGCTGTGCAATGGCGTTTTTCGGACGTGACTTGCTCGCCCAGCGTGAGCCCTCAAGCAGATCCCGTAGCAGCCGTTCTAGATGCTGTAGAAGCTCAGCGGGCGCGGCTTCTGCTGCTGAAGCGTTGGCCGACCTGGCGTCTTGAAGCGTGGCGTAGAGCTCTGCTGCGTAGATCCCAACCGCTTGCGCAAGGTTGAGCGAGGACTGCTCCGGACGCGTCGGCACGGTGGAGACCGCGTGGCAACGCAGCATTTCACCGGGCTCCAACCCGTGGATTTCGCCGCCAAACAGGATCGTCGGCGGCAAACCGCGTTGCTTGGACTCAAGCGCCACCTCGCGCGGGGATAGCACTCGGGTCCCGGCGGGTGCCTGGTTGCTCGTGCCGATGATCCACTGGGCTTCGGCTGTGGCCTCGTCCAGGTGCTCGACCTTGCGGGCACCGGCGAGCACGTCGCCGGCATGTACCGCCATCTGGTGAGCGTCGGTCCAGGATCCGATGCGCGAATCGACGAGCGTCAGACGCTGCAGCCCAAAGTTCTTCATCGCTCGGGCCGCAGAGCCCAAGTTGCGCGCCCATCGCGGTCGGATGAGCACGACGTGGGCCTGCGCCAGCAGTTGGCTATCGTCGGGTGTCGACACGCTCCGACGATCCGCGGCGCTCGCGGCGGCGTCAAGTCACGCTTCCGCGGAAGGTGCCGAAGCCGTCAGTAGCCAACACGGGTCTCGATCGCGTTGGACGACCAGAGGGCGGTAGCGCCGCCGCTGCCGCTGCCGAAGGTGTAGTGCTGAGAGAAAAACGTGAAGCCGACGAGTGCGCTGTTGTTGGGCACCGCGACCTGCTGCACGAGTTCGCCCGATGGACTGCTCACGGAGGCAAGCGACGCGACCAGGTTGGTGTAGGCGAAACAGCCGGCACTGCCGGCGCCGATGGCTGCCAGCGACAGCGGCAGCGGCAGGCCTTGCATGTTCTGGTCGGAGTCACCGAGCACAAACAGTCCGACCGCATTGTTCCACGCGCCACTGGCCCGATAGCTCACAGCCGCGCCGAGCGTTGGCAGCGGGTCGGCAGTTTGTGTGAAGGGAGCGCTGGTCGGGCCGCAAGCATCTCCAAACGAACGCAGCCTCGCCGTGGTGCCGTCGTACTGACCGACCTTGACGCCGCGCCCGTTGGTGCCGACGTAGACGCGGAGTCGCCTCCTCATGTCGCCTTCGAGTGACGTGATGCGCGCGAACTTGTCGACGGCCGGGTCGCTGACGAGTTCCCACGATTGGCCGTCGTCGCGGGACAGCCAAATACCTTCTTCGGTCTCGCCTAGCGGCACGCCGTGCACGTAGACGAACGGCACCGCGGCACGATCGCCAAGCCCGAACGCAACCTGTGTGGCCCACTGCAGCCCAGGCATCGCTTGGATCGTCTGCCCTCCGTCGGTGCTGCGCCAAGGTGGCAGCAGCGTCTGGTCGCTGTTTGGCACCTCGCAAATGTAGACCTCGCCAGTGCGTGTCGGGTGCGTGACGAGGCGCGCGTGCACCGTGTAGGCAAACGGCCCGTTGCCGCCGAGCGCGGCCGTGTCAAAGCCCTCGCGCCAGTTCGCCCCGCCGTCGGTCGAGTAGAAAAACTTGCCGTAGCTGAGCCGATAAAAACGGCCACCGTCCACCTTGTCGGCGGCGATGTGTTCGCCGATCCACCACGGGTTCTGCACGCCCCAGGCGCTTTCGAGCCGCCAATAGGTTTGCGGATTGTTCGGATCGAACGCAGCGTCCAGGTTGCGGCCAAGCGTCCAGGATGCGCCACCGTCCGTCGTGTAGTGCAGAGCACCTTGCGATGGCTCCCAAACCATGTTCTGCGGGTTCGTCGCGCTCATGCCCAGACCGCCACCAACGCCCGGTGATTCGTCGGCGAACGAGGTCCACGTCTGTCCGTTGTCGCTGGTGAACCCGGTAAGCGCGCTTGTCGGTTGCCAGGTGTCCCAGCCGACGCACGCCGCGAACTGGGGGTTCTGGTAGCTGTAGGCGATGGCGTTTGCCTGGCCGAGAAAGATCGGCTTCGAGACTTTGACGGTTGGGACTTCGTTGAAGCTTTCGATGCGTAGGCCGACTTCGTCCATGCAGGCCATCAGCAGGTCGGCTCCGCCTTCTTCAAAGGGCACGGGCGGGCTAACCACGTTGTGGATGACCAGCTCCTCGAGGTTGTCCATCGTCCACGTCCAGCTGGGCGTGGTCGCGGCGAGGTTGTCCGTTCGAATGACGCCGAAGCCGTTGGTTTGGAAGAGGCGTTCGGGGGCCGACGGATCCATCAGCACGCTGACCGTGCCCCAGCTACCAGGCGACGTGAAGAAGTTCTGCTGGCTGGGCTGTTCCCAATACGAGGGCTGTTGGGAGGCGTTGTTCGGCTCGATGCGCTGCCACGTGTTGCCGCGGTCATACGTGCGGTACAGCACCGGTCCAGCTCCCGCCGTCAGCACCAACTGCGCGGGGTCAGAGGGGTGCGAGCTGAGACCGGCGTAGGGGCGGTTGTCGCGGCTGCCCGGCTGGCCTGGTAGCGACGGAGTGATGTCCGTCCAGCTGCTGCTTGCCGGGTCGAAGCGATGAACTGAGCCGATCTCGGGCAGGCTCTGGTCGGGGCCCACGGCGTAGCGTGCGCAGCTGACGTAGAGCCGACCGTCCTGCTGAACCATGCCGTGCACTGCGTGAATCGGTGAGCCAGCGAGCAAGCTCCAGCTCAAGCCGCCGTCGGTGCTGCGGTAGACGCCAGACTCGTGATCGCCAAAGTAGGCGACGCTGGTTGCGCCGTTGGCGAGCGTTGCGCTGTTCGGATCAAACAGCGCAAACGTATGGCCGGGTGTATTGCCGGCATACTCAAGGTCGTTGGGGTCGCCGTTGTTCCAGGCCGTGACCGTTGGCGTACCGTTTGATTGCGTCCAGAGGCCGGCACCTGCTTGTTGCCGCACAAACACGCCGTCGACGCGGGTTGCCAGCAGCATGCGGCCGGCAACGTTGGGATCGATCGCGAGCCGCTCTCCCGAGAACCCTCGATACTCGCCGTTGGGCCCGACGCGGATGCCGAGCGGCAACAGGCCTTGGGGAGCCCAGCTTTGGCCAGCATCGTTGCTGACCAGCACTTCGCCGAAGCCGTAGTTGCCGCCGTTGGGGCTTTGCACGCCGCTATCGCGCATGGCGACGATCGCGATGGTGTTGGCGTCTTGCGGGTCGAGTGCGAGGCTCGCGACATCAAACGACTCCGCTTCGGCAAACGGCAGCTGGTCCATCAGAGGAATCCAGCGCCAGTTGCTGCGGTCGAGGCGATAGATGCCGCCGACGTCCGTCTTGATGTAGATGTCGAATGTCGTCGGGTGCGCGACCAAGCCCGTCACGAAGCCCATCCCTTGCACGTTCGCATTCTTCCACGTCCATGGGAGCTGCGTTGGGTGGGGCTAGCTACGGCGAAGAGGAGACTGGCCGTGCATGCGGCCACCCGGTTGGAGAGCTTTGCCATTCGAGACTGCTGTTCTTTACGGGGCTCGTTGTGGGTGGCGGCTTGCGTGATTGTGCAAATCAGGCGTGACGATTTGGCCTTTCCGAAGTGGCACGATTCAATGTGGGTAGTCTCTTGCCGGCTGCGGTGTGTGTGCGTTGGCTTGCAGGGGCGTGTGTTCGCACGGTGCAAGCGGCTCGCGGTCGCGAGACAAACAGGGCATGGCGAATTTCCGATACTTAAAGCAATTTGACGACCCTGAAAATGTCTGGGTCGTAGACACGCGCAGGCGCCTGCAGCCAAAGGACGAGAGCGCGTTTCCCGGCGATGGTGCGATCGATCGGTTTGCCCGCGTGCTCTGCAAGCACCGCGCGACGTGTTTTCGGGAGCTGGTCGAGGCGTTGGAGTTCTTCGCGCTCGCGCGCAAGCATGCGCGGGCGCGGGTCGTCGCCGACCTTTGCGGTGGCCACGGCTTGGTCGCGGTCCTGTTCGCCGTTTTTGAGCCGTCGGTCGAGCGCGTCATCGTTTTGGACCGTTCGCGGCCCGCGAGTTTTGACCGCATCGTGCAGGCCGCCGAAGAGGCTGCTCCCTGGATTGCGGGCCGGGTCGAATACCTCGAGGCCAAGCTCAAGACGGCGCCCAAGAGCATTCCGCGCGACGCCGGTTTGGTGGCCGTGCACGCTTGTGGCGTCAAAACCGACCGGGTGCTCGAGCTGGCTATCGCCAATCAGATGCCCGTCGCGGTGATGCCGTGCTGCCACCCGGTCTCGGCTTCCAAGGCCCCGCCCGCCCTCAAGAAGGCGCTGGCGCATATGGCTGTCGACGTCGATCGCACCTACCAGCTCGAAGCTGCGGGCTTCCACGTCCGCTGGACGAGCGTCTCGGACAAGATCACGCGGATGAACCGCGTCATTCTGGCTCGGCCCCGTTCTCGGGCAGCGACCCAAGCAACGGCAACCCAAGCCTGATTTGCGGTCGGGCGATCGCCCGGAGCGGGCCTTGCGAGCGGCAGCTTGGCCCTCCCAGCCAAAAATGGATTGGTGCTTCCGCGGGAAGAGGGCCGATAATGAGGGACCACGCCAGCGCGGGGGAAGGCGCATTCGCGGGTCGACGGACGTCACCGTCGACCGCATTGCTGCTTGCTACTTTCGACCCCCACTCGACGAGCAACCGCAGTTGCCCGTAAACTGGTTCGCAATCAATGCACGAAACTGAACAAGTTCCCAACGCCGACGTCGTGGCAGACGTTCCGAGCGTCCGTCTACGTATCCACCTATCTGGTTCGCGCGGCTTCTGCCCGTCGCCAGCCGCGTCTGACTCCATGGGCCAAGGCAAATGAGTCGGCACCGTAGAGGCACTGGCGGAGGAGCTCCGGGCTCGGTCAAGGAAGAAGCGATCGAGGTGGAAGGCGAAGTGATGCAGGCTCTTGGAGCAGGTCGCTATCGCATCCGCATCGACGGCTCCGAGCACGAGCCGATCTGCAAGACCGGCGGCAAGATGGGCAAGTTCCGCATCCGGATCACCACAGGTGACCGCGTTCGCGTTGAGCTTTCGCCGTATGACCTGAGTCGCGGCCGTATCACCTACCGAATCGGCTAGTTCGCAGGCCGTTTCACGGCGCGCGAGACTCGGTTAGAACGGCCGCATGAGTCGTGATGATGATGCTCCTTGCTGTGGCCCAAGTGGCGGCAGCGAGTCCATGGACGCCCAGGCGCGAGCTGTTGTCGCAGACGACCAGCGGCGCGACCAGGTGCGCGAAGGCTACGCCGAGATTGCCCGATCTGGGCAGTGGTCAAGCGTGCGATCGGCAAGCGATACGCCGCCATCCAGTGCTTCGTGCAGTCCTGCGGATGCGGGCAGCGGCGACATCGCGGGCGGCGGCGGCGGATGCTGTGGCCCGACGACGCTCACGCCAGAGCAAGTTGCGCACGCCGTGGGCTATTCGGCAGCTGACCTGGGCGCGTTGCCCGATGGCGCCAACATGGGGCTCTCGTGCGGCAATCCGACAGCGCTCGCAGCGTTGGCCATCGGGGAGGTCGTTGTCGATTTGGGCTCTGGCGGCGGGCTCGACTGCTTCTTGGCGGGGCCCCGGGTTGGCCCTCGCGGCCGTGCGATCGGCGTCGACATGACGCCGGAAATGCTGTCCAAGGCCCGTGCGAACGTTGCAAGCTACCGCGAGCGCAGCGGCCTCGACAACGTCGAGTTCCGACTCGGAGAGATCGAGCATCTGCCGATAGGCGACGCCGTTGCCGACGTTGTGTTGTCGAATTGCGTGCTCAATCTCTCGGTCGATAAACCGCAGGTGTGGCGCGAGATCGCGCGCATCCTGCGTCCGGGCGGCCGCGTTGCGGTCTCTGATCTCGCGCTGCTGCAGCCGCTACCCGAAGGCGTGCGCGACGATCTCGAGGCGCTGGTTGGCTGCATTGCCGGGGCGCAGCTTGTCGACGATATGCGCGGCGCGATGGCGGCTGCCGGGCTCGCCGACATCGAGCTGCGGGCGAAGCCTGAATACATTGACGCGATGACAAACTGGGAGGATCCGCTCTACAAGCGGATCGCTGCTGCTTTGCCGGACGGTGACAAGGTCGCCGACTACGTCGTGAGCCTGGATGTTCGTGCGGTGCGGCCGGCCAAGAGCGCGTGCTGCTGACGTTGTTCTTGGCAGCGAAGGTGCGCTCCTCGACGAAGCCGGGCGCGTGACCCTATAAGGACAGCATGTCAGACCAAACGAATGGCCCGGTGGCGACGGAGATGCTCCGACGACTCGAAGCCGAGCTTGCACCTACCCGGCTCGAGCTTCGCAACGACAGCGACCAGCATGCAGGGCACGCAGGCCACGACGGCTCGGGCGAAAGCCACTTCGCACTCACGATCGAAAGTGAAGCTCTCGCGGGGCTCAATCGCGTCCAGCGCCAGCGGCGCATCTACCAGGCGCTAGGCGAACTGATGGACGGCAAGGTGCACGCGCTGCAGATCAAAGCCGCGGCCCCTGGCGGCGAGTAGCAGTCGGCTATTGCGGGGATAGCCGGCCGAGTCGGATGTGGAGGACGACCTCCTTGTTGTCGCGTAGCAGCGTCAGGCAGAGATCGGACCCGGCCTGCATTGCTGCGAGCTGCTCATGTAGACGGTCGGCATCGTATTTTGTGTGCGCGATGCGCAGGATCGCGTCACCCACCTTCAAGCCTTGCAGGGCAGCGGCGCCAGGAGGTTTTTGGTCAAGGCCCATGACGACCGCTACCTGCTCGCCCTTGCGTTGCAGGGTGTCAAGCTCGGCGCCGAGCCCGACGTGTAGGGGCGGTGAGGCTCGTTGGCTCCCTAGAAGGCGAGCCAGATCCCACCACGCATGCTCTTTTGCGCCGGTGTTGACGCATGCAAGCAGCAGATCGTGGCGCGCGCTTGGTCGCCGCGGACAAGCGCACGCCAGCCAGCAAAGAAGTACTGCGCACATGCCGCGTGGGCGCGCTCGACGCCGGGAGCGGATAGCTGTCGCGGGTCGGCTTCGACGCAGATCGCGACGAGGGTCTTGGTTTTCTCGGAGGTGTCTGCCGTCGCGGTTCGCAGTCGATCCGCCGCGTTGCTCGGCTGCGAGCGTGCCTCCGCGCACCAACGCATCAGGGCGAGCCAGGGTCGATAGCGCGCGAGCGATTCCGGCAGCTCGTGGCGGAAGGTGTCCGCCGCTTTGCCGTGCTCCCCTTGCGCTAGGTGGACGCATCCAAGCAGTAGCTTTGCATCAACTTGCACGGAGGGGTCGCCGTTCTCCGCTGCTTTTTGCAGTTCTCTGGCGGCAACGTCGAGCTTGCCAAGTCGCATTGCCAACTGGCCGCGAAGCATCAAGTGCCAGTAGCTCTTCAGATCGCCGGCAAGGTTGCGGATCATGCGGAGAGCTTCGTGGCCGCGCCCGATTTCGAAGAGGACTTCGGCGAACTGTAGCGCCGAATATCGATCCTCACCGTTGAGCGCGATGGCTCGACCGAAGCTTAGGCGCGCTTCCTCGAGGTCGCCGATTTGGCGGGCCGCGCTGCCGCGCTGACTGTGTGCAGTTGGCCAGCGCGGCGCGATTTTGAGTGCGCGTGTAAAGGCCCGCATGGCTTCGCGCGGGCGATCGAGTTCGAGGAGCACGTCGCCGCGTTCTCCATGTCCGGTAAAGCTCGTTGGTTCCAGGGCCACGAAGCGGTCGTAGTCAGCAAGCGCCTTTTTGTAGCGACGCAGACTGTAGAAATTGAAAGCGCGCTCTCCGTACGCCTTTGCGATCGAGTCATCCAAGTCGATCGCGATGGTGGCGCTTTTGATGGCGGCTTCGTGCTGCTTGCTATGGCCGAGGCAGGTCGCACGCATACAGTGAAGCTGTGCGTTCTTTGGTTGTTGTACGAGTGCGCTGTCGATTGGCTCCAGGGCTTGCTGGTACAGTTGCTTCGTGAGCAGAGCTTTCGCCTTTGCGGTCAGGGTCTCCAAGGCGGCTGCCTGCGCTGCAGATGCCTGCGCTGCAGATGACTGCGCGGTAGGTGGCTGGGCGCACGCCGTGACGGTTACGAATGTTGCAGCAAGTATCGGAATCGAATGCGCCATGGTGCGCCATGCTACCGTGTGAGTTGTTACAGGCTCTCGCATCGAGAAGAAGTGGCAGCCGTGTCGATTTCCGTTTGCGTGTCGAGATCGTCTGTCGTGCCGTCTGCTGCTACAAGGAGTGCATGAAAGACAAGCCGCGAGCTGTGCGAATGGAGGCGTTGGACAGCGAGCCGGATGGTCGGCGCTATTCGCCGTCTGCTGGCCGCAACCGGCAGGAGATCGTCGAGGCTTTGACGCTTGAGCTGCCCGTTCGCGGCGATTGTCTTGAGGTGGCTGCTGGCACCGGCGAGCACGCGGTGCTGGCGGCGAGCAAGCTTCCAGGCTGGACGTGGCTGCCAACAGACCGCGATGCGGAGGCGTTGGCTTCGGCGCGCGCGTGGGTCGCAAAGGCCGATCTGCCCAACCTCAGGGCTCCAGCCGAGCTGGACCTAGGGGCAGACAAGTCTTGGCCATGTGCACGGGCCTCGCTGGATGCGGTCTTCGCGAGCAACGTGATGCATATCTCGCCCATGGCAACGACCGAGTCTCTCTTTCGCGGAGCGGCGGTCCATCTCAGAGCAAGCGGTGTGCTGCTGGTCTACGGGGCCGTGTTTCTGCCCGGCGAACCGCGGCCCGATGGCAACGTCGCCTTCGATGTCGAACTGAGAGAGCAGGATCCAGAATACGGAGTCCGCACGCTTACGCAGCTCGCGGAGCTTGCGGTTGCTTCGGGGCTGCGGGAGCCTGTTGTTCGTCGAATGCAGAACAACAACGTACTGCTTCGATTCGCGGTGACGTGACGGCGGTTTGACGACGTCCTTTGACGAACGGGCGACCTGCGATGACGATGGCCGATTGAGCCATGCGCACATTTTTTCAACGTGTCCTGATCGCGGCGCTCGCGGCTTCATCGTGTGCGCAGGAGCAGCCGACCGTGTTGCCGCCGGCGCACGCCGTCCGCGTTGTCATCAAGGACTCGAACATCTGGCGCACCCATGTGCCTGGCTCCCCGTTCACCGTGAACGTTCATGTTGTAGGAGCTCCTGCCGAAGGATCTTCGTGCACGTGTTGGTGGGTAGACGCCGAGCGGATACCTCTTTCGGATCCGGTGCCCGTCTCGTCTGTGCCCACGGCGATGGTGAGTCCGCTGACTACGCCTGGCTTTCTTGGGCTGGTGTTTCGTTCGAGTCGGCCAGACGTAGCCTTTGAGCCGCAGGCGCCAGGGCAGCCGAGCAGCGTCTATGGATTCGCGGTGATCCAAGCTCCGCCCGAGATTGGCGCGAAGGAAGTTCTCGAGGTGGGCGAAGGTTCTGCCTTTGGCCTCGTGCAGGGCCGAGTCTCCGACCCGTATTTGCGCATGGGGTCGGGGCCGCGCGTTACGGGCGTGCATCTCAAGACAAAGACCTGGTCGCAGTCGACGCGTGGCTGGGGCCGTGAGATTGCCTTGCGGCGTCGTGCCGGCCACGTGGAGATGCCGCTGATTCACCGTGAACCGTGGGATAGCGACGATTCAAAGCCGATCGGGGGCGATCAGCTTGATGCGATCGCAGCGAAGTTTGCCGCTGTTCTGAGCTCCGATGCATCGGCTGCGGCTCGCGGCGTTGGGTGGTGGCAGGCGGGGCGCGAGGAAAACGGAGGCAAGCCTTACGAGCGCGCCTACTACTTCAGCAATCTGCTGGCCAAGATGAAGCGTCTTCAGGCGGAGGTCGCAAGCGCGGGGCGCAAGGTGCGATTCGCATACAGCACGCGTGGCAAGGACATGCGTGAGTTCGAGCAGCTGTTTGCGAGCGAGGCTTTTCGCACCTGCTACGACGGTCTTGCCCACGATCCCTATTGGTGGCCGGATTTCCCGGCACCCGAGACGTGGCTGCCCAAGCACGTAAAGGATCTGCGCACCCGCATGGTGGCTGCCGGCGTTGGCGATCACTTTCTGTGGTTCGGCGAGATCGGCATCCCCGTGCGCGGGACCAACGACAGCAGCGCATTCTATGGCTATCCAGCCAAGAAGCGTTCGGTGCCGGGCTGTAGCCTCGACTATGCCGCGCGCTACCTGGTGAAGTGCCACGCGCTTGCTCTCGCGAACGGCGTGGAGCGCTTGTATTGGTACAACTACCAGAACCGCGGCAACGACATCGACTACGCCGAGCACCACTTTGGTCTGCGGACGTTCAGTGGGTCACGCGCGGATCCGGGTCACCCGTTGCCGGCATATGTCGCCTACATCCAAATGCTGGCGAATCTCAAGGGTGCTAGGTTTGTTGGGCAGAGATCGCCGGCTCCGGATGTGCTTGTGTTCGAGTTTGCGGTGACGGGCACGAGGCAGCGTCGCTTGCTGGTGTGGGCGGCTGCGGAGCGACAGGTCGCCATGCCGCTCGGTGCGCTTGCCGCCAATTTGAATGAGGCGCAGGTGCAATCCGTGACCGATATCTATGGTGCCAATTGCGCTACAGCGATCAAAGACAGGCAGGTGGTTTTGAGCAGCATGCCCCTCTTCATACGGTTGTGAGTGCTCGGAAGCATGTGAAAGATTGATGTTCATTTACGTCGCTGCGTCGACCGTTTTCGTCCAAGGGCGCGATGCCACCGGGGTCAGGCGATTGCGTGCAGCACAGCGATAGCCGCCGTGTGTCGACGTTGTCGTCACACACCTTGATCCCAAGGCAACTTAAGCGTGAGATTGTCAGAATGCATTCTCGCCTTCCGAAGCCAGCGATTGCTCGCCACTGCGCTGCTGCGCTTCTCCTTGCCGGGGCCTTCTCGCCATCCGTTGCTCTTGCGCAATCGTCTACACCATTGCCTAGCTGTGAGGTGGATGACCGCGTCGACGACGTGCTCGGCTCGGGCGGAGTCTTCTACGCCGCCGGCCGCTTTCAAAATGCGATCCCTCTCGGGGGCGGCGCGCTGGTGCCGCGCACCGGAGTTGTGGCCTGGGACGCAAGAAGCGGTCAGCTGCTTCCCTGGGCGCCGACGATTGTAAAGAATGGCTATGACTACCGAGTCGATGCGCTCGGAGTCTCGCCGGATGGACTCACAATTTACGTTGGCGGATTGTTTGACACGGTCGACGGACAGCCACGCAAGGATGTCGTGGCGGTCGACTTGCAGGGGCAGGTCACAAGCTGGCGTGCGCGGAGCCTCAATGTCGGTCGCATCAAGGCGATCGAGGTAAGCGCCGACGGGTCGCGAATCTATCTCGCCGGTATCTACGGCATCCAGGCGTATTCCACGACAGCTGGGTCACAGCAGCCCGATCCTGCATTCGCGCCGGACTTCCGTGACGCGCAAGGTCAGCGCACGCCGATCTGGTCGATGGTTTTGTCGCCTGACCAGAGCATCCTCTACACCGGTAGTGGCGGCATGTTTCGCAGCGTCAACGGTGTCGCGCGGGAAGGGCTGGCTGCGGTCGACGCCGCGACCGGCGCGACCTTGCCATTCAACCCGGGCCTGCGCGACCCGCTCAACAACAAGCCTTACGTTGAGATTTGGGATGTCTCGTATCACGACGGCCAGGTCTACGCGTATGGCGACTGGTGGCAAACCAGGGTCAACGGCGTGTGGCGGGGTTCGGGGCAGCGCCAGCTAGAGTGCGTCCGCTTTGATCCGGCGACCGGCAACGCCGACGAGACGATGCTGCCTTGGGCAGACGGTGGCTTTCAAGGCGGCGTGATCGATCCGATCCGCAACAAGATCTACGGTGTCGGTCACTTCGACCGAGTTGCCGGACCGGACGAGTCGCTGCAGACCGCGCCGTTCCGAAAAGATCTTTGCATCGTGGATTTGGCCGACGGCTCGATCCGCGCGTGGCGGCCGGGCAGCCAGCATTCGACGGCAGCGAGCCAGCTGTACGGCGTCGATATGGCGGCCGGCAGGATTGCCGTTGCCGGAGAGTTCGAAGTCCTCGGCCAAACCAACCAGCGAAACATCGGCATGTTTGACCTGCCGGGCCGGCGGGCGCTGTTTGTCGTTGGCGATCCTGCTGCGATGCAGCCTTTGGATCGCTTTGTCTACGGACGTCTGGAGCGGCACCTTGGATTTGATGTGACCCTGCAGGACGACGATCTCGGCGATGGCAGTGAAGCCGACGGCATGGACTGCGTCGTGATCTCAAACAGTGCGTCGTGGGCGAACCTGCTCAACCGCTACCGTGATACGGAGTCGCCTCTGCTGACGTGGAATGCTTCGCTACAGCGCCGCCTCGGTCTTACGCGCGGCTGGTGGAACGTCGACAGCGGTGTCGAGCCTCTGTCTTCGATCGATATTGCGGATCCGAGCCACCCCATCGTGCGCGACTTCAGCAGCTCGCAGGTGTCGCTGTATGGCAGCGCCTACCCCGTCGTTTGGGGGCAGCCCGTGGCGGCGGCGGAGGTGATTGCCACGACGCCCAACAACCGGCCGACACTGTTTACGGTGCGCGCCGGTGAGGCGCTTTGGGACCGGTCGCTGGCGGCAGGGTCACGTCTCGTGTTTCCGATGCGTCGCGAATACGGCACGACTGCGCCGGACGTTTCGCACGAGCTGTGGGCGCTGTTCGATGCCAGTATCGAGTTCTTGATGGACGGTCGTGGCGACGCTGTGCAGCGCCTCACGTCGGGTTGTGCAGACGGAGCGATGCCGCTTCTCGAGGTCGATCGCGTCCCGAGAATCGGGCGTCGTTTCGATGTGGATCTCTTCTTTGCTCCCGCAAACCAAGCCGTTGTGCTCGGGATGGACTTTGACCAGTCCTTGCCGCTCGCGGTGACCTCGACGTGTTCGGCTGTGTCTTGGTCGACCCAGGCGATGAGCGTTCTCGGCGCTACGAACGCTTTCGGGAGAGAGGGGTGGTCGTTCCCGATGGGGCTTGAGCCCAGCATGATCTACCAGACCTTCCACCTGCAGGCGATGATCGCGCAGGTTGGCGGCCCGATGAACGGCACGACAGCGCTAAGCGAAGGCTACCGGGTGCGGATCCAGCCCTAGGGTTCGGCGGCGGCGCTGCTGCGGCAGGACGCCGTCGCGAAACATGCGGCTACGAAGCCGGTGTCGTGACCGTGACCGGGCTCGACTCGGGGTGCGAGTTCCACGCGTCCAGGTCCAGGTCGAACATCGTCGCGAGCCGGTCGTTGCTGCTGGCGTAGAGCGAATGCAGCTTTTGCCGCGTGTCGTCATTCGAGCTTAGCTTGCTGGCTGGCTTGCCCTGTGCCTTGAGGTAGAGGTTGTAGGCTGAGCGGGTTAGCGAGTTCCGTGGGACGAACTGCGCGAGCCGACGCATCATGCGATGCACCCGCAGGTTGCGCATCGCGACCGTGCGGTTCTCCTTGCGGAAAGCGAAGTCGTCGTAAAAGGATGGGGCGAGCCCCACGCGAGCGGCGAGCCCTTGGACGAACCGTCGCGGGTCGTGCCGCAGATGCTCAAAGAGCAACACGTGCAGGTGCGTCTTGGGGTAGTGCTCCTGCCATCGCGCGAGCCGGTCCACGTAGTGCCCATAGTCGACTTCTTTGGCGAGCTGGGAGACTTCGTTTTGAACGCTTTGGCCGAGCTTCGAGTTTTCCGAGATGGCCAGGAGCGGACGGATGTTGTTGTTGCTCGCGGCTTCGACAAAATCCGCGAGCGATACGTCTTCGCGCAGCGTCCCACGATTGTTCTTCGCGTAGTGAAAAGCGGATTCGAGTCGCTCAATGGGCTCACGAACAACGAAGACAACGTGCGGCGGGTCCGCGAGCGTGCTCAGGACGCGCAGCGCCGTGTCTTGGTCGTAATAGCGCGAAGACGCTTCGACGCGAAAGGGCTCGCCATTCCAGTCGCGAAAGAAGTGCGCGTAACCCTCGATGCCAACATCGTGCCAGCCGATGGCCTGGTCGTAGTAAGGGCTCTCTCGATCCATCAGGAACTGCGTCTCTTTGGCGGACGATGCACAAACATCGGGGTGCGCCTGCAGCCATCGAAATAGCGCAGTCGTGCCGCACTTGCGCACGCCGCCGATGACGATGTTGGGTGTGATGGGCTGGCTGCTGGATGCGGGCATTCGGATCTACAGACGAAGGGGATCTTTTCGGCGTCGAACGTGTGGGGCGAGAAGGGTCGCTTGGCCGCTTTTGAGCACGCTCGCAGCCATGTTACTCCACTGCTGCCGCGAAGCACGTATGTGATGACCTGCACACCGTGTTGCAGGTCGAGCGTTCACGGGCGCGGGGCAAGCAGGTCGAGGCGCAGGTTGAGATGACGGCGCGCCATCGTATGAAATGCTAGGTCGCAGGACAGCATGACGACGACCACGCCAGCTGCTGCACCCATGATTCCGAACGGGGGGATCAACAGCCAGGCCAGCAGTGCCGTTGCGACTAGGCCGGCGACATAGACCACGACGCACCGATTGTGGTGACCTGAGATGCTAAGCATCTCGCCGCCAGGTCCGATTGCGGCGCGACCGAGGAAGCCGACCATCAGCAGCAGCATGACGGGTTCGCCCGCTAGATAGGTTGGATCGTCGAACAGCGCGAGAATGTGCGGCGAGCCTGCGGCCAACAACGCCGCCCCGATGGCCGTGCCCACGCACTTGACCAGCGAGTTGCGCCGGATCAGTTTGCGAACCTGATGGGTCTCGCCACGCGCCAGCAGCTGCGAGATGCGCGGGAGCTGAGAGTTGTCGATCGCAATCATCAGCAGGCCCAGGAATGCGACCGTGCGGTACGCGATGTTGAACAGGGCGAGCTCGCTTTTCGGTAGGAACGGCTCGGCAACAACCAGGTTCACCTCAGGATAAAAGGCGGTGAAGGTGCTGGCCAGCATCAGAGGTAGAGCTGTGCGTAGCCAGGCTCGTGGCGGAGCTGCCGGCTTGGTCTGTCCGACAATGCGTGAGATGCCGCGACGAAAGATCCAGAGCTGCCCGATGAAGATCGCGCCGATGATGCTGGCGTGTAGCCACATGACATCACCGGCGCTACGCAGTTGGTCGGCCCAATGCAGGACAACGACGCCGCCCACGAGCATGGCGGGGCGGAGGATGTTGTTCGGCAGGTTCCAAAAGACAAACCACGACAAGGCATGGCCGATTCCTGCCTGTAGCCGCAGCAGGGCGTAGATCGGCAGCGCCGCGCCGGCGAGCAAGAGCGGTGTCGCGTGTTGCCATTCCTGTGCGCGGCAGTAGCCGTATGCGCAAACGCATGCACCTATACCGACGCCGAGGCCCAGCACGATGCGGCGTGAATAGGATACGAATCCAGCGACCACATCCGCTTCGCCTGCTGCGTGTGCCGGAGCAACGAAGCGCATCGCCGCGGGCGCCATGCCGGCCATGGCAAAATTGCTCAAGAGCACGCAGACGGCGAAAGCATGCAGGTAGACGCCGAGTTCTTCTCCGCCGATCCAATGCGTTAGCAGGATCTGGAGCGCATAGGCCAAGAACGCGCCGCCAACTCGCGTCATGAAAAGCTGCGATGTTCGCAAGAGCAATGGCAGCAGCTCTTGGCGCTTCGCAACCTGGGGTGGTTGTGCGTCCTCTACCTGCACGCGCCTCCGCCTGATTCCGCCGCAGCTACCGAAAGCTGGGTACATTGACGCCGCAGTCGACGCAGGTAGCGGCGGCCGATGACCTCAACGGTGAGGCGTTTGCCAAGACGTGTGATTGCATTGCTGCCTTGGAACTCGCCCATGCGGACGCGGGCCTGCAGGTCAATTTCGGCGAGAACCGCATCGCGGCTGACGTACGGCTGAAACACCGTCGCGACCCGTTCTAGGAGCTTGGCGTCCGGGCCGCGCACGAAGCGCCGCATGGGCCATCCCCAGTTGAGCAGTCCAAAGGAGACCAGCAGCTTGGCAGCGGCTTCTTCGATGGGGGCGAGGTAGGGACGTCCGCAGTCAAACACCAGTGGGGGGCCGTCGATGACGTTTCCTGGAGTCGAGCAGGGCCATGCCCAGTTGCGGATATCCATGCCTTTGAGGTTGAGGGCGCGAGCAGCACCGCCATATGGACGGCTCTTGCTCTTCAGGCCGGATGCGATGTGCTCTGGGCAAGGGTGCAGCGCGTCGAGGAAGTTTCGAGCCAGATCCACGAGGCTGCCGACGCGGCTGGCGAACGCTGCCTCGTTGGTGCGCAGTAGCTCGTCTGGGGTGATCAAGATCTGCCATGGATAGCAGAGCAGGAGGCGTTCTTGGTCGACCGAGATCACGGGCATGACGCGCACGCCGTTCGTTTCGAGAGCCGTTGCAGCGCGGCTTCCGGCAAGCTCGTTGTTCATGTGGTCGGCGTGCGGCTCGCCCCGCCGATCCACAAACTGCTTTACGAAAACGCGCGCTTCTTGCCCCGGCAGTGCCTCGCTGAGTTCACCGACTGCGACACGTGACCAGTTGCGCTGGCAGATGTCGTGAAGGCTGACGTTGACGCGTGTGCCGTCGATATCGAGCGCAAGCTGCTCCTGGTGGCGGATGGCTTGGATGCGTGGCGGAGCATTCATGAAGTTGCTTGACGGGGTGCGGCGGGAAAGCGGCTTTCCGGAGTCGCTTCGTTTCGAATGGCGTCGTCCCCGAGGGTGTCGCGTTGGATGACCGTTTCGGGCGTGTATTCACCCGCTGCGGCGATTCGGCGTTCGTATGCGAGCAGGCCTACGGGGAGGGCCAAGAACCAAAAGAAGTGCCGCCAGTGAAGCGTGTCGATGACCACGCTCTCGAGCAACGTGCCTGCGATGACGGCGAGCGCGCCGGCATACCAGATCGAGTATGGGCTTCGATGCCGCAAGCCTTGCCATCCTGCAGCCACACAGGTGAGGATGAAGGCGCCGAACGACGCGAGGCCAAGCCAGCCAGACTCGGCCAGCACGCGCAGGTATAGGTTGTGCGTGGCGATGCCGAAGCGGGTGTCGACCCATTGGCCCGGTCCGATGCCAAAAAACTCGACGGTCGCGAGGTCTAGCGCGCGAGCCTGCGAGCCGAAGCGCTCGCTGTCATAGCTCTGCAGGCTGAGCCGGCTCTCGAGGTAGTGAAACAGGTCCGTCTGCACGAGCATGTAGCCGAGTACGGGCACTCCGATGAGGCCGAGCACAACGGCGATCCGCAGCAGGCGCGAAAGCAGCACGCGCTGCTGGCGAATGGTCAGTGCGATTGCCACGAACACGGCCATGCCAGCCGCGAAGTTGATCCACGCACCGCGCGAGAAGGAGAGCAGCAGCAGATAGCAGCAGAGGCCGAAGGCGCCGAGACGCGCGGCTCCGAGTTTGGCATGCCGCAGCATCTCGCCGAAGAGCACGGTGGCCCCCATGGCCAAGAACGGGCCAAACACATTGGGGTCCTTGAAGGTGCTCTTGACGCGAAGGCCAGAATCGTCGCGGAAGAAGATCTGCGAGTTGGGCAGCAAGCGGTAGTGAGCCAGCAGCCCGATCATGGACGTCAGAATGAGCGTGAACAGCAAGCCCGCCCATGCGACGCGCAAGAACGCGACGCCGTAGCGCTCGATCAACGCCGTCACGATGCCGAAGCAGAGAAGGACGTAGATGGTGATTCCTTGGAATCGCACCGTCGCGCCGACCTTGTAGGCCAGCATCATGGAGCCCGTGCTGATGGCCAGGAACGCCAATGCCGCGATGGTCACGGCGATGCCCGAGCGCATCGCGATGGGCGCGTGGCCGGAGAGCAACGCCACGCATGCTGTCAGGATGAACAGCAGGTCGCAAGGTGCGGGCTCGACCATCACGATGCTGCTGGTGGCAAACGCCGCGAAGACGCAGCACGACAGCAGCCGGGGCATGCGCGGCGCTGGTTGGGACGCGGCGACGTTCCTCACGGGGTTTCGAGCGCGGTCTTCTCCGCGCCTTGCAATGATCGATAGATCGCGAGCGTCGAGTCTGCCATGGCTGAGTCGGTGAAGTCCGACGCGAGCTTGCGCGCGGCAAGGCTCATGCGTTCGCGCGTTGCTGGCTCTAGCGTCGTCCGCAGCGCGGCCGCCAAGCACTGCGCCGTGCCTTCATGGCAAACGATGCCATTGACGCCGTCGTCAACCGTCTGGCGGATGCCGCCAACGGGTGTGGCAACAATGGGGAGGCCAGCTGCGAGTGCTTCGAGAAGCACATACGGCATGCCCTCGTAGCGCGAAGGCAATGCCAGTACATCAAACGCCGGCATGATCTGTTGCGCGTCGCGGTAGCCGAGGACGGTAACGGCAGAGCTGTCGCCAAGCGTGCGGGCGGCCGCCTCTACGTCGCTTCGCAGCGGGCCGTCGCCGACTATGAGCAGCCGTGCCGCGGGCAGCTGTTGGTGCACGGTTGCGAATGCGTGCAGCAGCAGCATCGGGTTCTTTTGCTCAGCCAGTCGGCCGACAAATCCAACGACGGGGGCATCGTTTGGCACGCCCAGCTCGTCACGCACCTTTTGCTTGGTGGGCAGCGATGGTGGCGCGATGCCGTTTGGCACCATGTGAAGGCGTTCGACGCGCATGCCGAGCGCCTGCAGGTGTTCACGCTCTTCGTGCGAGACGGCGATGACGGCCTGCATGCGGCGGAGCATGTGACGCTCGACCGCGACGACCGCGAGCTTCGCCGCGCGCCCGAGGCTTGCGTTCATGCTGAGCGGGGAGTGCGGCGTGTAGACGCGCGGCACGGCGTAGCTGCGGGGTAAGAGCGCGGCTAGAAATCCGCCTTTGGTGCTGTGCGCGTGAACGATGTCGAACGGGCCATGTTGCGCAATGCAGGCGCGCAGTGCCCGGCGAACCGCGAAATCCCCCCAGTGCGGTCCTCTGCGCATGCTGATGCAGGTGCGCTTCAATTTCGGCAGCGCTGCCAGCTCGGCGGTAAAGCGTGCGTCGATGCGTTCGGGGGCATAGACAAGGTGCACTTGCTGATTGGCGGCAAGCAATCCGCGCGCCAGATCCATGACATGCCGACCGACTCCGGCCGAGGACGCTTCGACCAATAGGAGGACTTTCATTAGTGCGCCCCTTCGCGACGTACGAGCGTCAAGATGGTTCGGAGGCAAATGGCGAGGTCGAGCCAAGGCGACCACGAAACCGCATAGACCGCGTCGAGTCGGACGCGCTCGGCATACACGGTGTCGTCACGGCCGGAGACCTGCCAGAGGCCGGTGATGCCGGGCCGCATTGCGGTGTAGTAGAGAAACCAAGGACCGTACCGCTCGACTTCGCCATCCACGATAGGTCGGGGGCCGACGAAGCTCATCGATCCCGTGAAAACGTTCCAGATCTGCGGCAGCTCGTCGAGACTTGTGCGCCGCAGCCAGTTTCCGATCACGGTGATGCGCGGGTCGTGGCGAAGCTTGTGACGCTCGTCCCATTCGACGCGTGCTTCCGGGTCGCTCTGTAGCAGCGCCGCGAGGCGTTCGTCCGCGTCGATGACCATGGTTCGAAACTTCCAGACGCGGATCTTCTTGCCGCGGTGGCCAATGCGACGTTGCCCGTAGAAAATCGGGCCGCGGGACGTCAGGGCGACCAGGACGATCAGGAATAGAAATACCGGCGCGAGCAGCACCAGCAGAAGCATCGCTCCAACCAAATCGCTGGTGCGCTTCACCAAGCACGAAGGACCGTGCATGGCTTCGTTGCGGACGTGTCGGCCATCGTAGCCGAGCAGCGGGAACGCCTTGCGCTGCAGGCCTGGGGCGCACCCCGGCAGCATCGTGAGCAGCAAAACGTTTTTGCATGCCATCGCCGCGGCCAAGAACTCTACCGATGGTGATAGTCCCAGCGCTTCAGGAGACATCACCATCCAGGTCGCCTGGTGCTGGCGGGCGGCGTCGCGCACGCGCGCGAGCAGGACTTCGGGGCTCTCGTTGGCTGCATTCGAGAGTGAGATGACGTCTACGACGCGGAGCCCTTGTCGACGATACGCGTTCATCGCGTCGTGAGTTGCCGCGACCGATCGCGTCATGCCGATGACGATGGCGCGCTCGCCCCACCATTCCGTCTTGGCGAGGCGGCCGCGAAGCAGCGTGCGTATGAGCCAAGCCGCAAAGACAAAGATGATGACGGATTGCGCGACTAGGAGCGCAAACCACTCCGAGCGAAACTCGGCCCTCATCAGGATGATGAGGGCGAGCCCGAGCCCGATCAGCGATAGGCGCTGAAGTTCGGTGACGGGGTGCAGACCGGATCCTGGTAGCAGCCCGATCCAGTAGGCGGCGGCGAGCTCGGCAACGATTGCGATTGCAGCGATCAGGACAAACAGCGCGGGGTTGCTGACGAGCACGTCGCGGTACTGCAGCGCGATTGCTGCCGTCATCGCGAGGGTGTCGGCGAGAATGCAGGGGCTCGCGGTGCGCAGTGTTGTCCAGCCGCTTGCAACGGGGCGTGATGTTGCCGCAGATGTCGCGCCAAGTGGGCGCGGCAGGGGCTCGTTGATGGCTGGCTGAACGCTCACCCTACGAGTCGCGCGGTGTCCTGCATCGAATGTGCGGCCTTGTTGAGGATGACGCTAGAAACGGAGGAGCCGGTCGCTTCGACCAGCTCGCAGGCCTTGGCCAGCCGCGCAAGTTTGGTGACGCCCGCTTCGGCTACCACCACCGTGGAATCGCACATGCCGGCAATGCTGATGGCCGATGCATGATCGACGATCGGCGACAGGTCCATGATGATGATCGGGTAGTTGCGCTGCATACGGCGCAGTACGGCGACCATGCGTCCAGGGTCGGCTGCGCCCGCCGTCACGCGGGAGCCCGTGCCGATGCCAGCGCAGTGGAGCCCGTTTTGGCCAAGGCTCCACATGACGACGGACTCTTCGCCGGGTTCGGGCGCAACCAGGTTTGTCAGTCCGGGTCGGTCGTGGCCGAGTGCCGTGCTGAGGCCGGCGGTTACAAAGTCTGCGTCCACGAGCAACACAGGGCCGCCGTGCTTGCGGGCGAACGCGGCGGCGAGCAGCATCGCGGTCGTCGTTGAGCCGACTCCCATGCCGGTGCCCGTGACTGCGTAGGCTTTCGGGTTTTCCAGGCTCGGGGGCGCTCCCATGCTGAGATGGTCCAGCACGGGCCGCAGGCGCTTGCCCATTTGCGCGATGAAATGGCTGCCTTCTCCCGTGCGCAGGACGCTCGCAAGCAAACCTGCGGTCGCATCCGATGCGCGCGGCAATGACGTGGTGATGTGGCCGTCGCGCGGTGCACCTAGTTCGCCGGTCGCCTTGATTCGATCGTCGGCAAACTCGGCGATCAGCAGCGCGCCGCAGGCTCCCATCAGGCCAAGCATGATGCCTGCTCCGATGCAAAGAATCAGATTTGGGCGCACCGGGCGGCGCGGCAGCAGTGCGGGCTGCACAACGCTGACGTTGGTCATGTGCTGCTGGCCGAGCGCGTTCTCAATGCGGGCCTGCTCGCGGCTCTGCTCATACCGGGCTTGGTTGTCACGAAGCGTCGCGAGCTCGCGTTCGAGTCGAGTCATCGACAGGGCTTTGGCGCCAAGGCCAGCTAGCTGCGTTTGGATTTCCGCGGCATGCTGCTTCAGCGTTTCGACGCGAGCTGTCAGCCCCTTCGTGATGCCCTCTTCTTCCTGCTGGAGGATCGCGAGCTGTTCTTCCTTTGCCTTGGTTAGCATCGATTGAACCTCGCGGATGGTCTTGCGCAAAGACGTGACGCTGGTGCTGGTCGGTCGGTAGCCCTTGCCGAGCAAGCGCAGCTCTTCGACCTGAAGCTCCTGGAGCTGGGCGCGGAGCGGCACAACGGCTGCTTCGACCTTGCTGCTAGATGTCACCGCAGCCCGAGCAGCTTTGCGGCCGGCGAGTTCGCTAGCAACGCTGCTGTGAGCGGACTCAATCGCAGCAAGTCGTGTCTGTAGATTGCGCTCGCTATCGGCGACGGCGATTGCGCCGAGATCCATGCGCAGCTGCGCCAGTTGCTCTTCTTTGCCGGTGACCTGCTTTTCGATTTCGCGCAGCTGTTCGGTCAAGAACTCGTAGGCGCCGGGTGAGTCGAATGCCGCCAAGTGCTTCTCCTGAAACACGTCGATCATGGCCTCGACGACGACCCGTGCGACTTCGGGATTGCGGTGCTCAAACTCGATGACCAGCACGTGTGAATCATCGACGAGTCGCGCTCGCGCGTTGCGTTCTAGGTAGAGGATCGCCGCGTCCTTGTCGTCTTCGCCCGCATCCCCAAGGATCTGCTCAGCGCCGACCGAAGCGGCAACTCGCTCGCGCAGGTCGTGACTGTCGAGCAGCTGCAGCTCGGAGTTGATCTCGCTGAGCCGCGTTTGGCTGACGTTGACCGAGCGGAAGGCGGTCGCCGTCGGATCCATGCTGGAGTTTTCGCGGCCGAGCCGGAGCAACAGGCGAGCTTCGCTTCGATAGATCTTCGTGCCGTAGATCCCGTAGAGCGCAGCTGCCGTCACAAAGAGTGCAAAGACGGCGAGCATCTTGCCCCAGTGGCGTGCAAGCAGCGCGAGGAGGTCGGAGAGCGAATGAACATGGAGAAGCGGACGCATGGCGATTCGATGGGGCGTCGCGTTATCGGCGGATGGCGGTGGTGGCCGCCGCGGTGCCATTTCCGACGGGCGCGGAGTAGCTCACGCCAAGTTGAGGAACCATCTTGTTGATGTTCTGTGAGATCCACAGGTTGACGTCTGCGATCTCTGTGCGCGGCACGTAGACGATGTCCCGTGGCTGCAGGCGAAACGCCGTGCCGCGACCGCCTTCAAGCTCGGCCTGAAGGTCGATTGCGTAGCCTTGCCTACGATCGCCACCGTCTCGGATCACGAGCACATTGCGCACGTTGGCGAGGTCTAGGTTGAATCCGCCGGCCATCATGAGGGCTTCGAAGACCGTCAATCTCACGTCAAATGGGACGGCGCCGGGTGTGTTGACTTCGCCGCCGACAAACACGTTCGTGGGCGTCGTTCGGCGCACGATCACCGTCACGTCAGGGTTCGCGATTTGCTTCTCCAAGAGCACGCGGATGCGCTCCTGGGCTTGGCTCGGCGTCAGGCCAGCAACTTGGACGTCACCGACAAGTGCCAGCGCAACGGCTCCGTCGGCGCGGACCTCTTGGGTGTCGTTGAGCTCAGGCTGATAGAAAAAGCGAAACTCCAACAGCATGCCCGGGTCGATGGTTGTTCTCGGCGGTGACGAGGGGAAGTCCATTCCGTTGAGCCGTTCTTGCGTGTGAACGGGGGCGACCGTCGAGCAAGAATGGCACAGGAGGCTGGCGAGCAACCAGAGAAGAACTGTCGACGGGTTCATGGCGGGCGAGCGGCGAATAGTAGAAGGTAACACGACGCTCGGCCTTAAGCTCAGCTTCTCTTCGCGTATCATACGAAGGCGATTACGCGCCGCCGTTGAGCGAAGGGGCACGTGCTGGCGGAGTCCGTCGATTCCCCTTCGGTGCTAAGGGGATTTCCTTTGCCGAACGCGCAGGCGTCGTCGGATGCTGGTCAAGCGAGCACGTCTCCGACTCCGTGTCGCGAGTCGCGGCAAGACACTCGCAGCTGCGCATCAACATGGCGATCGATCCCAGGCAGTCAGGCTCGCATCCGCGAGATCTCCATCCACAGCAAACGCTGCTGGGCCGACTTGCCAGCGTTTTGGCGCGTCGTCCGAGAGTGCGGCTGACGCGGCTCTATGGCGTTGGCGCGCCGCGTACTGGGACCCATTCCGTCGCTGCGATCTTTGCTCGGCCGGTTCGCTCGCGGCACGAGCCACGGCTGCGCGAGGCCATGAGGCGAGTTGTCGCACACCAGCGAGGGGGGCTTTCGCTTGCGGAGTTACGTGGTTTCGTTCGGCGTAGGGACGCTCGCCTGCAGCTGGATGTTGATGCGTCACACGTCAACGCGTTTTTGCTGGAGGCGATTCAGGCAGAGTTTCCCGACGCGCGCTTTCTGTTGACGATTCGCGACTGCTATTCTTGGATGGACTCGGCGATGAACCACTCGGTAAATACCGGAAGCTGGTCGCGGATCGATCGGGAATATATTGAGTTCTACCTTGCGTCGGGGAGCGTTGAATACAGTGAGTTCGACAGCTTCCTGCGCACCTACGACTTGCTGAGCATTGACAGCTACTTGTCCGCGTGGGTGAGACACAACGAAGCGGTGCTGCGGTCGGTTCCCGCCGCGCGCCTCTTGGTTCTGAAAACAAGCGAGATCTCCGACAGCCTCGAGCGCATTGCGGAGTTTGCTGGTCTCTCCGCTGAGCTGATCGCGCCAGGCTTTCGTGCGCAAGGCCTCGCCAGGTCCAAGCACGGCCTGCTCGATCGTGTCGATCCGGGCTACCTCGAAGAGCGCGTTCAACAGCTCTGCGGCGCCCTGATGCGCCGATATTTCCCCGACGTGCATTCGCGGCGGGACGCCCTGGGTTAGCGCCCTGGCATGCCAGTTGCGGTTGCGGCCTGCGCGATGCTGCTGATGCGGTTGGGTGAAGAAAAATTGGCGTGCGCGAGTCAGCGCCGCGGAACTGAGACGGTGGCGGCGATCGTCCAACCGGTGGCCAGGAACCGTCCGTCTCGTAACCCCCGTTCTCAGTTCCCTCATGTTTAGAACCCTCCCCGTTCTCGCAGCCAGTGTGGTTGCGGCGTTTGCGCCCGCCCAAGGGCTGCCTCAAGCTGGTGACGCTGCGCCGAAACCGTCCTCCGATCCGCGTGTGATGCTCGACTACGCGCAGTTTGACCCATTGGTGGGCCTGCCGACGCTGCCGGCAAATCTACGTGCTGGCGCAAACGTGCATCTGCACATCGTGCAGTTCCACGCGACGCCCACGGACGCCGACCGGCGTGCGGTGGAAGACCTAGGCGGGGCGATTCGCGGCTACCTGCCGCACGATTGCCACATCGTTGAGATGCGGGACGGCGCGATGGCTCTCTATGAGCTCAACGCTGTGCGCTGGGTGGGGCCCTACGAGCCGGCCTATCGCTTGGAGCCGTTCTTGCTCCGTGAGCTGCTCGCAGCGAACGGCGTGCCCACGCGACGCTACAACCTCGTGATGGTTGACAAGCGCGCGGACAAGCCCGCTTTGGCGGCGGAAATCCAGGCGATGGGCGGCGAAGTCGTCAACACGCATGACGGCGGCCTGCTGTTTACTGCGGATTTGAATCAGGCCCAGCTGCTGCGTGCAGCTCAGCTCGACGAAGTTCTGTGGATCGACCGCTGGTCGGACACGGAAGAAGACATGGACAACGCCCGCATTCAGGGCGGCGGCAACTACGTGGAGTCCGTTGGTGGCTATACGGGTTCTGGTGTGCGCGGTCACGTCTACGAGGGCGTCGAAGGCACGCACCCCGACTTTACGACGCCGATCCAGCAGCGTGGTCCAGCTGCGTGCAGCGCCGCCGCGAGCCACGGTCACGCGACCGCTGGCATCATCTTCGGCAACGGCACGAGCAATGCGGCCGTGCGCGGTATGGCTCCCGATGCGGTCGGCTTCTACACGACCTACGTGTCGTCGACGAGTGCTACCTGCGCAACGTCGCCGGCACGCAACACGATCATCGGCGACCTCGTCAACAACGACGAGGTGATGTTTACAACGGCCTCGTGGGGCAACGCGCGGACCTTCTTCTACACGTCGGTATCGGCCGATGCGGACGACATCGTCTTCGACCATCGCATCCCGTGGACGCAGTCGCAGTCCAACGCCGGCAACCAGGATTCTCGCCCGCAGGCCTGGGGCAAAAACATCATCTCCGTTGGCGGTGTGCGTCACTACGACGATAGCAACCCGGCCAATGACAGCTGGAACAACAGCGGCTCGACAGGCCCTGCGCAGGACACCCGCAGCAAGCCAGACCTCGCCGCCTACTACGACTCGATCGGCACCTCGGACCGCACCGGATCCGCTGGCTATTCGAGTGGCAACTGGACGGGTTCGTTCGGTGGCACTTCCGGTGCGACCCCGATCATTGCTGGGCACAACGCGCTTGCGATCCAGATGTACACCGACGGCTTGTTCCAGGTGGATCTGCCGGTTGCGAGTGGCACGAGGTTCCAGAATCGGCCTCTCGCGCAGACGCTGAAGGCGCTGCAGATTGCCGCGGCAAACATGTACACGCCGACCGCGAGCGACAACCGCCGCGAGCACGTCGGCTGGGGCTTCCCGAGCCTGCAAAACATGTATGACCGTCGGGACAAGATCACGATCATCCCGGAGGACAAGCCGATCGTGCAGGGCGCGACCCACACCTATGACTTCGATGTGGCATCGGGCGAGTCGATCGTCAAGTTCGTGATGACCTACGTCGATCCGGCCGGCAACCCTGCCGCGGCGTTCGATCGTATCAACGACCTGACGATGCGCGTTACGTCGCCGAGCGGCGTGTCATACTGGGGCAACAACGGGCTCGACGGCGCCGGCCAAGCCAATCAGTCGACGTCGGGCGGCAGTGCCGACACCCGCGACACCGTCGAGGTTGTCGTGATCGACACGCCGCAGTCGGGCACGTGGACGGTCGAGATCACGGCGCCGACGGTGACGCAAGATGCGCACCTGGCGACGGCGGCAACTGACGCGACCTACGCTCTCGTGGTCAATGGCGGTGTCGTAAACGCGGGTGCTGCCTGCGCGGTCTACTTGCCGGATCCAAGCCCAACGGGCACGACGTCGAACTTCTTCCCGTGGGGCGGCTACTCGCCGACGACGCTCGACACGGTCTATGCCTCTGACAACGGTGGTTCGATCGGCGGCACCGTCTACTTTGACGTCACCGTGGCCAACCCGGTTTGGATCCACAGTGTCATGGTCAACACCAACACGGCTGTCGGCACTCCGCTGCATATCGACCTCTACTCGAAGTCTGGCAGTCACGTTGGCTCGGAAGGCACGCCCGGTGCATGGACGGCTCGCACGGCTGGCAGCGGTAGCGCGGCTGGCGCTGACGTCGCGAGCCAGATCGACTTGGCCCAGCCGTTCCGTTTGAGCGCGGGCTCTTATGCCTTTGCGATTCACGCAACGGACTTCAACCACCGCTACACCAATGGCGCCAACTCCTACGTGGACGCCAATCTCCAAATCGATGCGGGTGCGGGCAGCAACGGTCTCTTTACGGGTGGCGTCTTCACGCCGCGCACGGCCAACGTGTCGCTGAAGTATCGGCCGACCACCGCGACGGCCCAGAATATGCGCTACCAGGTTTTGTTGCGCAGCAGTGAGCTCGGCGCGGCGGGCAACATCACCGACCTGGGCTTTGCCGGCAGTGCGAGTGGTTCGCACTACAACTCGAACCTGCAGATTCGCATGGCGCATCGCCCGGCGGGCTACACGATGGCGGCGAATTTTGCGGCGAACATCTCGGGTAGCTCGGTTGTGCACAGCTCCAACTTCTACACTTGGAACTATTCAGACGGTCAGTGGGAGAGCATCGGCCTGCAGCAACCATTCGCCTACAATGGCACGTCCGACGTCGTCGTCGAGATCCTTGCTCGGGGCAACGTCCAGACCGCGGTTGGCGGCTTCTGGCGCGAATCCAACCGGCCGCGTGTCTACAGCGCGGTCTGGGATCTAGCGAGCCCGGCCACGGGTTCGGTCGATACTTCAGGTGCACGGATCCGCGTTGAGTTTGGCTGCGCGAGCGCCAACGAAATTGGGTCGTCGTGTGGTTCGCTGGCAGCGGGTCACTCGGGCAGCAGCGCGCTTGGCGAGACGTTTACGTTCGAAGTCGGCGGCGCGCCGCCGAGCTCGGTCGCGTTTATCGGCCTAGCCGTGAACAACGGCGCTCCGTTCCCGCTGGACTTGACAGGTTCGGGCTTTACCAACTGCCTGGCGCTGCAGAACTCCATCGTCACGCTGTCGAAGCCGACGAGCGCCACGGGTGAGGCGACGCACGACCTGACGATTCCGAACAACCCGGGCCTTGTTGGCTTCCGCGTCTATGGCCAGTGGTTGGCCATCGATGCGGACGAGCCGGGTTCGCTAACGTTCTCGAACGGGACGTTCCTGACCTGCGGCTCGCCGCTGTAGGAAGGGAGTGCACGGGCCAGGGTTGCCCGGCCTGGACGTTCGGGCGCGCGCTAGCCTTTTAGGCAAGCGCGCTCGAACTCGACGGCAGCCTCGGCCCACGTCCTGCAGGCCGACGGGCGCGTCTGGCGGCGGGCCCCGGCCACCGCATGCGGCTGCTTGAGCAGCAACCCAAGTTGCTGGCCGATGGCGCTGTCGCTCGCGTTTGCGTCTAGCAGCCACGCGTGGCCCGTCTCGGCGAAGCTGTGGATCTCGCCGGTCTGTAACGCGAGCAACGGCAAGCCTGCTGTTGCCGCCTCCGCGCACGCCATGCCATACGACTCGGATCTGCTGAGCGAGACGAACAGGTCGTGGTGCGCGTAGGCCTCGGCGAGCTCCTCGCTGCTCACGGCGCCTCGAATCTCGACTGGCAGGCCCGTCGCGCTTCTCCGCAGTGCCTGCACCTCGTCGGGGTGCTGGTGGATGCTGCCGAATAAGGTGAGTCGCCAGGTGCGTGGCAGCGTTCGCAGGATTCGGATCAGGCGGATCTGCCCCTTGGCTTCGCCGATCGTTCCGGTTGCGACGAGCGCCAGTCCGCCCTGGCGGCCATCGTCGTTCGCGCGCGGTGCCGGCACAAAGCATGCGTCGACGCCGGGGCGAACAATGTCGACGCGGCGCGCGTCGTCGCGCACTGCCTTGGCCGTTCCTGCGCCGGTCACAATCGCTGCGAGGGGCTCGGTGTTCCAGCCGGGCGTCGTTGGCACCATATGCAAGAGCGCGGTCGCGTCGCTTGGCAGCGGGCGACGGGCAAGTTCGGCAAACCAACCATCTACCACGATATGTCGAGATGGATCGGCGCGCCGTGTTGCCTGCACATGCTCGTGCAGTTGGCCGGGCTCTACTGTGATGCAGCGCGCCCGCTGGGGCCCTAGCGCCTTCACGATGCGTTCGTGATAGCGGAAGCCGCCGGACACGAAGTTCGGATGACGCGGTGGCTCCAGCAGTTCGATCACCCGATCGGGCCTTCGAAGCTGGCCCATGCGACGCGGCTTTCCTCAAGCGTCACGCGCAGCGAACCCTGAAATCGCCCGCCGAACGCTTTGCATAGCTGCGCGTGGATCCAGTGAGCGAGGAACTCCGTTGTGGTGTTCTTGCCGGTGAACTGCGGCAGCTCATCGAGGTTGGTAAAGCGAAGTGGGTCGAGCACGTTCTTGAGGGTGTCTGTGGCAAGGCCGATGTCGACAACGATGCCGTTGTCATCCAACCGACTCGTGCCGTATTCGGTGATAACTTCGTAGGTCGCGCCATGCATGCGCTGGGCGGGGCCAAACACCTCGCCATCCAGACTGTGGGCGATCATGACGTGGTCCTTGACGGCAACGCGGAAGGTCTCGGGAGTCGACATGGCGACAGTCTATGCGGACGGGCGGCCAAGGGCGTGGTCGAACACGGGGCACGGCGACGTGAGTTCTCCGCGATAGAGCGAGGTGAACGCTTCGGCGGCGCGCGCAAAGGGAATGGGGGCGTCGAGCAGCTGGTCGAGGTCGCGGTTCTGCAGCATTTCGAGCACGACCTGGCGACGAGCGGCGTAGCCGGCGGCGCGGTGCGGCGCAGCGATCGTGCCGACCTGCGATGCGACAATGCGTTTGCGGCGAGAGTGAAAGGAACCGCCGAGTCGCAGCGAGACCGGCGTATCGCCATACCAAGAGAGCTCGAGCACTTGGCCTTCGAAGCCGACTGCGTCGATCGCGAGCTGTAGACCTTGCTGGCTCGCGGTCGTGTGAACGGCAGTGTCGTAGTGTTCACGCGGCAGCTCCTCCGGTGCGATGGCAGCTTCGATCCAGGGCAAATCGGCAGCTCGCGCGCGTCGCGCTGGGTCGCGCTCGACAATGGTGGCTCCTGGTCCGGTTGGCCGGTCGCAGGACAGGACGAAGGCGCAGAGCAGCCCAACAGCTCCCGCACCGATGACGATCGCGTTGCTGGTCGGCAGCAGTGCGGCATCCCAGATCGCGTTGCGTGCCGTCTCAAGATTGGCGAAGAGAGTCGCGCGCGCCGCTGGCAGGTCGTCGGGCAGCCAGGTCAGTTCGCTTTGTGAAGCGACCGCACGCTGTTGGTGTGGACGCATGACAAACGCGCGGCGGTCCTTGTTTTTGCCATGGCAGGCGCGGCCGACGAAGCTGTAGCCGTAGAGAAGCGGTAGCGAAAAGGTGCCCTGCATGCCGCGGCAGGCCATCTCGTCGGCGAGTGCGCCCGGCACGCGGCCGAGCCCGACAAGCCGTTCTGTGCCTGGGCTGATGCCGGTGCAGACAGCCTCCAGCAGCACCTCGTCGTCGCTTGGCGTTGGCAGGGTGACGTCGTCCAAGCGGCCCCGCCCTGGGGCCTCGATCCAGTATCCCCGTGTCGTCGCCGCTTGCCGTTTGTCGCCTGCCACCTAACGGCTGCCCGTGGGATTGGGGCGACAGGTGAGCAGCACGTGCCCATCGAGCACGGCGTGATCCATGTGCAGCTGCAGGCCTTGGTCGACGTGCTCGACCGTAGGAAAGCGCAGGCTTGGCAGGCCGGACCCGAGCACCATCGCCGCGATGTGAACCTGCAGTATGTCGACGTTGCCGGCCAACAAGAAGGAGGACAAGATGCTCGATCCTCCTTCGAGGTAGACCGAGTGCACGCCTACCTCGCGCAGCTTGCTGAGGATCTGGGCAGGCTCTAGGTGCGCGTCTTCGGCAGGAGCACGGTGCACGTTGACGCCCTGTCGTTCGGCGCCTAGATCGAGTCCGGCGTCGACAAAGATCTCGCAGCCGGGCGCCTGCATCAGTCGAAGATCCTTGCCCTCGCGAACGGCGCGCCCTCGCCCACTGACGACGATGCGGCGGGGGTTTGGCCCGGAGACATGTCGAACGTCGAGTCGCGGGTCGTCGCGCAAGGCGGTCGTCGCGCCCACCATGACGCCATCGAGTAGCGCTCGCATGCGGTGCGAATGGTGTTGGTCGGCCATGTTGCCGATCCACTGCGACTGGCCGTTTTCGCAGGCGATGCGGCCATCGAGTGTTTGCGTTACATGGCCAGCAACAAAGCTGCTGCCGCTGCGATGCGCTCGTGCGGCGCCGATCAGTATCGGCAGGTATACGCGCGCAGCGCTCTCCATCGTCGGCTCGAGAGAGATGTCGTTCGGCCGGGTGGCTTCGATCGACGGCAAGCCGTGCGCGTTGGTTCGATAGATGGCGCGTGCCGCGGCGACGCTCGCCGGCGATACGTATTCTTCAAGCGAACCTGGCTCCACTTCGACCAGGAGGGAGTCGGGTTCCGCATCGGCTCCGTCGCGGCAGGTCCAGGCACCGCGACGTTCTGCAAATGCGAGGCTCAGCGCTCCAGCGGCGAGCAGCTCACGGGCAGCGAGCAATGCGGACCACGGAAGGTCGTTGGAAAGTGAGCAGGACATGCAGGCGGCGAAGCGAGAAGGCGCAAAAGCGTAGCGCGTTTTCGCGGAGGAGTCGCGCCCCACGAAACGACGTTGCACGACCGCCATGCCAACGATGCTTGGGGGGGCGATGGGGCTTCCCACTCGAACGTGTTCGCTGTCAGGATGTATGCTGTCTGACCGGTGTCCTCGTCTTGGCTTGCAGTCTGGTCGCGTGTGCAGGCGTTGGCATGGGTGCCCGCGCTGGTGTGGATCGCGTGGTCGGATCGGCTTGCACATCCGGGATTCGGATTCGGTCTCGCCCTAGCGCTTGGTGCGAGCACGCTGACGCTGGCGATGATTCTCCGCACTCCGCGCACGCCGGCCGACGGGGTCACACTTTTGCGCGCAGTCGGGCTGGCCGCCGTTGTGGCGAGCCATACGTATTTCTCGGCGCATTCCTGGTGGCTCTGGAGCCTGCTGGCAGCTATCGCCGCGCTGGACCTCGTCGATGGTTGGCTCGCGCGGCGTACGCGTGCGACCGAGTCTGGCGCGTTGCTCGACATGGAAACCGACCAGCTCGCGGTGCTCGCAATGGCGATTCTGGTGGTCGTGCGCGGCGGCGGTTCGCATGTGCTCCTGCTGCCGGCGCTTCGCTATCTATTTGTGCTCTCCGCCTGGTGGCTGGGAATGCCGGCAAACGAGTCGAAACCCGTGGACGGCGACAACCAGCGCGGTCGGATCGTTTGCGCGATCGTCGTGTGCGCGCTGCTGTTTGCGTTGCTGCCGTGTGATTCGGGCGGCGCTCTCGACCTGGTTACCCTCGGCGCGGTCGTGCTGCTCGCATGGTCTTTCGCCGGCGATTGGTTCTACCTCTTTGCCCGTCGGCGTCAGGAGCTGCGTCTATGAACGCTGCCGACATCGTTCTGATCGCTGCCTACGCGTCGTTGGTCGTCGAGCTGGTCGCGTTTCCGATTCCGAGCGAAGCCAGCGTCTGGCAGCTTGTTGTCACGGGTGGGGATGGCGACGGCGACGGCGACGCGCCCGAGCTGGTTGCCGCCCGTCGGTCGCCGCTTGCGAAGCGACTGCTGCTCTTTCTGCTCCCGACAGCGCTCTGCATTGCGCTGTTTTTGGTACCCTTGGTCGTTGTTGCTGCGCCCAGCACGCAGGCGATTCTGGCTCCGATGCGGCACGAGGCCTGGCTCTGGCCCGGCCTCGGATTGGTTTGGCTCGGTCGCTTCATATGCTTTGGTTCGGTGCTGCAGCTGCGCACCGCGAAGCGGAACGACGCGCTCCCCGCCGGCATGTTTCGGATCTCGCGCAATCCCGGCCTGATTGGCATGTGGACAATGTACGGTGGTTTGTGCGCAGTGATTGGCGGGCCGTGGCTGTGGCTAGGAGCGCCGCTCTATTTCCTCAATATGCATACGCGTGTTCGGCTCGAGGAGGCAAACCTCGATGCGCGTTACACGTCGTCTTGGCGCGAATACGTGCGCCGTGTGCCTCGCTATTTGCCTTTGCCCGGTCTCCGCTAGCAACCATGTCCGCCCCCTCTGTTCCGCAACAAGAAGTCGCCGCCTGGTTTGACGAAACCTATCGTCGCAAGGGCTTGCGGTATTTGCGTCCGCCGCGCGCCTATCCGGTGTTTCTACAGTTGCTGGGGTTGACGGCAGGAAAGCGACACCTCGATGTGGCTTGCGGCCCCGGGCTCGTACTGCAGGCGGCGCGTGAGCGGGGAATCGAGGCGAGCGGCGTGGATCTGTCGAGCGAGGCCATTGCGCTAGCGAGCCGGCTGCTGCCCGGTATCGATGCGCGTGTTGGCAACGCGGAAGAACTGCCGTTCGACAGCGAGACGTTCGATGGCGTTACCTGTCTCGGGTCCCTCGAGCGGTTTCTCGACCGCGAAAAGGCACTCAAGGAAATGGTCCGCGTCGCGAAGCACGATGCGCGGTTTTGCTTTCTCGTGCGCAATGCGAGCACGCTGGTTTGGCGCGTATGGCGCGAAGGTCTCGGCCACAGAGAAGTGCAGGGTCATCAAGATGCGATGACGATCACGTCATGGAGCGAGCTGTTCGCGCGCTGCGGCTTGCGCATCGTGCGCGTGTTGCCGGACCAGTGGCCACGCCAGAGATGGTGGCAGCGTTTGCCGGGGCAAACCCCGCGGCCGGGTCGCGATGAGCGGCTTGCCTCATCGTGGCTGCCGCTGCGCTGGTGCAATGAACTCGTGTTTGTGCTGGAGCGCGATCCTTCGCAGCAGGTCGATGTCTGAGCTGGGCGCCATTCGTATGTATGAGGCGCTGGCGCGCTTTCAGTGGTGGCGTAGCCGTCGCGGCATGGCGCCAGGGTCGCTGGAAGGGCTCGAGATCCGCAAACGGCTGCTTCCGCCAGCACCGGGCAGCGACGTTCCCGCCGACGGGATGGCTGGGCTCGACGCGTGGTTGCAGCGGCGCCTTGGCAAGGGCGTGTCGGGCTGTCGCCTTCTGGACCTTGGCTGCGGGTTTGGCGCGACTTCGTTTCGGGCTCTGCAAGCCGGCGCAGAGCACGTCGTGGGCGTCACGCCTAGCGCCTACCAGGTTGCGCGTGCGCGCGAAGTCGCGGCTGCGCGCGATCAGTCCGCTCACAGCAGGTTCGAGCGGCAGGCTATGAATGAGGCGCTGCCAAAGGTGGACCACGTGGTCGCAATCGAGGCGCTTGGCCACACGCGCGAGCTTGGCGACGTGCTTCGCAACGTTGCCGCCTCGCTGCGTGCCGGGCGCGATAGTCGGTTTGTCTGGCTGGAAGATCTGTTGGTTGCAGATGGCGAGGAGTTGGACGGCGATCCGGATGTCGCGGGCCTGGCCACGGCGTGGCACTCGCCACCGATGCGCAGCCGCGCGGCTGCCGACGCAGCGCTGCGCGCTGCCGGATTCGAAATCGTAGAAGACGTGGACCTCACCTCGCAGGTGCCACGCCGCGACGTCGCGGCGATCGAGCGCAGCCTGCGGCGGACCCGGCGCGGGCGCTTGGTGACGCCGGTGCCGTTTGTGCGGCGGGTGCTGGGCGCTTTTGTGGGCGGCTTCCTACTCGAACGCCTCTACGCGCGGGGGTGCGCATGCTATCGCTTGATGGTAGCGCGGCCGGCGCTTGGGCCGGCGACCAAGGAGATCAGCGAATGATGCGACGTGTAGCCCTCTGGCTAGTTGCCCTGCTCCCGCTCTGCGCGGCGATTGTGTGGGCGACGTTTGCGGCGCCCATCCCGGAACCGCTTGCGGTTCGTGTGGCTCTCGGCGACCTCGCGCCGGTGTGGTCGTTTGCCGACTGGTACCGCTTTGACGGAACGCCCTCCCACGCGTTTGCCAGGCTCCTGCATCTCGCGGCGCTGGCCGTTCCGGGGGCAACCATAGCCTCTGTTGTTTGGGTGCAAGTCGTTCTCGTCTGGCTGCTCGGTGCGACGCTGTTCACGGTGGTGCGACGGTCGTTTCCGGATGTGCTGTCGTTGGGCACGCAGGCGGGCCATCGAGCGAACGCCCTACTGCTGGCGATGCTGGGTCTGTTCGTGGCGTCTCCCGCGTATGGCGCCAACTGGCTACACGGAGAGCGCGTTGGCGTCTTCCTGGCCCCGGTTTGTTTCGTGGTTGCGGTGTCGTTGCTGCAGCGCGACGGGCGTTTGGCATGGCGCGCCTTGCTTGCTTTGCTG
>JBGCDH010000010.1:0-103875 GCA_045105235.1 Planctomycetota bacterium | reverse complement strand
TCGATTCCCGACTATCTGGCGCTCGTCGGCGATGACCAGGACGGCATCCCAGGAGTGCCCAAGTGGGGCGCCAAGTCGTCGGCGACGATGCTGTTCCACTACGAGCACCTGGAGGCGATCCCCGCCGACGAGGCGGAGTGGGCGGTCAAGGTGCGCGGCGCGGCAGGGCTGGCCGCCAACCTGCGCGCGAACCAGGAAGAGGTCGCGCTCTACAAGCGGCTCGCGACCGTGCGGCTCGACGTGCCGATCCAAGAGTCGCTCGACGACTTGCAGTGGCGCGGGCCGACCGAGGATCTGCAAACGTTCTGCCGCGACATCGGCTACGAGCGGTTTTTGGACCGCTTCTAAAGATCTCGCCGCAGGCTGAAAGCCCGCCGCCGCCCGCGTCAGCGAACCTGTAGCACCGCAACCTTCAGGTAGCGAGTCTCCTGGCACTCCAGCGCGATCGGGTGATCGGGCCCGGCCGAACGCAGGTGCAGGATGCGCACGTCGCGGCGCGCTGCCACCGCGGCGTCGCGCAGCATGCGCACAAAGCTGTCTTCGGAGACGCTGCCCGAGCACGAGCACGTCACCACGATGCCGGACCGCTCGACCTTCTCGAAGCCCAGTCGGTTGAGGTCGAAGTAGCGCTGCAGGCCGGCTTCGATCTCGTTCTTGTTTGCGACCCACTTGGGCGGATCGAGGACCATCAGGTCGTAGGCCGATTGGTTGGCGGAGCGCAGCATGTCAAACGCGTCGCCGTGAACGGCCTCGAACCGCAGGTTGTTGGCGCGCGCATTGCGATGGGTTTGCTCGACCATGGCCTCGTCGAGGTCGCCGGCCAGCACGCGCTTGCTGCCGCCGCGCACCGCGTTCATCGCGAAGCCGCCGCTGTTGCAGCACAGGTCGAGCACGCGGCGGCCGCGGGCCAGCGAACGCACCAGCAGCCGGTTGTCGCGCTGGTCGGCGAAGAACCCGGTCTTGTGCCCGGTGCCGGCTTCGACCGCGTAGCGCAGATCGTGCTCGCGCACGATCGTTTGCGCCGGCACCACGCGCGGCAGCTTTTCGATGCCCTCGCGTTCGCTCCATTCCTTGTCTTGCTGCAGCAGCAGGCGCGCGCCTGGGTAGTGCTCCAGCAGGCGTTCGCCGACGGCTTCGAGCTGCTGCAGCATGCCGAGCGAGCTGACCTGGGCAACAATGGCATCGTTGAGGCGGTCGACGATGAGGCCGGGGAAGCCGTCGCCCTCGGCGTGGATCAGTCGGTAGGCATCGGTGGTCTGCGGCAGTGCCAGCGCCTGTTCGCGCAGCTCGATGGCCTGCTCCAACGCCGCCAGGAAGTGCGCGGTGACGGTCGTCTCAGGCGGCTTGTCGGCGAACATACGCAGCGCCAGTTCGGCGCGTGGATTGTAGAAGCCGACGCCGCACAACTTGCCTTCGCGGTCGCGCACCTTGCAGGCGCTCCCGGCAGGGATCGGAGCCGCCGGCTTTTGCACCATCTTGCGGTAGAACCAGGGGTGCCGGCCGTTGGCGCGCACCTTCAGGCGCAGCTCCGGCAGCTTTTCGCGGGCACCGGCGTCGCCACGGTCCTGTCGACCTCGATCGGGCCGCGCGCGATCCTGCCTGCCGCCGCGATCCTGCCTGCCGCCGCGATGGCCGTTTGAGCTCCGGCCGTCTCTTCGTCCCTGGCTCATCGGCCGGTCTTGATCGGGGCCGGCGGAGCGGTCGGGAGCGGGCGCGGGTCCGCCTGGATGCGTTCGAGCAAGACCTCGATGCCCTTTTGCAGCTGGGGATCTTCGCCGCGCAGCACCGACTCGGTGTCGTTGTCGACTTCGATATCCGGCGTCACACCTTCGCCTTCGATGGTCCACTTCGGCCCGGGTTCGGTGTTGCCAAACTCCGGCACGTTGACGGTGCCCCCGTCGAGCAGCATGCCGCGATTGGTGATGCCGATGATGCCACCCCAACTGCGCTTGCCGATCAGCGGGCCGAGCCCCTGGCGTTTGAACATCGCCGGAAAGATGTCGCCGTCGCTGGCCGACGTCTCGTTGAGCAGGCAAACAAGATGGCCGTGGAACAGCGAGTTCGGGTACGGGTCGTAGCCGGTTGTTCGTCCAAACGTGCACATCAGCAGCTTGCGCGAGAGCCGATTGAGCACCATCTGCGAGACGTTGCCGCCGCCGTTGAAGCGGTCGTCGATGACCAGCCCCTGCTTGTCGCGCTGCGGGTAGTACTGGCGGATGAACTCGCGGATGCCTTCGGCGCCCATGTTGGGCAGGTGCACGTAGCCGAGCTTGCCGTCGCTGAGCTTGTGCACCCGCGCGCGGTTGGCTTCGACCCAGGCGTGGTAGTGCAGGTCGCTGTGGCTTGTTACGGGCTGTAGCTCGACCGTGCGCGCGCCCTCGAGCGAGGGGCGCGTATGCACCGTCAGCGTGATCGTGCGGCCGGCCTTGTGCTGCAGCTTGCGGTAGGGATTGGTCTGCGGCTGCAGCTCTTCGCCGTCGATCGCCAGCACGTAGTCGCCCGCCTGCAGGCGAACGCCGACAGCGGTCGCCGGCGAACGATAGGTGGGCGAGTCGTTCTCTCCCGCGAGGATGCGGTCGATGCGGTAGCGGCCGGACTGTTGGTCAAAGCGCAGGGTGCAACCGAGCAGCGCCGTGTCCGGGCGGTCGGGCGTGCCGAGATCGCCGCCGCTGATGTAGGCGTGGCCGACGCTGAGCTCGGCGATCATCTCGCCGATGACGTAGTTGAGGTCGCTGCGATGGCGCACGTGCGCGACCAGCGGCGCATACTGCTCGCGCAGAGCCAGCCAGTCGATGCCGTGCATGTTGGCGACATAGAAGAAGTCGCGGTAGCGCCGCCAGACTTCCTGGAAGATCTGCCAGTGCTCGTCGGCTGCGACCTTGGTCGTGCGCAGCGCGCTCAGGTCGAGCTTGCTCTGCGCGTCCTTGCCGGCGGTGGATGCCTTGGCCACGGCAAAGCCCGCTCCCGTCTGGATCAGCAGGTGCTTGCCGTCGGCGCCGAGCGAGTAGCCGCGCAGGCCGCTGGCGAGCTGCACCGACTTGCGGTCGGCGAGCGAGTAGGCGTGCAGCGTGGTGGGGCGGTCGCTGCCGCGGCCATAGTAGGAGCCGCCGCGCTTGGCGTAGATGAGCTGGCCGTCTTCGGCTGCGACGAGGCCGGCATAGTTGTCGAGTTCGATCGGCAGCGCTTCGACCCGTTGTGCGATGCCGTCGAGATCGATGCGCGTGATGGCGGGCTTCGTTTCGTCTGCTGGCTCTTCCGCTGAGTCTTCCGCTGGGCCTGCCGCCGCGGCCTTGGCATGGCTGCCGCCCTCGGCCGCCACCACCGCCTCGTCGCTCAAGCGTCCGAACAGGGCCGGCAGGTCTTCGCGCAGCGCCAGTGCATAGATCCCGTCGGCGCGGTCGACCTGGAAGTCCCATTCGTAGGCGCCCGGCAAACGCGGCTGGAAACCGCGCATGCCGATGAAGAACAGGCGCTCGCCGTCGCGGCTGAACACGGGCTGCCGGTCGTTGCTCAGCTCGCGGCTGATGTTGTGCAGCGTTTGATCGGCCAGCGAATACAGGTGCAGCTTGGTGAGGTCGGTCGTCGTGGACATCGAAAACGACAGCCAGCCAGAGCACGGCGACCAGCGATGATCGCGCAGCATCCCGCGCGGCTCATCGGCCACGATCGTCAGTTCGCCGCTGGCGACGTCGCACACCCGCAGCACGCCGTTGTGGTCGGAAAACGCCAGCTTGGTGCCGTCCGGCGACCAGTCCGGCGTTTGCAGCATGCCGGTCAGATCTTTCGTAAGCTGCCGCAGGCTGGCGGCCGTGCCCAGGTGATCGATCAGCCACAGCTGCTCGTCGCCGCTGCGGTCGCTGACGAAGGCGATCGTGCTGCCGTCCGGGGAGAATGCCGGCGCCTTGTCGTGGGCGCCGGGCGAATGCGTCAGGTCGCGCACGTCGCCGTTCTTTTTCGGCACCGTCAGGAGTTCGCCGCGCGCCGCAAACACCGCGCGACGGCCACCCGGACTCAGATCGTAGCTTTCGATGAACGGCTGCGCGTCGACGCGGCGCGGCCGCGACGCTTCGCCCTCATCCGGCACGCGGATCGAAATCGTGCGGCGTTCACGCGTCTCGGTGTCGAGGTAGCAAAGCTCGCCGCCCTGCTCAAAGACGATGGCGTGGTCCTCGGGGCCGCCGGCGCTCGGCCAGCGAACGTCCCAGGACGAACTCGACGTCTCTTGGTGCACGGTCTTGGCGGCCGTGTCGTAGGACCAGAGATTCATCGTGCCGCTGCGGTCGCTGGCGAACCAGATACGATCCTCAATCCACATCGGGTCGCGATCGGCGCGCACGTGGTTGCTGATGTTCTCGCTCTTGTTCGTCGTCGGATCGAACAGCCACAGCTCCTGCGCCCAGCCGCCCTGATAGCGCTTCCAGGTGCGGAAGTCGCGAAACAGCGGCGCATAGACGATGCGTTCGCCATCCGGAGAAAAGGCGCCGGCGCCGGCGATCGGCATGGGCAGCGCCACCGGCAGGGCGCCGCGTCGCCGGGCGACGGCGGGCAGCGGCACGGTGTAGAGGCGCCCGCCCGTCAGCGTCCAGGCGTCGCGCAGGCTGCGAAACAGCACGCTGGTGCCATCCGGCGTCCAGCCGTAGACCTGATTGTCGTAGCCCCAGCGAGCCGGCAGTGGACCGGTGGCCGGGTGCCAGGTCAGCTGGCGCACTTCGCCACCGGAGCTGGGAATCACGCAGACCTGCTCGTCCCCATGCACCTGGCCGGTGAATGCGATCCAGCGGCCATCCGGGGAGAACTTGGCGAAGAGCTCGATTCCCGGGGTCGTGGTCAAGCGCATGGCCGTGCCGCCGGCCAGCGGCGCGCGGTAGAGATCGCCGCCGTAGGTAAAGACGACCTGGTCCCCGAATACGTCGGGGTGTCGCAGCAGCTTGGACTGGGCCGACGCCGTCAGCGCGCACGTGCCGAGGACTGTGGCGAGGTAGGCGGCAGCAGAAGGTCGGCGGCGTGGCGATGCGTGCATGGGCGAATGGAATGCGGTCGTGCGGGCTTTGAGCGACGCCGCGGCCGGCCGCTTGGGCGGCGGTCGAAGGCGCGCAGAGAGTACAGTCGGTGCCGGAGCGGCCGATGGCAAGGGTGACGAGCATTGGCAGTGGGGCACCTTGCCCATGGCGCGCCGCTGTTGCATGCTTGCGACGTAAGGCCTGCGGCAGGTTGCGCAGGTTGCTGCCCTCAGCTCCAGCTTCCCTATGCGAACAGCTTCTCTCTTGGCGTTTGGCGCCGTGGCTTCTGGCCTCGTGGCGCAATCCAACATCGTGGCCGGTCTCGACGGTCGCCTCACCGTGGTCGACAACTTGACCTACTACGGCCGCCGGGGTGCGGCGCATCCGAACGGCGAGGCCGGCATGGCCATGCTCAACACGATGTGCAATCCGGGCTCGGTCGACATTCCGTGGTTTGCGGCCATGCAGCCGGACCACCCGATGTTCGGCTTCTTGATCGTGCGCGTTGCCAACGATCGCCTCGAGCAGATCAACGAGTGGAGCTTCTGCAAGCACGCGTTCACGTCGATCAACGTCAACGGTTCGTGCGGGTCGTGCCAGGATCCGGGCACGGGTTCGCTGATGGGCATCAACTGCTCGGATACCTACGGGGCCAGCAACAACGCCAGCCGTTTCTGGCTCGGCCCGCCGAACGAGATCAACCCGTGGCTTGGCACGTGGGATCCGGTTGGCAGCTACTTCGATATCGGCGATCCGTCGCAGGCCGGCTATCCGAATGCTGCGGACGGTGTGCGCAGCCTCAATTCAAACATCTTTGACAGCGTGCAAAACCGCGTCACGGTCAAGGAGCAGGACCTGCTGACGCCCGGCGCGGACTACTACTATGCGCTGCAGCTGCTGCACGAAGGCGAGGCGCTCGCCAACCGCGGCGACAACCTGGCGCACCGCGGCATGACCCCCAGCTGGAACGGGTCGACGTGGTCGTTCTCGAACAACTCGGCGGGTCAGGACTACGGCTCTGTGCTGGACCGCTGGCCAGGTGCTACGGTCGAGTCGGGCCACAACGGCAACGACGACGGTCGCTTCTTCGTCGCCAGCAAGGTGACGGTGCTCGGCGGTGGGCAATACCACTACGAGTATGCGGTGCACAACGTCGACAACAGCCGCGGCGGTGCCGAGCTGCGCATCCCGATCGATGCCAGCGCATCGGCCAGCAACTTCACGTTTGGCGACATCGACAGCAACTCGGCCAACGATTGGACGGCCCAGCGCGTCGGCAATGAGATTGTCTTCCAAGCCGGTGTCGGCAGCCAGCCGCTCGAGTGGAACACGATCTACAACTTCGGCTTCGATGCCGACTTCGCTCCCGGCCAGTCCGGCTGCGACATCGTCGAAGCGCGTCCGGGGCCCGGCGCCATGATGGTGACCGTCGCGACCCAGGCGCCGGCAGGGTCGACGTTTGCCACGGTGTCGTCCGTTGGCACGGGCTGCGGTGGCTCGCCGGTTCAATGCGACGCCGCGTTCTACGAAGAGCCGGGCTTCGACCTCGGCAACTCAGCCTTCACGCTGACCTACGATGCCAGCGGGGACAGCTACACGCTGGACGCGGGGCAGGGTTCTTGGATTGCGCCGACGGGTGCGACCAACCTCAACCTGGGCGACGACGATCAATCGACGCGCACGCTGTCGCACACGCTGCCCTTCCCGGGGGGCTCGACCGGCTCGCTCAACATCTGCTCCAACGGCTTCGTCTCGGAGTCGTCCAACGGCACCGCGTATGATCCGAGCGTCGGTAGCTTCTTGGGCGGCGCGACGCGCTGGGCCGGCCTGTGGCACGACCTTTCGCCCAACCAGGGCGGCGACGTCTTCTTCACGAGCAACGCGCAGCGCACCGTCGTGACGTGGGATGCGGTCGAGAACTTCTCGGGCTCGCTGACCGCAACCTTCCAGATGCAGTTCTGGGCCAATGGGGACGTGCACGTCCTCTATCAAAACGTCGGCGTTGGCGGCAACGAGTACCTCGTCGGGTTCTCGATCGGTGGCGGTGTGGCCAACCCCGGCGGCATCGACATCTCGAACAGCCTGAACGGCAGCGTCACGATCTGCGCGGGCGTCCCGGTGCCGGACCTGGAGCTGACGGCCTCGGCGCGGCCGATCATCGGCACGTCGATCGACCTCGTCACGAGCAACGTGCCGCTGACGTCGGTGGGGGGCCTTTCGATCCTGTCGCTGTCGCCGATTTCAGGCGGTCTCGATTTGACGTTCCTCGGCATGCCGGGCTGCTTCCTCTACCAGCAGCTCGATGTCATCGACGTGATCCCGGTTGCGGGAGGCAGCGGCCAGCGCTCGTTCGCGTTCCCGAACGATCCGAGCCTGTCGGGCGTCGTGCTCTACAACCAGGGCGCCGCCTTGGTGGCCAACATCAACCCGTTCAACATCGTCACGTCGAACGGCTTGGCGCTGCTGGTTGGCCTAAACTAGCGGGAGCCCGTCTCGCAGGGCCCCGTCTCGCAGGGCCCTGGCTCGCAGGGCCCTGGCCGGATCTGGCGCTGCCATCGCCGGATCTGAGCCCGGCGCGCAAGCTGCGCCCGGCAGACAATCTGCTTGGGCGCATTTTCTTGCCGCGGCATCGCTTGCCGCTCCCCGGATCGTCTGCGATGCTGTTAGGGGCCTTGGCCGTAGTTTCGGCTCGGGCACGCCTTGCCCCGAAAGCACCCCTATGCGAACTCCTTCCTTGCTCGCGTTCAGCGCGCTCGCCGCAGCGGCTTGCGCCACCGCCGATCTGACTGCGCAGTCCAACATCGTCAACGGTCTCGACGGCCGCTTGAGTCGGATTGACAACCTCACCTACTACGGCCGCCGCGGCCCTAGTTATCCCAACGGCGAAGTGGGCATGGCCATGCTCAACACCATGTGCAACCCGGGATCGGTCAACATCCCGTGGTTCCAAGCCATGAACCCGGACCACCCGGTGTTTGGCTTCATGGTTGCGCGCGTCGCCAATGACCGCATCGAGCAAGTCAGCAACTGGAGCTACTGCAAGCACGCGTGGCTGTCGGTCAACGTCAACGGCGCCTGCGGCTCCTGCCAGAACCCCGGCACCGGTTCGCTGATGGGCATCAACTGCTCCGACACCTACGGTGCCGGCAACAACGCTGCGCGGCAGTGGCTCGGCCCCCCGAGCGAGATCGATCCGTGGCTCGGAGAGTGGAGCCCGATCGGCAGCTACTTTGATATCGGCGATCCGTCGCAGGCCGGCTACCCCCTAGCCGCAGACGGAGTGCGTAGCCTGAACCCGAACATCTTCGATGACGTGCAGCATCGCGTCACGGTGCAGGAGGCGGACCTGGTCACGCCCGGCGCCAGCTACTACTACGGGCTGCAGCTCGTGCACGAAGGCGAGTCGCTCGCCAACCGCGGCGACAACATGGCGCACCGGGGCATGACGCCCAGCTGGAATGGCTCGCAGTGGTCGTTTGGCAACAACGCCGCCGCCCAGACGTACGGCTCGGTGCTCGATCGCTGGCCCGGCGCGAGCGTCACCTCGGCGCACAACGGCAACGACGACGGTCGCTTCTTCGTCGGCGTCAAGGCGACGCCGCTCGGTGGTGGGCTTTTCCACTACGAATACGCCGTCCACAACGTCGACAACAGCCGCGCGGGATCGGCTCTGCACATTCCGCTGCCAGCTGGCATCGTCGTTAGCAACCTGACGTTCGGCGACATCGATGACGACGGCAGCAACGACTGGTCGGCGCAGCAGGTCGGCAGCGAGGTCGTCTTCTCGGCCGGCGGCAACAGCCAGCCGCTCGAGTGGAACACGATCTACAACTTCGGCTTCGACGCCGACGTGGCCCCGGGTTCGGGCGATGTGGTCATCGACGAAGCACGGCCGGGTCCGGGCATGCTGTCCGTCAGCGTGCCAAGCACGGTGCCAGGTGGCGTGATCCAGGCGGCGTTCGAGACGTTCGCTGCTGGTTGCCCGGGCTCGGTGCTGGCACCGTTCAGCTGCCCCGAGCTCAACGGCAGCGGTGGCACGCTCAACGGAAACACCAACCAGTTCGAGTACACGTACCGCGTCGACAACACGGATTCGATCACCGTCTCTTCGTTCGATATCTACACGGAGTCGAACAACGGCACCTTGAACCGTCCGGCTCACATCTACCCAGATGTGGGTGGCCAGCCTGGCGCGACGCCGCTCGCTACGACGACCATCACGGTTGGCACGCAGCCGGGCTTCTACACGGCGACGTTCAGCAGCCCGGTCGCACTGACCGGCACCTTCTACGTCGGCTACGAAAACTCGCCGGACGGCGTCATCTCGAACCTGACAGCGGGCACCCCGGGCATCGGCTTCTTCCGAGGCAGCGGCGGCTGGTCGCAGTCGGGCCTCGTCGACTTCCCGTCGTACCGGGTTTCGTGCACGTCCACGCAGACGTTCTTGACGCCAGCGATGGGCATCGTCGGCCAGCCGGAGCTGGGCACGGCCTACAGCCCTGCTGTCAGCGATGCGCTAGCCAACACGTTTGCCGTGCTCGTTTCGGGTCTGTCGGATCAAGTCTCGCAGGGCCTGCCGCTGCCGCTCGCCATTCCTGGCGCGCCGGGGTGCGATCTGCTGGTCTCGACCGATGTGCTGGATCTCGCCATCACCGATGCGTCGGGCGACGCCCAGTCCCCGATCAACGTGCCGAACGATCCGACCCTTGCGGGCCTCAGCGTCTACCACCAGTGGGCCATTTGGGAGCCAACGGTCAACAGCTTGTCGATCGTGATGTCGAACGGCGGCAACGCGCTGGTCGGCTTCTAGTCGACGCTATTCGCCGCAACTGCGGCGGCGAGCTTGCACCGACCCTGGGCGCACGCTGGTTTCGACCAGCGTGCGCCTTTGGGTTTTGGGTGCCGCTGGCGTGGGGCGGCTGGCCGGGGCCGCGAGACTGGTTACAGCAGGGATACATCGGGCAGATCGCCGCGTACGGCCAGCTGGGGGCCACTTGGTGGCGAGCCATGCGGCCGTTAGCATCTGCCGTTCGGAACCACCTCACCCCTCTGTAAGCCCCATAGATTCGGAGAATGCGATCGATGCATCGATTCACGCTGCCAACCCTGGTCCTCTCAATGGCTGCCGGCCTTGCCGCCCAGTCCAACGTCGTTGCTGGCCTCGATGGCCGACTGACGGTCATCGATGACCTGACCTACTACGGTCGTCGCGGCCCGGCTTTCCCGAACGGCGAAGCCGGCATGGCGATGCTCAACACCATGTGCAACCCGGGCTCGGTCAACATCCCGTGGTTCGCAGCGATGCAGCCGGAGCACCCGATGTTTGGCTTCCTCGTGCTGCGTGTGCACAACGATCGCATCGAGCAGATCAACGATTGGAGCTACTGCAAGCACGCGTTCACGTCGATCAACGTCAATGGCTCGTGCGGTCCGTGTCAGGATCCGGGCACCGGCTCGCTGATGGGCATCAACTGCTCGGACACTTACGGCCCGAGCAACAACGCATCGCGCTTTTGGCTCGGCCCGCCAGTGGAAATCGATCCGTGGCTGGGCACATGGGATCCGGTTGGCAGCTACTTCGACATCGGCGATCCGAACCAGGCCGGCTACCCCGCCGCCGCCGACGGCGTTCGCAGCCTCAACTCAAACATCTTCGACAGCGTTGAGCACCGGGTGACGGTGCAAGAAGTCGACCTGCTGACGCCCGGCGCCGACTACTACTACGCGCTGCAGCTCATTCACAAGGGCGAGTCGCTCGCCAACCGCGACGACAACCTCGCGCACCGCGGCATGAACCCGAGCTGGAATGGCTCGCAGTGGTCCTTCGGCAACAACTCCGAAGGCCAAGAATACGGCTCGGTGCTGTCGCGCTGGCCGGGTGCCGTTGTTGAGTCGGGCGGCAACGGCAACGACGACGGCCGCTTCTTCGTCGCTTCCAAGGTGACGCCGCTCGGCAATGGTCTGTTCCACTACGAGTATGCGGTGCACAACGTCGACAACAGCCGTGGTGGTGCATCGCTGCGCATCCCGATCGATGCGACGGCGACCGCGACGAACTTTACGTTCGGCGACATCGACGACGACAGCGGCAACGACTGGTCTGCCCAGCGCGTTGGCAACGAGGTGGTCTTCAGCGCAACGCAGAGCAACCCGCTCGAGTGGAACAGCATCTACAACTTTGGCTTTGATGCCGATTTCGTGCCGGGCACGTCGATGTGTGACATCGACGAAGCGCGTCCAGGCCCCGGTGCAATGTCTGTCTCGGTAGAAACGCAGGTTCCTGGCGGCTCGACGATCGCCACGGTGGAGCTTTTCGGTGCTGGCTGCCCTGGTTCAACTCAGCTGCCGATCCCGAACTGCGCCGAATACAACGTTGGCGGCGGTACGCTCAACGGCTCGACTTCGTCTGACCTGCACGTTTTCCGTGCCTTCACGAGCACGCCACGCCAGGTCGAGAGCTTTGAGATGCTGTCGAACTCGACGACCGGCGCGCCGGTTCAGGTGCAGGCTTACGTGTTTGCCGCAACGGGCAGTCAGCCTGCGGGCGCGCCTCTGGCGACAACGATGGCAACCATCGGAGCGACCCAGGGAAGCTACACGGCGTCGTTTGCCAACCCGCCGACCGTCAATGGCGCGTTCTACATCGGCTTTGACAACACCGCGCAGAACATCGTGCTCAACGACATGGTCTCTGGCTCGGCCGGACTGGCCTACGAGCGCGCTGGTAGCGGCGCGCCTTGGTCGCTCAAGATCGTGCGTCCGAACTGGTCGGTGCGCTGCATCACGGCTCCGGTGTTCCCGGCGCCGGGGCTGAGCGTCGCTACGGAGCCGCTCGTTGGTTCGAGCGTTGCCGTCGGTCTGGAGAACGGTCTCGCGTCGTCGGTTGCATGGTTGATGGGGTCGTGGTCCCGCACGAGCTACAACGGCTCGCCGCTGCCGCTGCAGCTGCCAGGGGCCCCTGGCTGTGATCTGCTGATTGCGCCTCAGGTGCTGCTGCAGACTGCGGTCGATCCGCAGGGCGTTGCAACGTCAACGCTGGCTGTGCCGAACGACACCAACTTGATCGGCCAGACGGCCTTCTACCAGTGGGCTGTCTACGATGGCGCGGCCAACGCCTTCGGCTTTGTGTTCTCGAACGCGGCTGGGCTGACGGTTGGGAATTGATTGCATGCTGCCTTTGGCAGCATGCAATCAGGCATCTTCAGGCGCCGGCATTTGCGGGAAGCAGCGGCCGCGGTGAGTTGGGCAATTGGCCCACTGCCGGCGCTGCGAGCCTGCTTTGCAGGCCGGCCCGCTTGCGGCTCAGCTCTTGCCTTGGCGGATCACGAGCGCGGCGCCGACCAGGGCGGCGGTCTCGGTGCGCAGGATGTGTGGGCCGAGCTGGATGGGTTGGAAGCCGAGTTGGATCGCGCGGTCGCGCTCGGCTGGCTTGAGGCCGCCTTCGGGGCCGACGAGGAGAGCCGTATCGGCCGTCTGGGTGGTCGCGTCGTCGACTCCTTGCAGGCCCAGCTCGGTGCTGCCGTATTCGTCGGCGAGCAGGCGCCGGGCTGGAAGCTCTGAGCTGAGCCACGCTTCCAGGTCCTGGGCTTCGGCGATTTGGGGCAGCCAGGCGCGGGCACACTGGCCGGCTGCGGCTGCGGCGATCTTCTGCCAGCGTTCGAGGCGAAGGTTCTGGGGGCGGCTGCGGGCCGTCCACAGCGGCTGGAAGCAGGCGACGCCTACTTCGGTGCCGTGCTCGATCAGCCAGTCGGCGCGGTTTTGCCGCGGGCAAGCAAAGGCCAGGGTCAGCGCGGGCCGGATCGCAGCCACGTGCTGCGCCGCCGCCAGCCGAACGCGCAGGTCGTGCCGACCGAGCTCGAGGACGCGCGCGCTGGCGATTCGGCCGCGGCCATCGCCGAGTTCGACGTGGTCGCCGGGCCGCACGCGCAGGACGCGCAGCAGGTGGTGGGCGGTGTCGCCGTCCAGCAAGACGGTGCCCGCGGCGGGGATTTCAGGGACGAGGTAGAGGTTGGCCATCGGAACGAGCGATGCGAACGCGTACTGGACAGTACCTTGCGGTGTCGCGTCCTGCGGGTAGTTTGTTTCAGTCCTGTCCCGGCGGTGCAGTCCACGCGGTCCGAGATGCGATGGTTCGGTGCCGCTGGCTCCGGACACACTGGTGGTCGCCCCGCTGCCAGTTGCGGTGCCGCGGCGCCGTTCCGACCCCTCAACCCAGACTCCCAATGGCCAATTACGTCCTCGAGATCCTCGACGGCGACCGGGCTGGCGACGTGATACCGGTGGGCGCTTCACCGGTTCGCATCGGTCGCAAGCCTGCTAACGACATCGTGTTAGCGGACGAGAAAACGTCCGGTGTGCACTGTGAGATCACTCCGGAGGACGGCCGACCCGTCCTCAAGGATCTCGGTTCCACCAACGGGACCTTCCTCGACGGCAAGCGCGTCACCGAGGTCGTCCTTACGGATGGAGATGTCGTCACCGTCGGGCGGCTGCGCGTGCGCTTCCAAGATGCGGATGCTGCGGCCGGCGGCGGCGCGGTCGAGCCGGATGGCGAGTTTTCGCTGCGCAAGCTCGACGCCTCCCGGCTGCAAAAACGAGGCTCGTCGGCCGGACTGCTCGGCATCCTGCTGCTCCTGATTGTCGGCGGTGCCGGCTACTGGTGGTGGCAGGGTCGTGCCTCGGCCGGCGGCGGCGGCGCGGCCGCCTCAGCGTCCTCGGGTGCGGGCGGCGGCGAGGGCGCAGCGGCGCCGCGGCAGATCAAGCCGCTCGTCGTCAGCGGCAACAAGCTGGCGGACGGTATCGGCTCCTTTGAGGCCGAAGAGATCGAGGGCTGGCAGCTTCGTGCCGCTGGCCGGGCATGGCAGATCAGCGGCGAGGCCCATTCCGGCCAGGGGGCGCTGTCGGCTTTCCGCGCCGCGGCAGCCGAAGGCGGCGAAGCGGCCGGCGATAGCGTGGCCGGGAACCCGGGAGGCGGCCAAGCCAACGACGAACCAAACGGCACACCGAGCGGCACACCAAGCGGCGAACCGAACTATGCCGTGCTGCGCCTCAGCGAACCGCTGCAGGTTTTTGCGGGGCGATCGCTGACGGTCTCGGCATTTGTGACCACCCGTGGCGACGCGCAGATTGCGTTGCGCACGATCGCGACCTCGTCGAAGGAAGGCACGCCGTTCCGCTTCTGTAGCGGCACGCAGATGGCGGCTTACGACGGCGAGTGGCAGGAGCTGCAGACGACGGCGACGATGCCCTCTGGCTGCGATCGCCTGCAGGTCGAAGTCGTGGCGGTGCTGCCCAACGACGACAGCGAAGCCATTGTCGACGACCTTGCCGTCGTCGAGGGCGGCGACAGCAACGCCATCGATCAGCTGCTCGAAAGCGGCGGCCAAACGGTGTTTGGCTACGGCGCTTCGGTTGCCGTGCGCTCGACGGACATGGACGCCCCGGTGACGCTGTTTGGCATGCATCCGGCGAGCGCGCCGGCGCCGCTCGAACGCCTGCACCGCGACGGCCTGTGCGAGCTCTCCGATCTCGGCGCGAGCGTCGCGATCGATGCGGCGGACCCTGCAGTAACCCTGACGGCCAACGGCCTCGACGGCGCCTCTGGCCTGCAGCTGGTTCTGCCGGCCGACGCTGCCGCCGGCTTGATGGCAGCGGGCGCAGACAAGCGGTTTGCTTCGGCGGCCGCAGCGTCCACGTTCACGGCTCAGCACATCCTGCTCGGCAGCTTTGCGACGCGCGTCCAGATCGAGCTCGATGCCGAAAGCGAGTGCCGCGGCGAATTGCGCGAGGGGCTCTACTACCTGACGGTGCCTGCCGCTGCGCCCAAGCTGCTGTTCGGCTTCCGGCAGGAGCGTCAGGCAGCTGCCAAGCTGCTGCGCGATGCCAGCGCGGCACGGCGCGATGGCCAGCCCGGCGCGGCGCTCGACGCGCTGCGCGAACTGGTCGCCACGGTGCCGATGGACTCGGAAGAGCTCGCCGCGGCGCAGCAGCTGCGGGCGGACCTGCTCGAAGAGCAGTCGTCCCGCTTCCGCCGCCTGCAGCAGGGCTTGGAGCAGGCGGACTTCTTTGACACGCGCGGCGGCTTTGAGCGCGTGCGTGCCGGCGTCGACGAGCTGGTTGGGCTCTACGGCGAGCGCAACCTCAAGGGCATCGAGGGCATCGCCGAGCTGCGCGGCACCGCCGAAGAGCGGCTCGCGGCTCTCGATCGCACGACGCACACGGCGCAGCGCGAGCGGCTGACCGAGCTCTCGGACGCCTTCGCGACGGCCGCCAAGCCCGGCTTGGCCAAGATCGTGCGCGCATACATGGACGAGCACCTGAAGCAGGACTGAGCATGGCAAGCAAAGCAACCGCCGTCGATATCGGCAACCACAGCGCCAAGGTGCTCGTAGCCCAAGATGGCAAGCATGGCGTCAGCGTGCTGCGCTTCGCAGGGCTGCCGCGGGCAGAAAGCGCCGTCTCGCTCGCCGAAGCGGGCATCCCGCTCAAGGACAGCACCTGCGGCCTCGCCGGCCGCGACATGACGCTGCGCTACACCCAGGTGCCGCCGACGCCCGACTGGCAGCTGCGCAACCTGATGGATCTTGAGATCGAGGATCTTGCCCAACAGTCGGGGGGCGCGCTGTCCGCCGACTACAACCTGCTGCCGATCGAAGACGAATCGGGCAGCGACACGGTGCTGCTGGCGCTCGCCAAAGACGATGCGCTCGAGCGGCTGCAGGGGGACATCGAATCGGCAGGCGGCGCGGTCAGCGCGTTCGTGCCCAACTGCACGGCGCTCTACAACGCCTACCTCAAGTGTGGCCCGGTCGAAGCGGATGCCGTGGTGGCGCTCGTCAACGTCGGCCACGAGACGACCGACCTCGCAATCGTGCGCGGCACCGACCTGCTGTTTGCGCGCAACCTGACGAGCGGCAGCAAGTCACTCGACGAGGCGATCGCCGGCAACTTCAACGTCAGCTCGCGCAAGGCCGAGGTGCTCAAGAAGGACCTGCTCGATCTCGATCCGCAGTCGCGCGGCAACTACAAGAGCGGTCAGGCCGAAAAGGTCACGATGGCCGCTGCCGGAGCGGCCGGCTCGATCCCGGCGGCGATCCAGAGTTCGCTGTCGTTCTGCAAGGCACAGACCAAGATCCAAGACCTGCGCCTCGACAAGGTGCTGGTCTGCGGCGGCGGCGCGCGCCTGCGCGGCCTGCGCAGCCTGCTTCGCGAGAACCTGCGTTGCCCGGTCGAGCTGTTTGACCCGTTCGAGAACCTCGATCTGAGCGCGCTGCCGCCCGAGGACGCCGAGCAGCTGCAGCAGATGCGGCACGAGGCGGTCATTGCGCTGGGCCTAGCCGTTGGGCGACTTGACGAGACGCTCTACGCCCTCGAGATTCTGCCGGAAGCGGTCAAGAAGAAGCAGCGCTTCCAGCAGCGCACGATCTTCAACATCCTGGCGGCGCTGATCGTCGTCGGCGTGCTGTTCCTCAAGCTGCAGCACAGCAAGAAGGCCGTCGCGGCCAAGCAAAAGGCCGTCAGCGCGGCGACAGCCCAGATCCAGCGTCGCACCGGCACCAACGATGACGCCGTCGCGGTGATCGAAGAAAACGGCGTGGAGCGGGCGATTGCCGCCAACCTGCAGGCCAAGGCGCGACCGCTGCACGGCCTGTTGCGCGTGCAGCGCGCCATTGGCAAGCACCTGCAGCCTCAGCTGTGGGTCGAGAAGATCGAGTTTGGCCGTGCCGGTAGGCGCGGGCGACCACAGGGGCAGCAAGCAACGCAGCAGGTCGTGCTCGAAATGGCTGCGAAAGAACTCAACGGCGTCGATCCGAGCCGCGTGCTGCTGGAGTTTAGCAAGGCGCTCGAGCAGGACGCCGAAATGGGCGCCATCGGTGCGGTAACCATGCAAGACAGCAAGCAGAGCAACAGCGACAACAACAAGCGCGTGACGCTCTACATCGACCTGGAGGGCAAGTAATGGATGCCGGCGCTTTTGTTCAAGAGAACAAGCAGTGGCTGATCGGCTGCGCCATCGGCGGGTTGATCTGGTGGATCGCGTCTGGCGTGATTGGTTCGATGTACAACCCCGCGGACACCAAGATGCCGCGGCCGGGCCCCAAAGAGGGCTATGGCGTCGCCGCGCTCGATGCCGCCGACGAAGAAGGCGAACAGCTGCGCGCGGAGCGCCAGCGCCTCGAGGGCGCGCTGCAGTTCGAGGTCGCCGACGCCTTCGGCAAGTGGAGCGGGCCGGCCGACCAGCACCTGTTCTTGACCGGCCGCAACCTCAAGCGCGCCATCGCGGACGGCTGTGCGCTGCGTGATGCGACCGTCGATGACGGGGATGTTGCATGGGATGTGGCCTCCGGCGTCGACGAGATTCGTCGGCGGCTGTTCGGCCTCGACATGGTCGCCGCCGTGCGCGCGCGCCTGTTCGCGGCGCACGACGCGGTGCTCGAACGCGACGAAGATGCCGCCGGCCTGGTGGCGATCGACTCGATCAAGGTCGATTCGCAGCGTGGCCGGCGACGCCCGGCAAGGCGACGCGGGCGCCGTCGGGCGGGTGACAGCGTGGACGTCTCGGACCGTTTGTCCGAAGAGCGAGTGCAGATTCAGGTCCAGGCCGATGCCGAGACGCTGTTCCGGTTCCTCGAGTCGTGCCGCGAGTCAGGTCGCACGCTGCTGGTGGAGTCGTGGCGGCAGACGCAGCCCACGCGTCCTGGCGAGCCGTGCACGCTCAAGGCGTCGCTGCTTGGCGTGACGGTCGCGGCCGCGGCCGCGGGCAACGACGAAGACGGTGAGGAGAAGAGCAAGTGAGCATCCGCAAAGAACAGATCCTGTTGATCCTCGTGCTGCTGCTCGGCGCCTGGCTCGTCAAGGGCTACCTCAAGGACTCGAACTCGGTTCGTCGAACGGCGTTTAACGAGACCAACTACAAGGCGGATGCGTTTGGTGCGCTGTCCTTGGTCGACACCGCAGCAGGTGATCTCAAGCGGCGCGACCTGATGACGGAGCCCAGCGAGACGCGGCCGCTGCCCCCGCGCGAGCTGTCGTTCCCGCCGCGTGCGCCGCTGTCGCTGGCGGGCCTGCCGCTGCGGCCGGGGCCGGACTTGGCGCACTCTTGGCTGCTGGAGCGCAGTGGCGCACCGGTGTCGGGCGTGACGATTCAGCGCACGGGAGAAGCTGGCGAAGAGGAGTCCGGCGGAGGTGCTGGCGCACCGCAGCCTGGCAGCGGCACCGAGCCGCAAGAGCCGTCGACGCGAGGCATGGATAAAGAGCAGGCTGCCAAGCTCTACGACCGCATCTGGTATGGCGGCCTCGGCAGCCCGAGCTTTGGCCGCATCGAAGCCCCTGTCGGCACCAACCTGTTCGCGCTCGAGGAGAGCGGCGATTTCGGCTCCCTGCAGATGCGCATGCGCGTCTTTAGCTTCAAAAAGGGGCGGCTCGGCGAGCTCCGGACCTTTGGCGTCAAGGGGCAGGAGATCGACCGCATCCAGCTCGCCGGCACCGTGCGCAACGAGGTGCAGCGCCGCCTGCGCAAGGTGCCCGAAGACGGCAGCTACCAGGATGAGCGACTCGACCTGATCGCCTGGCTTCTGCAGCGCGCCCGCGTCGATGCGTGGATCTACGACGAAGCGCTCAAGCAGGCCGAAGTCTACCTGCAGCTCTCGGGCGGCACCGTCGACGGTCGGCGCGTCATGCAGCGCGTTTTGCAGGCGCGTGGCGACATCGAAGGCGAGCTGGCGCTGCTCGAAGGCTCGACCGGCGACGTGCTGGCCGATGCCTTCCGCCTGCGCGGGCTGGGCGTCATCAAGGAGCGTCTGGGCCTTTTCGCCGACGCCGAAGAAGACCTGCGCGGTGCGGCCGAGCTGCACGCTACCGATGCGCAGAACCACGCGGCGTTGGCGGCGTTCCTGCTCGCCCGCGGGCGCAGCGGCGAAGCGTTGGCCGCGGCCAAGCGCGCCACCGAAACCCTCGGCAGCGTGCAAAACGACGACGACCGCCGGCGCGTGCAGCGCACGATCCTGTCGTGCCGTCTCGCCGTTGGCGACATCGCGGGCGCCAAGCAGCTCGCGACGAGCCTCGCCTCGTCCTACCTGCGCGGCTGCGTGGCCTACGCCGAAGGCGACTTTGCCGCGGCGCTGGCGGCGTTCCGCCAAGAAGGCACGGGGCCCGACAACGGCGCGGCGGCGCTCGGCCAGGCGGTATGCCTGTGCGAGACCGGCGAATGGCAGCAGGCCCACGATCTCTATGTGCGCGTTGCCGACGAGCAGCCGCTGCTGCGCGACCGCGCGATGGCGGGGCTGGCACTGATGTTCTCTCGTCTCGGCCTCTACGACGACGCTCTGGGTTTCTGCGATCGTTCGCTCGAAGCGGCGCCCGGCGACGCCTACACGCTCTACGTGCGGGGCCGCACCCTGCGGCTGATGGAGCAGTACCCCGCCGCCAATGAAGCGCTGACCGAGGCGCTGCGCGTGCGCGACGACTTTGGCCACGCGATCGCCGAGATGTCCGCCGTGCAGACGGCGCTGGCCGCGGGCCTCGTCGGCGAAGAGCAGGCCTCGGCGCTGATCGCATCGCGCCGCTACCTCGATCGCGCCGTCGACCTGAGCAGCGAGCCGCGGCTCGAGCTGTACGAGCTGCAGGGCCTGCGTTCGTTTGCCGCCAACGACTGGCGGGCGGCGCGCACGGCTTTCGAAGCTGCGCGCGATCTCGCCGAAACGGACGAGGCCAAGGGCTACGGCAAGGGCGCTCTGGCGGTTGTGGCCTACAGCCGTGGCCGCGTCGAAGACGCGATGGCGAGCCTGAACCGCATGGAGCGCGACCTCGGCCGCGACAGCGCGCTGGCGCAGTGGTCGGGCACGGCGCTGGTGGCGATCGAAGACCACGCGCAAAAGGAAGCCCTCGGCGACAGCTTTGACCGCGACAAGGTCGGCGACATCTGGCACATCGAGCGCGACGGCCAGCTCGGGCCGGAAATCCGCGACGGCAAACTCCAGTTTGTCGGCAGCCTCACGAGCGGCGGCCCCGGTGAGGTCTACGTCGAGCGCGTCAACGCGGTGCCCAAAGCCAAGAACTTCCTGGCTTGCAAGGTCGACCTGCAGCTCGGCGCGGGCCACGACAAGCCGGAGTCCTTCGTCGGGCTCGGCATCGAAGTGCGCCAGGGCCGCGGCCGCGTCGACCTGTCGGCGCGCGTCGGCCTCGAGGACGGCAAGCCGCTGGTGCTGATCGTCGACGGCCGCGACAACGGCCGTGCCAACGAGGTGCGCCAAAAGCTCGACCCGGCGCTCCTGCGCAGCGGCGAAGCCCAGGAGCTGGAGCTGCGCGTTCAGCCGCGCAGCCTCGAGGAGAAGCGCCGCCTGAACCTGCAGGTCTGGTTCAACGGGGCGCTGGTGCTGACGCACGAGCTCAAGCAGCTGACGGGTTCGTCGTCGACCGAGCTCAAGACCCTGCTGTTCGCGTCGGGCAGCAAGCGCAGCCGCGTCGACGTATCATTCGATAACTACGAGCTAGAGCGCCGCAAGGACAACCGATGAACCGACAACCACTAGGGACCCGCCGTCGCTCGGGCCAGCATCATCAGAGCCACGGCTTTACGCTGATCGAGCTGCTGATCGTCATATCGATTCTCGGCATCCTGGCGGCGGTGCTGGTGCCGGCGCTGACCGAAGGCGACTCGGCGGCCAAGGATGCGACGACGCGCGCGACCATGCAGCAGCTCGACACCGCCTGCCGCAAGTTCGAGCGCCGGCACGGCATCTACCCAAGCGACGAACTCAAGGCCGCTCCCGGCAGCAAGGCCGACTGGAAGCCCGACAACGGCCGCAACACCGGCATCGAATCGCTGCTGGTGCTGATCAGCCAAAGCCGCAAGGACGGCAGCGAGCTGACCGGTCTGAGCGAGAGCTTGGTCAACACCGACGGCGACAGCAACGGCGTGCCGATTCCGCTGCTCGAGGGCCAGCAGTCGCGCTTCGAAATCGCCGACGGCTGGGGCACGCCGATCGCCTACTTCAACGGCCGCAACTTTGGCCAAGCCCAAACCATGGTGCTCGGTGTCGATGAAGCCGCGGTCACCATCAAGGCCAAGAAGCGCGCCGACGGCGGCTACTTCGGCGGCAAGAAGTACCAGTTTCTGAGCGCCGGTCCCGACCTGACCTTTGGCACCGACGACGACATCGTCTGGCCGAACTGATTGCGGCCGAGGCGGACTCTGCGGACGCGGCCCTTTGACCGTGCACAACCTATGCGGGCACACCAGCTAGACCATTTGCACAGCGGCGGCTTCACGCTGCTTGAGCTGCTGACCGTGGTCGGCATCATCTCGGTGCTCGCCGGCATCGGCGTCGGCTATCTTGGCCGGACCGACAACAGCCTGCTGGCTGCATCGACGCTGCGCGGCGAGCTGCGGGCGGCACAGCTGACCGCGCGCGCCGAGGGGGTGCCGACCCAGGTCGTGGTCCGGCCCGGCGTCGAAGGCGCCGCCGCAACGGTGCAGTCCGTGCTGCTGGAGCCGATCGCGGCGTTCCACTTTGAGCCCGGGCGACCGGTGCTCGACGACCGCATGCAGGCCGACTTCGGCGGCGACGCCGTCGAAGCGGGCCGCTTCGGCTATGCCCGTCGCAACGATGACGGCGCCAAGAAGCCGCTGCTCGCCTGGACGCTGCCCGAGCGCATTGCCGACGTCCAAGACGGCTTCGTGCTGCGCCTGGACCTGCACCTCGACCGCCGGCCGGAAGGCCAGGCGCGTATCGCCGAGATCGGCACCTTGCTCGAAGTGCGCCTCGACCAGGAGCTGCGCGTCGAAACGCGCCTGCGCATCACCGAGCTCGGCGGCGGCGATCTGCGCGCCCGTGTCCGCAGCGACCTGCCGCTGCCGCTGCTCCGCTGGTGCACGCTCGAAATCGGCTGCGACGGGCGCTGGCTGTGGCTGCGCGTGGATGGCCGAGAGATTGCCCGCACCGCGGCGCGCGGCGATCCCCACCAGGAGCGCGGCATGGCGCTGCAGGTCTCGCCGCCGGATGCCCCCGTGCCCGGCGCTGTCGACGAAGTGCGCCTGCTGGCGTTTGGCTTTGCCCCCGAGCAGCTGCTGCCCGTCGAGATGCAGCCGCTGCAGACCTACCGGTTCACGTTTGACGCGCGTGGCGAACCCGTGGATGCCCCCGAAATCCAATACGTCGATCTGGACGAGGAGGACGCGTGACCGACCCAGTGAGCCAACCCGTTTGTATCGAGCGCGCCGGAGGCCACCGCTGGCCAAATCACCGCTGGCCAAATCACCGCCGGCCGAATCTTCACCGGTCCAGTCACCGCCTGATGGCGGCCGACGACCAGCGCGGCATTGCCTTGATGGCGGTGCTGTTTGCCCTGACCCTGCTGATGCTGCTCGCGCTGCCGTTTGCGGTGTCGATGGGCGTCGGTGCCGAGGCCGCCAACCGCGACGTGGAGCAGGTCCGCACCGAACAGGCCAGCGCCAGCGTGCGCGACCTGCTGCTGATGGAGGCGGCGACCTCGCACCCGACGCTCGACCCGGATCCGCACTTTGATGGCCTCGACGAGTGGCCGTCGGGCGTGGAGCTGCCGGATGCCTTCGCGGGCATTTCGGATGGCGGGCGCATGCTGCTCGGTGGCGAAGTCACCGACCTGCAGCGCTACCTGTCGCTCGACGCGGCTTCGCCGCTGCTGCTGGCCAACGTGATCGGTACCGCGACGCGCCTGTCCGCCGACCTCGAAGCGGACGCCACCGCCATGGTTGTCGACGACGCCTCGTCGCTGCCCGACCGTGGCCACATCTGGATCGCCGGCGAAGTCTGCAGCTACGAAGAGAAGGACGGCAACAGCCTGCTGGGCCTCGTGCGGGACGTCTTTGGCGGCGAAGACCGCGAGGACGAACCCGAGGGCATTGCCGAGCAGTCGCTGGTGCTCGACTACCGCTGCGTTTTGGCGTGCGTGTTGCCCCATTCCGGCGCCAGCGCCGGGGGGGAGGGCCGATCCGAGAAGCGCACGCCGTATCGAGCCGTAGGCGAACTCGCGCGCGTTGCTGACGAAGGGCTCGGCGGCTTCACGTCCGAAGAACTGGACGCGTTCCAGCGGGTCTTTTCGGTCAACGTGCGGGCCGAGACCGCCGCGATTTGGGGCCGCCCCGAGCGTGTCTTCAACGACCTGGTTGCCGGCGAGACGTTTACGATGATGGTCAAGTCGGCGGCCCACATGGGCGCTGGCAGCATCGTGCGCATCCGCAGTCTGGCGGATGAGACGATGGAATACGGCCTGCTGATGCGCGCCGCGACGCAGCGCGCTGGACGCGCCCAGCTGCAGCTGCCAAGCGTCTTCCAGCTGTCGCTGCTTGGGCCCGTGGAGCACGACTTCGCCGCCCTCGACACGGTTGTCGAACCGCTCATTCCGCCGCCGGTCAACCTCAACACGGCCAGCGAAGAAGTGCTGGCGGCGGTGTTCTCGCACGTGCGTCGGAGCGGCAACCTGCGCATCAACCACGACAACAACCGCCGCAGCGTCGCGCCGCCCAACGTCGCGCCGCAGCAGGCGCAGCAGCTGGCTGCGGAGATCGTGCAGATGCGCGCCGGCGGCGATGCCGGCATGGGCCCGCTCGTCAGCTGGCAGGATCTGGTCGAGCGCGTCTTCAAGCCGCGTCTTGAGGCCGAGAACAACAACCAGGGCCGCAACAAGTGGCTCGACTTCTATCGTGCCCTGCGCACGGGCCGCGACAGCGTGCTCGAAATGGGCACGGCACCGATCGGTTTCCAGAGCGGTCCGTGGGTTCGCTACCGCGCCGCCGCCAGCGTCTCGCGCAGCCTGGTGGCGCCCGGCGTCGTCGGCCGCCACGAGCGCAGTGGCTTGGCGGCCGTCGTGCCGGGCTTCACGCTCGAGCGCACCTGGGAGACCCAACAGGACTTCGAACGCGCCTTCGTGCTCGACCGTCGCTCGCCGTTCTGGGTGACGACGCCGATCAACCTCGGCCACCTGCAGCCGGGCTCGGCCGGCAACGATCCGGCCGCGCGCTACTTCCCGCACCTGATTCCGGTTGCCTACCCGACGCTGGGGCTCGGCGCGCCGCGCTATGCGCTGGATGACCCGGCCGATGCCGGCGTCGAGCCGGCGGTGGCGATGATCCGGCCGCGCAACTGGCCGAACACGGCCGGCGTGCTGCGTCCGACGGAGTCGTTTGCGCAGGCGATCAACCGCCGTGGCCGCGATGTCGCGCGCGAAGGTCCCTACGTGATGAACAACACGGGGCCGACCGAGATCGGCGGCCAGCCGCAGACCGGCAACGATGGCCGTCACGACCGGATTGCGTTCCCGTTCTCCGAGGACGGTGGCTTCATGCGGCGCTTCGCGGCGGGCTTCTGGGTGGAGCCACAGTCGCTCGAAAACGTCATCCTGTTTGACCACAACGATGGCGACAACGAGCGCAACCGCTTCACGGTGCTGGGGCGCGATGGCAACCTGCTGGTCGAAGTGATCGACGAAGCCGGCCTCGATCCCAACCCGGCCGACTCGCCGGCCGGCGTGCAGCGCACGGCTTCGCAGATGCAGCTGCCGCTCGCCGATCTCGGCCTGCCGTCCGACACGCCGGTGCACATCATGGCGTCGGCGCCGAGCGGTCGGCCGGGCGACATGTCGCTGTTTGTCGATGGCGTGCAGCGCGGCCAGTCGCAGTTTGTGACCTACCTGTCGGTGGCGGTGCCGCCGTTTGACCCGACCCTCGCCAACAATCAGGTGCAGCCCGGCCAGAGCCCGCTGTCCGCATCCGGCAACGAACGCTTCCTGGAACTGCAGGTCGAGAGCACCGAGGGCTTCCCGCCGGTCGGCATCCTGCGCTGCGGCCTCGAGCTGTTCGAATACTCGGCGATCAACGGCAACAGCTTCCAGTGCGTGCTGCGCGACTCGCTTGGCGGCCGCGGCGCGCGCCAGCGAGGCCGCGAGTTCCGGCCGCAGATTCCGACCGACCCCACGACGGGCGAGCCGACCGTCGACTTCAACGACCCGCAGTTCGACGGCGTCAACCTCGACGTGTTTCCGGAGCATCCGGCCGGCACGATGGTCGAGCTCTACGGCTACTCGGCGATGGTTAGCGAAGACATTCCGCTGCAGCCCGGTCAAACGTCGCTCGAAGGCTCAGTTGGCTCGTTCGCCGTGGCGCGCGTGTTCGTCAACAACTCGGATCAGATCTCGATCTCGCCGCTCAACGGGCCGCCGATCCCGGTCGGCCAGGGCATCACGATCGCCTACAACGGCGAACTCGAGCTTGCCGATCCCGTGCCGACCGGCGACGACCAGCCGCCAGCCAATGCCTCCAACCAGATCGCCGATGCGTTCCCGCTAACGGGCGGATATGCGCTGCTGATGCAGGAGCGCCTCGGCTTCGAAGCAAACATCCCGGGCCAGGCGACGAGTGGGGTTCCGGCCGAAGTCGGCGGCATCGAGCTGATTTCCTACCAGGCGCGTGAAGGCACCCGGCTGACCGGCGTGCAGCGCGCCGTGACGCTGCCCGGCGACGACCAGCAGATCAACGGCGAGCTCTACGATGCGACGCCGCGCCAGTTCGTCACCGACTGGGCGCCCAACTTCACTCTGCCGGACGGTGCCGGCACGTGGGATGATGTGCCGGGTCGCATCGTGTGGTGCGTGCCGGTCTCGCTGCCCGTGCAGAACGTCTCGGCGCTGTGGGATCCGGCCGCCACGGGGCTCACCGAATGGATGCAGCTGCTGCCGCAGGGCGCGGCCGAAGACCTTGAGTGGGTGCGCTACGACACAATTGCCGACAACCGACACGTTGTGCGCGGCAACCGCACCGCGTGGAACGGCTGCTACACCGAGCTGACCCGGAGCACGGGGCGGCAGACGGTGCAGGTCGGCAATCTTGGCCCCAACGAGATCGCGTCGCCGGTCGATCCGCCTTGGGGAACCGTCGACGCGTCGGCGGGCTTCATCGGCTACACGCCGCAGCTCGAGAACCAGTTCCCGCAGATCTTCTACGCGCGCCGGCGACTCGCCTTCCGCGGCGACTCGTTTACGGGCACGTCATCGCACGCCCAGGACAATGCCCAGGTCACGCAGTGCCACCGCATCCAGCTTTTGTGGGGCAACTACGGCGGCTACACCGGACGCGTCGGCCGGCACGACCGGGTGGCGCTGGTCAACGGCCAAACGGGGGCAGCAAGCGGCTCCAACCGGCCGAGCGTCGAGTGGCACACAGCGACGTGGTCGGCGCGGCGCTGGGGCTCCGACAACCTGCAGCAGAACCGCACGCCGCCGGAGCTGTTTGGCGCGGATCCGTTCCAGCTGATTGCGTTCACCGACGAGGTGCGCGGGGCGTTCATCGGCCCGCCGGATGGCACCATTGTGCAGGACCCGCGGCTGTTCGACCGCATCGTCAAGTTCCCGAGCGGCGAGCTGCCGGCAGCCTTTTGCCCGTCGCCGAGTGTTGGCGGCGGCGCGAGCGGCGGTGAGCAGCCGGTTCAGGGCATTGTCGACGAAGTCGAGATCGTGCAGCACTTCACGGCGGATCTCGTGGTCGACGAGATCATGACCGACGCAGCGCAGACGCTGACGACGAACCCGAACTTCACCAACAACTCGGCCGGCGCCATCTGGTCGACGACGGATCTGAGCGCGAGCTATCCGCAGGCCGGCGGCCTGATCCAGGTCGACGACGAGATCATGGCCTATTCGTCGGTTGCGGCCGGCGTCTTCCAGATCGCGCAAAACGGCCGCGGACTGCTCAATACCGAGCCGCGCGCGCACGACCGCGGCGCGCGCCTGAAGTTCTTGACGCAGCGACCGGCGGCGATTCTGACCAACGGCGTCAGCGGCAACGAGGCGGTGCTGACGGTGCAAGATCTTGGACCGCTGCCGAGCGCCGGCACGCTGCTGCTCGGCCAGGAGCTGCTGCACTACTGCTGGAGTCGGCGGCAGGCCAACACGCTGGAAATGCCGACCTGGTATCCGCCCAATCCCGACGGCACGGTGCAGACCGACAGCGCTGGCCGCGGCTTGTTCCGCGGTCGCTACGGCACGGCGCCGCAGTCGGCGAGCGCCAACGAGGTCGTGATTCTCTGGCCGACGCGTCACTGGGATCGCTACGCCGAGGCTTCGGACGATCCGGAGCTGGCCTACTTCCAGTTCACGACGAGCGAAGCACCGGTGTTCTTCCGTTCGCTGCGCTGGCGTCAGGAAACGCTCGACGCCCGCGTGCAGCTGCTGTGCCGCGTGCGCACCGACAACTCCGCACCGTGGTCGGCGGACGCATCGTCGATCGCGGGAATGTGGGAGTTCACGGGACCGGGCACCGACGGTCAGGGCCATCGCCTCAATCGGCAGGGGCAGCGGCTCGAAATCCGCTTCCAAACCGTCTACCGGCCCGGCGCCATCGACCTGTCGTCGTTCCGTGCCCACGGCTGGAAAACGAGCGCGCGCGTCGAGAACCTGCGCCTCGACTTCGAAGGCGAAAGCCGGATCTTCGATGAGGAGGTCACGGCGCGATGAGTGTTTGTACGCAACACGCGATCGCCACCAGACGGGCCGGCGAGCGAGGCTTCACGCTGATTGAGCTGCTGGTCGTCATGGGCATCCTGACGGGCTTTCTGCTGATGCTGACGCAGCTCGTGGACTCGGGCCTGACGATGTTTCGCGAGGGGGAGTCCGGCCAGCAGATGGCGGACCGCGCCAGCAAGGCCCAGCGAGTGCTGCAGACCGAGCTGTCGCGCTTGCGCGGCAGCATCGGCGGCCGCGAGCGGGCCAAGGCCGATGACCGATTCGTGGTGCAGATGCTGCCGGTGGGCTTGCCGAGCCAGCCTGAACGCGACGCGAGCCGCGTGCAGATGGTGCGCGGCGCCGTGCACCTCGATCCCGAGCGGGAGCTGTCGATCATGCACAAGCTGCTGCTGCCCGACATCCTGCGCGAACAGCCCGAGCTCGATGGCGAAGAACTCACCGCCGAAGTCGAGCGGCGCAAGCGCGGCCTGCCGCTGCGCGGCGTTGGCAACCTGATGCTGCTGCCGTGGCGCCAGGAGGGTGGCGACGCCGCGCTGGTCGAAGTGCGCGCCGGCTGGTTCTTGCCGGAGCAGATGTTTCCGGTCGGTCCCGATCGGCTCGCCGATCCTTTTGAAGTCATGGAGCCGGGCTCCGGCGATCTGCCCGGCATGCTCGTCTACGAAACCACCGAGCCGATTCTGCAGGACCTGCTGCACTGCGAGTTCTTGCTGTGGTCGCAGCAAACGACCTCGTGGGGCGACGACCGCGGGCCGCTGCAGAGCTTTCCCGAAGCGCCGCCGAGCGGTGAGCCACTCGGCGTGTGGGACAGCGCGCGCGGCGGCTGGTTGATCGATGCGCGCGGTGGTGGCGTGTTCCCGCTCGACGCGGGGCCGGACAGCGAAGACGATCCCAGCGACGACGTGCACCCACACGCGATCCTGGTGCGCTGCGTGGTCGCGGCGCCGGCCGACGGCACGCCGGAAGGTGTGCTCGACGGTGCGCTGTCGCCGGACGACAGCTCGCTGGGCCTCTACAACGGCGCTGCCTTTCCGGGCCGCGACGAGAACGGCTTCGTCAAGCTCGGCGGCGAGTGGATCCGCTATGCCCGTCGCGACGGCGACCGCTTGATCGGCCTGCGGCGCGGCCAGCGCGGCACCAAAGCCATTGAGCATGACGACCAGATTCGCGTGCACGTTGGCCGCACGGTGGAGTTTGTGGTGCCCATCCTGCACCACAAGGACGACTGGAACCATGGAGGCGGGCGTGCAGGCAACTGATCCCAAGCGAGCGCGTGCAGCGCATTCGCAGGCCGGCTTCACGCTGGTCGAGATGCTGGCGGCGCTCGGCATCCTGCTGTTCGCCAGCACGGCGCTGCTCGGTGCCCTGTCGTCGAGCGTCGCCCAGCGGCGCACGACCGACGCCCGTCACGAGCTGGCGGCGCTGTGCGAGCTGGCGATGCAGCGCGTGCGCCAGGAGTGCATCCAGTCGGCGGAGGAAGGGGCCAGCGTGCCTACGCTGCTGGACTTTGTGCCGCTGACGGAGCAAACCGTCGCGGGTTTTCCGGGCATGACCTGGTCGGCGTCGGCCGTCGCCGACGAGGACTACCCGCTGGTCTGGCTCGTGAAAATCGAAGCGAGATGGTTCGACGAAGGCGAAGAGTCCGTCGCTGAGTTCTTGCGGGTCGTGCCGCGGCAACTGCCGCTGCGCGATCGGGTATCATCCTTTCGTAGCGTTGGGGGCACGGCGCCGAGATGATCGAAGCCGTTCGCCCACAGAAGAGCCCGCAGCGGGCTGTCGTTCCCCAATCGGGCCCCTTGGAGTTGTCGATGCGTAGTTTGTGTTCCCCGATCCTGTTTGCGGTCGCGTTCGGCCTGACGATGTTCGCAGGCGCCGCGTCGGCGCTGCGGGCGCAGTCGGTGCAGCTGGCCGACGGCCGCGTCATGCTCGCCAACGTCATCGAAGCCGATGGGGACGGCCTGCGCGTGCGCCGACTCGACAACGGCGGCATGCTCGATCTGCGCTGGGACCACTTGAGCGTGGCGAGCTCCACCCAGATCAAGAAGAAGTTCGAGCTGATCGGCAGCGGCCAGGACCAGCTGATGGCGCGCGCCGACGAAGTGCGCTACCTGCTGAGCGGCACGCGCCAGTCGGTCATCGGGCGCATCGTCAATCCAACCGCCGACCCGCTGGTCGTCTCGGTCAAGGGCGTCAACTACCCGGTGCCGCGCGGCAACCTGCTGGGCGTTAGCAAGATTGATGTGCCGGCGACGCAGGTCTACACCAAGGATGAGTTCTACGCCGAAAAGCTGTCGGAGATGGTGCCGGGCGATAAGGCCAACCGCCACATGCTGCTGGCGGAGGAGCTGATCAAGTTCCGCGACTACGACCGTGCAGCGGAGCACCTGAAGCTCGCCGAAGAGCTCGACAACGCCGACGACAAGAACAAGCTGGCGACGCTGGTCGACCGGCTCAAGCGCTTCAAGGAAGCGGCCAAAGAGCTCGGCATGCTCGAGCAGCTGCAAATCGCGCGCAGCCGCGGCAAGCTGAAGGACTTTGAACGCGGTCGCGAAGTGATCGAGACGTTTGCGAAGCAGTTTCCACGCAGCAAGCTCAAGGCGGAGTTCGAGCGCGAAGAAAAGCGCTTCGAGCAGGCGCGATCGCGCTTCTTGGCGCAGCGGGTCTCCGACCAGTGGCGCCGTTCGATTGCGACGGTGGCCGACAAGCACGTGGCCGGCGACGGCTCGACGCTGCAGGCCGCCAGGGCCTATGCCGAAAACGGCATGCGCGACGACATCGTGGCGCGACTCGCCAAGCAGCTCGAGCTGCCGAACGAAGAGATTCTCGATCTTTGGTCGCAGCGTGAGAGCTTTCCGGTTGGCAAGCGCTCGGAGCACTTCAGCTACGGTGTCGGCTCCTGGGTTCTCGGGGCCAAGGAGATCATCAAGGACACCGCGGTCGGCGGGGCCGAAGCCAAGCGGGAAGGCGCCACCAAGCAGGCCGGCAGCAGCCGCGAGATCGACCGCTTCACCAAGGCGCTGCGCCAGGCGATGCAGCGCCGCCAGCGCGCCCAACAGTCGGGCGCCGAGAAGCGCGACCAGACCGATGAAGGTTGGTGGCAGAGCGCGACGCGCAAGGAGCGCGTCAGCTGGCTGCGCGCCTACTACGCGGAATACGGCGGCGACCTCAAGCTCGACTTTGCGTCGGCGCAGCAGTGCATCTCGTGCTACGGCGCGGGCACGACGCCGGAGATGAACGGCAACGGGCAGATGGTGCGCGCCAAGTGCTTCCTCTGTCAGCAAACGAAGTACGTGCGGAGCTTCAAGGCCCACTGATGCGCGGTACTCGGCTGGGTGCGTTGCGGAGCGCTTGGCGAACGGCCGCATCTGCGCCGATCGCTGCTCTGGCAGCGCTGTGCGTGTTGGCCATGAGCGGCTGTGCCGCGGGCGGCGACCCGCGGGTTCCGGTGCTCGCGCGCGAAGCGGATCCGCTGCCGACGACGCCGCCCGAGATGGTGCCGCCGGTGCCGCCGCGATTCGCCAAGGGGCTCGGTCCCGAAGTCCTGCTGCCGGCATCGAACCACGAGGATCGTGAGGTGGCGCGCGTGGGGGAGCTGGTCTTGCGCCAGAGCCACGCCTTTACCCGGCTGCTGAGCGCCAATCCCAAGCTGGCCTTGTCTGCGGTGGATCTGTTGGTGTTTGACGTGCTGGTTGCGCGTCATGCCGAGCAGTATGCGATCCGAGTCGCCGAGCCGCGGGTCGAGGAACTCGCCGCCGAAGAAGAGCGCAAGCTGCGTCGGCAGGTGCAGGACGAGCTGCCGGGAATGGAGTTTGGTGACTACGTCTGGCGGCTGTTTGGCATGCGCGAGGACGACTGGCGCCGTGGCCTGCGGCTGCGCACGGCGCAGCGTCTCTACCAGGGCTACGTGCTGCGCTACCTGGCGCTGCGCGAGGATCGGGTCCAGGTGCGCTTCTTGGTGCACAAGGAAGAGAGCGTCGTGCGCGAGGTCGTCGACAAGGTTCGCGTGGGCGCGGACTTTGCGACGCTGGCGCTGCGCTGGTCCGAGGACCCGTCGCGCCGCGATGGCGGCCTGCTGCCGCCATTTGGGCGGGGGTTCCAACACCCGGCTGCGAAGGCTGCTTTTGACCTCGAAACGGGGGCCGTCAGCGAGCCGTTCTTGGCCAGCTGGGGCGGGGAGGAGCGCTGGTTTGTGGTCTATTGCCTTGAGCATCAGCCAGGCCGCGACGTGGCGTTTGATCGCGTGCGTGCCGAGATCGACGCAGACCTCGAAAAGGCGCCGATCACGCCGTTGGAGACGACCGCCTACACGCTTCGGTGGCGGCAGCAGGTTGAGTCGCAGCGGTCACCCGGAGCGAATCCTGAGCCGGATCCGGTGGTTTCCGGTGCGGCTGCCAAGTGACAACGGCGATGCGGCCTGATAGAAACGAGTTATGGACGACATCTCGCGTGAGTTGCCGCCGGATTCCACCGGCGCGACTCCGGTCAGCGAACGCCAGAAAGGTCCCGAAGAATTGGCACGATTCGAGCGCGGGCTCGTCGACGAGGGGGTCGACGAAGCGCGGGCGGAAGATCATGCCAACCCTTTGGAGCGCGGTGGCTCGGAACCGGAGTGGGGCGGCCGCCTTGCTGGTCTGGCGATGAATTTGCCGGGCGAGCCTTCGTCGGAGGACGCACCCGAAGAGGCTCCAACGCCTCCGCGTCCGAGTGCGGAGGCCGACGGCTCGGAATCGGATTCTTCCGAGTCCGCGCAAGAGGCGGAGCTGCCGGAGGAACCTGCTGCCGAGGAGCACCTGTCGGCGGATTCTGAAGCGGAGGCGGATGCTCAAGCGGATGCTGAGGCGGATGCAGAGACGCAGCCGGCGGCTGGGGATGACGCGACGGGTGATGAGACGGGCGTAGATCTGGCCGGCGACGATCTGGCGGGCGACGATCTGGCAGGCGACGATCTGGCGGGCGACGATCTGGCAGGCGACGATCTCGCGGAGGAGGACTCGGCGGAGGAGGGCATCGCGCTTGGCGACAGCCAAGGCGACGAGGACTCGATCGACGCCGACGAAGCGGTCACCGCTGTGGCGCAAGAAGCGCACACGGCCTCGGTGCAGCAGGATTTGGCGGATCTCGACGACGGCGATCTCGGCGAGGCCGAACTTGGCGAAGACGGTCTGCCGATCGTTCCCGAGCTCGAAGACCCCGCGGAGATTGCCAAGGTGATCTACGTGCTGATGCTGACGTCACGCGAAGGCATGACCGTCTTCCGTCTGGCGCAGGCCTGCAATACCAGCCAGAAGCTCGTCGAGCAGGCTCTCGACGTGCTGCAAGAACAGCTGCGCGGCCTGGAGCTGCCGGTCGAACTTTCTCGCGTAGGCGAAAGCGTGCGCTGGATGTCGAGCGCGCGATCGTTCCCGTATCTGCAGCGCCTCAAGGGCGTCAAGAAGCTCGAAAAGCTGTCGCCCGCGGCGCTCGAGACGCTCGCGGTGATCGCCTACCAGCAGCCCGTCATGCGCGGCGAGATCGAATCGATCCGCGGCGTCAAGGCCGGCCCGATGCTGCGCACGCTGCTGCAGCACAAGCTCGTCAAGGTCACCGGCCGCGCTGATGTGCCGGGCCGGCCGCTCCAGTACGGCACCACGCCGCAGTTCCTCGAACGCTTCGGTTTGGAAAGCCTCGATGAGCTGCCGAGCGTCAAGGAGTGGAAGAACCTCGGCTGAGTGCTCGCGGCTCCGTTTCGTCGTCGACATCGCGGTGGCAGAATCGAGGCCGCAGAGTTTGTGCCGCAGCAGAGCTGAGGCCGAAGAGTTGAGGCCGAAGAATCGAAGACATGGGCTTGCGTTTGTTTCCCAGATGGGTAGACTCGCCGCCCGAATCCAGGTCCCGTTCGTCTAGCCTGGTCTAGGACTCTAGATTTTCATTCTAGCAACAGGGGTTCAAATCCCCTACGGGATACCAGCTAAGGCCTCGTCGCTGCAAAGTGACGAGGCCTTCTTTTTTGCCTCCTGATATCTTGGCTCTTGGCGATTGGCCTCCACGGCTGCCGGCACCTTCCGAGGACAAGCGATACGGCCCGCAAAGCATGACTGCGACCATTCCAGCGTTGCTAGATCGAGCGGGCCAGCGATTCGCCGATCGTGCCTTCCTCTACCCGCGCGGCGACAGCGGTCCGAGCGGCGCCCTAGAGGACGATCGAGCGCAGGGGGCGCCGCGCACCGTGACCCGCACCTTCGGGCAGTTTGTCGGCGATGTGCAGCGCGCCTCGGAGGTTCTGCGCGCGGCCGGCGTCCAGCCGGGCGAACGCGTCGCGGTGCTGCTGCCGCGCGGCGGCGAGGTGGCTGCTGTGCTGCTGGCGGTGATGCACGCGGGCTGCGTAGCGGTGCCGATGCACGCCAAGCTCAAGAGCGATCAGATCGCCCACGTGCTGGCCGACTGCGCGCCTCGGCTTGTTGTTACGAGTGCTCTGCGGACGGTGGCGTTGGCCGACGTGGACGAACTGATGCGAGGCGTGACGACGCTCGACGTGGCCGAGGTCCTGGGGGCAGCGCCAGCTGGAACCGCTGCGCCAGCTGGTCCTGCCGCGCAGCCCGACAACGCCGCCGTCCTCCTCTACACGAGCGGCAGCACCGGCAAAGCCAAGGGCATCGTGCAAACGCACCGCAACCTTGTGCGCGGGGCGGAAATCGTCTCGGGCTACACCGAACTCTGCGAGTCGGACCATCTGTTGGCGCTGCTGTCGTTCAGCTTTGACTACGGCCTCAACCAGCTGCTGTGCGCCCTACACGCGGGCGCGGCGCTGACGCCGGTCGAATACCTCGGCGCCGGCGAGCTCGCCCAGCTGCTGCTGCGGCATCGTCCGACGGGACTGGCCGGCGTACCGTCGCTGTGGCACGAGGTGCGCACCGCACTCGAGAGCGGCCTGATGGAGGATGGGCACGGCGAGAGCCTGCGGTTTGTCACCAACAGCGGCGGCGCGCTGCGCCCGGCAGATTCGGCGGGGCTGCGCGCCAGCTGGCCGCACGTGGCGGTGTTTGCGATGTATGGCCTCACCGAGGCCTTTCGCAGCGCCTACCTGCCGCCGGCAGAGCTCGCCGACTATCCCGACTCGTTTGGCTACGCCATCGAAGGCGTCGAGCTGCTGCTCGTCGATCCGGACACGGGCGAGGTCCTCGCCGACGCGGCAGCCGATTCCTACGCCGATTCCTACGCCGATACCAACGCCGAAGCCACCGCCGAGACCGGCCGCGACGTTCGTGGCGAGCTCGTGCACGCCGGCGAACTGGTGGCGAGCGGCTACTGGCAGCGGCCGGACGCCGCCGCGGTGCGCTTCCGGCCGGATCCGCGCGGCGGCGGCAAGACCGTGGTCTACTCGGGCGATCTGGTCCGGCGCGACGCACAGGGCCGGCACTACTTTGTGGCGCGACTCGACCGCATGCTCAAGGTGCAGGGGCACCGCGTCTCGCCCGACGAAGTCGCTGACGCGGTGCGCGGCTTGCCGGGCGTTGTGCAGACGTTCGTGTTCGGCGTCGATGGCGGCGCCGACGGGCACCGCATCGTCTTGTGTTGCGTCGGCGCATCGCGGCCGCTCGCCGGCCAGCCGGATCCCGCGGATCCCGGCAAACGCGACGAACGAGCCAGCCAGGACGCCGCGCAGCTCGCCGCCATCCGTCGTCGCTGTCGCTCGCGCCTGCCGTCCTACATGATGCCGGCGCACATCGCGTTGGTCTCTGCTTTGCCGCTCAACGCCAACGGCAAGGTTGACGTGGCCGAGCTCCGCCGTCAGGTTTTGCCATGCACCGACAAAAGCTGATCCGATTGCTGCAGCGATACGCGCAGGAGCACGAGGGCGAAGGCGACCTGGTCCAGCAGTTCGAGCAGTTTGTCGCCAGCCATGACGACTGCCTGCTGCGTTCGTGCGTTCCCGGCCACATCACGGCGTCGGCGTGGATCCTGTCGCCGACCCGCGACGCGGCGCTGCTGACGCACCACAAGAAGCTCGGCAAGTGGCTGCAGCTTGGTGGCCATGTCGACGGCGAAGCGGCGGTCGAACAAGCGTGCCTGCGCGAAGCCCAGGAAGAGTCCGGCATGCAGCGCTTCACGCTCGTGCAGGCTGGCAGCGAGCTGGTGCCGCTGGACCTCGACGTGCACGAGATCCCGGCGCGCAAGCTCGAGCCGCGGCACCTGCACTGGGACGTTCGCTTCCTGCTGCTGGCCGCCCCGGACCAGCCGTTGGTGCTCTCGGAGGAATCCCATGACCTGGCGTGGGCGCCACTCAACCGGCTCAGGGATTTTACGGAGGAAGAGAGTGTTCTTCGTCTGCAGCGGAAGTCCGTCGAGTTGTTGCGGCGCTCTGGGCGATACTAGGGGCATGAAGCTGGAGCCCGCCGCCGCTGCCCATGAGGTGCCGCATCCGGCACATCCGTCGAGAAGGCGCAAGCACCGCACGCGCTGGGGGCGCATGGTCTTGGTGCTGCTGGTTCTCGCCGGCGCGCTCTACCTGGCCGGACGCGGTGCTGGATTGCTTGGTGGCGCCGAGCTGCCGGATGCCGACGCGCGCGTCGGCGAGGATGTTGCGGCGGGCGAATCGGGGCGTGCGGGCGGGTCCGCCGATCCAGCGGCCGACGCGACGTCGAGCGGCAGCCGCGAGGTTGTCGATCCACATGCCGTGCTTGCGGGCGCGGGTTCTCGTCGGACCTCGCCGTCGCTCGGCGGCCCGCCGGCAAGCCCGCCGGGCAGCAGCGGCGCCGTGCCGACCGTGCCGCCCGGTGCGCCGCGCGGCCCGACCGATGGTCTCAGCAATGGGCCAGAAGCCAGGAGCGGTTCGGCGGCGCCCGAGTCGGCGGAGTCGCCCGAGCTGCCTGAGCCGATCGGCTTGACCGACGACCGCTTCTTCGGGTGGGTCGCGCTGATCGAGGGCCACCTGGACGAAGGCGCCATGGCCGAAGGCGCCGAGGCGCTGCAGCGCCTGCGGCAGCAGCCGCTGTCTGCGCCGCAGCGATCCCGTCTGATACCGTTGACGTCGCGCCTGGTCGAGCTCCGCCAGGCTGCCGAGTCGCGCGTCCTCAAGCTGCTCGAACGCGGCGAACTGCTGCGTGCGCATCGCGAGGCGAAGGCGCTCTGCCGCAGCGAACCGTGGGCCGCCGGCATGCTGGCGGAGCGCGCGCCGGCAATGGCCTGGGGCGGCGACTGGGCGGCGTCCGTCGCCGCAGATGGCCAGCCCGCAGCCGACGTGGGGGCCGCCAGCGGATCCTCCGCCCGCGGCACGGCCTTGCCGAAGCCATTCGGCGCCAACCGGGCGATGCGGTTGTGGTGGCGCGATCAGCTGCACCGCGGCAGTGCGCGCACGATCCGCGGCAACCGGGTCACCGTTCAGGTGCGCGACGGCGGCGGCCAGCGCTTTCCGACGGTGGCCGTCGTGAGCTGCGAGCCGTTGGATGCGACAGCTGCGGAATGCGGCCGGATGGGGCTTTGGGCTCTTCAGGCTGACGAAGCGCTGTTGGCGCGGCTGTGGCTGTGGCGGGGCATGTCGCTCGGCGCATCGCCAGCGTCCGCCGAACTCGCGCCGCTCGCCGTGCAGCTCAGGGCGCAATAGCGACGAAGGGGCCGCGCCCGCGGGCTTGCGGCCAGAGCCTCAGAGCGTGCGCAACAGCTCGAGCGTTGTCGCAACCTCTAGAGCGCTCGTCATCGGCCCCGGTGACAGGCGCACGGTGCCGCGTTCTTGGGTGCCGAGAACCTCGTGCACCCAGGGCGCGCAGTGAAAGCCCGTGCGCGCATGGATCGATGCCGCCGCCAGTACGTTGCCCAGCTCGAGCGGGTCGTAGTCCTCATGCACAAAGCTCAGCACCGGCGTGCGCATGGCTCCTTCGGCCGCGAACGTGCGCACGCGCGGCAGCTCCGAAAGCCCCGCGCGCAGTTCGTCGAGCCGCTCCAGGGCGGCCTGCAGCAAGCTACCTGGCTCGTGCTGCGCGAGCCACGATAGCGCGGCCTCGCAGCCGAACAGGCCCGGCGTGTTGGGCGTGCCGGCCTCGAAGGCGGTCGGCCAGTCGGTCGGGTGGCGGTCGAGCGCGATGCTGCTGCCGGTCCCGCCCTGCTTTTGCGGCAGAAGCCGCGCGGCGAGAGGCTCGCTGTCGGGCGGCTGTTGGCCCAGGGCGACGAAGCCGATGCCGGGTGGGCCGTGCAGCGCCTTGTGGGCGCTGGCGACGACGATGTCCGCGCCAACGTCCAGCGGCACGTAGCCAATCGTCTGGCTGGCATCGATCAGGGTAGTCGTGCCGCGGGCACGGGCGGCGTCGCAGACGGTCTTGGCATCGATCATCGCACCGCTGACGTTGCTCGCGTGGCCGAACACGAGCAGGTCGGGCGCCGGCGACGTGCGGTCTTCGAGCGCTTCCATCAGGCAAGCCGTCAGGCGGTCGCCGTGGGTCGCGACGGCCTCGTCGCGGCCGGCGCCGGGCACGATCTGCAGCGAGAGATCGCGTTCGTCCTGGAGCTGCAGGAGCGGGCGCACCACCGAGGAGTGTTCGATGCGTGTGGCGAGAACGCGGTGCTTGGGGCGCAGCAGGGCCCGTAGCGCCAGGTTGAGGCCCTCGGTCGCGCCGGAGCAAAATGCGATGTGTTCGGGGCGTGCGCCGGTCCACATCGACAGGCCGCGGCGCACGTTCTGCACGACCCGGCGGGCCTCGGCTGTGGCCGGGCCGTCACCGCGCTCGCCGCTGACGCCGACCGAGCGATACCAGTGCAGCACGGCGTCGGCTACGCCTGCGGGCTTGGGGAAGCTGGTCGCGGCGTGGTCGAGGTAGACGGCTGGGGGGCGATCGACGCGGTCGGTCATAGCAGCCAGCGATCGTAGAGGGCGCGGCCACGCAGCGGATCGGTGACGCCAAACAGCAGCGCGCGGCCGCCTGGAAACACCGTGAAGCGCACGCCATCGACTTCGAACCGCAGCAGGTGCGGCGTGCGCTGCAGTGCCTGCACGCTGCCGGCGAGTCCGGTGGCGAGCTGGTCCAGGTCGATTGTGGTAGCTGGGCCGCCGGGGTTGGTTGCCGCGGGCGGTTCGATCTGCACGGCATCGCGGCCGCACATCGAGACCGCGTGCTCGGCCGTTTGCTGCAGCGCCGGGTGTTCGCCATGGGCGCAGACGGCGCAGTCGCTGGCCGGGCCTTGGCCGGCGGGCACGAGGGCATACTGACCGCGCCAGACGTCGCACGTGAAGACGCCGCGGCTCGTTTCCGCGCCGACGAGAAGTTTGAACGCCTCGGCCAGCTGGAACGAGGTGACCGCGCCGATGGCCGGCATCAGGATGCCGCTGGTTTCGCAGCTGCCGACATCTGCTTGGTGCGGCGCCTCGGGCCAGAGACAGCGCAGGCAGGGGCCATCGCTGCGCACGACCATCGCGGCGCCTTCTGTGCCGACCGCGCCGGCGTAGATCCACGGCAGGTCTCGCTTGCGGCACCAGTCGTTGATCAGATACCGGGTCGGGAAGTTGTCGGTGCCGTCGAGCACCAGGTCCGGACGCACCGAAAGCTCGTCTAGAAAGGCCGGCGAGCAGTTGGCGACGTGCGCGTGAAGCTCGACGTCGGCATTGATCTCGCGCAGGCGGTCGCGGGCAGCGACGGCCTTTGGCAGGCCTTCGCGCGCGTCGCCCTCGGTGAACAGCACCTGCCGCTGCAGGTTGCTCCACTCGACGATGTCACGGTCCACGAGGTCGAGTCGGCCAACGCCGGCGCGGGTCAGGCCTTCGGCGAGATGGGTGCCGAGCGCCCCGCATCCCACGATGAGCACGCTGGCGCGCCGAAGCGCCTGCTGGCCGCTTGCACCGACGACGCCCACGCGCATCTGGCGGCTGTAGCGCTCTAGGTTTTGCACCGCGTGGATCTTGCCGGATTTTGCGCTGCTAGCACTCGGCGCGTCTGGTGTTCTTGGCCCGGTGTCTTGGCTCCGCATTGTGCTCCGCGGCTGCCATACAAGTTTGCTGCGAACAGCGGCGCGGCCAGCTAAGGCCGGTATGCCACCGAAAGCAGTCTGCTAGCTACAGCAGTCATCCAGCTACGGCCAGTAGGCCGGCTAGATGAGTAGGTCTGGTAGCCAATAAGCCGGGGAGAACAGAGCGGCCGGGTAGACCCGCTACGCGAAGTAGTCGGCGTTCTTCTTGGTGAAGTCGGTCCACTCGGTGGGCACATCTTCTTCCGCGAAGATCGCGGTGACCGGGCACGCGTCGACGCACAGGGTGCAGTCGATGCAGTCCGCCGGGTTGATGTACAGCTGTGGATCGTTGTCCTCTCCGTGGATGCAGTCCACGGGGCAAACATCGACACAAGCCTTGTCCTTGACGTTGACGCAGGGTTCAGCAATGACGTGGGTCATGTGGGCATTCGTTGGAAAGGGAGTTCCAGCGTGGAGCTTAGGGCGGATCGACCGCGGCGCAACCTCTTGTTGAGAGCGCGATCCGAGCGCCGCGCGCGACGGCCACCCTCTGCGGCAGCCCCCGCGGCAAAGTCGCGCGCAGCTCGCGCGGCGCGGGGATGCAGGTCGTGCCGTCCTGAAATGGTGCGAGAGCAGGGACTCGAACCCTGATGAGCTAATGCTCGCGGGCACCTAAAGCCCGTGCGTCTGCCAATTCCGCCACTCTCGCCGGAGGCCACAAGCTAGCCGCGGCGGACGAGAACGCCAAGTCCGCATCGCAGAATGCCCAGGTTGAGGCCGGCGCCAATCTCGAAATGCGACGACCGTGCAGGTGGCCCAAAGGCGGCGCGCGCCGGCGCCGATGCATCTCGTGCACAGAAGACCCCATGCTCGGGGTGTGCGGAGAACATGACACGCGACCAACATCCTACTTCTCGACCGAACGCATCCCCGCTGCTGCAGCGTCTTGCGATCGGATCCTGCCTCTTGCTCGGCGCCTGTGGTGCGGGTCCGGAGGATACCGGGGGAAGTGGCGGCGGCGGCGGCGGCGGCGGCGGCAACCCAGGCGGTGGCGGTGGCCCGGGTGCTCCGGGCAACTACGGCAACCCGCTTTCGATTCCGCTGACGTTCTCGGTCGACAACCGCGCGAACGAAGATCGGACCGAGACGGTGACGGTATCCGTTCCCTTTCCGGAGGGTGGCTACCAGCCGACGGCACTCGACGACATGGTCGTCAACGGCCACCAGACGGCGTGGCTGCCGCTTCAGCTCTGGCCGGATGGCTCGGTCAAGGTGGCCCAGGCGCAGTTCACCGACGAGGTCGAAGCGAGCGAAAAGAAGAGCTACGAAATCGGCCAGGATGAGTCGGCGCTCGAGGGCAGCTTTGAGCGCAACGAGTGGGTCGCGCAGTTTTGGCCCAGCCTCGAGATCGGTGCGCAGGTCCGCGACACGTTCCAGGTTGGCTACCGCGGCTTTCTCGAGGGGGACGGCGAGGTGCTGCAGAGCACCCCGCTGATCGAGACCCGGCGCTACCGCACCTACCACCAGCCGTGGTCGGGTACCGGCATTGGTCGCGACTTCTTGACGTCGACGTTCTATGTCACGGAATACCACGACATGCCGTTTGTCATGGTCGACTGGATTGTCGGCAACGACTACCTCGGCGCCGACAACGTGCCGGCGAACAACGACGATCCCAACCTCGTGGCGCTTGGGACCGTGGACGTCAGCTCGGCGCACTTCCTCGTCAAGGGCGCGACCGAAGCGCTGCCGTACCGCAAGGACAAGCACAGCATCGAGAGCTCGTCCAACATGGACGGCAACTACGATGGCTTCCGGGTCATGAACCAGACCTACATCGGCGACGGCTCGACGCGCCGCTATCGCTTCTTGCTGCGCTTTGAGCCCAACGGCGCCCAGCCGGCGGACCTCGAGCGCTGGAGCAACACCGCTTCGGCGATGATCGGCGATCCGATGTTTGCGCTCGCGAGTCAGGAAACGTGGGAGCGCACGGCGGCGGCTGGTTTGCTCGGCGGACCGCTTGCCGGACCGGCCGACGCCAACCAGTGGGCGCAAAACGAATACGAAGACTGGGACGGGCGCGATTGGTTTGGCACGTGGGGGGCTCGCGGCGACGCGCAGGGCAGTGCCACGACCGGCACGCCGCGCAACCACCCGCTGAGCCCGGAGCTGGCGCACGCGATCCAGGGCCAAAACCACCTGCTGCTGACCAAGCTGGAGCAGATGGCCTGGATCCAGGCGGTGCGTCCCTACCACCTCTACGGCCTCGAAGTCGGCGCCGAGCAGCAGATCCTGCTGTGGGACGGCTTGCCGAGCCTCAACCTGCCCGGCGAGCACCTCGGAAGGGCCAGGGTGCAGAAGAACAGCAGCAACGATCCCTACCCGAACTACCGTCCCGCGCAGTTCATCACGCAGCCGCACGGATGGAATCACTTCGACCACGAGCACTGGTCGACCGACCTGCTTTTTGACTACTGGACCGTCAGTGGCGATGCCTGGGCCAAGGAAGAGCTGCGCCAGCTCGGCGAGAGCCTGAAGGGACTGATGCGCCTGCAGTACTACTACACGTCGGCGCTGCAGGAAGCGCGTGCCGAGGGTTGGTGCATGCACGGCTTCGCGCAGATCTACCAGGTGACCCGGGATGAGTCGCTGAAGCAGTATGCGATGCGGCGCGTCAACGAAATCATCGAGCCGGAGCGGAGCAAGGACCACCCGAGCAAGGCCCTGCGCCTGCAGTCCAACTACCCGACGACCCAGTATCCGCAGAACAACGAGTTCTTCATGCCGTGGCAGCACGGTGCGGTGCTCTACGGCTTCCTCGGCGCCTACCGCGTCTTTGAAGAGCCGGCGCTGCTGACGATCGCCGAAGACGTGGCGACGACGGTCGAATACTCGTGGGTCACCAACATGAACCACCCGTCGTTCGGCTTTGTGGCGCAGGGGCTGCGCTACTACGTGCCGGCGTCGTTCAACGGCTCGGTCGTGCCCGCCAACTACTGGGACGGGCTGTCGGTGGGTGCTCACTTTGGCGATTCGCCGCTGGGCGGCGCGCACACGTTCTTGCTAGCGAGTCTGTTCTTGCTGGCCGACGAGACCGAAGACACGACCGTGCAGGCCAAGGCCCTGCAGTACGGCGAAATGATCCGCGGCGACGTCTCCGACAGCTCGCGTTGGAACAAGTGGGTCTACTGTCTGCCGCAGTGGTACGTGCCGGGCGAGTAGCCGGGTCGTCGCGCAGTCTGGCGGCCGCCGCGAGGAATCGCGGCTACGGCGAAAACGCCACGGTCCGCCCACAGTCGCCGCACGCATAGCTGCCGGCGCGAAGCTCGCCCGCTTCCTCGGCCTTCGCCACGATGCTGCCGCAAGCGCAGACCGCGCCGGCGAGCCGCGCCGGATTGCCGCGCACGAGCGCGTGCGCCGGAACATCACGGGTGACGACGCTGCCCATGCCGACCATGCAGAACGCGCCGAGGTCGAGGCCCGGTCCGATGGTGCAGTTTGCGCCGATGGTCGCGCCGCGACGTACCGTGGTCTCGAGCGTGTGCTCATCGGGCGCACTGTCGCGCAGCTCGCGCACGTCAGGGTCCGTCGCGCGCGGCAGCACATCGTTGGTGAACACTGTGTGCGCGGCGATCATGACGCCGGCTTCGATCGTGACCCCGGCGCAGACGTAGACGCAGGCGTTGATCTTGCAGAGATCGCCGATCGTGACGTCGTAGGCGATGTAGGTCTTTTCGCCGACGATGCAGCTGTGGCCGAGCGTGCTGCCGCGGCGAATGTGAACCGCATCCCAAACCGAGGTCCCGGCGCCGAGCGCCACGTTCGGCTCGATGATTGCCGACTCGTGGATGCGCGGCGGCGGCTCATCCGGCGCGCCGGTCATGACGGGGTGTCGATCAAGGGGTGCATCGGCAAAGCCTAGCGACTCTACGTCTCTATCGCATGCCGCGTCTGGGTCTACGTCGGACCCGCCTGTCCGAAACGGGCTGCGGGTAGTGCCGTCGAGCTGCTTGGCGGGACCCGCATCCGGCACGATCACATCTGGGGCCCTGCCCTCCGGCGTCATGATGTCGAGTTCGTGACTCATCTGCGGCACGCCTTCAGGGTCGGGGACGTTCAACTTCACGGTCCAGGTCTCGTCAGAGGCAGCCGGGCTGTCCGCGCGGTTCCTAGTGGCGAGCGGGCGCGCCTGACTTCCATGGCTCATCCGGGTGGCTTCTCGATTCCACTCCGGGGATGAGCTGCGCACCGACTCGACCTTGGCGCCCGCGAGCCACATGAGCACACCGTTCTCGGGCAGGTAGAACTCTCGGCCACTTCACGATCGCCAGATTCGGTTGACGAGGGGTCGTTGCGTGACTGTTGCGATCCTTAGTCCGACCTTCGATGGAATGCTCGAGAGCTGCTCTTGATGCGCCATCAGCAGTCTCCGCCTCTGCACGAAGTGCACTTCGCCGTGATGTGCACTCGGCATTGGAAGCCATTCGGCGCAGAGTCTGGCGGCGTGTTGCACTCGCTGAGCACCTGGGTTGCAGCGCACCCTTGGTTGAATCCTTCAAGCATGAGGACGGATTGAGAGCCGCAACCAATCGATAGCAACTTCTTCGTGTAGAGATTGCCCGGCGCGCCGATCTGCTGGCATCGGTATTCCCAGAGCGGTGGCTCGAAAGCATTGCATCGTTGAACTTCCCATACAGTTTTGCCTGCGGAGTCTACAGACACCGTGGAGTCAACTTTGCATGTTGGCTTGTTTGCGTCGACTACGCATTCCAGAAAAACGATCCCATCGCACACGCAGGTTCCGTCCTTAGACGCGGCATTCGGCGTGACGTTCACAGTCCAGCCTGCGCAGTTGCCAGCCTGAGGTTATGTCACGACTCGCTTGCACAGCAGCTTGCAGTCCTGCGCCGCGTCTCCATCGTCTCCGCTGCTTGATGGGGCGAAGCCGGCGACCAGGAGTGCAGTCATCAGCAAGATGTTTATCAAAGTAATCATCGAGAGCTCCCCATTATTTTGGGTATAAGTTCTGATAGCAAGGCATCACTATTGGGCAACACGCCCAAAGTTGTAAACCAGCCATGTACTTCAGCAGCAACTTCGGTTCGGATGGCGCGGTCAAGGGCTATCGCGTTGGGTATTCCCTTTTCGATGCGCGCGAAATAAGAAGGTATGTATTCCCTTCAGCAAATGTGATTGTGTCGCCAGCTTTCCATATGCCGGCCATTGACAGTGCCGTCATTGCCAGTGACTCGTCGTTGGCCTCTTTGCCGGGGGCGCGCCCAGCCTCCTTTAGCAGGGCTTCCCCAGGAAAAGAATGCCCGCTTACTAGGAATTGTTTTCCTCTGATATCATCGACGCTAACTGGAGGTAATGCTCCGCTGCTTAGCAATTGCTTCACTAGGCGCATTCTGCCGTCTTCTACCAGCGGATGGAGTTTCTCTACCCGCTCGCTCTGAGATGCGAAATATTTGCAGAGAGCATCTGCATCTGATCGTTCGATCTCTGTGTCGTTGGGGTTGAGAACCGTGTTGCGCAGAAGCTGAGTAGCCTCAGCATTGCTTGGGTCAAAGACGAAGGACTCGTAGGTCTGTTTCCCAGTCCTAGAAAGGCTCTTCCACCATTGCGTGTGCGCCGAGGCTGTGGAGATGGTAACACCTGACCCAGTCTTCGAAATCTGGCCCGTTGGCTGGGGTGGCAGAGGGCTCGCTCTTACGTCTTGGATGACACGATCTGCCCAGGAATCATCCAGTTTTACGATGTCGCCATCCGCTACGTGAATGGAGAACATCTCTGCCGCGGGCGGGGCAGTCAGCGAACGCCATAGGACTACGACGAGGGCCGTAATCAAGGCTGCTGTTACGCTCCACTTCTTCATTGCCCAAGTGCTACAGAAATCCAGGCAGGTACGCAGCCCGTCCTGCTGCATCCGCCGATCCTACCTCGCGTCAGCTTAAGGAGAGCGTTGCCTGGATGCGCTTGGACATGACCGTTAGGTGTCTCCTAGCGATGCCAGGCGAAAGGGGGGCAGGCGCGAGGCTCGCTCGAGTTGCGGCTCATCTTGCTCGCCTACGCGCTCAGCGAAGCTCGACGCTGCTTGCCGGGCGACATCGCCGTCCTGGCGCAAGTCGCATGACTACCGCGTGCGGAGCTGCGGAGCGTCGCGCCGACGCCGTTCTGTGCGTCGACCTAGGGACTCCAAGTGCCAAGTGCCTCAGGTCGCAGCGAGGTGAGGGCGCTACACGTCCCCGACCTTCTACCGCACGCTGTTCGAGAGGATCCGTTCCGCATCTTGTGCCGAACGCGAAACCAGTTGCCGTGATCGGTGGCGTCCAGCGAGTATGGACCGTCAAGACGGGATGTCGACCCAGCGTTCGCTGCGAGCCGACTCATAGGCGCGGTCAATCACCACCACCGAGGCCATCGCGCCGGTGTCGCCGATCACGGGCTCCGCTTTGCCACGCACGCACGCCGCGAAGTTTTGCAGCTGGGCACCGAAAGCGACGACCTTGTCATAGCCCTGGCCAAAGGCCTGCCAGTCGGAGCCATTGCTCTTGTAGCGCGAACCCTGCCAGCCGATCTCAAGTGTGCCGTTGGTGCCGTGCATGCGCACGTAGGCGTCGGTTTGCTTGTGCACGCTCCACGACAAATCGATGGAGCCGAGAGCACCGCTCGCCGATTGGAACAGCATGCGCGCCGTGTCTTCGACGGGCAAATCCTGGACCCTGCGGCCAAACTGCACCTGCACCCGCGACAGCGGACCCAGTAGATAGCGCGCCAAGTCGACGCTGTGGCAGCCGTTGTCGATCAAGACGCCGCCGCCGGAGATGGCCGGCTGCGCATTCCAGCGCTGGGTCATGTCGACGTGTGAGCAGAAGACGTTTTCATACATCACTACGTCGCCGCAGACGTTGTCGTCGAGCAGCGCTCGCGCCTCCGTCACGTCGGGCGTGTAGCGAAACTTGCTGCCCATCATGAGTCGCAGCTTGGCCGTCTTGGCGGCGGCCAGCATGCGTCGGGCTGCGTCGATGCTCGGCGCCAGCGGCTTTTCGCAGAGCACGTGCACGCCGCGCTGCAGCAGATCGAGCGTGATGGCTTCGTGCGTGCTCGGCGGTGTCAGCACGAGCGCGGCGTCGATCGCCGGCAGCTCGGCTAGCTCGGCGCAGCGAGCGATGGAGTTGTTTTCGGCGGCTAGCTGGTCGCGGGCGAGCGGGTTGGGGTCGACGACGGCCGCCAGTTCGAGCTCTGGCAGCTGCGCGAGCGCGGTGCGGTAGGCGTGCGCGATGGCGCCGCAGCCGATGATGGCGATGCGAAGCGAACTCAATTCGTCAACTCCTGGTGGGCGGCACGGATCGCCGGCACGATGGTGTCCGTGATGTGATGCGATCGGTAGCGCTCGTTGATCGGCAGCACGACGACCTGTTCGAGGCCGGCGATCGAGCCGGGGTAGTCGGCGCGCGCAAACAGCGTCGCCTTGGGGTCGGCGCCGCGCGGGTTCTGGCCGAGCGGCAGCGCCGAGACCGGATGCAGCGACCACTGGCGAAATAGCTGGCACTCGAACGCCGGCTTTTGCACGTAGCGCGGGGCGCACGCGATGCCCTGCTCACGCATTCTGCCGCCGAGCGCGACCGCGCCGCCGGGCACAACGTCGGCATCGACGCGGAACGCGAACTTCCAGTAGCTGTGCACGCCGCCCTGGGGGTCGTCGGGGCAGTGCACGCCGGCCAGATCCTGAAGGCCGTGACGCAGCTCGGCGGCCATCCGTCGCCGCTGGTGCACGACCTCGTCGAGCTTGGGCAGCTGGCCGCAGGCGACCGCGCCCTGCAGCTCGGTCATGCGGTAGTTCAGGGCGGGGAAGTAGTGGTCTGGCTTGGCGTCGCCGTAGCCCCAGGCCTTGTTGACGAACAGGAACAGTCGTCGCGCAACCTCGTCGTCGTCGGTGCAGACGATGCCGCCTTCGCCGGTGGTGATGTGCTTGCCCTGCTGCAGCGAGAACGCGCTGATCCACGACTGCGTGCCGATGCGCTTGCCGTGCAGCGACGCGCCAAACGCCTGCGCCGCGTCTTCGATGACCAGCAGGTTGTGTTCGCACGCGATCGCGAAGATCGCGTCGAGTTCGGCCGGGCGGCCAAAGAGGTGCGTGACAATGATCGCTCGGGTGCGCTCCGTGAGCTGCGCCCGGATGGTCTCGGCCGTGACGTTGAGCGAGTCGGGATCGACGTCGCAGAAGACCGGCACCGCTCCTTCGTAGAAGATGGGGGTCAACGCGCCCATGTCGGTGATCGGCGTCGTGATGACCTCGTCGCCGGCCGACAGACCCAGCGCGGCGATGGCGCAGTGCACGGCCGCCGAGCCGCTGTTGCAGGCAATCGCGTGTTTGCGTCCGAGCCAGTTCGCGAACGCGCGTTCGAACCGGTGGACGTAGGTGCCGCGCGTCGAGTTGAGCGTGCCGGTGCGAAGAACGTCGTCGACGAGCACGCGTTCGGCAGCGTCAAACGTGCGGCCACTGGCGTTGCCATCGGCAGGAAGATCGGCAGGAAGAGCGGCAGGAAGATCCGCAGCGACCCGCGTCGGCGAAGGGGCGTCTGCAGCCGACGCTCCCGCCGACGCTCCCGCCGCTGCCGCACGGCGAGCATGCAAGCTGTCGATGTGCGCCAGAACGGCCGCTGTCGCCGTCGTCGAGTCGGTCTCCGCGGGGCCAGCAGCAGGAGCTGCGGATGAGAGCAGCACGGGGAGACGTTCGCGAGCGTCGCCGACCATGCAGCAGGCAATGCCGTTGCTTGCCGCGAGATCGCGATGCCCGAGGCTGTCGGTGACCACGACGCGTGCGGCGCACGCTGCGCGGAGCTGGCCTAGCGGGGTCGCGTATTCGTCGACAAACCAGGCGCTGTCGGCCCACGGCTGTGGCTGCAGCTGGGTGGGAACCGCTCGCACGGCTAGGCCATGAGCGGCGGCGGCTTTGGCCACGTCCTGAACGGCTCGCGGCGACGCGACGCTGCTCTCGTGTTCGATGGCAAGCCACACAAACGGCTGCTTGTCCGCGGTGCCACCATCTCGGTCGACGCCGGGGTTTGCGTCGGCGTCAGCCGCCGCCCGTGAGCCGGCGTCAGCCGCCAGCGAGCCGACCACGGCGATGCTGTCGCCGTCGATGCCTTCCTGGATCAGCTGCAGTCGCTGCTGCTCGCTGCGCACGCAAAAGGCTGCGGCGCTGTGGTCGGCAAGCCGGCGGGCGCGATTGTGGAGATGGCCGGCCTCGTGCCCGAACTCGTTTCGCTCGCCTGCCTGCAGGCGAACCGTTCTCGGCCCGCGTGAGTCGGCGGCCTGCGCAAGCGCGGCCGCGAACGGACCGGGGCCGACCGTCAGCACGACGTCAAACGCGCCGCTTTCGCCGCCACCGTCGAGGTTCGCCGCGGCAAACTCGTGCGCCGCGAAGACCACCTCGTCCTCGGGCTCGCCGGCAAGCACCGCCTCGAGGTCGGCCGGCAGTCCCAGCGTCAAAGCCTGCTCAAAGCCTGCCCGCGAGCCAAACCACGCGACCTGCACGGCGTCGCCGCGGTCGAGTAGGGCGCGAGCCACCGGCGCCGCCACGAACGCGTCGTAGCAGGCCTCGAGCCCAATCAGAAAGTTGGTCAACTGCGAGTCGACTTAGCCCGGACCCGGGCGCTGGTTGATGCGGACCGCGACGTGGCTGAGCAGGTCGTTGATCTGCTTCTCGATGCGGTTGATGGCGGCGACGTTGTCGACGACCACGGCCTTCTTGGCGGTCATCGGGTTGAAGATCAGTCGCCCGCTGCGCAGCAGCACATATTCGGCGACGTCGTAGATCTCCTTGTTCATCTCCATGCCTTCGGTCGACCAACGTTGCACGTCGCCGAGGTAGCCATGGTGGTGCAGGATTTCCCGCGCGTTCACTTCGTAGTAGTGGAAGCGGCTGTTGATGAACACGATCAGCAGCAGCAGACCCAGGCCACCGCTGAGGAAGCCGTAGAACGGTGTGTTGTTGATGATGTGGATCGAGCCGAGCACGTCGGACAAATAGCCCGTGAAGTCGAACTTGGTGTCGATCCAAAGCGTCAACACGACGACCAGCACCACGGCTATCGCGAACACGATCGTCCAGATGCGGGAGAAGTCGAACGAGAACACCAGCAGGTTCAAAAGCAGAACCAGCATGAAGGTGTTGCCGAGGATCCCGGCGTCGACGATGTCCAGCCAGCTGAACAGGAAGAAGATCGTCGCCACGACGAAGGTCGGATACAAAAACACGACCTTCGGCCACGGCCGGATGATGACACTCTCGGCGGGGCCGGAGGGTGCGGGGACGACTTCAGGAGCAGGGGTTTCGGTCGACGTCATGAGCGGATCGGAGCTGGGGAAAAGGCGGTTGCCGGATCCCCTACGTAGGCTCGGGGCGAGGATTGTGGAGCCGAGGGCTCGGATGCGCCAGTGCCTTTGGCGAACGAGCGGCTTCCTCGGAAATATTCTGTCGACCAAGGGGTCGCTGTGGCCTTAGCGACCCGCTTTGCCGGCGGTCTGGGGCAGGGACTTGCCCGACAGGTAAAGCGAGCGTTTCGGCAGAGAGAGGATCAGCGCGACCGCCGCGGATGCCGACAGCCGCGAATCGTCTCCATAGCCAGCGTTGTCGCGATTGGGTTGGTAGTAAAACGTGCCGTCCTGGCATCTCGCCAGCGTGAACCACCAGCGGTTGGCGTCCATCAGCGCCGCAAAGCTCTTTGAGTCCGCGAGATGCGCCGCCATCGCTGCGAACACCATGCCCATCGTGGGGCTGCCGTGGGTGTCCGGGAAGCTTAGCGGATGTGCCCCGATGCAGCGCGCGTGCTGCAGGGCTCGCTCCCGGTGTTCGCCCTGGTCGTAGGGGCAGAGCCAGTTGGCAACTCCGGCGGCACCGGTTCGCCCCGGATCGGCCCAGTCGGTATCGCTGGCGGCGTCGTCGCCATACCAGACGTAGCCGTTGGCGCCGGTGCCGCGGGCGAGAAAGTCGAACGCCAGATCCAGGCGCTCGCGCGGCACGTCGATGCCGCAGTGACGCATCATCGCCAGGGCCGCCGCGCCCTGGCCGGTCAGCATCGCGATCGGTCCATAGCCTTCGAAGCCCGGGTTGTGGCCCCAGCCGCCGATCGAGTCCTGCGGCTGCTTGGGCACCGCATCGGGGTGGCTCTCGAGGGCCTGGGGATGGAGCTGGTCGATGTGCGTGTACTGGCTGTGCAGCAGGAAGTCGCGGATCTCCTCGAGCTCCTTTTGGACCCAGCGATCGCCGGTCTGCAGGTAGTACTCGCTGAGCATCAGGCCGGCCGCCGCGTAGCGCCAGTTGATCAGGCCGTCGTGGTCTTTGGCCTTGGTGGTGCGGGCGTGGAAGCGGGCGCAGCGTTCGATCGCTTTGCGGTAGCGGCGATCGCCACTCGCCATCAGTGCCAGCGGCGCAAACAGGCTGTGCGGCGGGCTGCCCCAGGAGCCGTCTTGGCGCTGCTGTTCCGCGAGCCACGGCAGCAGCTTGTCGAGCACGCGCTCGGTCTTGGCACAGTCGGTCGGAAACGTCGCGGCGTAGCTGCCTAGCTTGCGGGACACCTTGAGCCGTAGGCTGTCGATGCTGCCTTTGCCGTCCTTGCCGCCATCGCGCTGGACGCTGAGCTGCAGCTGCCCTTTGCCCGCCGCGGTCTGCGCGTATTCAAGGGCTTTGGCGAAGTCGGCGATCGGTCCCTTTGGCCCAAACACCTTCATGCCGTAGCCGTTTTCGTGAGGCGTTCCAAATGCCTGGCCGTTGGCGCCGACGATGTGGTCGCCAACCTTGATACGGCGCTGTGCCGGACTGCCGGCAAAGACGTGGCGCACGACCAGATGCGTCGGCGCATCGGGCACCAGCTCGACCCGAAGACCCGTTTCGCCAAGGTTGTAGAACCAGCCGTCGACGTCCTTATCCGGGCCGCCGCCGGCGCGCTGCGACCAGGGCCGGCCATCTTCGAAGTAATGGACCTGGGCTGTGCCGCACGCCGCCGTCAGAAGGAACGCGGCCAAACCGTTCGCAAGTGCACCGTGCTTCATGACGAGAGCGTAGCGATACCTCCCACGACCTGCTCAATCGTCACGAGCTGGTCGAAGACGAACGCGACGCTGCGAGCTTCGGGGCCGGTCAAGATCTTGCGCGGCTGGCCGGATGTGTAGGCTGCTAGCACCTGGCCGCGCGCCTGCGTGCGCCCAGGGTTGCCCGCCTCCCCAGCAACACAGTGTGCAAGCCAGATGTGCTCGCTGTCGATGGCAAGCACGATGTGGCCTGTCCAGCCGACGGTGGGGGCGACCAGCTCTGCAGCGAGCAGCTCCAAACCCTGCCCGCTGTGCGCGTGCGCGATGCCGTCGACGTGTAGGACATGAAGGCCTTGCTGCATCGCGAGGATCACACCGGAGTCGCTAGCCGTGTTGGGTCGCGCAATCGACGTGATCGCCGAGGCGGCCTCGAACAGGATCCAGCGCTGCTCATCCCGCACGAGAACGGATCGCCCGCAGGCGACCACGACGCGGTCGCAAGCTGCGGCGAGAAAGATGGTTTCTTCGCCGGCCGTCAGGCCCGGGATCACTTCCGTGCGGCTTCGCGAACCGTCGCTGCGCTGCCGCTCAAACACGACGCTGTCTTCGACGTAGCGGAGCGAGACAAAGTCGCCCTCGCCCGTGTAGTCGCTGGCGACCCAAGCTTCACGCCGTTGTTCCATCACAGGCTGATAGCCGTGTCCGGCGTTGGCGAGTGTCAGGCAAACAGCCGGTGCCATTCCCTCTCCGGGAGCCGCATCGGACTCCGGTGCAAGCGGCGATGTGGAGAGCCAGAAAAGGTTGTCGCGCCGGCCGCCTCGTAGCTCTGCGATGACGCTGCCATCGTCTTGCCAGTGAGGTAGACCTGCCTGCATGAGGGCTTCTTCTTTCGAAGCGCCACCTGGTCTGGATGATCTCCCTGGTTGCGCCTGGAACCAGGGGATGGACACGGCCTGTGCGGGACGTTTCGCAGAAAGCACCAGAATGCAATCCGTGTTGGCGGCGGCGAGTCGCGCGCTGGGGCCGGCCACGATCTGGGCGCGCTGTCGCTGGAGGCGCAGCGGCCCGTGCAGATCGTGGTGATCCGTGCTCGCGGCCGTGGAACCGGAGTCTTGCTTGCGTCGCTTTTGCCGAAAGAGCTGAACGTCGCGCCGTAGCGCCGGGTCGTTCGGCAGCGATCGGAGCATGGCGGCGAGGCCGTGCTCGATATCGCTGCGCGTGGTGTCTCCGCTCTTCGCAGTCCGCGCCGTCAGCTGTCGCACACGATCGTGGGCCTGTTCGCGGAGCGAGCTTTCCGGCATGCGTATGGCGAGCAAGCTGATTGCGGCGGCGAATCGACCGAAAAACGAACGGGCGACGGCCGGCATCGGATGTTCCTGCAGCATGCCGGCGAGCTGCTGATCCTCGCCCAGGCGATGCGCCAGCGCCAGGCGTGCGGCGTACACCTTGGCATCGGCTGGGCGCTGTTCCTGCAGCGTATTGAGGTTCGCGAGCGCCGCGTGCGGCTGGCGCAGACGTTCGGCGCGAAGCAGGGCCGCGTCGAGAGGCTTCTGTGTCGCCAGTAGAAGTTCGTAGGCGCGTTTGTACAGCGCATCGGCTCGATTGCGGTCGCCGTCCAGTAGGTAGAGGTCGCCGGCATTGCGCCACTGTTCGCGATCCGATTCGAGCTGGGCAGCTTCTGCCAGCCAGCCGCCGGCGGCGAGGCACTTGGCGGCCGCCGCGTGGTCGCCGAGTGAATCCAGGTAGAGCTGGGCAGCTTCTCGGTGGTGGGCGCCCTCGGCCAGCACCTTGGCCGCAGATCGCAAATCGCCGAGCAGGTGCGCGAGGATGTAGGCCGCGCGCCGATGGCGGCCTGTCGTGGCCTCGCTGTTGGCCAAGTGCCGATAGTGCGCTTGCAGCTGCGTTCGCTGTGCCAACGAAACATCCCATGGATCCGCGCTCGCGGATCGATTCAGCTTGCTGTAGCGATAGTCGGCGTCGCCGCGGTGGAGCGAGTCTGCGCCCTGGGACAAGCCGCGGGTCGGGTGGGCTCCCGCAAGCGGCAGCGCATAGCGCAGGCCTTCCCCCGGATTGTCGGCGAGTAGCTGCAGCAGCCGTTCGATCTCGCGGCGGCGTTTGGCTTCGTCGCGCGCCCGGAATCCGGCGCGGTGCGCTTCGAGCTTGGCCAGTGCCCATCGCTCGACTCGATCGATCCACGTTGGCTTGTCCGCGTTGCGTGGCGCGTGCTTCGTTATGCCGAGCACGAACCGGGCCATGCCTTTGGACAGGGCCCCGCGCAGCCCCGGACGGGGCGGCAGCCGCTTCGACGGAATCGAGGTCTCGGGCGTGCCGGGCGATCTTGAGGAGAGCTTGCGCGGCGATTCGCTGCCGATGCTCGCCGACGCGGCGCGAAAGAACGAATCAAGGTCCAGCAGCTCGGACGGGCGCACGGACTGCAGCCGGTGTTCGGCGAAGGTGCCAGGATGCGCGCACGACCATCGCGCGCTTGTTGCCGGCGGCGGCGCGTGGTTCTGCGAAGCCGGGGTCACGAGTTGGGCCAGCGTCGCTACGTCATCGGCGTCAAACGCAACGAGGCCCGCAGTGGCGTCAAAGACCAGGAGGCGATCCGCGGCCAACCGGCGCAATTCGTCGTCTGTCGTGGGCGGGTGCAGCTCGGCGGAACTTGGCAGATAGACGCCGCCCGCTCGGCACACGTAGTCGAGCAATGGCCGCTGGCTACGCCGTGCGGCTTCTGGCTGCGTCGTTTGCGGGCCAGCGCGACGCCACGCCAGCAGCGCTCCGCGAACCGCGGGATTGCGGCGTGAATACGGCATTCGCAGCACGACGATCTCTCGCCAAGGTAGCTGCAAATCGACGGCTGCTGCCAGCCACGCCTTGGGATCTGCACCGGGCACCCACCAAGCCGTTGCATGCTCCACGGGTTCTTGCGCGTCGCCATTGCCCCGGCGCTTGCGATCGCCTGGAGTCTTGCGGACCAGCTGGAGGGCTTGGCGCAACGGCGCAGCCGGCTCTTCGCGATCAGCCATCGACGGAGTGGTCCTCAACAAGAGAGTCGTCCCGAAAGGCCATCTCGGCCAGCGTGGCGAGGCGAGCCACAAGGCGCTCGCCGCGGAGGGTGTGGCCGGAATCAAAGCAATAGCCGACGCACCCACCGTGGGCGCGGATGCTCACGGCAAGAATGGGCGTAGAGCCTTCGGAAGCGTCGGCAGGTGTTGTTGCGAACAGCATGCGATAGCCGTCCCAGGCCGCATGAATGCCGTCCGAATGGCCGCGAAAGCGAATCTCGACGATCGGCGCTTTCGTGGCATTCGTGGGCGGTCGCGCCTGCGGCCACTGTGGCTCGAAGTGCGGCACAAGCGGGTAACGGCGAAACCGGTGCCGCAGCCGTTGGAGGGCCGCGCTGCCGCGGTGGCTCGCACCAATGCCCAGGTGGATGCCCCTGCGGGTCGTGATGCCGATCACCTGCGGTCCAACCAGGAGCTCCGTCGCGGCCATCGGTCTGGTCTTTGCGGTACTGGCGAGCTGCTCGACGGCCAGCGCGTAGCCCGGTATGGAGTGACCGGGCGCCGTCGATGCAGACTCTTTTTGCGGAGTCGCAGGTGCGGCGACATCGGTTGTCAGCACCGCTTCGCGCAGCAGTTTGCAGCCGCGCGGACCTACCTGCCACAGGCGCACATGGCCGTTGGCCGCGACGTCGAATGCGAACCTCCTGGTCGCACCTCGGCTGCGAAGAAGAACCTGGATACCCGGGTCGTGTATCGTCAGCTGGTGACCGATGACAATGTCCTCGGCCGGCGTCTTGGCTGCGGCAGAACCCGATTCCTGCAGGAACTCGGGGAGGGCCTCGCGGCAGTCGAGCCGGGTGTCCAGGTGCCGCAGCTGGGCCAGGAGCTGGTCGCGGTCTCTAAGGTCGATCTTGGTCAAGCGAGCCCGTTCGCTGCGAAAGCACGTGACCTGCACAGCCGGACGTTTGGACGCTGTTGGCGCACCGTCCGTCGCGGCGTCTGCCTGCCGGACGAGAGCGGTTGCAATGGCGGTTGCCAGCACGCGCGGCGTGCCCCACATGCGAATCCCGGTGTCGACCAAGATCCGGCGATGCACGCTGGGCGGTGCTGGCGGCGGTTCGCGATCGACATAGATGGCCTCTTTGCTGGCAATGCGAACAGCCAGCGTCTCGTCGTCATGGGCGAGTTCCGCGAACGCCAGTCGGTCGAGATCGCCTCGGTTGGTCAGGCCCGCAATGCCGCCCAGGGAGGCGTAGTCTGAAGCGTCGTGAAGCGTTCGCGGCAGGCGAAAGGCGGTCAACACGCCGCGCACCAGTCCGGCGAACGCCTGCAGTTCCCCGTCGCTGTCGCCGAGTTCCGGCGATGCGGCGGGGCTTGGCGTCAGCTCCGTCGCGTCGGGTAGCTGCTCGGCCCCGAGCAGCGCCGAGCGCATCAGGCGCTCATCGTCCATCGTGAGACGCATCATCGCGAGGTCGTCGGCCAGCGTCTTAAGGTCGAGCTTCTGGGTTTCGCGTCGCGCCAGCAGTTCGCTGGGTAGCGGAGCGGCGAGGGCCCGCAGGACGTTGGCGGCAAAGGCAGCGCTAGCGTGCCGCTGACGCTGCAGCATGTGGTCGTAGAGCAGCAGTTTGGCTGTTGGGTGCTCGCGTAGCACGTGCCGTAGCGAGTCGAATTCTGGGAGCTGCATGAGGTGCAGCTTCGCGGCTGTGCGAATGCGGTCGCGCAAGGTCGCAGCCAGCAGCACGAGGGCCTGCATCGGCGGCAGGCCCTGGTGTCCGTCGCAGCGGTGCTGCACATAGGCGAGCAGCTCTTCGCGCAACAGAATGGTCGTGCCATTGGCAATCCACTCCACGGCATTGCCGTCGGGGCTCCAGCGCCAGTAGGTATCCATGGGCGGCGCCAGATACATGCGTGCACACTCGGCGACGGATGGCAGCGAGTGGCTCACTCCGATGGCCCCGCGAGGGTTGCGCGTACGGCGCTGCGGCCCAGAGCGACCAGGTCGCTGTCGGCAATGCGCAGGCACGCGCCGTCTGCCGAAAACACGGCAAGATCTTGCGGCCTCAGCCCCAGGCTTTCGGCGAGCAGGTCGAATGGCGCGTTTGGACGCCAAGAATAGCCCACCGGCGCCGCTACGCCGTGCTGTTCGAACCAGACCGAACCGGGCAGTGGCGGCAGCGGGCGGCCGTGCACAAGCGCTTCACCAGCTCGGCTGGCTGCGAAGCGAAGCCCGCGCAGGCGCGCTCGTGGCGCCTTCGAAACCCACTCGTGCAGTTCGGCAAGCGTCGTGCGCAGCAGATTGGGCGCGGCCGGATCGATGCCGCTCGCGGCAGGCCGCGTGGGGGGAGAACGTTGAAGCTGCAGCGGGGTCGGCTCGACGGCGATTCCAGAGTCGCAAGCAGCAGCCATGGCGGGCAATGCGGTCGGAGGCAGGACGGGGCGGCTCGCCGCCTCGAGCGGCTGCCACCTCTCGCCTGCGCCCGGAATGGGTAGCTTGCGAGCGGTGAGGCGCTTGCCGGGCAGCCGCAGACGATGCGCGAGGCCGTCCTTGGCCCGGTCGCGGCTCGCTGGCTCAAGGTCGTAGCGAATGCCGTCGGGAATGCCGTCGAGCCGCTGGCGGAGCTGTGCGCTCAGGCTTTGGCCGCGCAGCCAGATGGCGTTTGGCAGGCACAGCGCTTCGATCCCGGCGATGTCGCGCAGCGCCGACGCGGCGGCGGCACGGCCAGCGGGCAGCCAGAGGCACCACGAAGGACCCGCGGGTTCGGTGGGGGCCGCCGGTAGCTTGTGCGACGGCTTGCGCATCGGTTCGAGCGGGCTGTGCTTCGACCGTGGCATCACTCGGCCCGTAGCTGGCGCCAAAGTTCGGCGATGCGCTGCTGCAGCTCGGAGCGCTGTGGCTCGTCTGGCACCCACTCGACCCGTGAGGCGAGTGCCCGCAAGCGATCGGCGGCACGTGTCCCGGGCTCGTCGTCGGCGAGCGCTGCGATCGCCTCGAGATCGCGGGCGAGTTCTTCGGAGTCGGGCGCCTGCGCACGAACCGCGGCGGGGTGTGGCCGGGAGTCGGCGCGCTCGCACCCTTTGGCAATCGCGTCATCGACGAGGCTGCGCAGCGTCTGCCGTTGCTCGTCGGATTCCCAGATGTGGCGCAGCACCCACAGGTCGGTGCTGTTTGCCTCGCTGCGCTGGGCGAGCAGCGCACTCGCCGCGATGACGCGCTGCAGCTTGACCGCACGTCGATCCGACAACGACAAGCCGATGCGACGGATCGCTTCGACCAGCTTCACAAAGGTGCTTCGCATCGGCGTGAGGTCGACTTCGAGCAGCGCCGCGTGCAGTCTCGGCAGGCAGTCCGCGTCGACGCTGTTGCCTGCCTGCGCGGCATCGCGGTCGGCGCGCTCAAATTGCCAGCCTGCATCGAGGACGTCCTGCAGGCGGTCGTCGGGCGCGTTGTCGCAGACCACGCGTAGCAAGAAGCGATCGAACAGCGCGCCGAGCGCGTCGTCTTCGGGCAGGTGGTTGCTGGCGCCGACAACCATCCAGAGCGGCAGGCGCCGCGTCTCGCGGCCGCGCCGAAAGATGCGCTCATTGAGCACCGTAAGCAGGCTGTTGAGGATCGCGCTGTTGGCGTTGAGCAGCTCATCGAGGAACACGACCGAGGCTTCGGGAAGCATGCCTTCGGTGTTCGTGACCAGCTCGCCTTCGCGCAGCCGCCGGATGTCGAACGGGCCAAACAGCTCGCTCGGCTCCGTGAACCGCGTCAACAGGTAGGAGAACACGTTGCCGCCCAGTCGGCGCGTCATCTCGTTGACGATGGCGCTCTTGGCGGTTCCCGGCGGGCCGAGCAAGAATGCGTGTTCGCCCGCGACGAGACTGACACCGAGCACGTCGACGACCTCGTGTTTGCCGACAAACGTCTCCCGCAGAGGATCGAGCAGCTGCCTCTGCAGGTCGATGGCGGCGCCATAGGCGCGTTCGAGGAGTTGCTGGCTACGGGTCATGGATTCCAACCAAGGGCGCGCTGGATGGTTGCCGAGGCAACGCCGCTGTGTTCACCCAAAGCGGACTGCACGCAGGCGGCGACGGTTGGGTGCGACAGCGCCGACGCCTCATCATAGTCCAGGATGCGGTCGACATAGCACAACCGCAAGGAGGGCTCGGCGAGGATCTGTGCAAGCGCTTTGGGGCTTGGCTCGCGGTGCTTTGGCTTGCCGACGCCGATGGCGGAGAGCGGCCATGGCTGAACCAAGCGATAGACTGCCTCGAGCAACGGGTCGGTCGCGGATTGCATGCGCGTGAGCTCAAAGAGACGCGGCAGATGTCGGAATACGAGGTCGACGGAGTAGTGCTCGGCCAGCGAGGGCGTAGCCGCGGCCGCGCGCGAACGCGGGTGCGTCGGCGCGGATCTCGGCAGCGGGGCAGCGACTTGCTCCTGCAGCGTTGTCGCGCCGGCAAGGTCGCGGTGCACGAGGGCGACACATGCTGCATGCAGGCGGCGGACGGCCCAGGTGGCGGCCGGTAGATTCAGTTCGGGCAGGTCTGCCGGGCCATCGTCGCGGACGACGTCGTCGATGGCCCGCAGCCGTGCGAGCAGTCCATCCTCGCAGGCGTCGAAACGGGCCGGCACACGCACGTGGCCGTCTCGCTCGATGTCGGCGAGCAGCTGGCACAGTGGGTACAGCTCGCTTGGCTCGGTCGACACGGCAGCACCGTTTAGCGCAGGGCGCGGTAGATCGTCACGTCCCGGCCCGGCAGCCAGGCGCCGTCTGGGTTTGCGAGTTCGATTTCGACGTGCCGCTTGCCGGACGTCTCCTCGGGTGCAAGTGCTCGGACGGTCGCCTGCGCCTGCTGTTCGCCGTGTCGGACGACGACTTCGTCGCCGATCGATAGCTTGGCAGCGACACCCGCATCGGCGTCGAAGCGGACCCGAACGCGACTCGTCTCCAGGATGCGCAGCATCTTGGCGTGCGCGGGCACCCATGTGCCGGCGCCAACGACTGCCGCCGCGACCACGCCGTCAAACGGAGCGCGAATCGTGGTGGCTGCCAGCGCGAGTTCGGCGCGTTCTCGCTCGTTGTGGGCGAGGGCGATGTCCGCCTCCGCGATGCTGACCGCGAGCTGGCTGCGCTGGCTGGCGAAGCCTGCGATCTTCTCCTGCTCCTGCTGCACCTTGACGCCCTCGCCGGCCGTCGACCACTTTTCCTTGGCGCGAGCCACCTCGATTTCGGCCTGCATCAAGTGTTCGGAGCTGACCGTGCCGGCTTCGTGCATGGCCTTGATGCGGGCGAGCTTGTCGGTCGTGCCGTCCAGCAAGGTCTTGCTCGGGGCCAGCTGTTCGACCGCGATCTTGCGCGCGCGCGCCGCGAGGCTCGACTTGCTTTCGGCGGTTTGCAGATCGAGCGAGCAGCGTTCTCGTCTGGCTTCTGCCACGGCGATGCCGATTTGGGTCCGTTCGACCGCGAGTTCGGCCTCGCGGCGGTCCAGTTGCGCCAGCACCTCGCCGCGGGCGACACGTTTGCCGAGCGCGACAGTGACCTGAAGGCAGGTTGTGTCGGCCGGGCTGCGCAGCCAGACGGAGCGAGCGGCCGAGACCTTGCCGACCCCAAGTTTCTCTTCGCTTTGCGCAGGCGTGGCGGCGAGCAGGAGCGCGAGCGTGCAAACCGCGGGGGCAGCGTCGCGAAGAATGGGGGCGTGCAGCATAGCCCTTATTCTAGACGAGTTTGCGCGATCGTGGGGTCGACCAAATGCTGGCCGCCCCGCTGTCGGCGGCTACGCTTCGACGAACGCTTCCATCGGCGGGCAGGCGCACACCAGGTTGCGGTCGCCGTGCACGTCGTTGACCCGCGCGACCGGCGGCCAGAACTTGTGTTCACGCGTCCACGGCGCCGGGAACGCCGCCAGCTCACGTGAATACGGCATCGTCCACTCTTCGGCGGTGACGGCTTCGGCGGTGTGCGGTGCGTTTTTGACCGGGTTGTTGTCCTGCGGCCATTCGCCGGCCTCGATCTGGCGGATCTCGTTGCGGATCGCGATCAGCGCGTCGCAGAAACGGTCCAGCTCGGCCTTCGACTCCGACTCGGTCGGCTCGATCATCATCGTGCCGGCCACCGGGAAGCTGACGGTTGGCGCGTGGTAGCCATAGTCCATCAGGCGCTTGGCGATGTCGCTGACTTCGATGCCGGCGACAGCCTTGAGCTGGCGGACGTCGACGATGCACTCGTGCGCCACCATCTCGTTCTGGCCGGTGTAGAGCACGGGGTAGTGGCCGCGCAGGCGATGCGCCACGTAGTTGGCGCTGGCGATCGCGACCTCGGTCGCGCGGCGCAGGCCGTCCTGGCCCATCATCGCGATGTAGGCGTAGCTGATCGGCAGGATCGACGCGCTGCCCCACGGAGCGGCGCTGACCGGGCCGATCGCGTGCTCATCGCTGCCGGTTGGCTGGCACGGAATCAGCGGGTGGGACGGCAGCATCGGAGCCAGGTGCTTGGCAACCCCAATCGGGCCCATGCCCGGGCCGCCGCCGCCGTGCGGAATGCAGAACGTCTTGTGCAGGTTCAGGTGGCAGACGTCGGCGCCGAGATCGCCCGGCGACATCAGTCCGACCTGCGCATTCATGTTGGCGCCGTCCATGTAGACCTGGCCGCCGTGGTCGTGCACGAGCTTGCAGATGTCGCGGATGGCTTCTTCGAAGACGCCGTGCGTCGACGGGTAGGTGACCATCAGCGCGGCCAGCTCCTCGCTGTGCTTCTCGGCCTTGGCCTTGAGGTCGTCGAAGTCGATGTTGCCATCGTCGTCGCAGGCAACCACGACGACCTTCATGCCGCACATCGTCGCGCTGGCCGGGTTGGTGCCGTGCGCCGAGGACGGGATCAGGCAGATCTTGCGCTGCTCCTGGCCGTTCTTGCGGTGGTAGGCGCGGATCGTCAGCAGGCCCGCATACTCTCCTTGGGAGCCAGCGTTGGGCTGCAGCGAACACGCCGCAAAGCCGGTGATCTCGCTGAGCCACTTCGACAGCTCGACGAACATCTTTTGGTAGCCGGTCGTCTGGTCGAGAGGGGCAAACGGGTGGATCTGGCCGAAGCCCGGCAGCGAGACGGGATACATCTCGCTGGTCGCGTTCAGCTTCATCGTGCACGAGCCGAGCGGGATCATCGACGTCGTCAGCGACAGGTCCTTCGACTGCAGGCGGTGGATGTAGCGCAGCAGCTCATGCTCGCTGCGGAACGAGTGGAAGGTCGGGTGCGTGAGGTATTCCGAGGTGCGGGCCATCGCCTGCAGTTCGGGCGCCAAACGGTCCGAAGCCAGCTGCAGCGGGCTGCCGCCGAACGCCGCGAACAGGTCCTGCAGGTCCTTGAGCTCGACGGTTTCATCGAGCGACACGCCGACGCTGCCGTCGCCGAAGTCGCGCAGGTTGATGCCGTGCTGCAGCGCGGCCTTCATCGCCTTCTCGGCGCCATCCTTGGGCCAGACGCGCAGCGTGTCAAAACGCGCCCCGTCCTGGACCTTGTGGCCGGCCTGGATCAGGCCGTGCGCCAAGCATTCGGTTTGGTTGCGGATGCGTTCGGCGATCGAGCGCAGTCCATCCGGGCCGTGGTAGACGGCATACATGCTCGCCATCACGGCCAGCAGCACCTGTGCCGTGCAGATGTTGGACGTCGCTTTTTCGCGGCGGATGTGCTGCTCGCGCGTGCCGAGCGCCAGGCGCAGAGCGGGCTTGCCGGTCTTGTCGATGGTCATGCCAACGATGCGGCCCGGCAGCTGCCGCTGGAACGTCTTGGTCGCCGTCATGAACGCGGCGTGTGGGCCGCCGTAGCCAAGCGGCACGCCAAAGCGCTGGCTCGAGCCGCAGACGATGTCAGCGCCCATTTCGCCCGGCGGCTTCAGCACGGTCAGCGACAGCAGGTCGGCGGCGACCACGGCAAAGCCACCGGCCTGGTGGATGCGCTCGATCGTCGGCGTCGGGTCGTCGATGACGCCGTCGCTGCCCGGATACTGCAGCAGGATGCCGAAGTGCTGCTCGGAGAACTTCGCCTGGCGGTGGTCGCCGACCTCGATCACGATCCCGAGCGGCTCGGCGCGCGTGCGCAAAACGGCCAGCGTCTGCGGGTGAACGTTGTCATCGACGAAGAACGTATCGGCCTGCTTGTTCTTGGTCAGGCGCAGGCACATGGCCATGCCTTCCGCTGCGGCCGTGGCTTCGTCGAGCAGTGAGCTGTTGGCGACCTCCAGTCCGGTCAGGTCGATGACCAGTGTCTGGTAGTTGAGCAGCGCTTCCAGGCGGCCCTGGGCGATCTCGGCCTGGTAGGGCGTGTACTGCGTGTACCAGCCTGGGTTTTCCAGGATGTTGCGTTGGATGACCGCGGGCGTCAGCGTGCCGTGGTAGCCGAGCCCCAGGTAGCTGCGCAGGACCTTGTTTTCGCCGGCGAGCGCCGTCAGGTGGGCGAGCACATCGCGTTCGCTCTTGGCATCGCCGGTCTGGAGGTCCTGCGGCCAGCGAATGCTCTTGGGCACGGCGCGTTCCGTCAGCTCGTCGAGCGAACGGCAGCCGAGTGCTGCGAGCATTTCGGTAAGATCGCCGCCGCGCGGGCCGATGTGGCGATCTTGAAACTGGTCGTGACGGGGGAACGCAGAGGTGTTGTTGGCCATGGGCAACCGTTCGGGCCGGGTCGCCACAGCAAAGCGGCGATGCGGGGGCGGGGACAATAGGTCGCCAAGCCGTCGGGTTGAAGAGGCTTTGCGCAGGACATTCTGCTTCTTGGCGAGGCCAGACAATCTGATTGCCCGGCCGCAGGCCCGCGTTTGGCTCGTATACTTGCCCGCATGCGCGCGGACCCTTGCCAGCCACGTTCTCGATTCGCCGCCGTTTTGCGGGCCGTTTCGTGCGGTTTGCTCGCACTCGGCTGCGGGGGCGGCGTCGGAGCAGCCGAGCTGGCCGCTCAGGATCCTGGCAGGGACCTTCCCTGGCAGCGCATCCGGCCGCGGCCGAGCGCAACGCAATGCCAGCAGCTTGCCTTGAGTCGTCTGGCTGCAGGCTGGAGCTGGGAGGCGAAGCGGGCCATTCGCGAGCTGCAGGTACACCGGCCGGAGGCCGCATTGCCGCACCTGCTGTTTGCCATCGCGGCGCGCAGCGAGCCCAATCGCGCCGCCCGCCACTGCTTTGATGCAACCCAGCGCTTGGCGTCGTCGAGCGCCGCCGAGCGCGCGGTGATCGAAGCCTACCGCGTCTACTTTGGTGTCACCGAGCAGCCCGAGTTGGTGGACCCTCGCTTCGAGAGCCCGCCGCCGGAGCCGCGCCAGCAGCAGTTGAAGCGTGCGCTGGCGAATGTGGCGAGCCTGGCCGGCAACCGTCTCGCCGTCGAACTCTTGGCCGTGGAGGCCGCGAGCGGGCCGCGTGCTGTCGGTGGCGCAGATTCGGCGCCGCCGCAGCTTGTCGATCTGGCCGTCGTGGAGGTGGCCGTCAGCGATGCGGCCGGTGTCGATGCGGCCGGTGTGGATGCGGCAGGTGCGGGCGCCGGAGTCGCCCGTGACGAGCTGTCGCTGGCTGCCATCACCCGCGCCAATGACTACCTCTCCCAGCGCGGCACGATGCCCTTCTTGCTGCCAGGATATCGCACCAGCGGTGCGGCCGCGTCTGCCATCGCCGCGGCCGCGGCCCGCAAGGGCATCGGCCAACCGCTGCGGCTTGACCGGCTGCCGCGCCATCCGGACTACCCCCAGGACGAGCCCACCGCGGGACGCGACCTGCTCAGCAGGATGTCGTCGATGCCGATGGCCGATGCGGCTGGTGCACAGGTCAACTGGCAGCCGCGCATCGCGCCGGGCTACAAGCTCTCGCGCGGGCTCGGCGGCACGGCCGAACGCGCGGCGCTGCGCGGCAAGCCGCACCTGGTCGTCTTCTTTCTCGGCTTTGGCTGCGCCCACTGCGTCGCGCAGCTCGCCGACCTGGACCCGATGGCGGCGAAGTTCCGTGCCGCCGGCATCGAGGTCGTCAGCATCGGCACCGACAGCGTCGTGCAGGTGCGCGCCGCACACCAGGCCGCGATGGAGAACGGCGTCGACCCGCTGCACTTCGACGTGTTATGCGATCCGGCGGGCACAGCGTTTCGGAGCTTTGGCTGCTGGGACGAGTTTGCGGACGAAGCGCTGCACGGCACGTTCTTGGTCGACGGCAAAGACCGCATCCTGTGGCAGGACGTCAGCCTGCGGCCGTTCGAAGACTCCAAGTGGCTGCTGGCAGAGTGCCAGCGCCTGCTGGCGGCCTGGCGCGACGAGTAGCCGCTATTGGGGCGCGCGCATCTCGTAGAAGGCGATGCCGCCCGCCTGCAGGCCGACTTCGACGCTGGCCGCGAGCTTGCGCTTTTGCAGGTCGACCACGTCGACCGCTCCCGGCTCGCTGCCTTTGCCTTCGGACGTGACGAAGGCGTAGCGACCGTCCGGGCTGATCACGACGCCGTGCGTGACGCGGCGCGTCGACGCCAGCTTGGCGACTTCCTTGCCGGCGGCGAGATCCCATAGCCCGATGGCGCCTTCCGACTTGTAGGTCGCAACCAGCGTGCCGCCGTCCGGCGTGATGTCGAGGTTGTAGGGCCCCTTGCCGCACGAGAAGCGACGCCGAACGGTAAAGGCCTGCTTGTCGAGACCGACTTCGACGATGGTCGCCTTGCCGTTGAGTGCCGCATAGATCGTCGGCTTGCTCGGATGCGGCAGCACCCAGGTTGGCTTGGCTTCGGACGCGTGGTTCTTTGGCAGGTCGATGTCGAGCTGCAGGTTGCGCGTCACCTCAAACGTCGCCGCGTCGATCTCGTAGAGTTCGCCCGACATCATCGCGCACGAATAGTGGTGCAGGCCGTCGGGGCTCAGGCGCGAGCCGTGCGGCATCGCCCCGGTCACCGTGCGCCCGACTTCGACCATCGCATCGGGGTCGACGATCGACACCGTGCTCGGCAGCATGCGCCCGTGCAGGTTGAAGTTGACGCAGTAGAGCAGCCCCGTCGCGCGGCTGATTTGCATCGTCGCGGGGAACATGCCGAGTTCGCATTCGCCGACCAGCTCGTTGGTGTCGGTGCGGTACTTGTAGAGCAGGCCAAACGGCTTGCCGTGCGCGATCGACAAGAACCAGTGCTTGCCGTCGGGCGCGACGGCGAGGCCGTGCGGACCTTCGACTTCGGTGGGCTGGTAGCCGACGTCGATGACCTGCTCGACGTCGAGCTGCGAGCCGTCAAACGCGAGTCGGTAGACTTCATCGGACGACTCACACGCGACAAAGACGCGGTAGATGGGCGCCGACTGAGACGGCGCTGCGGATGCAAACGCGGCTACGGCGGCAGCGGCCGCCGCGGCCGCCGTCCGCGAGGTCCGCGCGGTCGACAACCATGCGCCGATCAACGCCGCCTCCGGTTGTCGTCGACCAGCTTGACGGCCCAGAGGCCGCTGTTCCAATCGGAGAAGAAGATGTGGCCTTTGTGTGGCTGCGGTCCCCAAACCATCGGGGCGTTGGGCACGATCGACTTCGGGTGGGTCGGCAGGTACCACGCAATCTCGCGGCCCTGGCGGTAAAGATCGCCCATCAGCTCGCCGGAGATGTCGACGACCCGCAGGCCGCCGTTGTAGTAGGCGACGTAGAGCGTGTTGCCTTCGATCCAGATGTTGTGCGTGCCGGCCTCGGGCACCTGGTAGCGAGCGACTTCCTGCGGATCGTTCAGGTCGGTGAAGTCGACGAAGTGGATCCAGCCGCGCGGGTAGGTCGGGTTGTCCTTGGTGAACAGCCCATACGGAAAGGCCTCGTCGCCGGCGACCACGTAGAACTTGCCGGTGTCCTTGCTGCGCCATGGGAACGCCGCATGGTTCCAGCCGCTTGGGTAGGCGTAGTTGCCGATCTTGACCGGGTTGGACGGGGAGCCGCCCTTGATGCCGTTGCCGACGTCGACCAGGTGCAGGCCGTAGCGCCAGTTGGACGAATACGCGATGCCGTCGTCGATCCACACGTCGTGGATCGAAGCGCCCGGCTCAAACACCTGGTAGCTGCCGACGCGCACCGGCGCGCGCGGGTTGCCGATGTCGAGGATGTCGTAGCGGCGGCCCGCGCTCAGGGCGTAGGCATACTTGCCGTCGATAAACAGATTGTGCACGCCGCCGGTCAGCTCGTCGTCAAACTCGCTGATACGCTCGGGCTTGTGCGGGTCGCTGACGTCAAACGCGACGATGCCGTTTTTGCGGTTGCTGGCACCTTCGCGCGAGATGATGCACAGGCGCCCATCCTGGCTGACCTTGACGTCGTTGACGGTGCGGGCGTCGACCTGCACCGCCGAGATGCGTTCGATGCGTGCCGGGTCGGTGACGTCCCAAAAGATGGCTTCGCCGTTCGCACCCCAGGTGCCGGTGACGCAGTAGTCGCGGCCATCGGCGCCTTCCCAAACCCAAAGGTCGCTGGTGTGCACGTCGAGCACGGGACCGTGACCCACCTTCTCGAGCTTTTTGGCCTGCGCCATCCGCGGCTCGCACCGCAGCGTCATGCGGCCGCTGGCCGAGCCGCAGACCGCGAGCACGGTGTAGAGTCCCGGCGCTTCGGCCACGAATCGCCCGTCCTGCTCAATCTGGCCGGTGGCGGCGTTGCCGAGTCGGTCGTCGGGGTGCGCGTAGAACGAGTAGTGCACCGGCACGTCGCTCGGCGCCGCGTTGCCGTCGGCGTCGAATAGCTCGCTGTCAAAGTGCACGACGTCGCCGGTGCGAACGGTCGCTTCGGCGGCGTTCTTTGCCGTCAGCACAACCTTGCGCACCGGGTTGGCGACGACCTTCAGCGCCTGCGTCTTCGTCAGTCCACCGCCCATCGCCCCGAGCGAGGCGTCGCCGGCGGCGACCGCTGTGGCGTAGCCAAACGCATCGACGCGCACGACGTTGTCCTGATCGCTCCGCCAGCGGATGTCGATGTCAGTGCGCGGGGTGCCTTCTTTGTCGACAACCGTCGCCGCGAGGCGCACGGTGGTGCCGGCATACATGCGAGTTGGCGGTGCGTCCCAGACGATGTCGGCAGGCTCCGGATAGGGCACCTTGACCGTGACAACTCGGGAAGGCTGCACGCCGTCCTTGCCGTCGGTAACGGCGCGCGCGACGACTTCGTAGGTGCCGGGCTTCAGCGCCGTCACTTCGCCCGTGCGGCTGACGCGCAGCGCGCGACGCGCACGCGAGAAGAACAGCATGCGTGCTTCGATCGGGCGGCCACCGGTGTCGACGAGCTCCGCTTCGAGCTGCTTGGTTGCGCCGACCGGCAGGGTCAGCTCGGCCGGCGTGACGCGCACCTGACCCTTGGCTTGGGCGCTATCCGCCGCGGCTGGCTGCTCGCCAACCGGTTGCTGCTTGCCGCCCTGAGCATTCGTCCCCTGGGGATTCGTTGGCTGTTGGGCGAGCAGCTGCGTGGACAAAGACGGCAGCGCAAGCGCGGCCACGGCGAGGATTCGGATTGGGTGCAACGGAGTGGTCTCTGGCGATTCGCCTGCAGGACCGCGGGAGTGTAGCAAGACGCGCCACGGATCGCCGAAAGTGCGCTCGGGCAATTTGCGTGAGATGTCACGTCCGTCCCGGGGATGTGAAAGGAATGTGCCGCCGTGCCTTCGCCCTTGCTGGAAGCGCGCGTCCCGTCGTCCGGTTGCTAGGCTCGCAGCTCTCCCTTCCTCCGAATCCAAGCCCCGATCCTTCTGTCTCGCATGATGGTCCGCCCATTCTTCCTGGCCGCGCTGCTCGCAGCGCCCGCCCTCTACTGCCAAGAGCAGCCATCCGACGCCGACCGCAAGACCGAGGCGCCGGAGCTGCCCGCCGAACTGTCGCTGCCCGACGGCTGGGCGGAACAAATGGACTGGCGCAGCATCGGTCCCGCCAACATGGGCGGCCGCATCATCGCCTTTGCGGTCTACGAAGCGCGTCCCGCCACGTGGTGGGCGGCGACGGCTTCGGGTGGCCTGCTGAAGACGACCAACAACGGCCTGACGTTTGAGCACCAGTTCGACCAGGAAGGCGTCGTGTCGATCGGCCACGTGGCGGTGGCGCAGAGCGATCCGAACGTGCTGTGGGTCGGCACCGGCGAAGGCCAGCCGCGCAACTCGGTCAGCTACGGCAACGGCGTTTACAAGTCGGTCGACGGCGGCAAGACCTGGGCCCACATGGGCCTCAAGGGCACCTTCCAAACGGGCCGCATTGCCATCCATCCGGACGATCCTGAGACCGTCTACGTGGGCACGCTCGGTCGCCTCTACGGCCACAGCGAAGAGCGCGGCCTTTACAAGACGACCGACGGCGGCGAGAGCTGGCAGCGCGTTCTCTACGTCGACGAACGCACGGGCGTGATCGACGTCGACATGCATCCGAGCGATCCGGACACGCTGATGGTGGCGACCTACGAGCGCCAGCGCGATGGCTTTGACACCAACGATCCGGCCAAGCGCTGGGGGCCCGGCGGCGGCATCTACAAGACGACCGACGGCGGCGACACCTGGGAGAAGGTCACCAAGGGCCTTCCGACCAGCCAGCTCGGTCGTATCGGGATCGACTACTACCGCAAGGATCCGAACGTGCTGATGGCCATCGTCGAGTGCGAGAAGATTGCCCAGCAGCCGGAAGACGCGCCGTACCACGGCATGGCGGTCGCCGCCGCCGATGCCGGCGTTCGCGTCACGCGCACCGCCCCAGCTCGTCGGCGTGGCCGCGGCCGGAGCGCGCCGGCCGAAGGCGAAGAGAAGGAACAGAAGAAGCCCAAGCAGACGCCGGCCCAAGCGGCGGGCCTCAAGAAGGACGACATCGTGCTGTCGGTCGGCGGCGAGCGCGTCAACAGCTCGGACGACTTCGAGCGTGCCTGCCGCCAGCACAAGGCCAGCGACAAGGTCACGATCGCCATCGTTCGCGACCGCAAGGATATGGAGCTGGACCTGACGTTCGGTACCTACCCGGAAGGCTCACGTTCGCCGTTTACCGGCACGCTGGGCGGCCAAGCGGCCGACATGGTCGACCTGCAGGGTGCGCAGGGTCACGAGTATGGCGGCATCTACGAGTCGACCGACGGTGGCTCGTCGTGGACGCGCATCAACACGCTCAACCCGCGGCCGATGTACTACAGCCAGATCCGCATCGATCCGAGCGACGCCAACAACGTCATGGTGTGCGGCACGTCGCTGTATCGTTCGACGGACCGCGGCCGCACGTTTGATCGGGGTGCCGGCAACGGCATCCACGTCGACCACCATGCGACCTGGATCGATCCGAACAACGGCGACCACATCCTGCAGGGCTGCGATGGCGGCATGCACGTCACCTACGACGCGTGCAAGAACTGGGACCACCTCAACCACGTCGCGATCGGCCAGTTCTACCACGTCGGCGTCAGCCCCGAGCGCAACTACCGCGTCTACGGCGGCCTGCAGGACAACGGCAGCTGGGGCGGTCCGAGCCGCACCGCGGGCGAAGGCCCGCAGAACCACGACTGGCAGCGCATCGGCGGCGGCGACGGTTTCCGTTGCCTGGTCGATCCCGACGATGGTCGCGTGGTCTACAGCCAAAGCCAGAACGGCCCGCCGAGCTGGCGCAACCTGCAGACCGGCGAGCGCGGCAGCCTGCGCGGCGGCGGCGGCCGCGGCAGCAACGGCCAGCGCGAGCGCCTGCGCTTCAACTGGGAAACCCCGTACGTGCTGTCCGGGCACAACAGCAAGATCGTCTACACCGCCGGCAGCAAGGTGCTCAAGTCGCTGAACCGCGGCAAGAACATGAAGGTGATCTCGCCTGAGATCACCAACGGCGACCGCGGCTCAGCGACGGCGCTGGCCGAATCGCCCGTCGACGCCGATGTTGTCTACGTCGGCACCGATGACGGTGCACTGTGGGTGACGCACGATGGCGGCGACAACTGGAGCAACTGCTTCGAAGTGCCGAGCGAAAGCGAGTCGGCCGAGGCTGAAGCTGCCATTGGCGTCGGCGATGCCGAGCAGCCGGTCGTGCGCAGCTACGGTCCGCGTGCGTTTGCCGGCAGCAGCGACGCCGACGATGACAGCGTCCTGGTGGCGCAGCCGATCGCCAAGCTCGTGCCCGGCCCGCGCTGGGTCAGCGAGATTGTCGCATCGCAGCACGATGGCAAGCGCGCCTACGTGACGCTCGACGGCCACCGCAGCGACGACGATGCGGCCTACGTGTTCACGACCGACGACGCCGGCATGACCTGGCGTTCGCTGGCTGCGGGCCTGCCGGAAATGGCGGGTTCGACGCGCACGATCGCCGAAGACCCGGTCAACGAAGACGTGCTCTACCTGGGCACCGAGTTCCACGCGTTGGTCTCGCTCGATCGCGGCCAAACGTGGGCGCGCATGAACGGCGACCTGCCGACCGTGGCGGTGCACGCGTTTGCGATCAACGTGCCGAGCGGCGAGATCGTTGCCGGCACACACGGCCGCAGCCTGTGGATCACGTCGGTGCACGAACTGCGCCAGATGACGGCGGCGACGATGGCCAAGCCGGCGCACTTCTACGAGCCGCTCAGTGCGATCATCTACCGCTCGTCGCCTTCCGTCGGCGGCACCAACCGCCGCTTCGTCGGTGAGAACCCGCGCGGCGGCGCGCCGCTGATGTTCCACCTGCAGAAGACCGCGCGTGACGTGAAACTCGAAGTGCTCGACGGCAAGGGCGGCGTGCTGCGCGAACTCGAGGCGCCAACCGCCAAGGGCCTGCACCGCGTGAACTGGAACCTGCGCGGTCGGGTGCGCATCCCGGACGGCGCCAGCGAGCGCGCTCGCCAGTACTACATGCGACGCGGTGGTTCGCGCGTGCAGCCGGGTGTCTACACGCTGCGGCTGACGGTCGACGGCGAAGAGATGACGCGCACGCTCAAGGTCGAAATGGACCCCGAAAACTCGGACCCCAGCTGGATCCGCAACGAAGAGGCGGCCGAGCTGGCCGAGTTCCTCGAAGAGTGCGAGCGGGATGAGCGCGAGCAGGCGGAGTACCGCCGCTAGCGGCCGATCGCCCGGCACGTGCGCCGCCAGCTCTCGACGAGCGCGGCGTGCGATTCGGCATCGTAGCTGGCCGGGAAGGCAATGCGCTTGCCGGTCAGTTGTTCGAGTCCTTTGTGCACACGCTGCGCCAGCCGGTCGCATGCCTTGCGGTCGCGTTCGGATGCGTCGGGCGCCGGCCTGGGCAGCGCCTGCGGCAGTTGTTCGAGCACGAGTGGCTTGGCGTCCGCATCGCGCGCTGCGATCTTTACCAAGCACGTGACCGATTCCTTGGTCAGCATGTTCAGGTAGAGGCCTGAGGTTGCGTGTGGCGCGACGATCGCTACGGACGAGGCGTCCCCACGTGGAGCCAATGCCATCACGGCGTAGCTGCGCAGGAGGTTGGGGTTCTTGCTGCCGCTAGGGTCGCGGATCAAGGCCTCCAGCGAATCGGCGACGGCGGGGCCGCTGTGGGCGCTGCTGTTGGGGTTTGCGGCGAGCGCCTTGCAGACCAAGAAGCGGGTCTGGTCGTGCGGCACCGCAAGCAGATCCTTGGCCGCCGCCGCAAGCGCTTGTGGCGCCTCGTCGCGCAATCTCTCGATCGCGCGGTAGCGAACGACCACGTCTTCATGCATCACGCAGCGCTTGGCGTCTTCGAGGGAGGCTTGCTCTTCCAGCTTCTCGGCCTGCGCGTCTCGGGCCGCGAGCTGCTTCGGCGTGATGCCGGGCCGATTCGGCTCCGCTTTGGCGAGGGTTGCGGCCGCGTCGGCAAGGGCGCGTTCGAACGACGCCAGGCTGCGGCCGGTGTCTCCGATTCCTTTGAGCGTCACCGGGTCCACCAGGAAATGCTGTGGCCAGGCCGTGATTCCGAACCGAATGGCAACGCGTTCGGCGCGGCGGTCGGCCTCGCTCTTCGAGAAGTTCTGGAACAAGTACATCCAGACGGCCTTGTCGTACGACGGCGCAAGCTTGGTGTCGGAGAGGAGACCCCTCTCCATGACGACGCAGTGCGGTCAATAGGTCTTGGTCGAGTAGACGAAGATCGGCAGACCCTTGGCGATCGCCTGACGCTGGGCGGCGGCGAAGTCGGTTGTCCAAGGAGCGCCCTTTGGCGGCGTTTTGCTCTTGGTCCGTTCTTGGCCAAGCAACGGTGCAGCCAGTAGCGCTACGGTTGTTGCCGCGGCCGTGAGTGTGGGTCGGCGATGCCTCATGGCGCGCCACCTTACGGGACGTGATACTGCTGGGCACAATCATCTGCCGCCGCCGCTGCCGCCGCCGCTGCCGCCGCCGCCGCGTGTGCTGGTGAACGGCGAGCCCGATCCATTCTGCCCATGTCGATCATTCCACATCCAGCTGCCTACGCCGAAGGCGAGGGCCATCGCTACGCGAGCCATCTTGCGGAGCGTGCGCAGGCGCTGTCGTTCGTCTTTTCGATACTCGGTTGGCTGCTGGTGGTTGCTGGCGCCCTGTTCGCAATCTGCGGTTCCTTGGCGGGTTCGCAGGACCCTGGCGGATCGTCGAACTCGGGTTCGATTTTTGATCTCGTTGAAGCGCACCGGGGCATCGCATACAGCGCCCTCGCCATCGTTCTGCTGGGGCTGGGATGGCAGATTCTGGATCGTGCCGCGGCGGCAACGCGCGCCGCGAGCTGTGCGACGGTCGCGATCATGACTTCATCCGATCCGCGCGAAGAACCAGGCTTGGACGCGGATCGCGTTGCCTATGAGGCGTGCGTGCAGGCGAAGGCAGCTTGGCTTGATGGACGACTTAGTCGGGATCGTCTCGACAGCATTGTCGGCGATCTTCGTGCCGCTACGCCTGCTGCGAGCAGCCAAGCGCCTGCGGTTTCGACTTCGAGGTCCGGCGCCCAACCGGGTTGATCGGATGGAGCCAATCCGCCGTATGCCGGCATCTTGATCTGGTGCAACTCGGACGGAGGTGAACGCGGCGCGGCTAGCGGCCGCCGCCGTTGGCGGCCGCATCGGCAGCGCGCGTCTGTCGACGTTTGGTCGCCGCCGGCACGATCTGCACGCGGCCCTGCCGCTCGAGCTTGTCGACATCTTCGGCGAGCGCCGTCACGGCTTGCGCGAGCTGACGGTCGCTGCCCATCGGATCGTTCCACATCGAAAGATCGGGCAAGCAGCCGTTGAGCTCCATGTCCTCGCCGGTTGCGGCGAGATACCAGCCGCGCATCGGCATGCGGACCGTGCTCTGGTCCAGCAGGCTCACGCCGCCGGTCGAGATCACGCCGCCGGCCGTGCGCATCCCGACGACGCGCCCGCGGCCCAGCTGTTTGATCGCGTGGGCGAGGATCTCGGCGTTCGAGAACGAGTGCTCGTTGCACATCAGCACGATCGGCTTGGACCACGATGCGTAGATCTTGCGATCCTGCGGGTAGCCTTCGCCGCTGCCGCGCGACTTGGTGATCGCGTGCACGGGTTGCGTCAGCGCCGTCAGCACGTGGTCGGTCGTGCTGCCGCCGCCGTTGAAGCGCACGTCGACGATCAAGCCGTCCTTGCCGGCGCCGGCGTGGTAGAGGTCCTCCTCCATCTGCCGGAAGCTCGACATGTTCATGCCGCGGATGTGCAGGTAGCCAAGCTTGCCGCCGGACTGCTCGTCGACCTTGCGGCGGTTCTGCTCGACCCATTCGTCGTAGAGCAGGCCGGCAACGGACGCGACGGGGCGCACGGTCACCGAGCGCTCGGCGCCGTCGGCGCCGAGGACGCGCAGCTCGACGTCGCGTGCTTCCGGCATGGTCAGCAGAGTGTCCAGATCGACGTTCGCCGTGATGCTCGTGCCGTCGACAGCGAGCACGGTTTCGCCTGCTTCGACGCGGCTGCGCGATGCCGCGCAAGGGCCGTTGGGGATCACGCTGGTGACAACCAGGCCCTGCTTGCCGCGCCGGTTGGCGAAGCGCAGGCCGAGGTGCATCGTGCGCGGTGTCCAGGCGCTATCGCGCTCGATCCGCGGCAGGGCGTCGCGGCCGCCGCGATGGCCCATGTGCGATGCGTTGAGTTCGCCGAGCATCATGTTCATCAGCTCCGAGAACTCGCGCGCGCCGAGGCACTGTGCCGCCACCGGACGATACTTGCGCCGGATAGCCTGCCAGTCGCGGTTGTTCATCGCCGGGTCATAGAAGCGGTCGCGCATGGCGCGCCAGCCTTGGTCAAAGCTGATCTGGCGCACGGCCGACCAGTCGCGCGTCTGCCGCACCGAGAATGCAAACGTCTCGAGCTTGCTGCCGCCCTTGAGCACGGCCGGCGTGCCGCCTTGGCGGCCGACGATCTCGTTGCTGCCGCGCAGCCACTGCGCACTCTGCAGCGCGGCGTCCGCCACGCGCTTCGGCTTGCCGAGCTTGGGGAAGTCGACGGCAAACAGCCCGCGCTTCGCGTCGACGGTCGCCGTGAACAGCAGCTTGTTGCCGTCGGGTGACCAGATCAGCGAGCCCTCGCGGCTGTCGCGGATCGAGATGCGGTGGCGGCGGTCGGCGATGCCGTCAAAGTCGATGGTGACCTTGTTGGCGGCATCTGCCGTGCTGCTCTCTTTGCCGCTCTTCTTGGCGGCGGCCTCGGCGACGGCCTTGCTCTTGCCCGGGCCGCCGCCACTCTTGTTGGCCTTCTTGCCCTTCTTCATCGCCGCGATGGCTTCTTCCAGCTTGCGGTCGCGGGATGTCTGCTCTTCGACGTCACGGCTGAGGTTGACGTAGTAGATGTCGCTTTCTTCGCCGTCGCGACGGCTTACAAACGCCAGTCGCTTGCCGTCACCGGACCAGGCGGGGGAGCCGTCGTAGTCGGGGTGGCGTGAGATGTTGAACGGCTCGCGCGTGCCGTCGAGCGGCACCACAAACACGTCAGAGTTGTAGTCGGAGTCCTGTGTGGCGTAGGCCAGCCAGGCGCCGTCGGGCGACCACGAGACGTCCGGCCGCGACCATAGATCGACGATCCGACGATGGTCGCTGCCATCGTCGTCCATGACGAAGATATCGGTGCCCTTGAGGTAGGCGATATGGCCACCCTTCGGGCTCGGTATGAGGCGGCCTTCGACGTCGCGGTCGTCGGTGACCTGCTGGTGCGCAAAGTCGTCGGCAAGCCACCAGATGCCGTCGTCGCGCCCGTGGCTTGCCGACCAGATGTCGGCTTCGCCGGCGGCGTCGCTGACGTAGAAGAGCTTGCTGCCATCGGCGCTAAAGCATGGCGAGGTTTCGGCGTGCGGCGTGTTGGTGACGCGGCGCGGCTCTTTGAGCACGCGGTCCATGACCCAGATGTCCTCACCGGCCACAAACGCCATCTGCTTGCCGTCGCTGGCAAAGGCCACGTCGGTGGCCGCGCTGATGGTGCGCCGTTCGTAGCGAACGGAATGATCGTCGCCGCTCGCCGCAAGCGCGATCGGCTGCGTCTTGCCGCTGGCGGTGTCCACGAGCAAGAGGTCGAAGCGGCGCCGCAGCAGCATGCGTTTGCCGTCGCGGGACATGCTTGGAAAGGCCACGCCGTCGTCGCTGCGGTCCGCTTGGCCGACATCGGTGATCTGCTGCGCCTCGCTGGCGCCCAACTGGCGGCGGTAGACGTTGGCGGTGCCGTCCGGATCGCTGACGAAGTAGTAGCTCTGGTCGTTGTCCGGCGACCAGATCGGCCAGTGCTCGGCAACGTTTTGGAAGTCGGGCCGATCGCGGTCGAGTCGCGTCAGCTGCACCTTGTCGCTGGTCATGTCGGCATGCCAAAGCTGCGCTGCCTGCGAGCCGCTGTAGCCCTTCCGCGACCACATGGGGCGGCCGCGGACAAACAGCAGGTGCTTGCCGTCGGGAGACAGGGCCGCCTCGCGCAGGCCGACGTCGAGCAGCATGCGCTTGGGCTGCTCGCCGGTTGGGTCGACGGCGTAGAGACGGGTCGACTCGGAGTAGTGGAAACTGCGGTCGGTCGAGATGCCGACGAGCAGCTGCAGTTCCCCGCCGCCTGGACGGCCGTAGCCGAGCAGCTGCTTGCGATGCGAGTCCTGCGTGATCTGGGTGGGCGTTCCGCCTGCCGTGGGCACGGTCCAGATCTGGCTGCCGCCGTCGCGCTGGCTGACGAAGGCGAGGGTCTTCTGATCGGGGTGCCAAAACGGCGAGCTGTCGTCGGCAGGGTGCGTGGTCAGGCGGCGGGCGCGCGAGGCGCTGGCTGGGCCGGTTTTGGCCGCGGGGCCATTGCACGAAGCAATCCACAGGTCGCCGCGCCAGGCAAACGCGACCTGCTGGCCGTCGGGCGAGATCTGCGGGTTGCGCGGCAACCGGATGGTGCGCTCCTGGGCGGCAAGCGAGAGCGCCAGCAACGCGGGAAGGGATAACGACAGGGTTCGGGTCTTCATCGGAAACGTGCTCTGATCATGCCTTTTGCCCGCAACGCAGCCAGCCGTAGGCGGACTCGTTACAACGCCTGGACAGGGCCTTTTCCCGGATCCGTGCGGGCTCTCGCACCGGCGTTCCGCGACTAGAGCGGCAGCGCGCGGCGCCGCTGACCCGTTGCTGCGTGCAGCGCGTTCAGTACGGCCGGCGCTACCGGCGGTACACCGATCTCGCCGACACCGCCAAGCTCTGCGGGCGGCGTTTCTGGGGAGATCAGATGCACGTGCACCTCGGGCATATCGTCGATGCGGAGCAGCGGCTGGTCGTCGAAGTTGTGGGCCTGGGCCTGGCCCTGTTCAAAGCGAACGTCTCCGTAGAAAACGGCGCTGAGCGCGAAGGCAACGGCGCCCTCGATCTGCGCCATGACGCCATCCGGATGCACCGCGTAGCCGCAGTCAACAGCTGCGTGCACGCGATCGACGCGGGGGCGCGCATCCGGCTGCGCCAGCGTGACGTCGACAGACATGGCGACGAAGCTGCCGAAGGACGCATGCACGGCGTAGCCGCGCCCGCTCTGCGTGCCGTTTGTCGGACCTTGTCGTGCCGCCGCCGGCGCATCGCCTGCTTCCGCGAGGACGCGGCGCAGCACCGCGGCATGCCGATCGGCCCCGGCTCGTTGCAGCAGCGTGAGCCGGTACTCGGCCGGATCGCGGCCGGCGGCTGCGGCCAGCTCGTCGACGAAGCACTCGACCGCGACGGCGTTGTACGAGTGCCCGACAGAGCGCCAAAAGCCCAGCGGGAACGGTGCGTCGATCTTGTGCAGATCGACCTGCACGTGCGGAATGCCATAGGGCATCGTGTCGGCACCCTCCACGGCGATGGGGTCGACGGGCTCGGCAAAGTTCGGATCCTGCGCCAGGATCGAAGGCGCGGCAATGCGGTGGTGCCACGCGGTCGGCAGGCCGTCGCCGTCGAGCGTCGCCGCCAAACGGTGCCGCGAGCACGGTCGATAGTGGTCGTGGGCGAAGTCGTCTTCGCGCGTCCACAGCACCTGCACGGGTCGCTTGGCCTGGCGCGATGCCCACAGCGCTTCGTGCACGAAGTCCTGGTGCACGCGGCGGCCAAACGCACCGCCGATCCAAGTGGGCTGCACGACGACTTGTTCGGGCTTCATGCCCAGCAGTGCGGCGCTTTCGTTGCGCACGTTTTGCGGCACCTGCGTCGGCACCAGGATGGTGCAGCCGTCGGCACGCACGTCTGCGGTGCAGTTCATGGGCTCGAGCGTGGCGTGGGCCAGGTAGGGGAGCTCGTAGTCCGCGCGCAGCAGCCGCGGTGCGCGCGCGCCAGCCGGCTTGTTGGCCGGTGCATCTGCCAAGGCATCGCGGCCACGGCCATCTCGGCGGGCCGTCGCGCCAGGGTCGTCAGGGTTGCCAGGGTCGTCGGCTGCGGCCAGCTGCTTGCGCATGCGCTCCTGCACCTGCTCGCTGTTCCCGTCGCGGTTGCCGCCATGATCCCAAACACACGCGAGCGCCTGGCGGCCTTTGATGGCTGCATACGAAGAGGTCGCGATCACGCAGATGCCGCTATCGATACGGAACACGTCCAGCACGCCCGCGACCCGCCGCGCGTTGCTGTCGTCAAAGGACGCGGCGCGACCTCCGTACGTGGCGCAGCGCGCGACGACAGCGAACGCCATGCCGGGTAGCCGCACATCGACCCCGTAGCGCGCGGTGCCGTCGACCTTGGCGGCGTGGTCGAGCCGCGGCATGGCTTTGCCGATGTAGTCAAAGGACACCGGCTGTTTGAGCGCTGCCGTCTGCGGAACGGGCAAACGGGATGCGGCTCGCACCAGCACGCCAAAGGCTGCGCGCCGACCGCTTGGCTCGTGGACGGCGTAGCCCGCGCGCGTGACGCATTCGTCAACCGGCGCATCGAGAGCCGTGGCAAAGGCGCGGACGAGCATTTCGCGCACGGCGGCACCTGCGCGACGCAGCGCAACCCAGTTGTCTTTGACGCTGCTGCTGACGGCCGTGAACTGGCGGCCATAGGACTCGTGGGCGGGAGCCAGAACGAGCCGGACGTGCGCGGCGTCGGCGCCCAGTTCGTCTGCGATCGATACCGGCAGCGACGTGGCCACGCCCTGGCCCACTTCGGCCTGCGCGAGCCAGATGGTGACCACGCCCTGTTCGTCGATTGCGACGAATGCGTTGGGGGCGAGCGGCTGTTGGCGATCGGGAGGGGGCACCCGCCGCGGGCGCTCCGCCCGCTTGCCGAGCCGGTAGCCGCCGTAGAGGCCCACGGCGAGCGCGGCGGCGGAGCCCATGCCAGCCGCCAGCAGCTGACGGCGACTGACGGCGGCGAGACCACGCGGGGGGGGACTCATTGTCCGCTCGCGCGGCGCACGGCGCGAAGGATGCGTTGGTAGGTGCCGCACCGGCACAGGTTGCCGCGCAGGGCGGTCTGGATGTCGCGATCCGTCGGCTTCGGGTTGTTTGCGAGCAGCGCTGCGGCCGCCATGATCTGACCGCTCTGGCAGTAGCCGCACTGCGACACCGCTTCGTCGATCCAAGCTTGCTGCACCGGGTGCCGCCCGGCTGGAGGCCCAACTGGAGGCCCAGCTAGAGGTTCAGCTGGTCGGTTCGCCGGCTGGACGCTATCGCCGCCGCGGTGAAGGCCTTCAATCGTGGTGACCTCGCTGCCCGCGGCGCCGATCGCAGCGATGGGCAGCATGCACGTTCGCGTCGCGGCCCCGTCGACATGCACCGTGCACGCGCCGCAAAGCGACTTGCCGCAGCCGAATTTGGTTCCCGTCAGCTGCAGCAGGTCGCGCAGCACCCATAGGAGCGGCATATCGCCGTCACAGTCGACGGACACGGGCTCGCCATTCAGGACAAAACGGTGAATGGCCATATTCTAGACACTCATCTCGGCGCTCGTATTGAGACTCTATCCGCCCACAACGGATACCCGACCTGCTGTACGTGCTAGAGTTAGGTGCAGCGCGGTGAAAGTTTGCGCCCGCCAGTATAGCCCTGTCCATACGAGTGGGGCGTGAGGGGGCTTGCTGCTGCCAAGTCTTAGCTGCACCATACAGACCACCACCTACGCCGCACGGATCTCGTGTGGTGTGATTGCTTCAAAATATCTTCGCTATGGCCCTCGCCAGACCAGACCGCGTCCACAATGGGAACAATTCGTTCCAGGCCGCTCCACGGGCTGCTGGTAGGAGCGCCGAGGGTAGCGAGACGGCGAGCCGCGCGGCTGCGGCTGGGAAAGCTGCGGCTGCTGGCGGGAATGAAGCCGGCAGTTCCGATTCCGGCAGTTCCGACATCGGGAGTCGCAACGGCGCTGGCAGTCTGGCCGTCGGCGAGCGCAGTGATGTGCAAATTGGCGGGATCAGCATCCAGGCGATTCGCCAGCAAGAGTGCGTCGAGCATGTGATGCAGGAGCTGGACGAAGGGCGCGGCGGCTGGATCGCGACCGCAAACATCGACCACCTGCGCCGCTTGCGCACCTCGCAGGAGTTCGTCGAGGCCTACAACCGAACGTCGATTGTGGTTGCCGACGGCATGCCTTTGGTCTGGGCGAGCCGCCTGCAGGGGACGCCGCTGCCCGAGCGCGTCGCCGGCTCGGACCTGATCAACAGCCTGTCGCAAGCTGCCGCAAAGCGTGGCCACAGCGTCTTCCTTCTGGGGGGCAATCCCGGTGCAGCGGAGAGCGCGGCCGACGTCCTGATGAAGGAGCAGCCGGGCCTTCGCATTGCCGGCACGAGTTGCCCACCGGTGGGCTTCGACCGCGATCCGGCCCAGATGGAAGCGCTGCGCCAGGAGCTGGCCGAAAGCGGTGCCGACGTTGTCTACGTTGCCCTTGGCTCTCCCAAGCAGGAGCTCTTCATCGATCGCATCCGCGAAGCGCTGCCGAACGCGTGGTGGATCGGTGTAGGGATCAGCTTTTCGTTCGTCTGCGGCGAGGTGCATCGGGCGCCGGGCTGGATGCAGCGCTGTGGCTTTGAATGGCTGCATCGCCTGGTCCAGGAACCGCGGCGCCTGGCGGGTCGCTACTTGTTTCACGGCACGCCGTTCGCGGCGCGCCTGATGCTGCGCTCGATGTGGCGTCGATTTGCCCCGTCGGCTCGCAGCTAGTGGCGCATTGGTAGATGGGGCATCATCCGGGTTGCGGCGTTGGGCAGCGCGGATCGACAACACAAAGAGGCCCAGCAATACAAAGAGGCCCAGCAATACCAAGAGGCCAGCAATACAAAAAGGCACAGCGCAGATGCGTAGCACCAACGTGGGACCAGGTGACGGTCGGTATCTGTCGATGACCGAGGAATCCCCGTCGTGAATAGAAACAGCAAGGGTCCGGTGGCAGAACATCCTGGTGGCGGCGCTCCGAGCGGGCGGGCGGCAGAAGGCCCCGAAGGCGCAGGTCGCGGCGCCGTAGCTCCGAGAACCGCCGCAGCGGGAGGGCTGGCGCCTGCATCCGAAGCGCGGCACGGCCGCGTGCTGGTCGTCTCGCCTTGCCGCGACGAACAGGACTACGTGCGGCGCACGCTCGACGCGATCACGCAGCAGTCGCATCCCCCGGCGCTGTGGGTGATCGTCGACGATGGATCGACCGACGACACCCCGCGGATCTTGGCGGAATATGCCGAGCGCTTCCCGTTCATCCGCGTCATTCGCCGCGAGGATCGCGGCAAGCGCAGCGTTGGCCCCGGCGTAATCGAAGCCTTCTACCACGGGCTTGATGCGGTGGACATGGACGAGTTCGAGTTTGTCTGCAAGCTCGACCTCGACCTCGACATGCCGCGTGACTACTTCGAACGCTTGATCACCGCGATGCGCCACGAGCCGCGGCTCGGCTCGTTCAGCGGCAAGCCCTTCTATCTGGACGAGGCCGGCGACGAACGCGACGAGTTCTGCGACGACGAGATCACGGTCGGCATGACCAAGTTCTATCGCGTCGACTGCTTCCGCGAGATCGGTGGCTTCGTGCGCCAGGTCATGTGGGACGGCATTGACAGCCACCGCTGCCGCATGCTCGGCTGGATCGCGCGAAGCTCGGGGGACAAGCAGCTGCGCTTTGAGCACCTGCGTGCCATGGGCTCAAGCGACAAGAACGTGCTGCGTGGGCGTCGCCGGCACGGTGCCGGCCAGCACTTCATGGGCACATCGCTTGCCTACATCTGTGCAAGCGCGGTGCGACGCGTGTTCCAAGCTCCGTTCCTGCTGGGCTCCGCAGCGATGAGTTGGGGCTATCTGAGTTCGTGGTTTCGCCGCGTGCCGCGCTACGATGACCTGCAGTTCCGCAAGTTTCTGCGGGGATATCAGTGGTCAGCGCTCTTCCGTGGTAAGCAGAGAACGATTGCTCGCATTGAGGCAGAGCGTGCCGATGTCTGGCGAGATCGCCGTCCGCACGACGGCGGACCCGCTTCTATTCCGGGGTCATCTTCTTCGGGCTCACCCTCTTCGGTTTCGTCGGCTGCGGATGCCGACCGATCCGCAGCCGATGCGGTTCCGTCTGCTTCGGGCAGCGACCGCTAGACGCGCGGGGCGGTAGGCATGAACTCCCTGGCCCACCTTGTTTTGCTCGGGTCGGTGCCGCTCGGTGCCGGCCTGTTTGCGTTCTTGTCGGCTCGTGTGGCGGCGCTGATCGTGCTGCTTGCGGGCATGCTGTTTTTGCCGATCCTGACGATCCCGCTGCCGGGGCCTGTGTCTCTCGGCAAGGCCGAGGCGATCAGCCTGGCGCTGCTCTTGGGGGTGCTGGCGTTCGATTCGGGAGCGATCCAGAGATTTCGACCGTGCTTCGGCGATGTTCTGTTTGTCGGCGCCATGATCGCCGGCGGCATTGCGTCGCTGACCAACAACGTTGGCCCATACGATGCGTTTGCGACGACGCTGAATCGCTGCATCCGGCTCGGCATTCCCTACTTGATCGGCGCGGTCTATCTAAGCACAAAGATCGGCCGCCGCGAACTGCTGTGGGGCGTCTTCTTGGCGGGCTTGGCCTACGTGCCGTTTTGCCTGTACGAGCTGCGCATGAGCCCGCAGCTGCACCGAATTTTCTACGGCGCGGGGCAGCACGCTTTCGACCAAACCTCGCGCGGCGGTGGCTGGCGCCCGATGGTCTTCATGCAGCATGGTCTTGAGCTGGCGCTGTTCATGGCGGCCGCGTTCCTGGCTGGCCTTGCCCTGTTTGACTCGGGCCAGCGCAAGCTGTTCGGCCAGCGGCTGGTGCTGGCGGTCGCCGGCTTAGGCGCGGTGGTCGTCGCCTGCAAATCGACGGGGGCGCTGCTGCTGGCCATGGTTGGTTTCGCCGCGACGCGACGGCCGTTCCGCTCGTGGGTTCCGGCAGGGCTGCTGCTGCTCGTGCCCATCTATCTCGTTGCCCGCATCGTCAGCGGCGGCGTGCTCGAAGAGATGCTGATCGAATACTCGCGATCGCTTTCCGAAGAGCGCGCCTTGTCGCTGGGCTTCCGCCTGGACAACGAAGTGATCCTGCTCGAAAAGCTGTGGCGGACCCCGATCTTCGGTGCCGGCGGCTGGAACTTCAGCAACGTCATCAATCCAGAGACGGGGGAGATGGAGGTCATTGTCACCGACAGCTTCTGGATCATCGCGCTCGCGACGACCGGTCTGTTCGGCATGATCTCGACCTACGGCATGCTCTGGGTTCCCGCGTTCCGGTCTTCGCTGCAGCACCTCCGGGCTGCGGGGGAAGATCGCGCGCTGTGGACGGGGTGCACCAGCATCCTGCTCATCCTGGCGTTTGACCTGCTGGTCAACGGCTTCTTGCCGGCGATCTACGTTGCGATGGCCGCCGGTTTGATCCGGGGCAGCCGCGCCGAAGCGGAGCGAAGGGTCGTTGTGCGGCGGGTGCTGCAGCCGCGGCCGCGTCTCGAACGCATGCCCTCGACGTAGCGACAACCGGCGTTGCCAGCGGCGCGGCCAGTCCGCGAACAAGCGTGAGACAAGTTCACGTATCGAGTTGAGACAACGAACGGCTCGGCTCAAGAGGCTCGAAATCGACGACGATAGCTGCGGGGTCTTCCGCATCTGCCGGGCAAGGGTTTGCCGTTCTGCGGCCCCTGCGGCGACGTTACCGTCCACCAAGATCCTCCATGCTTCATCCGACTGCATCGATTTCATCTGGTCATCCTGATCCACGCCGCGCAGCGTGGCTGCGGCAGCTCGTTGCGATGCTCATGGTCTTCGCGTTCGCTGCCTGCGGTTCTGCGGGCGGAGAATCGGGCGACAGCGGGGGCGGCTCCGGCGGGAACAACGGCAACGGCAACGGCAACGGCAACGGCAACGGCAACGGCAACGGCAACGGCGGCAGCAACGGCAATGGCGGCAACAACCAGCCGACGCTGCAGGCCGAGATCCAGGGCGATGACTACGAGCTGGAAGCGCAAGAGGGCAGCCCGGTTTCGCCGAGCGCCTTGACCTGGGCGCTCGTCAACACCGGGACGCTCGCGTTTGACTACGAAGTCCGCAGCAACCAAGCCTGGGCGAGTGTTGGCGCTTTCGCGAGCGGCACGGTGCCGGTCGACGAGCAGACCACGATCCAGGTCGACATGGTGCAGCCAGCCGTCGAGCAGCTCGCCGTCGGCACCTACTTCGCGGAGATCGAGTTCCGCAACGCGACCAACAACAACGTGCTGGGCGTGCGCGAGATTTCGCTGGTGATCACCGCTTTGGCGCCTGCCGTTGGCGGCTGGACCGAGCTGCTGCCGAGCGCCGATTCACGACTGGTCTACGTCAGCAGCAGTGCGGGCGATGACAGCTTTAGCGGGCTATCTGAGCAGGCCCCAAAGCGCACGCTCGGAGCCGCCAAGGCCCTGATGCGCAATGGCTTCCCGGACTGGATGTTGCTCAAGAAGGGGGACGTCTGGAACACCGAGATTGGCAATTGGACCACCGCCGGCCGCAACGCACAGGAGCCACAGGTCATCACCAGCTACGGCAGCGGCGCACGACCGCTGCTGCGCACGGGCGGCGCTTCGGGGATCACGGCGGTTGGCAACTCAACGAGCAACTGGCTTGCCATCGTCGACCTGCACTTGGTCGGCCGCGATAGCGCGCCGGCCAGTGATCCAACCGGGATCCGGCTGCTGAGTCCCGCCGAGGGCATCCTGATCGAAGGCTGTCTGATCGAGCGCTTCTTCGTCGGCATCGTCGTGCAGGGTGTCGGCGGTCGCTTCCGGGATGTGACGCTGCGTCGCAACGTCGTCATCGACAACTACACGACCGGCACCGCGCATGCCCAAGGAGCCTACTTCTCGGCCGTCGACGGCATGCTGCTCGAAGAGAACGTGTTCGATCAAAACGGGTGGCTGCCGTCGGAGCCCGCGGCGACGGGCCCGAACATCTTCCGCCACAACGTCTACATCCAGACGGACTGCAGCGGCGTGGTGGTGCGCGGCAACTACTTCCTGAATGCCTCCTCCAATGGGCTGTCGCTGCGCTGTGGCGGCACGGCCGAGGACAACGTGCTGTCGCGCAACCCGATCGGGTTGCTCAACAGCGGTGCGGGCAACGCGGTCATCGTGCGACGCAACATCGTGATGGAGGGCCGCGACATCGACGGCTCCAACCCGCGCGGTTGGGGCATCGAAGTCAGCGACCTCAACCAGGGCGTGGTCGCCGACAACCTGGTGAGCAACAACGTCAGCGGCACGCTGCCTTCGGGCATCGTTCTCGCGGGCAACACCAATGGCCCGATCTCGTCGATCACCGTCGAACGCAACCGCGTGCACGGCTGGCGTCAGGGCTTCATGTTCAACGGCAGCACCAGCGAGCTGGTCGGCCTGCGGTTCCTCGACAACCACGTGCAGGAGGACGATGCTGCGGCCATCTTGCTGCGGCACAGCAACGCCGCATCGGTGAGCCAGATCGTCGAGTCCGCCAACAACCGCTTCTTCCGCAGTCAGGGCAACAGCAACTGGATCCAGCTCGGCGGGCCCCTCACGGACCTTGCGGACTGGAAGTCGCAGGTCTCGGATACGACGTCTTCCGAGGCCGCGCAGTCCTATCCAGAATCGACCCGGGGCCTCGCGTCCTATCACGCCAGCCTTGGCCGTGAGGGCACCCATGATGGCTTTGCCCTGGAGCTACGCAAGCAGTCCAAGGACAACTGGCGCGCGGAATACACCTCGCGCGTGGTTGCGGACTGGATCCGTGCCGGCTTTGGCATGGAAGTCCAGTAGGGCCGCGGTTCGACATCCCAGCACATCAGCATGCCAGCGACTTCGCGGCACGCCCCTACGGCTGCGCGTGACCCGGGGCGATTGCCGGAGCCGAGCCTCGCCCGGCCCGCAGCTCTCGGTAGAGCGATTCATAGGTCGCCGCTTTGCTGGCCCAGCTAAACGTCATCGCCCGGCGCCAGGCAGTGTGGCCGAGTTCGTCGAGCTGCGTGGGGTCTTCGCACAGACGCTCTGCGCACTCCCGGAGGCCCGCGACAATGCTCTCGCGCGGGCCAAGCGGAATGCGTGCCCCCGCGTCGGCGCAGATCTCGGGTGGGCCGCCGTAGTCGACCACGATCGGGTAGAGCCCGCAGGCCATGGCCTCGACCAGAGCGCCGCCGCCAAACTCGCGGATGCTTGGGAACAAGAACACGTCGCTGTCGCGCATGCGGGCCAGCAGCTGTGGCTGTTCGAGCCAACCGGCAAATTCGATTGCCTGCGCCGGTAGCGGGCCGTCTGCGGTCGATCCCGCCGCCGCCGCTTGCTGCTCGAGACGTTTGCGCTCCGGGCCGTCGCCATAGATCGTCAGCGTCGCCTTGCCCGCACGCAGCAGCGGCAGCAAGGCTTCGATGCCGAGTTCGAGTCCTTTGCAGGGCACGAGTCGACCGGCGAAGGTGAACCGCAGCGGTCCACGGGATTCGCGGCTCGGGCCACGCACGGGCTCCGGATAGTTGTCGGCGTGGATGCCGTTTTCCGGCATGGCGATGGCCTTGTCGCGGACCGAGCGCGGCAGCTCCGACATGGCGCTGGCCGAGCCAACCAGGATGCGGGTCGCGAGCCGCAGCGTTCGCTTGGCGCCGGGCAGCAGCCGACGCAAGCCGCGCAACCCGGACCAGATTTCGCCTTCGCGCAGGCGTTCGCGCGCAAAGCCACTGGGCCAGCTCAGGCCGCCGTTGAGCGGGCCGAGCACGAACGGCACGTTGATGCGCGCGAGATGGGCGACGATCGGGCTGGGCGTCGCCGGCGAAACCGGCGTGATCCGGTGCACGGCAGCAAACTCGCCGGCGCGGAGGCGATCCGCAAAGGTCCGCCAGACGACCCGCTCGTAGTAGAGATACGCGATCGACTGCAGCCCGGTGCTCAGCGACCAGGCGCGGCCCGAGCCGAGTCCCATGACCTTGGCGACGCGGTGCATGGGCTTGGCGACCGGCTCTGAGTTGATTGCCGTGAAGTCCGCATCGGGCCCCTCGCGCCAGCCGCGGCGCAGCAGGGCCTCGCGGTTGCGCACCTGCGTGACGACGTGCACGTCCATTTGTTCCCGCAGCGCTTCGCACTGGTTGAACCCAACGAGCGGTACGCTGGTCCATTCGGGATTGGCCGCCTCGGCCAGCAGGAGAGCTCTCATTCGGTCGTTTCGCGGAGGATCATATCGAGAATCGTTCCCAGGCGTGGGCAAGCAGGGGCCATGCGATTGGCAGTTGCCGAGGCCACCGCCACCGAGCCGGGGCAATCACCTAGTGCTTCCAAGGGAAATCCATGTTGTCGGCACGGCGAACGTAAGTCATTCTATCCCCGTGATGCATCAGTTGCAGCGGTTGGTCTTTGTATGCCTGCTCATGGTCGGAGCAGGTTGTTCTGCCGTCGGATACGACATCCGCGAGCTCGCTGCCGAGATCAACGCGACGCGTTCGGTGGACCCGTTGGTCGTTTCTACCGGAGACACCATTCGGGTGAACTTTCCGTTCAAGACCGATTGGAACCACGAGGTCCGCGTCGACGCGGACGGCACCGCGTCGTTCCTGATGCTCGACCAGGTGGATGTCGGCGGCCTGACCATGGCCGAAGTCGACAAGCGCCTCACCGATCTCTACACCAAGACCCAGGCCGTCAACGCCGACCTGCTGACCATCGACGTGATCGCCCGGGAAGGCACCCGCGAGACCGAGGCCGATACGATGTTTGTCATCGGCGACGTGACGACGCCCGGCCCGGTCGAGATTGCGGGCCGTCCGCTGACCCTGATCGAGGCGATCAGCGCCGCCGGGGGCCACCTGAAGCCGACCGCCAACTTGCGCAACACCATCCTGGTGCGGCGGCTCAGCACCGGCGAAATGCGCCGCTGGCGTCTCGACGCGGATATCTACGATTGGGGCAACGTGCCGGCGATCGTCATGCAGCCACGCGACATCCTGTTCGTTCCCAACACCGCGATCGACGACGTCGACATCTGGGTCGATCAATACATCCGTCGCCTGATCCCGCTGCCGGTCCCCGTCCTCTAGCCGTAGATCAGCGGTGCGAGACGACTTCGCGCCATCACGAGCGGTCGGCAGGTCTAGAGCAACGAAGGACGACGAGCCATGGCGGAAGCGAGCACGAGCGGTCAATCGCAGCAGGCAAAGACGAAAGCGCTGATTGAAGTCCTCATCCGGGGCATCCTGAGGCGGCGCATTCTGATTGCGGCCTGCGGCACCTTGGGCGTCTTGGCGGGGGCCTTCAAGGCCGTCACCACGCCGAACCAGTATCTGTCGGCCGGCAAGCTGTTTGTGCGGCCCGGCGTGCGCGACGTGATCGTGTCCGAGTCAACGCTCTCGGGCATCGGCTCCGGGGCTCCTCGTGTAACCGGAACGCGCGAGGCGGTGCTCAACGAGATGCAGTTTCTGGCGTCGCCCGGTCTGTATCGACTCGCCGTGGAGCGCATTGGCATTGACGAGCTGCTCAAGCCAATGGATCTAAGCTACGGTCGTTCTGGCAACGAGTCGTGGCATGCCAACCTGCTGCACAAGCTGCAGAGCTGGTGGTTCAAGGTCGACGACACCAAGGTCGACACGGGCTCGGACCGCATGGGGGTCGCTGCCGAGTTGCTCAAGCGCACGATCAACATCGTGCCCGAGGCCGGCACGAGCGTCATTTCGCTGTATGCCTTCTCGCATACGCCCGCGCAGGCGCAGCGCATCCTCGACGGCAGGCTGGATGCCGCCCGCGCCCTGCACGCGAGCGTCTACGACAAGATGGCGGGGGCGGAGAGCGTCGACCGGGCGACGCGCGCCATGGAGGTCGAGGCCGACAAGGCCGAGCAGGCGCTGCTCGAATACCGCAACGAGAAGAGCGTCTATGACTTCGAAGTCCAGCTGAAGTACCTGCAGGACTACGTCGGCCAGATCGAAACCGACCTCGACAAGCTGGCCGTCGAAATCGTGCGCAGCGAGAAGGAAAAGGCCGCCGTCCAGTCCGTGTTGAAGGGCGTGCCGCAGACGCGCGTGGCTCCCGGTTCGTCCCAGCCGGTGCTCAACCCCGCGTATGCGTCCCTGACCCAGGAGCTCAGCAGCCTGCGCACGGCGGGACTGACGATCGAGCTGGAGCGCAACGGCACCGAGCAGACGCGCAGCCGGTTGCGCAAGCTCGTGCAAGAGCGCATCGAGCGCACGGAGGAGAAGTTCCGCCAGATCAACGCGCAGCTGGAGCTGCCGGGGCCGACCGAAGAGCACCCGGAGTACATGCGCCTGGTCGAGCGCATCAACGACCTGACCATCGAGCAGGCGTCCCTCGGCGAACAGCGGGCAAACCTCCAGGAGGTGCGCAAGACCGCGCGCGAGCGGCTGAATGAGCTCGAGAAGATCGAGCCGCAGATTCGAACGCTCAAAATGGAGGCGGAGCAAAAGCGCGCCGCCGCCATGCGCTTTGCGGAAGGCCTCGCCAACCTGAAGGTGGTCCAGCGCCTCGAGCAGCTCAACATCAGCAACGTGCAGGTCATGCAGCGCGCGACGCTCGAGCCGGAGAAGAAGGCGCCCAGCCGCGGCAAGCTCGTGGTCTTTGGCGGCGCCGGCGGCGCAGCGTTTGGCATGGCCCTGGCGGCGCTCCTGGCGCTGCGTCAGCGCCGCATCCGCACGCGTGCCGACGTCGTGCTGGCGGGGGTTCCGGACGGCGTCGAAGTGCTGCAGATGAAGCGCCGCCGCAAGGCCGATCTGGATGCCGCCAAGCTGCCCGAAGCCCTGCAGGACATTGCGCCAGAGGTCGCGCGGCTCTGGACGGAGATCCACTACGATGCGAGCACCTTTGACGGCCTAGCCCTTGCCGTGCTGCCGTCCGGGGGAGCCGACGGCGGCCGCATGGCCGCGGCGCTGGCCGTTGGCCTGGCCCTCTACTCGGGCGAGCGCGTTGCCTACATCTCAACCGACCCGGAAGGCGGTTGGCTGGCGCGCCGTCTGCAGCTGCCGATCCTCGCCAATGTCGGCCGGAGCACCTCCAGCACCTCGCGCGTGGCTTCGCCGGCACGAGGGCCTGGCGGTTCTGCAGCACGTGGTTCTGCACCACTCGGATCTGGAGTCCACCGCTCGGACAGCGGTCCGGCGTCGTCCATCAGCCAGGATGCAGCGATGGCGGCCGAAGCCATGGCGGCGCGCGGCTTTGATACCGCCATCAAGGGCCTGCGTTTTTATCCGGCCGGCGACCCCAAGAATCCGAGCGCTGGCGTGGCCGGGCCTGGGTTTACGGCGATGATCGATCGGCTGCGCGATTCGCACCGCTTCATCGTGCTTGAGATGCAGTCGCTGCGCACCGACCCGAGCGGCTATGCCATCTTGCACCTTGTGGATGGCGTGCAGATCTGCGTCGAGGTGAACGCCAGCTCACGTCAGGACGTCAAGGCAGCGGTCAACGCCGTCGAGTCGGCAGGCGCCCGCGTGGTCACGGCGCTGCTGCAGCACCCGACCCAGAGGGGCCGCGGCTAGCACGGAACGTCCACGCAGTCGGGCTACCACGGCCGCACGTTGTGCCGGACAAAGTCCCAGAGGTAGTGCGGCGGGCCCTCGTAGGGACGGCGTCGAATCACCCGGAGCAGGTGCGAACCACAGCGGCCGATCGTGAAGGCGACGTCGACGACTCGCTTGTAGAGCCAGGCGTGGTGCTTTTTGAAGTAGCGGGAGCGAGATGCGAACCAGTAGCTCGGGGTGCGGTCCGGGCGACGGTCGCGCACCGTGACGCCGGTGCTGCGGCCGACCAGGTGCACGACCCTGCTGGCCGGCACGTAGTGCGAACGCGCTCCGGCAGCGTGCGCGCGGCGGGCAAAGTCGAGTTCTTCGAAGTAGAGGAAGTAGTCCTCGTCGAATGGGCCGACCGCATCGAACAGGTCGCGACGGATCATCATGGCCGCGCCCGATAGCCAATCGATTTCGTGGGCCGTTTCGGACAGCGGCGGGCAGGTGGCCCAACGCCGCAGCAGGCGCGAGACGATGCCCAGATTGAGACCGCGGTCGAACTCGCTGGCGAGGCTCGGAAACCGAAAGCGCGAGTGCTGCACGGTGCCGTCCGGATCCTCGAGACGGCTGCCCACCATGCCGGCTTCGGGGTGCGCGACCAGGTAGTCGCACAGCTCCGAGATCGCGCCGGGGTGGATGTAGGTGTCTGGGTTGAGCAAGAAAAACGCGTCGGGCGGTTGGTCGAGGTCGCTGGCCGACTGCCTGCCCGCATTGACGCCGTAGGCAAAGCCACCGTTGCGGGGCATTGCGCACAGCTGCACCCAGTCCTGCCAGCCGTGCTCTTGGATGGCGGCCGAAAGGGCGGTGGCGTCGTCGTTGTCGCTCGGCGGCACTTTGGGATTGTCGACGACGGCGACCGTGATGTGGTGCCGCTCGGCAGCGCCCGCAGCGCCTTGCTTGGACTGGGGCTGCGGCGCCGGAGCTTTGGTCAGAGCCAGCTTCTCCGCCGCGACGGTGAGAATGCACTCGACGACCAAAGCTGCGGTGCCGTAGTTGACGATGACAACATGAACGTGCACAGCAGTAGTCCGTATCGAATGGGGTCCAGGTGTGCAACGTCGCGAATCGTTGCGAACGACGCATCGCGGCCTCTGCGTAGATCCAGCCAGCGCGTCTCAGGGTTTCGTCCGCTCGCTAGCATCATCGACCCCCAGTGGTATCCTGCTGCGACGAAAACCCGCCCTTGGGAGCACGGCATCGCTGCGACTGTCCGTTGTGTGCTCGGCGCCGTCGAGAAAATCCCGGTGGCAACGAAGTTCCAGTGACAGCTGAATCCGCAATGCCTGACGTAGACGTGGGTGCCGAAGACGTTGGAGCCAACGACATTGCCATTGTTGGCATGGGGCTGCGCCTGCCCGGCGCGCTCCGGCTTGATCAATACTGGCAAAACCTTCGCGATGGCGTGGAGTCCGTCGATGCGCTGACCGACGACGAGCTGCGCGAAGCCGGTGTGCCGGCGCGCCTCCTCAAGGATCCGCGCTACGTCAAAGCGGGCGTGCGCTTGCCGGGCTTTGACCACTTCGATGCCGAGTTCTTTGGCTTCAGCCCCAAAGAAGCGGCGATCATGGACCCGCAGCATCGCCAGTTTTTGGAGTGCTGCTGGGAAGCCCTCGAGGACGCGGCCCATCCGCCGTCGGGCTTCGACGGCCCGATCGGTGTCTTCGCTGGCTGCGGCATGGGCAGCTACTTTGCGCACAACGTGCTGCGCAACCGTCGCCTGATGGACGAGGTTGGCCTGTTCTTGCTGCGCCATACCGGCAACGACAAGGACTTCTTGGCGACGCGGGTCTCGTACTGCCTCGATCTCAAGGGGCCGAGCGTCAACGTGCAAACGGCGTGTTCGACGTCGCTGGTCGCGGTCCACCTCGCCGCGCAAAGCCTGCTGTCGGGCGAGTCGGACATGTGCCTGGCCGGCGGTGTCACCATCGACCTGCCGCACGGCCAGGGCTACCTCTACAAAGAAAACGAGATCCTGTCGCCGGACGGCCACTGTCGGGCGTTTGATCACCGGTCGCGCGGCACGATCTTCGGCAGCGGTGCGGGGGTGGTTGTGCTGCGCAGGCTCGCCGATGCGATCGCCGACCGCGACCATATCTACGCCGTCGTCAAGGGTACGGCGGTCAACAACGACGGCGCTTCCAAGGTTGGCTATCTGGCACCGAGCGTCGACGGCCAGGCGGCCGCCATTGCCGAAGCGCTGGCACTGTCCGATGTGGATCCAGACCAGGTCGACTACGTCGAGTGCCACGGCACCGGCACCGAGATCGGTGACCCCATCGAGGTCTCGGCGCTGACCCAGGCGTTCGCCTCGTCAACGCGCAAGCAGTACTGCGGAATCGGTTCGGTCAAAACCAACATTGGCCACCTCGATACGGCGGCCGGCGTAGCCAGCCTGATCAAGGTTTGTCTCGGGCTGCACCACGAAGCGATTCCGCCGACGGTCAACCACGAGAAGGCGAACCCGCTGATCGACTTCGCCAACAGCCCGTTCTACGTCAACGATCAGCTCAAGCCGTGGCCGCGCGGTCCGCGCGCGCGCTTCGCGGGCGTGACGTCGCTCGGCGTCGGCGGCACCAACGCGCACGTCGTGGTGGGCGAGGCGCCCAGAGCTGCGGCGAAGAGCGCGCCCGATGCAGGCAGCCAGCCTGCGGCCCGCCAGCACGAGCTGCTGGTCTGGTCGGCGCGCAACAACCGCTCGCTCGACGACTACCAAAAGCGGCTCGACGCGTTCTTGCGGCTGCAGCCTGCCGCGGACCTCGGCGACGTTGCCTGCACCCTGGCATTCGGTCGCCACGCGTTTGCCCGTCGCCGCGTCGCGGTTTGCGCCGACCGCGACGAAGCGATGCGCGTGCTCGGCGGCGAGGATGCGCGTCGCGTGCATACGCACACGGCCACGGCCAACGCGCAGGTAGTGTTCTTGCTGCCCGGCGGCGGCGCGCAGTATCGGCACATGGGCCGCGATCTCTACGCGACCGATACCGTCATCCAGCAGCATGTCGACCGCGGGTTGGAGCTGCTCGCAGGCAAGCTCGATGTGGATCTGCGCGAAGTGTGGCTGGGATCCTCGATGTCGCAAGCGGACGTCGAGGCGGCGTTCGATCGGCCGTCGGTGCAGCTGCCGGCGATCTTCCTGCTCGAATACGCGATGGCCCAGTCCTGGATCGCCCAGGGCGTCAAGCCGACGGCGCTGTTTGGTCACAGCCTCGGCGAAAACACCGCGGCCTGCCTGAGTGGCGTGCTGACGATGGAGCAGGCTCTGCAGCTCGTGACGCTGCGCGGTCAGCTGTTCGAACGCGTCGAGCGCGGCGGCATGATCAGCGTGCCGCTGTCGCGCGAGGACTGTGAGGCGCGCCTCCAGGCGAACGCCGACCTGCAGAACCTCGACCTGGCTACCGTCAATGCGCCCGAGCTTTGCGTGGTGTCCGGGCCGGTTGCAGAGCTCGAGCAGCTGACCGAGCGCTTGCTGGCAGACGACGTCGAAGCGCAGCGCGTGCGCATCGACATTGCGGCGCATTCGCGAATGCTCGAGCCGATCCTGGCCGACTTCCGCGCCTTCCTGCGCAGCCTGACGCTGCGTGCGCCGCAGATTCCGTTCGTGTCCAACCGCTCCGGCACCTGGATTGCCGACGAGCAGGCGACCGATCCCGAATACTGGGTTCAGCACCTGCGCCAGACCGTGCACTTTGCCGATGGAGCCGACCTGCTGCTCCAGGATGAGCGCAACGTTTTCCTCGAAGTAGGGCCCGGCCGCACGCTGAGTTCGCTGGTGCGGCTCAACCCGCGCTGGAGCCAGGATCGCAGCGCGATCCCGTCGCTGCGCCATCCCGAAGAAAACGTCGCCGACGATGCCTACCTGACGGCGGCCTACGGGCGACTGTGGGCGGCGGGTGTCGAGCTGCCGCTTTCCGCTGCGATCGACGAACAGCGCGCGCGGCTGTCGCTGCCAACGTATGCCTTCCGGCAAGAGCGCTACTGGGTCGAGGCCGACGAGGCTGGCGATGCCGGCGAAGACGCAACCGAAGTGACGCGCAGCGACGATTTGGCGGAGTGGCTGTGGCAGCCGCGCTGGCGGCGCGCCGCCGGCGAAGCTTCGGACGCGGACGATCAGGCGCGCTGGGACGACAGCCGTGTCGACGCGGAAGACGAATCGGCGAGTGACGAGGATCTGCCCGATCTTGCGGGGACCTGGCTGGTTTTTGTCGACGGCTTGTCGGTTTGTCGCCGTCTGGCGGAGGCCATCAAGGCGCGCGGTGCCGACGTCGTCGAGGTGCACCTCGGCGATGCGTTCGCCAAGCTGGATGAGCACCGCTATGCGCTCGCACCCGAAGCGGGCCGCGAAGGCTACGACGCGCTGCTGCAGGATCTGACGGCTAGCGGCCGGCAGGTGCACGGTGTCGTGCACGCGTGGATGCTGACCAAGGACCGCAGCTTCCGGCCGGGCTCGAGCTTTTTCCACCGCTGCGAGGAGCAGGGCTTCTACAGCCTGTTCTTCTTGGCGCAGGCGCTCGGCGCCGAAGACGACGTGCCCGAAGAAGGCCGCCGCATCGTCGTGCTCGCCAACGACTTGATGGGCCCCGAAGGGGGCTCCGGCTGCCCGGAAAAGGCCCTGCTGCTCGGCCCGAGCCTGGTGATGCCGCGCGAACTACAAAACGTGACCACGGCGGTTGTCGACATCGCGCCGCCGGCGGCGAGTGGGCGCCGGGCCAAGCAGGCGGACGCACATTGGCGCCAGCTGATTCGCGGCCTGCTCGGCGACGTCTGCTCGCGCGACCAGGGCCTGTTTGCGCATCGCGACGGCGTGCGCTTCCGCCGCCGCCACGAAGCGCGCAAGCTGCCCGAGGCGGAGCTTCGCGCGGTGCCGGTCCGGACCGGCGGCACCTACGTGATCACGGGCGGTCTCGGCGGCGTCGGCTCGCTGGTTGCCGAGTGGCTCGCGCAAAACTGGCAGGCCAACGTCGTGCTGGTCTCGCGCCGCTCGCTGCCGGCACGCGATCGGTGGGATGAGACCCTGGAGCAGGGGGGCGTCGACGATGCGACCGGACGCGCGATCCAGCAGGTGCGGCGCCTGGAATCGGCCGGCGCGACAGTGCACTTGGGGGCGGCCGACGTCGCCGACGTCGTCGCGATGAGGGCTCTGGTGGCCAACGTGCGCGATCGTTTCGGGGCCATCCACGGCGTCTTCCACGCGGCGGGCGTGCTCGACGACGATCTGATGGCGCAGAAGGATCAGGCCCGGATGGAGCACGTGCTGACGCCCAAGGTGCAGGGCGCTCTGGTGCTGGACGAAGTGCTCGGCGGCGAAGAGCCGATCGACTTCCTGACGCTGTTTTCGTCGACGAGCGCGGTGCTCGGGCCACCGGGGCAGGTCGACTACGTGGCCGCCAACGCATTCCTCGACGCGTTCGCCCGCCGCCGCAACGCCGCCGGCCAGCGCACGATTGCCCTGCAGTGGGGCGTCTGGAACCGCGTCGGCATGAGCGCGCTGGGGGGCAGCGGTCAGGACAGCATCGACAGCACCGGCGGACGTCCGGAGGTCAGCGACGAGCCGCTGTTTGACGAACGCCGACAGGTCGGCGCGGACGAAGTGGTGTTCTCCGCCGACTACCGCACCGCGGAGCAGTGGCTGCTCGACCAACACCGCACCGAGCACGGCGACGCACTGGTGCCGGGCACGGGCTACATCGAGATGGCGGCGCAGTGCCTGCGCGGCATCGGCGAGCAAGGGCCGTTTGAAGTGCGCGACCTGTACTTCTTCGAGCCGCTGCGGGTCGGTGATGACGAAGCGCTGCCGGTGCGCGTGCGCCTGCGGCGCAGCCTCGAAGGCTACGAATTTTCGGTGCAGTCTGCGTCGGCGCCGGACGGCGGCTCCGACGGCTGGCGAACCCACGCCCAGGCGCGCCTCTTGCTGCACGCGTTGCCCGCGGCCGAAGCCAAGGATTTGCAGGCCATCGCTGCGCGCTGCGAAGACGTGCGCGAGGCGCCGGCCGGCGGCTGCGGCTACTTGCCATCACCTCAGGAAGCGCACCTGCGCTTCGGCCAGCGCTGGCACGTCGTGCGCGAGTTGCGCTACGGCAACGGCGAGGCGCTTGCGAGGCTGAAGCTCGACGATGCCTTTGCCGGCGACTGCGAGCGATACCGTTTGCACCCGGCCTTGCTGGACCTGGCGACCGGCTATGCGATGGAGCTGATCGACGGCTACGACGCCAAGAGCCTGTGGGTGCCGCTGACGTATCGCTCCGTGCGCGTCTACGGCGATCTACCCGCTGAGTTTTGCAGTGTCGTGCACAACGTCGCAGCAGTCGGCAAAGGCGGCGACTTGGTCTCGGTCGATCTCGAGCTGCTCGACGTCGCCACCGGCGCGGTGCTGGTCGCGGTGGCAGGCTTCCAGATGAAGCGTCTGGCCGTTGGCACGCAGTTTGGGCAGCAGCCGGCGACGGGGCGCGGCGATGCGAACGTTGCGCTGTCCGCTGCCGTGAGCGGCGGTGCCGGGGCTCACGGCAGCAGCGCCGCCACGCAGCTGCTCTCGGACCACATCGACAAGGGCATCCAGCCGCAGGAAGGCATGCGCGCTCTCGGCCGTCTGCTGGCGACCCGCTTCGGCGGCGAGAACCTGCTGTCGCCGATGCCGGTGCCCGCACTCCTGGCCGAGCAAGAGCGTGCGCAGGCGCCGGCCGCAGCCGACGGCGAGCGCTTCCAGCGGCCGGATCTCGGCAACGACTACGTGGCGCCGCGCGACGACCTCGAGCAGGGGCTGGTGCACTTCTGGGAGGATTTGCTCGGCATCGATTCGATCGGGGTGACCGACGACTTTTTTGCGCTCGGCGGCCACTCGCTGATCGCCGTTCGCCTGTTCGCCAAGATCAAGAAGGCCTACCGGATCGACTACCCGATGTCGGTCCTGTTCGAAGCCCCAACGATCGACGGGCTTGCGGGCATGCTGCGGCGCGATGGCGTCTCAGGCGGCGAAGATGGTGCGGCGGCGAGCGGCGGCTCCAGTGACGAAGCGGCGCCCAAGGCGCGCTACCGCCACCTGGTGCCGATGCAGACCGGACGTGCTGCGGGGGCGACGATGGCCGCGGACGAGCCGCCGGCGACGCCGTTCTTTCTGGTCGCCGGCATGTTCGGCAACGTGCTCAACCTGCGCCACCTCGCCCAGCTGGTCGGCGAAGACCGGCCGTTCTACGGGCTGCAGGCGCGCGGGCTGTTCGGCGACATGGAGCCGCACGAAACGTTTGAGGAGGCGGCGCGCGACTACCTCGAAGAAGTCCGCCAGCTGCAGCCGCACGGACCCTACCTGCTCGGCGGCTTCTCAGGTGGCGGCATCACGGCCTACGAGATGGCGCGCCAGCTCCGCGAAGCGGGCGAAGAGGTTTCGATGCTGGTGCTGCTCGACACGCCGCTGCCAACCCGCAGCGAAGTGAGCCGTCAGGATCGCCTCCGCATCCACGCGCAGCGCATGCGCCGGGATGGGCCGGGCTACCTGTGGCAGTGGGTGCGCAGCCGCGCCGCGTGGGAACTCGGCAAGCTGCGGCGCCGCGTCGGTTCCTCGGCAGAAGAGCAGGTGCCCGCGACGTTCCACTCGCAGGTCATCGAGCAGGCGTTCCGGCGCCAGCTCGGCCGCTACCAGATGGTCGAACAGCCGCTGCGCACGTGGCTGTTCCGGCCGGCTCTCGACAAGCGCTACAAGCTCGCCAAGGGCGAGCACGGCAGCGAACGCTTTGCCAACGAGGCGCGCGAGCTGGTGCTGCCCGACAACGGCTGGACGCCATTTGTCGGCGATCTGACCGTAGTGGAGACCCCCGGCGACCACGACAGCATGGTGCTCGAGCCCAACGTTCGTTCGCTTGCGTCGGTGTTGCGCCAGGCGATCACGGAGATCGAGGGGGTGGCGCGTGCCAAACAGATCGAACAAGCGACCCTGCTGACCACGCCGTCATGAGCTCTGCTTCGGAGAGCGACTCGGCGTCGCGCCTCGGCCAGGACCCCGAACGGCCATTCGCCGCCGGCATCGGTATGGTGGTGATCGGCCGCAACGAGGGCGAGCGCCTGCGCCGCTGCCTGACGTCGCTTGGTGAGCTGGTCGCACAAGCGGTCTACGTCGATTCGGGATCGACCGACGGCAGCGTGGCGATGGCGCAGCAGATGGGGGCGACGGTGGTCGAACTCGACACCAACCGGCCGTTCACCGCGGCACGTGCGCGCAACGCGGGCTTTGCCAAGCTGGTCTCCAACCGCGAAGTCGCGCAGCCGATCGAGCATGTGCAGTTCGTCGACGGCGACTGCGAAGTCGAGTCGAACTGGCTGCAGGTGGCAGCGGCTGCGCTGGCTGCCGAGCCCGAACTCGCCGTGGTCTTTGGCCGTCGGCGCGAACGCCATCCCGAGCGCACGCCCTACAACCAGCTGTGCGATCTCGAATGGGATGTGCCGGTTGGCGACGTCTTGTCGTGTGGCGGCGACGCGATGATGCGGGTCGCCGCGTTCCAGCAGGTCGGTGGCTTCGACGAAGCGCGGATCGCCGGCGAGGAGCCCGAGCTGTGCCTGCGCCTGCGCGCATCCGGCCACCGCATCCGCCGCATCGATGCGCCGATGACCGTACACGACGCCGACATGCACCGGCTGTCGCAATGGTGGCAGCGCGCGGTGCGCGCTGGCTACGTCGAGGCCGAAGGCGTCGCCGAGCACGGCAAGAAGTATCCCCGCTGGAAGTCGGCCCTCAGCACGTTGGTTTGGGCGTTGGCCCTGCCGGCCGCGGCGGGGACCGCCGGTTTCTTCGTCGGCTGGCTCTGGGGCTGGCCCTATGCAGCGCTCGTCGCCGTTTTGCTGCTGCTCTGCTATCTGCGGCTCTACCGGCGCATCCAGCAGCGCGCCAGCCAGCGCTGGGCCGAACCGCACGCGCATCTCTACGCTCGCTTCTGCACGCTCGGCAAGTGGCCGCAGGCGCAGGGCATGTTTGTCTACTGGTGGCGTCGACTGATGCGCCGTGACCGCACCTTGATCGAATACAAGCAGGCCGCCACGCGATGACCGCGCCAAGCTCCATGTCCGTGCGCAAGGTTGCGTACGTCGTCAACCGCTACCCCGGTCCGAGCCACTCGTTTGTGCGCCGCGAAATCCTGGGGCTCGAAGCCGTTGGCTGCCAAGTGCAGCGGTTCTCGGTGCGTCCCGGCCAGATCGAAGCCGAAAGCGAGATCGATCGTTCGGAGCTGGAGAGCACCTCGGTGCTGCTCGACCGCGGCGTCTCGGGGCTGCTTTTGGCCTTCTTGATGACCGTGCTGACGCGGCCGCTGCGTTTGCTGTCGGCCATGCGCTGCGCCGCCTCGCTGGCGTGGCGTTCGGACGTCGGCTGGCTGCGCCACGGCGCCTACCTGCTCGAGGCGTGCCTGCTGCTGCGTCGGCTCGACGACGATGTGGAGCTGCTGCACGCGCACTTTGGCACAAACTCAACCGCCGTCGCCATGCTGGCGAGCCAGCTCGGCGGGCCGCCGTTTAGCTTCACGGCGCACGGCCCCGAAGAGTTTGAGCGCTCGCACGGCATCGCGCTCGGCAAGAAGGTGCGCGCCGCTGCCTTCGTCGTGGCGATCTCCGACTACGGCCGCAGCCAGCTGTGGCGCTTCTTGCCACCGACCGAGTGGCAGCGCGTGGTGATCGCGCGCTGCGGCGTCGACGCGACCTTCTTGGCCGATGATCCGGAGCCGCCGGTCGAAGCGCCGGTGCTGCTCTGGATCGGGCGACTCGTGGTCAAGAAGGGAGTCTCGGTCTTGCTCGATGCGTGTCGCGTACTGAAGAACGAAGGCCTGCGCTTCAAGGTGCAGGTCGTCGGCGGCGGCGAACTCGCGGATTGGCTTGGCCAACAGGTCGCCAAGGATGATCTTGGCGACTGCATTGAGCTGCTCGGCTGGCAAAACGCCGCCCAGATCCGTGCGCACCTCGACGCTTCGCGCGGCCTGGTGATGTCGAGTTTCGCCGAAGGCCTGCCGGTCGTGCTGATGGAGTCGATGGCGCGCGCCCGCACCGTGATCGCGCCGCAGATCACCGGCATTCCCGAACTGGTGGTGCCGGGTGAAAACGGCTACCTGGTCACGTCCGGCCGCGTCGACATGCTTGCGGACGCTATGCGCTCGCTGCTGACGGCGCCCGTCGAAGAGCTGCTGCGCCTGGGGCGCAACGCGCGCGCGCGCGTCGAAGTGCAGCACGACGCCAACCGCGAAGCCATCGTGCTGCGCGAAGCGATGACGCGCTTCGTGCGCGGCGGGAGCGCTGGCTGACGTGGCGGCTTCGCTCTCTGTTGTCGTGCTCTCGTGGAACACGTGCGATTTGCTGCGCGCGTGCCTGCAGGCGCTCGTCGACGACCATCCAGGGCCCGAGCGCGAGATCCTCGTCGTCGACAACGCCAGCGACGACGACTCGGTCGACATGGTGCGCCGCGAGTTTCCGCAGTTTCGACTGATCGTCAACGACGACAACCTGCTCTACAGCGAAGGCAACAACGTCGGCGCGCGGGCGGCGACCGGCCACTACGTCTGCCTGTTGAACTCCGACACCGAAGTGCGTCCAGGTGCGCTCGAACAGCTGTGCACGTTTCTGGACGAGCATGACGACTACGGGCTGGTGGGCCCGCGATTTGTCTATCCAGACGGCCGCCTGCAAAAGGCGTGTCGCCGCATCCCTGGGCTGTCGGTGCCGCTGTGGGAATGGTCGTGGCTGCGCCGGACGCGGTGGGCGAGGCGCGCCGCCGACCACGCGAGCATGGCGGACTTTGACCATGCCTCGAGCCAGGACGTCGAGCAGCCGCTGGGCGCATGCGTTGTGCTGCGCCTCGCGGAATACCGCCAGCTCGAAGGCTTGGATCCAAAGCTCAGCCTGTTCTTCAACGACGTCGACATCTGCCTGCGCTTGGCCAAGAACGGCCGCCGCATCCACTATTTGGTCGAGCCCGAGGTGCTCCATCACCTGGGTGCCTCGACCAAGCGGCGCGGCGAGGAGTTTGGCAACGCCATCTGGCACCGCAATCGCATCGCGTTCTATCGCAAGCACCATGGATGGTGGGGCGGCGCGCTGATCGCCGGGACCGTGCGGCTTTCGGCGATGGGCATGTTTTGCCGCATCCTGTTGGGGCGTCGATCGTGGGCCGACAAGAGGGCTGCGCTCGGACGGCTGCGCTCGTTCCGCAAGCGGAGTCTCGCGCGGACATGAGCGACGCGACCACCAATCCCGATCCGGTTGAACCACCGGACGACGACACCCGCCGCCAGGCCGAGCGCAGCGCTCTCGGCAAGCAAGCGGTCAAGGGATCGGCGTGGACGCTGATGCGCTTTGGCGCCGGCCAGCTGCTGCGCTTCATCAGCAACGTCGTCTTCACCTACCTGCTGTTCCCGGAAGCGTTCGCGACGATGATGATCGTCAACGCGGTGATCCAGGGGCTGCAGATGTTCTCGGACATTGGCATCGGACCGAGCGTCGTGCAGCACGCGCGCGGCGATGACCGACGCTTCTTGAATACGGCTTTCACGATGCAGGTCGTGCGCGGCGGCGTGCTCGCACTTGTGTGCCTTGCATTGACCTATCCGGCCGCGGCCTTCTACGCCGAAAAGGACCCGGCCGCATGGGATCTGCTGCGCCTGCTGCCGTTCACGGCGCTGTCGCTATTCATCAACGGCTTCCAGTCGACCAAGATCCACACCGCGAGCCGCCACTTGTCGCTGGCGCGGGTGACCATGCTGGACCTCGCAAGCCAGGTCGCCGGCATCGTGGTGACAATGGCCTATGCGCTGATCCACCGCGACGTCTTGGCGCTGGTCCTCGGAGCGCTTTGCAGCGCGATCGTGCGCACCGTCGGCAGCCACCTGATGCTGCCGGGCGAGTCGAACCGCTTTGGTTGGGAACGGTCGGCGGTCAAGTCGATCGTTGGCTTTGGCGGCTGGATCTTCTTCAGCACGATAGCCAGCTTCTTCGCGATGCAGCTCGACCGGCTGGTGTTTCCACGGGCGTTCGCGTTTGGCGATTCCGGCGTCTACAGCATCGCGGCCAATCTTGCCGGCATGGTGCCGGCGGTCGTCGGCTCGCTGCAGCTGGCCGTCGTGTTCCCGCTCTATAGCCGCATGGCGCAGGGCGGCCACGAGATCGGGCCGCAGCTGCAGCAGGTCAAGCGTGCCGTCTACGCGGTCGCGGGCCTGCTGCTGTGCTGCGTGATCGCCGGCAGCGACGCAATGGTGCGCCTTGTCTACGCCTCCGAATACCACGAAGCCGCGTGGATGATGTCGCTGCTCGCCGTGGGAGCCTGGTTCCAGATCATCGAGAGCATGTATGGCGCGGCGCTGTTGGCGCGCGGCTGCGCCCGTCTGGTCGCCTTCGCCAACGCTGCCAAGCCGATCGCGTTTGCGATCTGGTTTGCCTGTGTCGACGAAGTGCGCATCGTCGACGCGATCGTTGTGTGGACTCTCGCCGACGTGCTCAAGGGTGTGGTCGCCATGTGGGGTGCCTCGCAGCAGCGCGTCCTGACGCTTGGCCTGGATCTGCGCATGACGGCTCTTGCGCTCGGGTCGGGAGGCGTGCTTTGGTGGGGCGCGCAGCAGCTGCGCGAAGCGCTTGAGGTGCCGCCGATGGTGGAGCTGCCGCTCGTTGGCGTGGTGGCGTTGCTGATGTTTCTTCCGGTGCTACTGCCGGGGATCCGCACGCTCAAGAAGCGCAAGACTCCATAACTGTCCCACTACGTGGAGCAGCTCCGTCGGTCTCCGGGAAGTCTCACCGTTGCCCGGGCGCTCGTGCTGTGAAGCAGACGTCTACCGGCCCAGGCGCGGGCCGGGACGACGCGCGCGCGGTTGCTCCGATGATGGCTCAAATGGATCTAGGGCAGTATGTGGGCTCTCTACAGACAGGACTGTGGCTACCCGCCTTGCGAGCCTCGCCGCGGGCGGATTCTCGCATGAGCCTGCATCTGTCGAAATCACGGCACGAGCACAATCACGTGTTTCCCAGCTCCCAGCGACCTCGCCCGGTGTCTTGAATAGCTTACCCGGCGCTAGGTCAGCACGGGCGTGCCGCGGCCTGTCTTAGACCGCGCTTGCCCAGATCTACGCATCGGATCCGGGCTCAGCGCGCCCCAGTCCTGCCGCCAGCGAATAAGCTCTTCAAAGCTCAGCGCCCGCGCGACCAGCCCCAATATCGCAGCCGGCGAACGCCCGGGTTCATCTCGATTGAATCGCTTGCGCACGTAGTTTCGA
>JBGCDH010000009.1:0-22545 GCA_045105235.1 Planctomycetota bacterium | reverse complement strand
GACAAGGTCGTGATCAGCGACCTCGAAGTGCCGGCACGCGACATCCGCCTGACCAACGGCGACATGGTGCGGGTCTACGATACGACCGGGCCGCAGGGCATCGATCCCAAGAAGGGTCTGCCCAAGCGCCGCCAGCCGTGGATTGAAGAACGCCGCAAGCGCGGCGACACGAACTTCTCGCAGATGCACTACGCCCGCCAGGGAGTGATCACGGAGGAGATGCGCTTTTGTGCGATCCGCGAAAACGTCGAGCCCGAGTTCGTGCGCAAGGAGATCGCCGAGGGTCGCGCCATCATTCCGGCCAACATCAACCACCCCGAGATTGAGCCGATGATCATCGGCCGCAACTTCCTGGTGAAGATCAACGCCAACATCGGCAACTCGGCGCTCGGTTCGTCGATCGACGAAGAGGTCGAGAAGCTGCAGTGGGCGACGCGCTGGGGCGCCGACACGGTCATGCACCTGTCGACCGGCAAGAACATCCACGAGACCCGGGAATGGATCGTACGCAACAGCGCGGTGCCGATCGGAACGGTGCCGATCTACCAGGCACTTGAACGCGTCGAGGGTCGGGTCGAAGACCTCAACCTCGAGATGTTCCTGCAGGTGCTCGAAGAACAGGCGCAGCAGGGCGTCGACTACTTCACGATCCACGCGGGCGTATTGCTACGCCACGTGCCGCTGACGGCTGAGCGGGTTACCGGCATCGTCTCGCGCGGCGGCTCGATCATGGCCAAGTGGTGCCTCCACCACCACGAAGAGAACTTCCTGTACACCGGCTTCGCCAAGATCTGCGAGCTGATGAAGAAGTACGACGTGTCGTTCTCCCTCGGCGACGGCCTGCGTCCGGGCTGTATCAAGGACGCCAACGACGCGGCCCAGTTCGGCGAACTCGAGACGCTCGGCGAGCTGACCAAGATTGCCTGGGAGCACGATGTCCAGGTCATGATCGAGGGCCCGGGCCACGTGCCGATGCACCTCATCAAGGAGAACATGGACAAGCAGCTGGAGAAGTGCCACGAAGCGCCCTTCTACACGCTCGGTCCGCTGACCACCGACATCGCGCCGGGCTACGACCACATCACCTCGGCGATTGGCGCCGCGATGATCGGCAGCTACGGCACCGCGATGCTGTGCTACGTGACGCCCAAGGAGCACCTGGGCCTACCCAACAAGGACGACGTCAAGGCTGGCGTCATCACCTACAAGATCGCGGCGCACGCTGCCGACCTTGCCAAGGGCCATCCGGGTGCGCAGGACCGCGACGACGCGCTCAGCAAGGCCCGCTTTGAGTTTCGCTGGGACGACCAGTTCAACCTGTCGCTCGACCCCGAGACCGCCAAGGCCTTCCACGACGAGACGCTGCCGCAGGACGGCGCCAAGGTCGCGCACTTCTGCTCGATGTGCGGACCGCGTTTCTGCTCGATGAAGATCACCGAGGAAGTGCGCGAATACGCCAAAAAGGGCATGGTCGAAAAGAGCGAAGAGTTCGTCGAGCGCGGCGGCGTCATCCAGTAGCGATCGGGGTCCAGCCGCGGGGCTGGACCTGCGCCACAAAATGGTCGATGGTTTCGGTGTACGATGAGCCTCTGCCGTAGCGAAAGCCAAGACGAGATCCAGCCGAGCCAGCCGCCTGCAAGGCAGCGAGCCGTGCTGCTGGTCCTGGCGTTCTGCGTGCTGGTTGCTTCGCTCGGCAGCGGACTGCGCTATGTGCGCTGCTTGACCGGCTGCTGTGTACCGGTTGCGGGTGTATCCGTTGCGGGTGTGCTGGCTGCGGGTGAATCGGCTGCGGGTGAATCGGGGGCGGCAGCCGCATGCGCCAGCATGCTGGCCACCGCTGACGTCCAGAAGGCCGGTTGCTGCTGTTGCGCCACCGAGACCTCGGAAGAGGCGTCTTCGGAAGACGACTCTCCCGAAGACGACTCTTCCGAAGACGACTCTTCCGAAGACGACCCTTCCGAAGACGTACCTTCGACCGCGCCGCGCGCGTGCGAAGATGGCGGCGCATGCTGCGTCGAGATCTCGTTCGACATGGACGAGGCGGTCGCCTCCGCGGCGCTCGATGACGCAGCACTCCTGGCACTGCCGGTGCTCTGTGGCGACGATCACCCGACGCATTCCCCTGCTGGCGCGAGGCAATTCGCCTGCGCGCCAAAGCGCGGCCCCCCGCCGCCGCACGAGCTGCCGCGCATCGACCGCGGCACCGCTCTTCGTGCCTGCACCGTGCTGCTGATCTAGACGCTGCCGACCGTCGGTCTGGTCGCGGCTGCATCGTTGCACCGGGATCAGATCGTGGCCTCCGCTTCGATCCCCCGAGCTGATTGTCTTCGGCTCCCCGCCCGCACACGCATGCCGTCTCCTTCTCACCTACCGGCTTCGGCCGGCATTGCACCACGCACGCTGCTGGTCGCGAGCCTCGCATTCGCCAGCAGCACGTTCGGCACGAGCTGCGTCGCCTACGAGGCGGACGACCCGACGCCGCGCTCGATTGCGGCCGAAGTCGATACGCGCACCGGGGGCCGTTTCTCCTACGAGGAGGCCCTCGTGCTCGCGCTGGCACAGAACCCCGACCTGCGCGCCAAACAAGCGCGGCTCGACGCGGCCATGCAAGCCCGCACCGTGCCGCTGCCCCTCGTCGGTGAGCTGCGCGGACGCAACGAAGCGGTTGGCCTCATGGTCGACCCCATCGCGCTGCTCGGGCTCGGCAGCCGCGGTGCCGCCATGGACATGCAGGACGCCAAGGTTCTGCAGGCCGCGCAGGAGCTAGCGGTGGCGCAGTGGCAGCTGGCGACCGAGCTTGCCGAGGCCTTCGCGCTCGACGCCGAGCTCATGCTGCTGCGCGTGCCGGATCTTGCGTATGACGCCGATGCGTTTGAAGCGGCCGGCCTGGCCTCGCCCGTCGCCGCCGCCAGGCTACGCGCTGCGGTGGCGCGCGCCGACAGCGAGCGCGCCGAGCTCGCCAAGGAGATGCGCGACAACCACTGCCTCGTCCGCCACCTGCTTGGCTTGCCGACCCACGCCGACGTCGCGCTCGAGCAAGGCACATCCCTCGTGCAGCCTGACGGGACCACCGAGGATCTGCTGCTTCGTCCGGATCTGGCGCTGGCTACCGCGCGCTTCGAAGTCGCCGACGCCGCGTTCTGGCGCGCGGTCCAGGACCAGTACCCGAGCATCCTCATCGGCCCGAACGTGTCGCTGCGCGGCGATCCGATCAAGGTCATGGGCATGCTCAACCTGCCGCTGTTCGCCTACGGACCGGCCGCAGCGGCCCGCGCGCAGCGTACGGCAGCCCGCGACGAGCTCGAGGCCGCGCTGCTGGCAGCCCGCCACCAGGCCGAAGTGGCCGACCACGAGCTGCGTGCTGCCGACGCCAGCCTGAAGGCCAGCGAACACGCCTTGGCGGCCAGCGCCACCTCCCTGGACGCCGCCGCGGCGGCCGTCGAAGTGCAGGTAGACGCCTTCCAGAGCCTGGCACGTGCCGCCACCGAACTGATGCGCGACGCCCGCGAGCATCGACGCGCCGTTCTACAGCGGGCGCGGTCGGGTGTGCGCCGCGCAAGTGCCTACGGCTGGCCGGTGCCGCAGCTGACGGCCCTGGCCGCGCACCACGGCACCGAGGTCGGGGAGGGAGCACGATGAGCGGCGTCGACCTGGCGGGCCTGACCATCAAGGACGAGGCGCCCGAAGCCATCGCGCGTCGGCCGATCGGCCCGCGCCTCTTGGGGCTCGCCGTGATCGCCCTCGCACTTGCCGTGGCGACGACGTTCTTGTGGCCCCTGCTGCGCCCCGCGACCGCGGTGTCGACGGCGCCCGTGCGTTTGGTCTCGTCGCGTGCGTCTGCCTATGCGGCCAACGGCAGACCCGTTGCGGGCCGTGCCGAGACCGACGACGCGGGAACATCTGCACCTACATCTGCCGGGGCCGCCGGCGCCGAAACCGTCGCCGAAGCGGTTGGCTGGGTCGAAGCCGATCCGTACGCGACCATCGTGCGGCCGCTGGTCGCGGGTCGCATCGAGACGCTGGAGGTGCTCGAAGGCGCCGCAGTCGTCGCCGGCGAAACCGTGATCGCCCGACTCCTGAGCGCCGAGCTGCTGGCGCGCGCCGAGCGCACCGAAGCCCAGGCCGCCGAGCTGGCAACGGCGCTGCTGCAGGCAAAAGCGAGCGCCGAACGCGCCGAACGCATGCTGGCCCAAAACGCAGCGGCCCGGCTGCGACTCAGCGACGCCGAGACCAAGCTGACCGCCACCGCAACCCGCCTCGCCCGCGCCGAAGAGACGCTGCTCGAACAGCGGGCCAAGGCCAAGGGCAGCGAAGCCGCACTGCAGGCGCAGCAGCGGCTGGCACAAGCCGGCAACAGCTACGAAGTCGCGCTCGCCCGCGCGCGTGCCGACCGCGAGGCCAGCATGGCGGCGGTGCGCGCGGCGCAAAGCGAACGGGACGGCATCGAACGGGAGCAACAGCAGCTCGCGCAGGTTCGCGACCTCTGCCGCGAGCTCGTCGAGGCGCCTGTCGATCTGCGCGGCGCGGCGGCCGTCGCCGCCGCCGACGTGGCACACGCCGAAGCTGCGCTGCACAAGGCGCAGACCGAGCATCATATTGCGCAGCGCGAACTCGACTGGGCGGTGGTCAAGGCGCCCGTCAGCGGCACGGTGCTTCGTCTCGAGTCCGAGCCGGGCGATCTGGTTGGGCCCGGCCACAAAGGAATCGTCGCGCTCTACGATCCGCAGCAGCTCCGGGCGCGCATCGACGTGCCGCTCGACTCGTTGACCGGCATCCACGCCGGCCAAAACGTCGAGATCACGAGCGAAGCGACCGGCGGCATCGTCGTGCGCGGCGTGGTGCAGCGGCTGCAGCACGAAACCGATCTTTTGAAGAACACGCTTCAGGTCAAGATTGGCCTGATCGATCCGCCCCCGCTGCTGCGCCCCGAGACCCTCTGTCGGGCTCGTTTTCTGGCGACCCCGCGGCAGCGCTCGGCCGCGAGAGATCCCGCCGATCGCACTCCTTTCGCGACGAACGGCGCGGAGTTCTCGACCAACGCCCTCGGCGCAAACGGCCTCTTCCTGGTGCCCGCTCGCGCGGTGCAGTCGGGCACCACGGCCGAGGACGACACCGAACGCGACGTCGTGTTTGTCTACGAGCCGCGCAGCGGCACTGCGCGCGGCATCGCGGTCAAGGCGGCCGGCACGCAGGGAGACAGCCGCATCGTGCGTGGCGCTCTCTCGCCCACCCAGCGCGTCGTGCTCGACGCGGTCTCGCACGGCCAGCGCATTGCACCAAGAGACCTCGCGACCAAGGAGCAGCCATGAGCCTGATCGAACTGCGTTCCGTCACCAAGACGTTCGCCAGCGGAGCCGAATCGGTGACGCCGGTGGAAGGTCTCGACTTCGAAGTCGAACAAGGCGAGTTTGTCTGCCTGATGGGCCCGTCGGGCAGCGGCAAAACGACGCTGCTGCACATGCTGGCCGGCATCGATCGCCCGACCGCCGGCAGCGTGCGCGTCGCCGGCGAACTCGTCTCGGCGATGGCGCCGAGTCAGCTCGCCAAGTGGCGCACCCGCGCGGTCGGCTACGTGTTCCAGCAGTACAACCTGATCCCGGTACTGACCGCACACGAAAACGTCGAGGTGCCGCTGCTGCTGCTCAAGATGAGCCGGCAGGATCGCCATCGACGCGTCGCGACCGCGCTAGCCGCAGTAGGACTCACCGAGCGGGCCCATCACCTGCCCCGCCAGATGTCCGGCGGCCAGCCGCAGCGCGTCGCCATTGCCCGCGCGACCGCCACCGACCCGGTGGTCGTATTCGCCGACGAGCCAACCGGCAACCTCGATCGCGAGTCGGCCACGGCGACGATGTCGCTGCTGCGCCGGCTCGTCGACGAGTTCGGCAAGACGTTTGTCATGGTGACGCACGACCCGCAGGCGGCGCAACGCGCCGACCGCATCGTGCATCTCGACAAGGGCCGCATCGTCAGTTCCGGCCAGCTCGCCGCCGCCGGCGATGTCCACGGGCAACAGGAGCAAGACGATGCGTGAGCTCTTTTCCTTTGTTCCCTACGTCTGGAAAACGGCGCTGCGGGCGCGCACCCGCAGCCTGTTGACGGTGCTCGGCGGCACGCTCGCGATGATGTTGTTCGCGTTTGTGCGCACCGTCGACGACGGCGTGCAGCAGCTGTCCGAACGTTCTTCACAGCCGATCCTCGTCGTCTTTCAGGACAGCCGGTTTTGCCCGCTGACCAGCGCGCTGCCGGTGCGCTACGAGCGCGACATCGAGAAGATCGAAGGCGTCCAGGACGTCCTGCCGACGCTGGTCTTCATCAACTCGTGCCGCTCCAACCTCGACCTGGTGACGCTGCACGGCGTGCCGAAGGGCGAACTGCAGAGTCTCTATGATTTGGAGACCGTTGCCGGCAGCGTGGCGGATTGGCAGCAGCGCAGCGATGGCGCCCTGGTCGGCGAACGGCTGGCCGAGCGTCGCCAGCTCAAGGTCGGCCAGCGCGTGCGGCTCAGCGAGGTCGACGTGCACATCAGCGGCATCGTCAAGAGCGAGACCGCCGCCGTTTCGAACCTCGCCTTCGTGCACCTCGATCTGCTGAGCCTGGCGCGCGACACGCAGGGTGTTGCCACGCAGTTTTTGGTCAAGGTCGACCCCAACGCCGATCCTGAGGCGATCGCGGCCGCCATCGACGACCGCTTCCGAACCGACGAAGCGCGCACCGACACCAAGGGCATGCAGGCGTTCGTCGCCGCGGCGATCGCCGAGATCGCCGGCGTCGTCGCGTTCGCCCGCTGGCTGGGCTACCTCGGCGTTTTGGTCATCGCGCTGGTCGTCGCCAACACGGTCTTCATCAGCGCCGAGTCGCGCATCGCCGAAATGGGCGTGCTCGAAACCGTTGGCGTGCAGAAGCCGCTGCTGATGGCGCTGATCGCCGGCGAAGGCATCGGCCTCGGCCTCGTCGGGGGCATTCTCGGCACCGGCATCGTGGTCACGCTGCTGACCATCTGGCCGGTCACGCTGGGGGTAGAAGGCCACGGCATCAACCTGGCACCGTCCGTGCGCATGGTCGTGCAGTGCCTGACCGCGGCCCTGCTCGTGGGCATCGTGGCCTCGCTGCCGCCCGCCATCGCGGCCCTGCGGCGACCGCTCTACGAAGGGATCAAGGCCGACTGATGCTGCCTCTCTCGTATCTGGTGCGCAACCTGCTGCGGCGCCGCGTTCGTTCGATCATCACGATCCTGGGCATCGCGGCGACGACCATGCTGGTCGTGCTCATGCACGCCTTCGCCGGCGGGATGCACGAAGCGGCTGCCGGCAACGTGCGCCACGACGCGGTGTTCTTGCTCGGCACGTCGGCCGAAGTCGATCTCGTGCGCTCGGTCATCACCCGCGGGCATGCCGAGGTCGCGGCCGCCTCGGCGCCGGGCGTGCTCGAAACGGACGGCCAGCGTGCCGCGTCGGTCGAGCTGCACATTGCGACCCGCAACGGCACCCAGGTCGGCTTGCTGCGCGGCGTGACCGAAGCCGCCTACCTCGTACATCCGCAGGTCACCGTGACCAAAGGCCGCGAGCCGCGCGCACCGCTTGAAATCATGGTCGGTGCGCTCGCCGCCTCGCGCATGGGGCTGTCCCCAGACGATGTCGCCATCGGCAAAACGCTGCCGGTCGAACGGCGCGACTTCACGATTGTTGGCCACTTCGCGGCCCCTGGAACCGTCTACGAAGCCGAGCTATGGGCGCGGCTGGCCGACACCATGCTGGTGACCAAGCGCGAAGATGTCTCGTGCGTGGTCTTGCGCCTGCAGGACCCGGACCAGCTGCCCGCCGTTCGGCTATTCGCCGCGCGCCGCGTCGACCTCGAAATCTCCGCCGTGCCCGAGCCCGAGCTGATGCAGCAGCTGGCCAGCAGCCTCGTGCCGATCGCCGCACTCGCCAACTGGATGGCCGCGCTCGCGGTGGTCGCCGGCGCATTCGCCTGCGCCAATACAATGTTCGCCGCGGTGCTGGCCCGAACGCGCGAGCTTGCGACGCTGCGCGCGCTGGGCTACTCGCCGCTCGCGGTCGGCTTCGGCCTGCTGCAGGAGTCCCTGCTGGTGGCGTTTGTCGGCGGCGGCATCGGCACGCTCGGTGCCCTGCTGCTCGGCGGCATCTCGCTGCGCTACCCGATGGGCGCGCTGCTGCTCGAAGCCGACCTCAACAGCCGCGCCATCGGACTGGGCGCGGCTCTCATCTCTGGACTTCTCGGCGGCCTGGTGCCGGCGGTCCGTGCCGTTCGTATACCTTTAGTAGAGGCCTTAGGAGGCCGCGCATGATCATGTTCCGTAACCTGTTCTCCACCCCCGCTGCGTCTGCAGCCTCCCTACTCGCCCTCGCCCTATTCGCCGTGACTCCGGCGTGCAGTGAAGCCGAATCCAACAAGGACGACGGCAAAGGCGACTCGGCTGCGGCCAGCCCGCTCGCGGCCGCTGTGCTCAAGACCGATCCTGGCGAAGCCCTCACGGTGCTCGCCGCGAAAGAGGCCGGTGCCGGCAAGGGCATCGTGGTGCATGGCCGCGTGCAGGACATCACCGATGGCTTTGCCATGTTCAAGCTCATCGACAAGTCGCTCGACTACTGCGGTGAGATCAACAAAGAAGACAAGTGCGGCACGCCGTGGGACTACTGCTGCGATGCCCCCGAAGAGATCATTCGCACCACGCTGCTGGTTGAGCTTCGCGATGACAAGGGCATGCCGCATGAGGTCGATGCCCTACCCAACACCCGACTGCTCGACCACGTCAAGGTCACCGGCGATATGATCAAGGACGAGCACGGCAATCTGGTGCTGCTCGCCAAGGGCATGTTCCGAGTCGAGCGGCCCACGCTCGGCGACCACGTGACCTGGCCCGAGTAGGCGTTTGCTAGGTCGGCGGCAGCTCTTCGGGGAACTCGACCCAGAACATGCTGCCCACCCCGAGCTCGCTTTTGACGCCGATGCTGCCGCCCAAGTTGATCGCGGTGTTCTTGACGATGGACAGCCCCAGGCCCGTGCCGCCAACATCGCGCGAACGCCCTTCGTCGACCCGGTAGAAGCGCTCGAAGATGCGCTCTTGATCGTCGGGCCCCATCCCGATGCCGGTGTCGGCAACTTCGAGTCGGAGTTTGGCTCCGGCGTCTCGGCCCGCGCCATCGGCCGGCCGCAGCTGCACCGTGACGGTGCCGCGCTCGGGCGTGTATTTGAGCGCATTGTCGATCAGGTTGCCGGTGATCTGGCGCAGGCTTTCGCGATCGGCGCGCACCCAGCGCGCGCCTTCGGAGAGTTCCATCTGCAGGTCGATCTCACGCTTCTCCGCGATGGGCAGCAGATCGCGAACGGTCTCCCGCAGCACCGTCGTCAAATCGCACGGCTCGGCCCGGAGCATTCCGGACGCCTCGTCGAGCCGCGACAAGCGCAGCAGGTCGGCAACCAGCGTCGCCAGCCGGTCGGTCTGCACCGCCACGCGTTCGAGGAAGCGATGGCGCGTGGCGGCGAGCATGTCCGGATCGTCGAGCAGCGTTTCGACAAAGCCCTGAATGGCCGCCAGCGGCGTCTTGAGCTCGTGCGAAACGTTGGTGACGAAATCACGGCGCAGCGACTCGAGCCGCTTGAGACGCGACTGGTCCTCCATGCCGATGACGGCGCCACCGTCGGGCAGCGCCTTGACCCGGATGGCAAAGGTTCGGCCCGACGTTTCCTCCTCCTCCATCTCAAACGACTGGCTGACGCCATTGCGACGACAGAGCAGCAGCGCTTCGTGCAGCCGCGGCCACGGCACGACTTCTTCGAGTCGGCGACCACGCGTGTCGCTGTCGCCGCACCCCGTCAGTTCGCGCGCGGTTGCATTGAGCGCCATGACGTGACCCTGCACGTCACAGACAATGAGCCCGCCGGTCGCACCCGCTAGGCCAGCTGCCAGGCGGTTGCCGTCGGCCCGGCATTCCGCGAGAGCGCTTTCACTGGCCTGCAGGCGTTTGCGGTAGAGATCGCGCTGGGCGCGTGTGCGCAGCCACATGGCTGCGGCCGCGAGCAGCAGCGCGAACGCTACAATCAGGAGCTCGGTCATCGCGCGCGGCTACTCGCTGGTTGCTTGCGCGAAGCGATAGCCAACGCCGCGAACGGTCTCGATGATGGCGGCATGATCGCCGAGCTTTTGCCGAAGGGCGCGCACGTGCACATCGATGTTGCGGTCGGTCACGATGGCGTCTTCGCCAATGACGCGGCTCAGCAGGTGCGCCCGCGGAAAGACTCGCCCCGGATGCGACGCCAAGAAGTGCAGCAGGCGCATTTCGGTTGGCGTCAGGCTCAGCGGCACCTCGTCGACCCGCGCTTCATAGCGCCCGAGATCCACCGTCAGCGAGCCACGCACAACGCGTTCGCCGCCGCCGCTTTCCTCGCGCAGGGGACCGCGCCGGAGCACGACCTTGACCCGGGCAATCAGCTCACGAGGCCGAAACGGCTTGATGATGTAGTCATCTGCGCCGACGCCGAGGCCGAGCACGATGTCGCTCTCTTCGCTCTTGGCCGTCACCATGATGATCGGGATGGCCCGCGTCACCGGATCGGACTTGACCCGCCGACAGACTTCCACGCCGTCGATGCCGGGGAGCATGAGATCGAGCACGATCAGGTCCGGGTTGTCGGTGCGGATGCGAGAGAGCCCCTGCTCTCCGTCGCGGCATGCAATCACCTTGTGGCCTTCGCGCTCCAGGTTGTATTGCATGACCTCGAGGATGTCGGGCTCGTCTTCGATGACCAGGACTTTGGGTTTCGCCACGGCAGTCACTTTTGCTGAGTCGGTTTCGATGCGGGAGGGAACCGAAAGCAATCTAGGTAGACCTGCGAAGGATCTGTGAAGACAGCCTCAAGCTTGCGGCCCAAACCAAGATCTAGGCCCCAGATCGTTTAGCTGGAGCGGAATACGCAGGCGCAACGCCTGGCTACCGTGCGGCGAGCTTCCCGCGGAAGCCTCCGGCGCGGGCGACTGAATCTCGCTCGTCACGGATGCATCTGCCTGCGCGAGCGACGCGGCCAGCTGGCTCTTCAGTTCTTCAAAAGGCATCGGGAACGGCAGTGCTCCCTCGGTCGCGTCAAAGCGAACCGTGACGAGCGCATGTTCCTCTGCAACAGCCAGAGTGACCCGCACAACGGGCGAGCTGGCATCGCTGGCCGCCACCGGCATCGCGTCGAGAAATCCCTGCAGCATTTCCGTGCACGCGTTGACGAAGTGCTCGACATCGACGGGCCCCGTGGCTCCGTCGTCGGCGAGCGCGCGCAGGTTGATGTTGTGCTCGCGTGCCGCGACCCGGCCGAGCTCGCAAATGGTCGACAGCAGCGGACGCGCATCCCCCACCACACCGCTGCGCTCGTGCATCAGTGCGCGCATGATCTGCAGCGATGCGGAGCCTCGGCCAACCACGTCGGTTACCGCGGACTGCATCGCCGCGAGGTCGCTGCCCGCCACATGCATGGCCTGCCCCTGCACGGTCAGCAGCAGGTTGCCAAACTGGTGCAGCAAGCCCGGCAGCAAGAACGCAGCGCTCGGCGACGGAAATAACATTACGGAGCGAACATCAGTTGGGAGTGTCGACGCTCTGGATCGTCTGTGCGTGGCGGCCGATCTCGCCGAGGATGGCGATGACCGGCTGCACAGGACGATCGTCGCGCAGCAGCTGGAACGCAATGCTCGAGCCGGGATCGCTGCAGACAATGCGCTGGTGCAGGTCCTTGGCGTCGCGAATCGGCCGGCCGTTGACGCCGAGCACGATGTCGCCGCGGCGCAGACCCGCCAGCTCGCCGGGGTCGCCCTTGCGCACGTCGAGGATCTGCGCGCCGTGCCGCCGCTCGCCGCTTTCGGTGCGGTCGCTGCGCGCCGCAAACTCGATGCCGAGATAGCCGCGCCGGACGCGGCCATCGGGCTGCCGACGCATCGCCTCCAGCGCCCATTTGACGGCACGGCTCGGCACCGCAAACGAAATGCCCTGCGCTTCACTGGCGAACTGGTTGGCGACGCCCACCACGTTGCCGTAGACGTCAAAGACCGGGCCGCCTGAGCTACCCGGGTTGATGGGAGCGCTGATCTGCAGGAAGTCGCGGCTGACCCCGAGGTCGTTGTGGCGAAGGTGGCGGCCGACAAAGCTCACCAGCCCAGCGGTCACGGTGCGCGAAAAGCCGAGCGGGTTGCCGACCGCGACGATCCAGTCGCCGGCGCTCAGCTCGTTGCTGTCGCCGAGCGACAGCGGCTTGAGTCCTTTGGGTGGGTTGCGCAGCCGCAGCAGGGCCAGATCCGTCGCTTCGTCCTGCCCAATCAGGTCCGCTGTGCCGAGCCCAAACGTCGGCAGCAGAACCTCGATGCGGTCACTGCCCACGACCACGTGACGGCTCGTCAGAACCAGGCCGCGTTCGTGCAGCACGAACCCCGAGCCGTTGCGCATACCGCGCGATCTGCCCAACCTGCCAAAACTGCCGCCGGGATCACCGCCCGCCATGCCAGCAATCGTGCCCGTGCCGGCCGCGGACTCCGGCGACTGGCCTGCTGGTCGGTCTGCCAGTTCTCGCTCTGGGGTTCCAGCGGAAGATGTTCCAACGGAAGATGTTCCAGTAGAGGGCGTTCCAGCCGAAGCTACGGGGTCCTGAGCTGCCAAAACCGCCCGCACGCTGCAGACGGAGTCGCCAACCCGGGCGACCAGCTCTCGGAACGAGGGCAGTCGAACCTCCACGTTCGCCTGGCGATGGCCGCTTGCCGTCCCGACACCTTCGCGCCACAGCGCTTCGGGCTCCGCTCGGAAACGCGATCCGAGCATGCTGCCGATCGCAACGCAGCCGACTCCGGCGAGAAGCAGCAGGCCGGCGGTGCAGTAGGAGCGACGCATGCAGAGAGGGTAGCACGGCGCGCGGGACCGACCAAGCGGGCCAGGGCCGGCCTTCTTGGCACAGCTGCTGCTGCCGGGGTGCGCGCCGCCGCGGCGGATGCGGATGCGGATGCGGCCGCCGCCGCCCCCGCCGCTACACTTGTGCTCCATGGATCGGATTCGCCTTGCGGCCGCGGCCTCTGTGTTTTTGCTGACCCTGCCGGCCATCTCCCAAAATCGACGGGATGGCAAAGATGCGCGCCCCCGCAGCGCCAGCCAGGCGATCGAGGCGTTTGAATCGGTGCGCGACCGGGACGAACGCGAACGCCACCGAGCGGTGCGCAACCTGGCCCGCTTTGGGGACGAGGCCGTAACCAAGATCCTGCTCGCCGAACTCAACGACGCGACGTCGCCGTCCTATCGGCGCACGGTCGTGCGCGCGCTTGGCTACAAGCCGCGGCCGGGAGCGACACCCGCGCTGGCCGCCGCTTTCGCTGCCGCCCAGAATCCGCGCTTGGCCGACGCCGTAGCCGAAGCGCTGCGACGGCAGGAAGAGGACGGCATTGCTGCACTCGCAGACCTGCTCGCCAAAACGCGGCAGCCGCGCAGCAAACGCAATGCGATCTGCTACGCACTTGGCAAGGTGACCACATCCGCCGGCGCAGGCCGCGATGCAGCGCGCGCGGCCCTGCTGCACGAGCTGGCGGGCAGCAACGGCCGCGACCGGCTGCCGCTGCTGCGCGGCCTGGAGTCACGGCAAGGCGAAGCCGCCGTCGACGAAGTGCGCCTGACGCTGGCTGCCGACGAGGACACGCTCGTAGCCGGCACGGCACTCGCCCAATTGGCACGCCATCGCCATCCGGAGACCGCAGCGCTCGCCTTGCGCCTGTCGCAACGCCTGTCGAACAAGCCGGAGCCGCGCGGCGAAGTCCACGCAGCCGTGCTCGACGGGCTGCTGGCAGCGAGCGGCGCCGCCCGCGCCAGCGGAGGCAAAAGTCGCGGCGGCGGCGGCGAACAGGATGCCGCCGCGCACTTCGATCGCATTCTGTTCCACGCGGTGCGCGCCGACGCGCCGTTTGCGGCAACCCGCCGCTCGGCCTGGCAGCCGATCGCCGCCAGCGATGCGTTTGCGGACCATATCGAACGCGTCTCCAGCCGAGCCAAAAGCCCGGAGCTGCGCGCCTGCGCCGCTCGTGCTCTGGCCACGGCGACTTCGACGACGTCACCGGCCAAGGCCACCGCGCTGGCGCGGCTGCTCGGCGATGCCGACGTGCGCGTCGTGCGCGCGGCGGCGTGCTGTGCCGACCTGGCAGCGCTGCGGGCGGCGCCGATCCGGCCCAAGACCGCGGCGGGACTCGCGGCGGGCGGCGCTGAGCGCTTTGCCAAACAGCCGGACTGGTTGGTGTTCGCCAAGCAGCTGGCCGCCGACAAGCGCGCACCGGTTGCCTGCGCCGGCCTGCACGCTTTGGCCGCGGCATCGACGGCTGCGGGCGCGGTGCCCATGTCGGACGAACTGATGGCGCTCGCGCAAGCGCGCATGACCGACCGCAACGAGCCGCTGCGTTCGGCGGCGATCCTCGCGCTCGCCGCCAGCCGCCACCAAGACGCGGTGCCGCTGCTGCTCGACCGACTCGAGCGCGAGCGGGCTCGTCTCCGCCAAGACGTGCTCGACGCACTGCACGACCTGACTGACCAGCGCTTCGTCGACGCCACCCAGTGGCAGCGATGGTGGCAGCGCCAGCTCGACGAACGCGGCGGCTTTGCGCCCGCTCCCCGCGCCCCCGCGCCGGAAACCGCATCGACCGACCGGCGCAAATCGCCGCAGCCGGCGTCCGCCGCAGCAACCGGCGCGACCTACTGGGATCTGCCGGTCACGAGCGAACGCATCGTCTTTGTCGTCGACGTCTCCGGCAGCATGGCCGAGCCGTTTGGCACCGGCAGCGGCACCCGGCTCGAAGAAGCCACGCGCCAGCTCGGCAACGTCTTCGCGCGCCTGCCCAAAAAAGCGAAGGCCAACGTGGTGACGTTTGCGGCCCACGCCGAGTCCATGTTCGCCAAGCTGCAAAAGATGAGCCGCAGCAAGCTCAAGGCCGCCGATGCCTACCTGTCGAAGCTCACCCCCAAGGGTCCGACCGACGTGCACGAAGCGCTCGAACGCGCGTTTGCGCACGCCGACGTCGACACCATCTATCTGTTGACCGACGGCCGCCCCAGCGTCGGGCGCATCGTCGATTCCCGTGAGCTGGCCGCCGCTGTCCGGCGCTGGAACATCGGCCGCGGCCTGCGCATCCACACCATCGCCATTGGGCGTGAGAGCGAGCTGTTGACCCAGCTGGCGCGCGACTCCGGTGGCCTGTCGGCGGTCGCACGGTAGCGATCCAGCGCCAGCGCAGGCCCGCGCAACGACGGCTTGCACGCAGAAGGCCGCGCGCCGTAGCCTGCGCGCATGTCCGAACGCGACGCCTACACCAAGATTCTGGAGCACATGCGCGAAGGTGCGCTGCTGTCCTCGACCGCAGCACTGGTCGCGTGGGACCAGGAGACCGGCATGCCGAGCGGCGCCGGCCCGCGTCGCGCAGAACAGCTCGCGCTGCTCGCCGGCCTGGCCCACGCACGCGCCAGCGACGAACGCCTCGGCGACTGGCTCGGGGCCTGCGAAGAAGACGACCAGCTTGATGCGGACCAGCAGGCCAACGTGCGCGAGCTGCGCCGCGACTACGACCGCGCGACCAAGCTGCCGGCGGATCTCGTCGCCGAGCTTGCTGCGACGGAAAGCCGCGCCCAGCAGGCCTGGGGCGAAGCGCGGGCCAAGTCGGACTTCGCATCGTTTGCGCCCATGCTCGAAAGCATGGTGCAGCTTCAGCAGCGAAAGGCCGACTGCCTGAAGCGGGATGGCCAGCAGCGCTGGGATGCGCTGGCGGATCTCTACGAGCCGGGCATGCAGGCTGCGGATCTGCAGGAGCTGTTCGGGCCGCTGCGAAACCGGCTGGTATCGCTCCGCGAGCGGCTCGACCAGGGCAGCTCCCCGCCCGCCGAAACGCTGAAGCGCCGCAAGATTGCCAAGGCCAAGCAGGAGTCGTTTGTGCGCGCGGTGGTGACGCAGATGGGGTTCTCGTTGGAGCGGGGCCGCATCGACGAAAGCGCGCACCCGTTTTGCACAACTGCGGGCGGCAGTTTGGACGTGCGCTTGACGACGCGCTTTCACGATGACGACGTGCTCGACGCGCTCGGCTCGACGATGCACGAAGGCGGCCACGGTCTCTATGAGCAAGGTCTGCCGTCCGAACCGTTCGGAACGCCCAAGTGCGAAGCAGTCTCGCTCGGCATCCACGAAAGCCAGTCGCGTCTGTGGGAGAACCACATCGGCCGCTCCAGCAGCTTTTGGCAGTGGTGCTGGCCGCTGGCGCAGCAGCACCTCGGCTCTGACTGCGGCGGCAGCGAAGGTATCGATGCGCACGAGGCGTTCCGTCAGAGCAACCGCGTAGCACCTTCGCTGATCCGCGTCGAAGCCGACGAAGCAACCTACGACCTGCACGTGATGGTGCGCTTCGAGATCGAGCAGGCGCTGATCGCAGGGGAGCTGGCGATCGCCGACCTGCCCGCCAAATGGAATGCCCTCTATCGCGACTATCTGGGCGTCGACGTGCCGGACGATCGCCGCGGCTGCCTGCAGGACGTGCACTGGTCGTGCGGGCTGTTCGGCTACTTTCCGACCTATACGCTCGGCAATCTCTACGCCGCGCAGTTTGCCGCCGCCGCCGAGAGCGCGCTCGGCGACCTCTCGGGGCACGTCGCACGCGGGGAATTTGGTCCGCTGCGCGAGTGGCTGGCCGAACACGTGCACCGGCATGGGCGCCGCTTTTCGCCGGCCGAGCTGTGCCGGCGCGCGACCGGCAAGAGCCTGTCGAGCGAGCCGTTTCTCGACTACCTCGAGGCCAAGCTGCTGCCGATCTACGGGGTCTAGCGCGGGCGCGGGCATCTGCGCGGGCATCTGCGCTGGCCGCGGCGCTGGTATCTGCGCTGGCCGCGGCGCTGGCATGGCTCTGGGATCGGCGCCGCTGGCCCTCGCTGCCGGCACCGAAGCCCCTCTGCTGGGCGACGGTCAGGCCCCGACCGCTCCGCCGCGGGGGCGATATCTGCCGATCCGCCCCGCCGAGATCGCTGCCTAGCCCTTGTGCTTTGCAAAAATCGGCTCAATAGGCTGCATCCGCGAGGACACTCCGCGCAACGCGCCCACACCTGCTAAGCTAGCTCGCCCATGAAGGTCTCCAGCATCCAGCCCACCCCGAACCCGAACGCGTTCAAGTTCTTGCTCGACGCCACCGTCGCCAAGTCAGGACAAACCCGCGCCTACGCCAAGCCAGAGCAGGCCAACGACGACGTCTTGGCCCAGGCCCTGTTCGCGGTGCCGGGCATCGAGACCCTGTTCTTCTGCGACAACTTCGTCACCGTCAGCATGATTGCCGAGGCGGACTGGCGCGCCGTCGCCGAACAGGTCACCAAGCTGCTCGAGAGCCACGAGCCGCCGGCCCAAGCAGCCAGCGATGCGCCCGGCGGCGCCGCCGGCGCCAGCGACGACCCACTCGCCAACCTGCCCAAGGGCGGCGATCCCGAAATGCTGTCCAAGATCAACGCGCTGCTCGATGACCGCGTGCGCCCAGCGCTCGCCGGCGACGGCGGCGGCCTCCAGGTCATGGGCCTCGAAGAAAAGACGCTCTACATCCGCTACGAGGGTGCCTGCGGCACGTGCCCGAGCTCGACGGCCGGCACCATGATGGCGATCCAAAACCTGCTGCAGTCCGAAGTGGACGACGAACTCGTCGTCGCCATGAACGACTAGGCGCAACCGCCCCTGCAGACGCGTGACGCCGCCGATTGCTGAGCCCTGCCCCTGGTGCGGATCGCTGGCCGGCGTCGAGCATGTGCACGGCCACGGCCAGTGCCGCACCTGCCGCACCAACGTTGCGCCGTGCTGCTCCGGCGACGGCGGCAACGACGCCGCCATCACCCTAGACCGCGGCCACGTCGGCCAGACCACGCCAACGCTGTTCCCGTCGCTGTTCGCCCAGCTCGGCGGAGCGGACTGCACCGTGACGACCGCTTCGCTGCTGTTCGCGATCACCCAACGCCTCGACTGCGATCTGGCCGAGGCGCGCCTGGTGCTCGAAGCCGCCCAGCGCGTCGGCGTCGTCTATTCGAAGAAGCCTGACCGTCATCGCCTACGGGATATTGATCCGCCGGCCCAAGCTGACTAGGGTTGTGCATCGGTGCGCCGGAGTGGCGGAATCGGCAGACGCACTTGATTCAAAATCAAGCGCCGCAAGGCGTGCGGGTTCAAGTCCCGCCTCCGGCACCATCTTACCCCCACCGGCGTCAAGCGGCGCCGAGCATGCGCTGGGCGGCGCATACCCCCCTAGACCCTCGATTTCGGCCGTTGCGCTTGTCTGGCCAACAGCCCTTGCGAGCGGCGCTGAACGGCGGCGATCGGCGCATGTTTTGGTGCCGTATTTGGTGCCGAGATCACGTGCATGTTTTGGTCATCGAATTCGGGCAGGCCGGGCACGGAAGCTGCCTCAGCCGGGATTTGGTTCACGGCCTCGCGCATGTGCTCGAGGTCAGGATCGTCGTAGTGCTCATCGGTCACCCCGATGGCCGCGTGCCGCATCAGATCGACGCGAGCCTCTTTCGAGGCGCCGCAGCGGCGTAGATTGACGTTGAAGCTCTTTCGCATGGCATGCAGGTCAAGCCGGCGGCCCTTCGCGTCGATCGTGGGGTGACCGATCCATTCGGCAGCCGCCCGAACGAGGGCCGCAATTTGGCGCGGCAGGCGCGGACGGCCGCTGATCATCGCGCCGACAACGAACTGGCCTTCTCCGACGGCGCGGCCGGAAGGCTTCACGGCGGCCGGAGGCGTTTTTAACGGATCCCTGGGTGGCTTGGCTCGCCGCCCTCTAAGCCGCCCTTTAAGCAGACGGCGCAGCCAGCAGGCGAACGACCGTCTGCTCGCGCAGCAGCTGCGCCTTTTGACCTTCGCCTAGCAGGTCCAAGACTTCGGCCAAGACCGCACAGACCGTCGGCGTCGGCCCTAGCGAATCGGCGGCGACGCGGGCAGCGCGCTCGGCTCGCTCGTGTTCGCCAGCGCGCGCGAGTTCGCGGGCTACCAGCAGCAAGGCTCCCTGCATCGGGCAGTTGGCCAGCAGGTCCCGCGGTTCGATCGAACCAGGGTGCTCGGTCAGCAGTTCGGCAATGCGGTCGAGCCCTGTCGGCGAACGGGTGCTGCCGTACTCGCGCACGGCTTTGTGCAGCTCCTTGTTTTTGCGGTGCACGTCCCCGAGCAGCAGCGCGGCGGCGGTGCCTTCGGGGTCGGCCTTCTGCAGGCGCTTGGCCAGCTTCTTGGCGCCGTCGGGATCGTCGTTTTCGAGCGCGCGGCGTCCGGCCCCGAGCAGCATCTCGTGGTATCGCTGGCTCTCGGCCACACGGCGACTGGGCTGCGCGTGCCGCGCGACCTTGGCCTGCCATTCGAGCGCTTCCTCGTGGCGATCCTCGCGCTCGGCGAGGTCGCGCAGCAAGGACAGCACGAAAACATCGTCACCGAACCGCTTGGCCGCCTCTTCGGCTTCGCGCTGCAGCGTCGCCGGCAGAACCTGTCCCTGCCGCTGCAGTGCCTGCAGGCGCAGCTGCAGGAGCGAACGCTGCAGTTCCTTGGGCAGGCCGGTCTCGACGCAGCGCTGCAGGTGGCCGAGCGCCTCGTCGATCTGGCTGTCCTCCAGGCAGAGCCGCGCCAGCTTCAGGTTGGCGTCCGCGACGACGTGTGGGTAGCGCTGCGGCGCCGAACCGCGGTAGCGCGTTACCTTGCGAAACAACTCACGGCTGCGGTCGCGATCGAGGCCCACGAGCGCGGCGGTTGCCTGCAGGTGCCGCCCGAGGGTGGCTTCGGCGCGCATGGTGCGCACCCGGTTCTTCAGCAGCCAGAACGCGAGCAGGCCGAGCACGCTCAGCACGACCAGCAACACAATGATGCGGCCGACGGTCGTCTGCAGGATCGGCTCGAGCACGCGCACGAACAGATCGACGACCTTCAGCAGGACCTCGAGCGCTGGCCCAAACAGGGCCAGCAGCAGCACGATCGGCAGGGCGTAGACCAGCACACGCAGCCACGGGTTTTTTGGCAGCAGCGCCTTAATGGGTGCAAACAACCCTTTGCGAACGGTATCGCCGATTTTACCCATGGTGCTGCTCCCCCGCCGGACGGCTGGCGCCATCGCTCTTGCCGCGACCGTTCTTGGCTTCGTGCGCGACACGCGCGAGATGAAGCCTGAGGTTGTCGTCCTTCTCGCGCTTTTCGAGCTGTGCGAGCGCCTTGCGGGCGCCCTTGGTGCCGAGTTCGCCCAGCGCACTCGCAATCTGCACGCGCCGGTTGTTGTGTCTTCGGATCAAGCCGGCGCTGACCTTCTCGAGCCAGCCGGATCGGTCGTAGGCGGCAACCAGCTTGTCGATGGCGTCGTCGCCAATGACGACCAGCAAGTTGCGAAGCTCGGCGTCGAACAGGGTGGGCTCTGGGCCAAAGCTGTCGGCGATATGGCCCGCAGCCGGCGCGCCGCCGCAGCACAGCACGCGCGCCAACCGCCGCCGTTCGATGTCGGTGCATTCGGGCGAAGCAAACGCCTGCAGCACGTGCTCGAGCACCTGCTCACCAAATTCGAGCAAGACCCGCTGGGACGTCGGAGCGAGACGATCTTCGGCCACCCCAGCGATCAGCGCGGTCACCAAGGCGCGGGTTGGACCGCGCGCGCGCATAACGGCCACCAGGACCTCCGGATCGGCGGCGTCGGGCACCGCCGCGAGCAGCTGTGCGTCGCGGTAGAACGTCGGCTCACACAGCAGCGACTCCGCGACGAAGTGGCCGCGCGGGATGGCGCACAAGAATCGGATCAGGACATCGGGCTCGGCGTTGTTGCAGCGGTGCAGGATCTCCATCGGCGGGTAGCGACGAAGCACCGATTCGAAAGCTTCGACGTCGCCGAGACCGAGATAGTAGTCGATCAGGATACGCCGGTGATCCGGCCGCGACGAGGCGAACAGCGGCTCTAGAAACGGCAGCGCGTCCTTGTTGAAGCCCTGCACGATGCGGCCGACGATTGTTGCAGGCCCCTTGCCCACCGGCAGCAAGCGCTGGTTGCCGATTTCATCGCTGGCGCGGAACAGCGCCGGGGCGATGCCCGGTCCCATGCCGCGCAGCACGTCGATCGCCGCGTCGCGCGAATGGCCTTCGTGCTTCCACGCCGTGCGCAGCAGCTCTTCGACGGCGCGCTCGCCCAGCTCGCCGAGCTCGCGACGCGCGCGGTCGGCATTGGCGGAAGCGCCGTCCGGCCCCGAGCCTTCGCGCAGCGTCTGCACGAGTCGCTGCACGTGCGCATGGTTGGCGTCGATGCGATCCATCGTTTCGCCGGTGCCATCCAGACCGGCGACCAGGCTCGGCTCAAGCAGGCTCGCCGGCGAGCGCTGGCCACAGCGGGGACATTCGGCCAGCTCGCGCGCCAGCGCGGCCTGGCACGACGTGCAGATCCACCGCGCGGGTTCGAGCAAGCCGGCGAACGTCGCCATTGGCAGGGCTTCTTCGCCTCCGCCGCCGGCCGCTACCGGCAGAGCAGACTCTTGGCCGCGAACCGTGAGCGCGGTCGAAGCCGGCGGCGACGCGCGGTCCGCGGCGGAACCTGCCGGACCGGCTGCAAGCAGCTTTTGCGCCGCTTCTTTCGGGCCGTCGCGCAGCGCTTCCAAGCGTGCCGTCAACAGCGGCAGGCGACCGGCCTGCCCGTCCAAGCTCGCGACTTCGCGAAGCATCTTTTGCGCCGCCTTCTCATCGCCCTGCTGCCACTTGTGTGTGCCCACTTCGGCGAGCGTTCGCGCGAGGTCGCGCTCAAACGATGCGCGCTCTTCCGGCTCACGCAGCAGCTGCAAAACTTTGCGGCCGGCCTCAGCGGCGGCCTCGTGGTCGCCGCACCGCAGCCGTGCTCGGTAGACGAATCGCCAGCCGTCAACCGGCTTGGGCAGCCGCGAAACGGCCGCTTCGGCCACATCGGCGGCCTCGGCCGGCAGGTCGGCGGCGAGCAGGCTTTGCGCCAGCATCAGGTCGTTTTCGCCGCTGTCGATGGCAAACGCCTTCTGCAGGTAGAGGTGCTGCTGATGCGCCTGCTCCGCCTGTCCAAGCTCGCCGAGCACTTTGCCTAGCAGCAGCCGCGCGTAGTGGTTCTCCGGGTCTTGCTCGAGCACGCGCTCCAGCCGCTTCTGCGCGCCATCGAGATCGCTCTGCAGCGCCTGCTCGACGCCGAGCAGGTAGTCGCCTAGGGCAGCGCGCGCCTGCGCGTTTTGCACAAGGCCGGCAAGTCGCCACCACAAGAACACCGCAACGCCAACCAGCACGATCGCCAGCGCCACTTCGAGTACGCCAGGCTGCAGAAGCCATTGCCACAGGCTCTCGCCTTCGACGTTGAGCGTGGCGGTGGGCACGCCGTCCGCAGCCACCCCATCGGCGACCGGTGCATCGACCGGGCCGGCCTCCTGGGCGCCCAAGGGGGTCGGAGCCGGTCCGGTCGGGGAGAGCGCGGTCGGGGCAGGGAGCGTCGAGCCAGGGGGTAGCGGGGACGTGCGAATAGAGAAGCTCACGAGCTTTCGGGGTTCTTTT
>JBGCDH010000008.1:0-17802 GCA_045105235.1 Planctomycetota bacterium | reverse complement strand
CGAGCCAAAATGGACCGACCGAGCCATTCCGTGCAGGACATGCAACCACATTGCCCGCACCGCAATGCATCTCGTTGACCAACGCATGCGAAGCGGCTAGACTTAAAGCGCTGCCCTACCCTTTGACTGCTTCCCTGCGGTCGATCGCCCGCCCCAAAGCTAGGTCTCATGCGCATCCTCGCCTTGACGAGTCTTTCCCTCGTCTCCACCTTTGTGCTCGCTCAAGAGCAGTCCCCCGTTTCACCGCTATCAAGCCAGCCGCTATTCGATCAGTTTGAAGCGGACCAGGGCGGTGACTGGATCGTAAAATGGCACCCCGCAACGGGCACGCCATCACATATCTACGGCACCGGCATCGCCCTCGAGGACTGGCGAGGCAATTCGCTGGCGGAGGCACGCCGGCACGCCAACCAGGTTCTCGTCGACCAGGCGGACCTGCTCGGCCTGGGCTCCTCGACCTTCCGGGAAGTCATCGGCGCACGAATGGGTCGCACCTGGTCGTTCACGTTCGACCAATCGTTCCGGGGCGTACCCGTGCTCGAAGGGCGCGTCGACGTGCGCGTCAACATGCGCGGCGTGATCGCCATGATCGGCAGCCGAGCATGGCCCATTCAGGACTCGTTCAACACAACGCCTGCGATCACCGCACAGCTCGCACAAGCCACGGCTTGGGCCGACATGGGCGGCGAACCAAACGGCAATGCAGCTGCCCCGCGACTGGTCATCTGGGGAGACATCGCCAGCCCGCAGCTGGCACCGGTCACGCTCGCATGGGAGGTCCCGGTACATGAAATTGCCCCCGGCGACTCCGGCAAGTTCGGCCGCTACCTGATCGACGCCCGCACGGGCCGCGTGCTTCGCTTCGAAAACGACAAGCACGACTGCGGCCTCGGCAACTGCTCCGCAAACACAGCCCGCATCGCACCGACGCCGAGTGCATCCTACGGCCCCAGCGTGAGCCTGACCGAAGCGCCGACGGCGGTCGAAGACACCGTGCTGCCCATCCCCACCACGGTCACGGTGATGGCTTGGACCCGCACCGGCGACGACGCCACGAGCGCACTGCAAAACATCCCGTTCCCCGGCCTCGAGCTCAACGTGCCCGGCGTTGGTTCGCGCACCACCGACAACAACGGTGAGTTCGTGATCGACATCAACTCGCCGGTCACCATCTCCATCAACGGCCTCGACGGCCGCCACCACGACCCGATCAGCGGCAGCAGCGCGCCGAGCGGCAGCGTCACCGTGCAGCCCGGCGTCAACGCCAGCATCCAACTGCTCTCGGCAAACGCCTCGTCCGCGCAGGCGGCGCACACCACGGCTAGCTACTGGACCGATCGCACCAACGAATGGGCGCGCTCGATTCTTGGCAACACGCCGCAGCTCAACATTGCCGACGGCATTGGCATCAACGTCAACGTCAACCAAACCTGCAACGCCACCTACGGCGGCAACAACACGAACTACTACCAAGCCGGCAACGGCTGCAACAACACGGCGTTTTCGACCGTGGTCGCGCACGAGTGGGGCCACGGCCTCGACGACCGCTACGGCGGCATTTCGAACTCGGTCGCCGAAGGCCTGAGTGAAGGCTGGGGCGACATCATCGGCATGTATCAGGTCGACAGCCCCATCCTCGGCAGCGGCTTCCAGAACCCGGGCAGCGGCATCCGCAACGGCAACAACAGCCGCGTGTGGCCCTACAGCTCCGGCGTTTCACCACACGGTGCTGGCGAAGTGTGGATGGGCTGGGCCTGGCGCTTCCGCGAAGAGCTGCGTAGCTCGTTTGGCACGCCCGCCGCGATTTCGATCTCGGAACTGGTTGTGCTGAGTTCGATCGTCGCCGACGCGACCAACCGCGAAGACGCGGTCTTTGAAGTGTTCATCGCCGACGATGACGACGGCAACCTGCTCAACGGCACGCCGCACTACAACCAGCTCGAAGCTGCCTCGCTGCAAAAGGGCATTCCCTACCCGGAGATCCCCGCCTTTGCTGCATTCGGGCAGGGCTGCGAAAGCTCGATCCCAGCACCACCAGTCACGTGCCCACAGCTCAACGGCAACGGCGGCAACTTGACGAACGCGACGCGCGACAACGAGTACTGCTACCAGGTCAACACGACCACAACCTACGAGGTGCTGGGCTTCGACATATACTCCGGCACCACGACCGGCAGCAGCGTCACGGTGCCAGCGCACATCTACCTCGACGCCAGCGGCGAACCCGAAGCGAACCCCATTGCCAGCACGACCATCACTGTCGGCGCGGCGCCTGGTTTCTACACGGCGACCTTCAGCCAGCCGGTCCCGGTCAGCGGGACCTACTACCTCGGCTTCGACACGACCAGCGACAACGTCTACATCAGCACGCTGACCGGCGGCGCCAGTGGCGTTGGCTTCTACCGTGACCCCGCCAACAACCAGCCGAACTGGATCCAGTCCGGCCTGGTCCAGCGGCCCTCGTGGCGCGTGAGCTGCCAGAGCGCCAACAACTTCGTCATCCCTGCGATGAGCGTCATCGGCACACCGCAGCTGGGCACGACCTACCGACCACAGGTCACCGACGCGCCCGCCTCAAGCTTCGCAGCGCTCGCCTCCGGCGTCAGCGACCAAGTCTATCAGGGGCTGCCCTTGCCGCTGCCGATCCCGGGGGCTCCAGGCTGCCAGCTGTTTGTTGCCGCGGATCTTTTTGATGCGACAACGACGAACGCAGCCGGCGTCGCCAATTCCCCGATCACGGTGCCCAACCAGCCATCGCTGATCGACTTTGAGGTCTATCACCAGTGGGTTCTCTGGGATCCGGCCGCCAATTCGTTCGGCTTCATCGTGTCCGACGCCGGACGCGCACGGATCCGCAACTAGGCCGCCAAAGCCGAGCAGCACACCGGGGGCCGCAGGCGCAGCGAGCATCTGCGGCCCGATCACGGTAGGTTCGTGGGCTAGGTGATCCACGTGCTGCGAATCCGAATCCAATCGACCTTCTTGGCGTTCGTGGCGCCGGCGGCCTTCGTGCTGCCCGGCTGCACGACAGCCCATGCCGAGCCCGTCTACCCAAAGATTGGCAGGGTCGAACGCCTCGAACCCGCGCTCGACGAGCTGGTCGCACCCGATGCGCAGTTCGACGTGCTCGCAACCGGCTTCAACTTTTGTGAGGGGCCGGTTTGGGTCGAGCAAGGAGAGTCTGGCTACCTCCTGCTTTCCGACATCCCCCGCAACCATGTCTGCAAATGGCAAGCGGGGGTTGGCAAGAGCATCTACCTCGAGCAAAGCGGCTATCTCGGCGCAACTCCGCGGCCCAACCACATCGTCCCCGACGAGCCCGGCTCCAACGGCCTCTTGCTCGACGCACAACGCAATCTGGTGCTGTGCCAGCACGGAGAACGTCAGGTGGCGCGCATGCTGGCGCCTTTGGACGAACCGACCGCGAGCTACGAGTCGCTGGCGCTGACGTTTGATGGCTCCCGCTTCAACAGTCCCAATGACGCCGCATTCCACCGCAATGGCGACCTCTACTTCACGGATCCGCCGTATGGCCTAACGCGCAAAGAGTCCGACCCGAGCAAGCAGATCGCATTCCAAGGCGTCTACCGTGCATCGCCCGACGGCCACGTCACGCTGTTGACGAAAGAGATGACGCGGCCGAACGGCATCGCCTTCTCGCCGGACTTCCGCACCCTCTACGTCGCCAACTCCGACCCCGCCAACGCCATCTGGATGGCGTTTCCGGTGCGTGACGACGGCATGCTCGACGACGGCCGGGTTCTGTTCGACGCGACCTCGAGGGTCGCATCCGAGAAGGGCCTGCCCGACGGGATCAAGGTCGACCGCAACGGCATCCTGTTTGCGACCGGGCCGGGTGGCGTCTTCGTCTTCACTCCTGAGGGCCGGCACCTGGGCACGCTGCGCACGGGGCAAATCACCAGCAACTGCGCCTTCGGCGAAGATGGCTCGACGCTGTTCGTGACGGCCCATACGCAGCTGTTGCGCATGCGGCTTGCGACCGTCGGCGCCGGTTTCTAGTGCAGTGCATCGGATATCGGGGGCATTCTGCGGGCACGAAGACGCCCGTCACGGCGTTGCTGCTCGTCGGCTGGAAGGCTTCTCGGCTGGAAGGTATGCAACATGCATTCGTCGCAGCGCCTTGCGACACACGCCCTCGCATCCCGGATCATGCCCCGTCTACCAGATGCACGACGCGAGTGCGGCTTCGAACGCGAGTGGCCGCGCCGACCGCTACAGCTCGAAGCCGCCGGCGCCGGCGAGCTCGGCATTGGGATAGATCAAGTAGCAGCTCTTGCACTTGCCGAGCGGGTTGTCCGTAAACACCTGTTTGCGCGTCTTCTGGTAGGTCGGCCCATTCCACACATCGTAGAACGACTGCTTCTTCAGATCGCCGAACGCGGGCATACCGGCGAGGCAGCACGGCACCACGTCGCCATAGGGGGCGATGTAGACACGCCGCCACAGAAACCAGCACTTGACCGGCGGTGGGCCACACGGGCGCCGCGCCGCTTCTGAAGTCGTAGCGTCGCCGCCTTCGCCTTCGCCGCCTGCCGGCACGCCAACGGGCTCGCGCACAGGCGCCGGCTCGGTCACGTCGGCGTAGTTGGGCGGGATGCGAATGGTTACGCCAAGCTCGGCAGCAACCTCACGCGTGCGATCCTGCCACTCATTGGCGTAGGCGCGGCAGTAGTTGAGCGACTCATCCTTGAGGCTCGGGTGAAAGGTCACCAAGTGGTTGAACACGATCTCGTCGCCGCCCCACCGGTGAACCATCTCGACAAACTTCGGCGCCTCGGCGACCGTTCTCTTCATCAGGATGTAGTTGAAGTTCATGCGCGGGCGCTGCGCTTTCGGCAGCGCCAACCGCAGCTCTGCAAACTTCGTGATGTTGTCCACGACCTCCGTGAACTCGGCCCCCGTGCGCACCGAGTTGTAGGTCGATCGGGTCGCCCCATCCATCGAGAACGTAACCAGCTCCAAACAGCGCAACAGCTGCTCGCGAAAGCGCGAGTCCTTCATCATCAGGGTTGCGTTGGTGACCATCTCAAGCTTCATCCCATAGCGTTCGAGATCGTCCAGCTTGTGCTCAATGTTCGGCGTGACCAACGGTTCGCCAAACGCCGACAGCTGCATGGTGCGCGCGTATGGATAGAGCTCTTTGACGACGCGCTGGTAGACGTCCTCGTCCATCATCACCTTGGGTGAATTGGGGTCGAGAAACTGATTGCACATGAAGCACTTGAGGTTGCAGACCGTCGTGCTCGTCAGGTTGATCCAAACGGGCATCGCGCGACTGTGCGGCGACAGGTTCGCCTCATCCTCCGCGGCCAGACGTTCGTTCGCTGCTTTGAACTCCGGACTACCAAACGGCAACGAAGCCAGCTCGGCAGGCCAGCGCTCAAGAACGCGGGGGTCCACAGGTTCGATGTTCATAGCTGCACGGATGGCGGCAGCTGCGCGAAATCGCGGCTGCACGGGAATCACCTGATTCCTATCGGCAGCACCGCGACCGAATGCGGCAAACGCCCCGTGTCAGCGGTCGCCCAGCGACGCCGCAGAGACCGCCCGACGCCAAACGCCGAACGCCAAACGACCGCCGTCAGCGGCGCTGCAGCTCGGGCGCGACCCAGGCCCGATACGGCTTCAGACCCAGCGGACCGGGCTCGCAATCCTGCAGGTCGCGGTTGAGCAGCAGGGAGACCAGCGGGTGGACGAGCAGGGCAACCGGCTGCTGCTCGTGCGCAAGAGTGTGCAGCTGGCGCCAGAGTTCGGCACGCTTGTCCGCGTCGTATTCCTGCCGCGCCGCGACCGCCAGCCGATCCGCTTCGGCGTGCGACCAGCCGCCTTCATTGTCCAATCCGTCGCTGTGCAAATAGGCATACGGATCACACCACGAATCAAAGAACTGCATCGACAGCAGGCCGTCCCATTCGCCGCGCTTCCTTTCGGCCAGGAACGCAGCCAGAACGCGCTCCTGCACCTCGAGCTCGATACCGGCCCGGCGTGCCGCGTCGGCAAACAGCTCCACAATGCGGCGCAGCGCCTCGGTGCCCTTGATCGCAAGCAAACGCAGCTTGAGCGGATTGTGCTCCGGATCGAATCCGGCTTCGCGCAGCAGTCGCCGAACCGAAGCAGGATCGAATGGCGGTGCCAGCAAATCCGGGTAGGCAGGCGAACCGAGCTTGGCATGCGCCAGCGCCGGGCGCGCCGCGCCGTCGAAGACCGCCACGAGCTGCTGCCGCTCGATCAGCATGCCGAGTGCTCGTCGCACGCGCACATCATCGAACGGTGTCCGCCGACAGTTCCAAACGACACGGATCACACCGAGCCGCGGGTGGTCGTAGACCAGCTTGCGATAGTTTTCGCCAAGGCTGTCGTTGCTCGCCAGCAGCTGGTCAATCTGGGCACCGGTATACCAGTCGATTTCGTGGCGAAGCAGCGCGTTGCGGGCACCGGCAGGATCGCGAAACAGCACGCGGAAGCCGCCCAGGTTCCAATGGCCCGGGCGCAAGTGACGCCGCCACGACAACTCGTTGCGGGTCAGCACAAGCTCCTGACGGCGCCGCCAGTTGCTTATGCCATGCGGATCGTTTTGAAGCTGATAGGGCCCGGTCCCGGGGCCACAGCGGCGGTCGACTTGGTCGAGCAGCTCCGCAAAGCGCGGCGCAGCAACCGGTGGCATCGCTTCGCCTGGGGCGAGCCGGCGCCGAACCTCTGCCACGAAGAACTGCTTCGATGCGACGATCCACGACTCTCCGACCGAGGCGAAGAGCGCGAAGTGCCGCCCGCCGAGCTGCAGGCGAAACGTGCGGTCGTCCAGCGCTTCGAAGCCCGACACCTGCTTGAATGCCGAACGCACGAAGCCCGTCTTGAGGTGCCCCGCCTCGAACAGCTCGTAGCCAAACGCCACGTCGGCCATGCGCAGCGGTGAGCCATCGCTGAAGACGATCCCCTCGCGCAGAACGAACGTGCACGCGCTGCCGTCCGGCTCGACTTGCCAGGACTCGGCCAGCGCGCCGCGCAGGACGCCGGTTGCCGGGTCGCGATCGAGCAACGTGTCGTGCGTGTTGGCCAGCACAAGCGAACGCGCAACGGACTCATGCGAGGTATACGGATTTACGTCGCCGGGCTCTTCGGCAACGCCCGTGTAGACGTGCCCCTGCGGCAGCGTGCCGCCGGGCGGCGCAGACTCTGCGGATGAGCCTCCTCCCAAGCCACCGCCTGAACCACTCCCACGCATCACTACGAAGCCCAAGCCCAGGCCAGCGAACAGCAGCAGCGCGAATAGGATCGTCGGAAGCAAACGCATGGAAGAATCCGCCGCTCATGCGGCAGGCTTCATTCTGCCGCCAAACGTCGATTGTGCCACTGCCCGCGACGCAAGGTGGCTACACACCTCGGCCACTGCCGCTACTTGCCAGCTGGATGCCGAGCCACAGACACCCCATGCCAACCACGTTTTGGAACAGTATGTTGCCGAGGCACGCCAGCAGGCGCCGCTCGCCAAGCAGCGCCACACCGTCGAAGGCGAACGCCGAGAAGGTGGTAAACGCGCCAAAAAAGCCGGCCAGCACGGCTACGGCCATCGGCTGAGAGAGCCGCTCCCCGAACGCCCCCCAGCACACGCCAAAGCCAAAGCAACCGACGACGTTGACCAGCGCGATCGGCCACGCGGAGTCAGGCAGAATGCCGCGCAGCATCAGCGTCAGCACGTAGCGAGCGGATGCTCCGAGCGCTCCGGCCACTGCGACTGCGGCCACCATCTGAGCCTGCACCGTCAGTCCTTGCGCTTGGGGTAGACCTTGAGAACCCATTGCCGCCAGCGCTGGTCAAACGCCTCGGGGTTCATTTCGAACGCGTCAAACAGCAGCTTGGGCATCATGCGGCGCAGGGCCGCCCCCTGCCCCTCCCAATCGCCGCTCGCAGGCACACGCTTGAGCCGGTCGACGACCAGGCCGACTTTCTGCGGGTCTAGGTCCATCAAGAAGTCGAGCCGCGACCAGCACTGCGTATGCGCATGGAAGCCAAACGTGCGCCAGTCGTGCATGTCGTTGAGCTTTGCAAAGGGGATCGTTGCGCCTTCGTGCCGTGAGCGACGAAACACCTTTTGCACCCACTTGTTTTGCGTGTCCTGGTCGACCGATTCGGTGTCCTGAACGCGCGCGTTGACGAACTTCGTTTTGACGCGGCGCGAGTAGTAGTGCGCCAGCCCGGTCGAGAACCACATCGGCAGCGGGAAATGGTAGCCGCGGTAGCCGTTGAGCAGGTTTTGCCACAGCCCGTAGAGCACGTGGCCATGAATCCCCTGCGGATCGAAGCCCTCCATGCCGTCGGCCGACACCGACAGCAGGAGCTGCTTGGTCTCCCTGTGGAAGTAGCGCATCGAGTCGTCGACTTCGAGATCGCAGTAGCGCTTCATGTAGCGCGCCATATCGGACTTCTTCTGGAACAGCAGCACCAAGAACTTGTCCGGCAAGCCGAGATACGGACCGCTGCCGACCTCCCTGGAGTCCGCGTCAAACGTCGTCTCCGTCACACCGACGAGCTGCTCGAACTCGGCGTAGGCCTGCTCACAGCGCTGGGCGTAGAGATGCAGGTGCAGCCACGGGCTCAGGCGCTTGGGCTTCTTCGGAATCTTGCGGTTCTTCTTGTTGAGCCGCTTGCACTCCGCATAGACGTCCTTGCGCGACTTCGATTCCTCGGGCAGCTTGCCGGACTTCATGTTGAAGCCAAAACGAAAGTGCTCGGTCTCCATCCACAGGATGCGGTCTTCCCCGAGCACCTTGTCGACGTCGGCGGTCGAGACGTGGTCGGCCCACGGAAACGGCCGGTAGCGCACAACCCCAAGAGCCTTCATCTTGGCTGGATCGCCCTTCGTGAACGGATCCTCCTTGGTGATGTCCTTGAACTCGTCCTTCTTCTGCGCCGCCAACGGCGCAGCCAGGAAGAGAACCAGAACGGCAAGGAGGTACGGCATCTGCGTCAGCAGCGGACGTCGGGTGGTCTGCATAGCGGTCAGGACGACTCGGAAAAGCGCGCGAGCCGTCATGGTCGCGCCCGGTAGCGTGCGCCGCAAGCCGTAGGCGGCCTTGACCCGCACCCCTCAGATCATCGGCGTCGCGCTCTTGGCTGCACGGCCATGAAAAAAGGCCGCACACCCAGCGGGCATGCGGCCTTCTTTCCGATCGTGAGCTCGCGAACTATCGCGGAGCGCCTTCCTGCACGCCCTCGGCAACCGGCCCCTTGAGGGCGAGGTCACGGAGTTCCTGCTCGCGCTTGCGAAGCTTCTCGCGCTGCGCCTCGAGCTTGTCGAGTTGCTTGTCGAACTTCTTCAGCTTCTTCGACTTGGGACCGTTCTTCTCGATCTCCTTGTCGATGCGCGCACGCACCAGCTGCTCCTCGGCGTCGAGCTTGTCGTAGCTCGTCAAGATCTTGCGCAGACCCTTGATCGCCGACTTGGCGTTTTCGTCATAGCAGCGATTGAGGTAGCCAAACATGACCTTCCACAGCTGCGACTGCGACTGGTCACCCGGCAAAGCTGCCTTGTTGGCGCCGGAGGGGTCCGCAAAGAAGAGGTGCGGGACCTTCTTCTCCTTCTCGCCCTTCTTGAACAGGTTGTAGAAGGGGTGCGTCTCCTTGAGGATGTTCGGCGGCAGCTTCACGCAGCGGAACCAGTGCGTCAGCAGGACCGTCTGCTCGTTGTCGAGCGTGCGGCTCAACACCGCGTGGTCCGTGCCCTTGCACAGCTCGCATTCGCGAAGAATCAGCAGCGGCCGGCGATCGCCCTCGGCGACCAGCGCATATGCCTGCTCGATTGGCAGGGCACGCTCGGCTTCCTTGGCGACGGTGCGGTCACCCGATTTGCGGGCGGGCGTCGTCGGCTTGTAGACCGGGTAATTCCATTCGATCTTCAACATCTCTTTGGCGGTACGACCCCGACGGAAGTCGAGGGGAATACCACCGCGAGCACCACCGCCACTGCGGGGGGCTGCTGGAGCGGAAGCGCCTGGCGAACGTGGGGCCCAACTGGACCCGCCACCACCACTTCATCATTGAGGGGCGGCAGGACGGGCGAGCACTAGGGCCGCCGCCGTGCATAGAGCAGATACGAGAACGCGTCGCAGCATTGGGGTTTCCTCCACGCCGGTGGATCCTGGCGTTTGGCTGTCTCGGGCAGGCAGCCTTGGATCGGAGTCTATCGGCTGATGGCAACGTGACAACCGGAGGAAGTTGTGCCAGCCGATCTTTTTGCGTGACGACGGGGCCAGTCCCAGAGCGAAATGGGGCCGTTTGACCGGCAGCATCGGGCGGACCCGGCCCACCCCGCAGCCAACCACCGGACCTTGCCCGCCGCAAACAGGTGGCCCGCCCGTTGACGCCACCGGGCCCGGACGTCACGCTGCTCCGCCTATCGAGCGCCCTGACCCGCGCCAAGAGCCCCACTGTGAATCCGGAAACCGAACCCTCTCAGCCGTCGCCCGCACCCCAGGCCCCGTCCTCAGCCCACGAGACGAAGCCCAGAGAGACGGCGCAAACGGCGGCGCAACCGCCGCGAGACGCGGCAGCCTCATCGGCGGCTGGCCCATCTGCGGCTGGCCCATCGGCGGCTGGCCCATCGGCGGCTGGCTCGGCCTCGACGGCGACGAGGCCAGCGTCTCATGATGCCGAGTTGCCGCAGGATGCCAATCCCGGGCGCGGCGAGGCGGGGTGGGAGCAGCTGCTCGAGCGCCTCCGGCAGCGCTATCCCGGCCAGAAGGATAGCGTCTTGTTCTGCCTCAACAAACTGCAGCAGAACCCCGAACTGACCCTGCGCGACATCCGCGACGAGGCTGCGATGTACGGCATTCCAACCGCCGGACGCGCCCTTCATTCGGCCAAGGTGCTACTCGGACTCGCCGAAGCAAAGCCGCGCAAACCCCGAGCGCCCGCCCAACCCGGCGCGCCGGCCGGTACCGGCGCCGGCGCCGGCGCCGCAGCCGCCGCAGGCTTCGTGGCCCCCGCTGCCAGCCGTGCGGCCAGCCCAGCCGACGACGGAGCGTCGGTCGAGAACCGCGTGATCGACGCCGTTCGCCGCCTGCAGAGCGCCGCCAGCGCCGACTCCGAGCGACTGCGCGACGCCATGCGCCGCGCCATCGCCATCCTGCAGGAAGCGGTAGACGGCGCGGACGGCGACTGACGCCGCGATGCCGGAGGGCCTGCCAATACCCGAGCACGAGTTCCGGCTGCCTAGCCGGCCGTTCTTGTTCGTGGCCCAATCCATCGCCAGCAGCTTTGCGTTTGTGAGCTTGGCGCAGATCCTGCCAAGCTCCTGGCGTCAAAGCCTTGGCCCCTTCGTCTACCTGTTGATCAAGGGAACTCTGACCCTGGCAGCGCTCGCCGTGCTGTTGTACAGCGTCTTCAAGTTCGTGCGGCGAACGGCGATCCGCATCAGCCCCGACGGCCTCGATGCGCGCGGCATTGGCCTGCCGCTGCTGGCCTGGGAGGACATCGAAGAGATCAGCTACCTTCGCGAACCAAACCGGTTCGTGCTGCTGATCAAACGCACCGCCGACGTGCGAGAGACGGAGCCAGCGCGAGGTTCGCAGAGGCTGGCGACCAAGCTGGGCGCCGCGGATCTTGCCGCTGTCTTGCCCGAGTTGGAGGACCCCCAGCGCCGAATCGTCGAAGTCATGAAACTCGCGCTGACGATGTCGCAACGCAACCGCGGCTCATCGTCCGCCAGCGGCGAGCGGCCGTAGGCAGAGACCCGGACGGCACCCCAGGGTTTCCTCGGACGAGGTCCAACACTCCGCAAACACCCGCAGCGCATCGCATTTGCTCTGGATTGCGCGCGCGTGCATCGTGCTGTTCTCGCTCTCGAAAGGAACCGCCAGATGCCCGCCCACAAGCCTCGCCGCATTCTCGTCGTCGACCTCAACAACTTCGCGCGCTACCCAACCCTGTCGGTCGGCATCCTCGCCGCAGCGCTGCGACAAGCAGGGCACGACGTGCACGTGTTCTCGCCTCTCATGGTTGGCGTGCACGGCGTCACGCGCGAGCAACGCCCCCGACCGTGGAGCCTGACCGTATCGCGCTGGAACCACCGCATTGCGACCTCCAAGAGCCCGCACCTGCGCCGGTGGCGCAACCACACGGCCGCCAAACGAGCTTCAGGAATTCGCGCACAAGGATCCGAAGTCGCCGCCGCTGCCGTAGCGACGCTCGACGAACTCCGGCCCGACCTGGTCATTGCATCGACCTACTTGATGTATCGCGACGTCACCGAACGCATCGCAGCGGCCGCCAAGTCACGCGGCATTCCGCTCTGCCTCGGCGGCCCCTACTTTGCTCAGCCGGAAGTGATCGAGTCGTGGGCGCGCATCGCTGGCGTCAGCGCACTCGCGGCCGGCGAAGTCGAACTCGAGCTTGCCGACATTGTCGAAACGCTCTGTCAGCGCGGGGATCCGAGCCAGCACCGCGGCCTCTTCTGCATCGCGGCAGATGGCAGCCTGCGAGGCCAAATCGCGGCGCCGCTGCAGCAGCTCGACCGCGTCCCGTTTCCGGACTACTCCGACTTCCCGTGGGAACGATACCCCAACCGCATTGCCTCGCTGGTCACGGGGCGGGGCTGCAGCTGGGGCGCCTGCACGTTTTGCAGCGACGTCACCAGCACAGCCGGCCGCACCTACCGCAGCCGCAGTCTCGACAACGTGCTGGCCGAACTGCGCCACCAGCACCAGTGCAATGGCACATCGCAGTTCGTATTCGCCGACCTCAAGCTCAATAGCAACCTGTCGGTGTGGCGCGGGCTCGCGGCGGGGTTCCAGTCGGCGGTGCCCGGCGGCACGTGGATCGGCGCCGTGCACGTTGGTCCAGAGACCGACAACGGTCTTTCGCCTGCGGACCTGAGAGCCGCCGCCAAGTCCGGCTGCGTGCGTCTGACAACGGGGCTGGAGACCGGCAGCGAACGCGTCGCCAAAGCCATGCACAAGGGCACCGATGCAAATCGACTCAGCGCGTTCTTGCAGGCGGCCAGCGAGGCCGGCATTTCGACGCGCTGCACCATGGTGATCGGCCACCCCGGCGAACAAGCCGACGATGTCGCCGCCAGCGCCAAGTTTTTGGCGAAGCACCGCGCGAGCATCGAGCGCGTATCGCTCAACCGGCTGAACGTGATCACCGGCACCCGGCTGCACCGCAACTTGGTGGACAAGCCGGAATCGATGCCCGGCTACGCCATTACTTCGCACGACGCGAGCCAGGCGCTGGTCGAACACACCGCGGCGCAAACCGCCGAAGGTGCCCATCGACGTCAGGTCTACCGACTGCTCAGCGAAGTCCACCGCATCAACCGCAAACCGCTCGCCGAGCGCGCAACGGCGTTTGAAGGCGTCATGTAGCTGCGCAACGCATCAAACCGTCAGCTCCTCGACGCGCACGTCGGGACCGTCGGAAAGTGCGGCGACCCGCTGCATTTCGTTTTGCAGCTGGCGCACATTGCCGGGCCAAGGCGCCTGCAGCAGCCGCTGCTCCGCGGCCTCGGTGAGGGCGAGCCGGCGCCCCATCTTTTCTGCCGAGCCGCGCAAGAACTCGCGCGCGAGCACCAGGATGTCGGAGCCGCGATCGCGCAGCGGCGGCAATTCGAGCCGCAGCACGTTGAGCCGGAAGTAAAGGTCTTCGCGAAACCCGCCGTCCCGAACGCGCTGCTCAAGATTCTGATTGGTTGCAGCAACGATGCGAATGTCGATCTTGCGGACTTTGGTGCCGCCGACCGGCCGCACTTCGCTTTCTTGCAGCACGCGCAGCAGCTTGACCTGCATCGGCATCGCCATCTCGCCGATCTCATCCAGGAAGATCGTGCCCTTGTGGGCGCTGAGAAAGTGACCGGGGTGGTCCGAGATGGCGCCGGTAAAGGCCCCCTTCTTGTGGCCGAAGAGCACGGACTCCAGCAGCGTTTCCGGGATCGCCGCACAATTCTCGGCAACGAACGCCTGCTCCACCCTGGCACTGACGGCATGCAGCGCTTTGGCGACGCATTCCTTTCCCGTGCCGCTTTCGCCCGTGATCAACACCGAGGCGTTGGCGCGGCCAAACTTTTCGATCAGCCGGTAGAGCTGCTGCATCGCCGGGGACTCGCCGATCAAGCCGTGGAAGCTCGGCGTCGGCTGGGCAGCACCGCAGGCGGCGGCCTCACCAGCCGCCGCCGTAGCGGCCGCGGCCGCGGCCGCAAGAGCGGCTTCGAGCCGGCCGCGCATTTCCGTGAGAGTCGTGCGGTCCGCGCCGACACGCGCAAGCAGCGCATCGAGCGCGGCCATCGCGTCCCTGGCGGACAAGCCGGGACTAGCATCCAAACGATCGCTCAAAACTGCATATCCTAAAACTCCATATCCTCAAGCAGCTGCAGGCCCGCGTATTCGAGCACAAACTGTCGCTCAACACCGTCGTCGAAGCGAACCGTCGCACGCGCCGTCAGGCCACGCCCCGAGAGCCGGCGCACCACCCCGTTGCCGTAGAGATCGTGCCGCACGCGCACGCCCTTCTGCAGTCCTTCGAGCGCTTCGGGATCGGGCGTCACGCTCCAGCCCGTCGAGTGCGACCCCTCATCGTCGAGGTCGTAGCGACGCCACGATGGCGCAAAGTTCTCCAGTAGATCCTGCGGCAGTTCGCGCAGGAAGCGCGACGGCCGCATCGTCTCCATGCTGCCGTTGACCATGCGGTCGCGCACCGAGCTGAGCATCAGCGTCTTGCGAGCTCGCGTCAGCGCGACATACATCAGCCGGCGCTCTTCCTCGAGGCCTTCGGGATCGTCGGCCGTGCGCATGCTCGGGAAGGTGCCTTCTTCGAGGCCCGCAACAAAGACGTGGTCAAACTCGAGCCCCTTGGCCGCGTGCACCGTCATCATGCGCACGTTCGGGCCTTCGCCGTCGCGGTCGGCGCTCGTCAACAGCGCCACATGCTGCAGGTAGCCAGCAAGGCCGTTTTGCGGTGGCTCACCGTCGATTTCCGCAACGTCTGGCGCCGCGTCGAACTGCACCGTGTCGCTGACCAGTTCGGCGATGTTCTCTTCGCGGGCACTGTCCTCCGCGTCGCCGTAGCTCGTGGCGTGACGCACGTAGCCGATGCCTTCGAGGATCATCTTCAGCGCCGCGTGCGCACCGTGTCGGCTCGCATCCTGGGCGCGATCGAGGGCGTCGGCGAGCTCGGCCAAGCCACGCTGTGCCTTCTTGCCGAGCACGCCGTGCAGCGAGCGTTCACCAACGGCCTCGCGTAGCGACATGCCTTCGGCGAACGCTGCAGACTTCAGCTTTTCGAGCGAGACTTTGCCAAGCCCGCGCGGCGGCACGTTGACGATGCGCGCCATGCTGACCTCGTCGAGCGGATTGACCAGCACCTTCAAAAACGCCAGCAGGTCTTTGATTTCACGTCGCTCGAAGAACGTCTGGCCGCCGACGATTTCATACGGCACGCCCTTGTCCTTGAGCGCTTGCTCGAGGCCGCGCGACAGCCAGTGCGCACGGTAGAAAACCGCGACTTCGTCAAGCTCGACTTCTTCGGACTGCAGCTCAAGGATGCGCTCGACGATCGTCGTCGCCTCCTCGGCCGAGCCCGAAGCCTTCAAGCGAAGGATCGGAGCCCCCGGCGCCGCGTCGGTGCGCAGGCGCTTGTCCTTGCGCATCGTGTTGTTCGCAATGACCGTCTCGGCGCCCCGCAGGATGTTCGCCGAACTGCGGTAGTTTTGCTCCAGCCGCACGACCGTGCACGGGTCGTAGTCCGACTCGAAATCGAGGATGTTGCGGACCTCGGCCCCGCGGAAGCCATAGATCGATTGGTCCGGATCGCCAACCACGCACATGTTGCCCGGGCCGTTGGCGCCCGTCGGTGGACACAGGCGCTTGAGCAGATCGTACTGGACGCGGTTGGTGTCCTGAAACTCGTCGACCAGCACGTACGGAAAGCGCTCCTGGTAGCGCTCGGCAACCGCCGGATGCTCCTGCAGGATCTGCAAGAAGTTGATCAGCAGGTCGTCGAAATCCATCGCCGACGCCTGCTTCATGCGCTCGTGGTAGGGCACCCACAGCCGCTCGACGAGTCGCAGCACATCGCTGCCGTCCATCATTCCATCGTCGGGCGACATCGCGGCGTTCTTGAGCTTGCTGATCCAGTTGCCGATCAGCGAGGGCTTCGCCTCTTTGAGCGAAATGCGCAGCTCCATCATCAGCTCTTTGATGAGCGAGTTGCGATCCTGCGTGTCGTAGATGGAGTAGTCGGGCGCGTAGCCGAGCAGGTGCCCTTCATGGCGCAGAAAGCGCGCGCACGCCGAGTGGAAGGTGGCGATCCGCACGTAGTCCCCACCCAGCTGCTCAACCCGGTTGGCCATCTCGCCCGCCGCCTTGTTGGTGAAGGTCAGCGCCAGGATCTGGTTGGCGCGGGTCCCCTCACGCAGCAGCCGGGCAATGCGACGGGTCACCACCCGCGTCTTGCCGGAGCCGGCGCCGGCCAGCACCATCAGCGGCCCGTCGCCGTGGGCAACGGCCTGGGCCTGCTGTTCGTTGAGGTCCTTGAGAATCGTGTCCTGCATTGCCGTGCTCGAGAGCGCCATCAAACCAGTCGCAATCTGCCAGCGTCGCGGACGAATCCGCCCATCCGTCTGGCGGGCGAGAGCATAGTGCAGGAACGGGACGCGGCAAGATTGCGTCAGCTACTGGATCCGCGACCCGGCACGCGGTTGTCTCTTTCTCCATGACGGATGACGAGCCCGACCAGGTCGACTTCTTCGGCACCGAGCGACCACCGTTCGGGAGCTGGGCAAGGGTCTATGCGCTGTGCTGCACGCTCGCCGTGCTGGTGATGGCGCTGCTGTACTGGTTCACGATGCATTTCAACATGCGGATGCCGGGCTAAAACCTGATGCGCACCATCGACTGGGTCGTCTTCTTTCTGTTCCTCACCTACGTCGTCTGGGACGGCGTGCGCCGCCGCAAGGGCGCCACGGATCTGGAGGGCTACTACGCCGGTGGCCGCCGCATTCCCTGGTGGGCCGCGGGTTTGTCGATCATGGCGACCCAGGCGAGCGCGATCACCGTCATCGGCACGACCGGCCAAGGCCACGAGTTCGGCATGGAATTCGTGCAGTCCTACTTCGGCCTGCCGTTCGCGATGGTGCTGCTGTGCATCTTCTTGGTGCCGTATTACCGCAGCCGCAATGTGCTGACGCCCTACGAGCTACTCGAAGATCGCTTCGGCCCGATGTCGCGCTCGCTGGCGAGCCTGATCTTTTTGTGCTCGCGCTGCCTGGCGCTCGGTGCCGTCATCTACGCGCCGTCGGTTGCGCTCAGCGCGCTGTTCGGCCTCGACACGTTTGCCGCCGTGCTGATCATCGGCACGCTGACCACCGGCTACACCATGATCGGCGGCGTCGCGGCCGTGATCTGGACAGACGTCAAGCAGATGGTCGTCATCCTCGCCGGCCTGGTCATCGTGTTTGTCATGCTGCTGGTCGATCTCTGGCCTGACTTCGGCTCGCTGTCGTCGATGCTGGAAGCCGCGGGCGCCGCCGACAAGCTCGGCGCGCTCGAAGTCGAACCCGCCCACGACGGGCTGTGGCCGCGCACCAACGAAGAAGTCGCCGGCAACGGCGGCGCGCCGAGCTGCTGGGAAGAGAAATACAACGTCTGGGCGGGCCTGTTTGGCGGCGTGTTTTTGCACCTCAGCTACTTTGGCTGTGACAACAGCCAGGCGCAGCGCCTGCTGACGAGCAAAGACGCCAGCCAGTCCAAGAAAAGCCTGCTGATGTCGGCGTTCGCCAAGGTGCCGATGCAG
>JBGCDH010000007.1:0-33893 GCA_045105235.1 Planctomycetota bacterium | reverse complement strand
GACCCACGCGAAGTGGTCAAGGCAGGACAGGTCGTCAAGGTGCGCGTCGTTTCGATCGACGTGCCGCGCAACCGCATTGCGCTGACCATGAAGGCCGAGGGCGCAGCTCCCGGCCAGGGTGGGCACGACCGCCAGGCGGCTGGCGGCGGAGGCGGCGGCGGCGGCGGCGGCGGCGGAGGCGGCGGAGGCGGCCACGGCGGTGCGGCGCGCGGGGGCCAACAGCGCGGGAACTCGCAGCGTGGCGGCAGTTCGCAGCGCGGACGCTCCGGGCAGGACCGCGGCCGAGGCCGTGGCCGCGACGATCGGGCCGGCACCACCAAACGAGAGTTTGGCCCATCCGAAGCGGAGAGCAATCCATTCGCCGCCCAGCTCTCCAAGCTAAACGTGCGCAAAAACTAGTCGGCCCGGCTGTGCCTTCGCCCGAGCACTTCGAGCCGAAACGGCAGCCTCCGCCCAAGCGGCGCCTGCCGCTGCGGCGCCGGCTGCTCTTTGCGCTGGTGCCGCTACTCGGGCTGCTGCTGGCTGGCGAGATCGCGCTGCGCCTCGCGCGCGCGCCACTTCACTTCGGCAGCTTCCGCGAGCTTCGCCTCGACCTGATGCGGCGCAACTATCCGGCCGTTCTCGATGCGACGCTCGGTTACGCGCCCGAGCCTGGCTTCCGCAGCCGCGACAACCATTGGGGCACGCAGGTCTCGATCAATGCTCAGGGCCTGCGCGAAAACGGCGGCGACACGCGCCGCCCAAACGGCCCCGCAATCGCCTGCGTCGGCGACTCGTTTACGTTTGGCGATCAGGTCGACGACGGCGACACGTGGCCGGCAAGGCTCGAACAGCTCCTCGAACAGCCCGTGCACAATGGCGGCGTCTTTGGCTACAGCCTGACGCAAACCGTGCTGCGCGGCGAACAGCTGCTCGAGCGCTACCGACCGGCCACCTTGATCGTAAGCCTGATTGCCGACGACGTCGTGCGCAGCACCTACTCGCGTCGCTACGTGCGCGTGCCGTGGGTTGCGTTTGTCGGCGACGGCCTCGAGCTGCGCGGCGTGCCGATCGCGCACGACCAAGAGCGGCGACAGGACCCCGAACGCTGGTGGAAGGACTTGATCGGCCACAGCGCGCTGGTCGACGCGATCCTCGCCGGCACTGCGCGGCGCTGGTGGATCGAGCAAGACAAGCAGGTTGCCGTGCCCGCGCTGCAAGGCCAGCTACCGGACCTGGCCGAACGGCTGCTGCAGCGCATCGCCCGAGCTTGCCAACAGCGCAGGGTCCGTCTGCTGGTCGTGCTGCAGGGCAAGGACCATCAGGCCTGGCTTGTGCAGGCGATGGCACGGGCTCGCACGCACGGCATCGAAGTGCTTGACCTCGTCGCGGAGTTCCACGCGCTCGCCGCGCAGGACCCAAACCTGGACGAGCGCTGGTTTGATGGCCACATGACTCCGGCCGGCAACGCCTGGGTTGCTACGAGAGTGGCTGCCGCGCTGCGCCGCTGAGCGACTCCGCTGATTTGGGCGCAGCTGATTTTGGGCAATCGTCGCCGGCACGGATGGATCCACGGCGCAGCCGCTTTTTTGAGCCCTTGTGAAACAAGTCGGGGCCGCCACACACAGCCTCTGTGTCGCCGAGCACTTCGCGCGGCGACATCCTGACAAGCAAACGCCACCCCCTAAAAACATGTTCCTTTCCATCCTCGTTGCCGCCGCAACCGGCCTCTCCCCCCTGCCCACCCAACAGCTTTCGATCGAGTCGCCCGCCGCCGCATGCCAGCCGATGGCAACGTCGGACACCGCTGTGACCCGCGTGTATACCCCCGCAAACGAAGCCTGGTTCTCCGAGCTGATCGACCTCAACCCGAGCGCAACCATCGTGGTCCGCGGCCAAGGCATCGCGGTAAGCCGCAGCGGCGGCCTCACGCTGCCGGCCGGCCCGTTGCCGCCGACCGTGACGCTTAGCTGACGCGGCGCGTCGGCGACGGTATGACGGACGCATGGCAACGCCATCACCACAACACGTCCGTCTTGCCGTCGACGCCCACATCGCAACGATCACGCTCGACCGCCCCGAGGCGCGCAACGCCTACAGCGACGAGATGTGCGCGCAGCTGGTCGCCGCGCTCGACAGCATCGAAGCGGATGACGCCGTGCGCTGCGCCATCCTGACCGGGACCGGCAAGGCCTTTCACGCGGGCGGCGACGTCAAGGCCATGAAGGCGCGCAGCGGCATGTTTGCCGGCGATCCGGCCGAACTGCGTCGGCGCTACCTAGACGGCATCCAATCGGTGCCGCGCCGTATCGCGACGTTTCGCAAGCCGTTGATTTGCGCCATCAACGGCGCCGCAATCGGCGCCGGCCTCGACCTCGCCTGCATGTGCGATCTGCGCATCGCGGCCCGCTCGGCCAAGCTCGGCTCAACCTTCGTCAAGGTCGGACTGGTGCCCGGCGATGGCGGCGCCTACTTCCTGGCCCGAACCATCGGCTTTCCACGCGCGCTTGAACTGATGCTGACCGGCCGCGTGCTCGAGGCCCCCGCCGCACTGCAGCTGGGCTTGGTGCACGACGTCGTCGAGGACGACGCGCTCGCCGCAACGGCGCGCACGCGCGCCGAAGAGCTCGCGGCGCTGCCGGCGACCGCACTGCAGCTCACCAAGCGCGCCGCCTACCAATCGTGGCAGTGCGACCAGGCCCACGCGCTCGAACTCGCCGCAACCTACCAGGGCATCGCCCAAAACCACCCCGACCACGGCGAGGCGCTCGGGATATGAGCGAGCTATCGCTGCTCGTGCACGAAGGCTGTGCCCTGGAATGGCTGGCCGACAACAAGCTGCCCAGCGACAGCGCGGTGCTGACCTCTCTGCCGAGCTACGACGAGTTTGGCCATCGCGACGCAGACCGCTGGCGCGACTGGTTTGTCGACGCCGCCCGCACGGTGCTGGAGACCAGTGCGCACGCGCGCGCCACTGTGTTCTTTCAGACGGACGTCGAGCACGAAGGCACCTGGCTCGACAAGTCGTTTTTGATCCAGCAAGCGGCGCTCGCGGTCGCTGCGCCCTTGGTCTGGCACAAGCTGGTCCTGCGCGCCCCGATCGGCACCACGTGCGTGCAGCGCCCTGGCTACGCGCATTTGCTCTGCTTTTCGCAGACTGTCCGGCGCAGCGAAGCCAACGCGGCGCCCGACGTGCTGCCAACGCTCGGCAAGCAGCTCTGGCCGCGCGGCATGGGGCAAGACGTCGCCGCATTCGTCGTGTCGTGGTTGCGCCAACACGCCGGCGCCGGCACGCTGGTGGCGCCGTTCTGCGGCGTCGGAACCGCGCTGCACGCCGCCCGCAGCCAAGGCCTCCATGCCATCGGCATCGAACGCAACCCCGGCCGCGCCGCCCGAGCCCGGAAGCCCGTCACGCCACCTGCTTAAATGGCGTGGCCCTCGGCAAAAACCCTGGCCGACACTCAGGGAAAGCACGCGGTGCGATTCAGGGTTGCCATGAATAGCGGCCCGAACGCGGCGGCGTAGCGTCCAGAGTGTCCAAAACAACGGCGATCCTTGGCTGCCTAGATCCCTGAGGACACGCGCCGCCGCGTCGAATTTCTCCCGAACGCAACACTCACCGTCCTCTACAATCCTGCTCTCTGTGGAGCACCGTTCGTTCGCTATGTCGTCTCACCAGGACCTGCTGTCCGCCCTGCGCATTCTGCCGCTTCGGCGCCTGGAAGACGGCACTTTGCAGCCCGTAGGCGACGCCCCGGTCGCGTTCTTGCGACGCTTCGCCGAGCTGCGCGACGCGGAGTTCGACCTCGAAATCTTATTCCCCATGCTGCAGACCTTCCGCCTCGACGCGGAGGAGTTCTGGAGCCGCGAAGACAACGAACTGGACCGGCTGCGGTCGGGCCCGTGGACGCAGCAGGACGACCATCGTCGCCCGGCGGTGCTCGAGGCGACGGCGCTGCTCGCCGGCCCGGAGCGCACGCCGTATCTGCTGATCGAGATGCTCGGCAGCGAATTTGCCGAACTGCGCGAAATCCTGCAGCACGCACGTGACCAAAAGCTCGCCCACGACGACCTGTCGCGGGTCAACGAAGCGCTGGCCGAATCGACCCGCCGCCTGGAACGCATGGCCGCCGAACGGCAGAGTGCGATCAGCCTGCTGCGCGAATCGCGCGAACAGCTCGAGCAGCGCGTCGCCGAGCGCACCGTCGAACTTGAGCAGACCAACCAAAAGCTCTCCGAAGAAAGCACCCAGCGCGAACATGCCAATCGCGAGCTGCGCGCCCACCAAGACCAGCTCGGTCGACTCGCAGAACAGCTCGCCGTTGCCGAAGAACGCGAGCGCCGCGAGCTTGCGGAGTTTCTGCACGACCGCGTCGGTCAAAATCTAGCGCTCGTCAAACTGCGTCTCCGCGCCATGGCGCAGAGCCAGCAGGGCAAGGAGGGCTCCGAGGAAACCGCCAAAGAGCTGGGCGCGATCGACGACCTGATGGACGAGGTCATCAGCGACACGCGCAGCCTAACGGCAGACCTCGGCACGCCGCTGCTCTACGAGCTCGGCCTCGCCGAAGCGATGCAATCGCTGGTTCGCCGCTTCGAAGAGGTTCACGGCATCCCCGCCCGCCTCGAAGACGACGAGCGCGCCTTCGAGCTCGACGAGCCGGTCCGCGCCGTCATCTACCAAGCCGTGCGCGAGCTGCTCCACAACATCGTCAAGCACGCCGAGGCCGAAATGGTGCTCGTGCGACTATGGCGCGACAAAGGCCGCATGATGATCCAGGTCAACGACCGGGGTCGCGGCTTTGACGCAACCGACTTCCGCTTCCGGGTGACAACAGCAGGCGGCTTCGGCCTGTTCAACATCCGCGAGCGCATGCAACACCTCGGCGGCGACTGCACCGTTACTTCGACGCCCGGTCAGGGCACCGAAGTGACGCTGTGGGTGCCGCTCGGCACACCCCCAACTCGCCCCCGAACATGAAGATCCTCATTGCTGACGACCACGCGATCATTCGCGACGGTCTCGCCAAACTGCTCCGCGAAAAGGGGCATGAAGTCGTAGGCGAAGCCAGCGACGGACGCGAAGCCGTGCAGCTCGCGCTCGAAAAGAAGCCCGACATTGTGGTCATGGACGTCGGCATGCCCGGCATGAACGGCGTCGAAGCCACGCGCAAGCTCGCCGAAGCGACGCCGCAAACGCTCGTCGTCGGGCTTTCGATGCACTCGGACGCGACCTACGTCGGCCGCATGCTGCAGGCCGGAGCGCGCGCCTACATCCTCAAGGAAAGCGCCTTCGACGAGCTCGAAGAGGCCATTGCCAACCTGCAGCGCGGTCGCCTGTTTCTCGGCAGCAAGATCCAGGGCGTCGTGGTCGAGGACTATGTCGACCGCCTCGGCGGCAAGCGCGTCAGCTCGCCGGTGACGTTGACCAACAAAGAACGCGAAGTCCTGCAGCTGGTCGCGGAAGGCAAGTCGACCAAGGAGATTGCGTTTGCGCTGTCGATCACGGTCAAGACCGTCGAGACGCATCGCCACAACATCATGAACCGGCTCGGCATTCGCTCGATCGCGCAGCTGACCAAGTATGCCATCCGGCAGGGCTTGACGTCGCTCGACTCCTAGTGTCGTGCATCTGGTAGACGGGGTATTATCCGGGATTCGAGGGCGTTCGTCGTAAGGCGCTGCGACGAATGCATGTTCCATACGTCCTGCCGAGGAGCAGCAACGCCACGACGGGCGTCTTCGTGCCCGCAGAATGCCCCTTATATCAGATGCACTACACTAGGCGGCGCCGGCCGAATGCTCCGAATCCGCCGCAAAGGTGCCATCCATCGAGCTAGGGGGCTACGCTGACGTCTACCGATGAGTCCCCGTCCATGATCAAGCATAAGGTATCGATGCTCGGCGCATTCGCTGTCGGCAAGACGAGCCTCGTGCAGCGTTTCGTCACCGGAATCTTCTCCGAGCGCTACCAAACAACGATCGGTGTGCGCATCGACAAGCGCGAAGTCGCGATCGACGGCAAGCCATCGATGTTGATGCTCTGGGACCTGCAGGGCGAAGACGAAGTGCACGAGGTGCCGTTTCACCACGTGCGCGGCAGCAGTGGCTTTCTCGTCGTCGCCGACGGCACGCGTCCCGAGACCCTCGACGTTGCCCTTCGGCTGCATCGCGAAGCCCTGACACTGCTCGGCAACGTCCCCAACGTGCTGCTGCTCAACAAAGACGACCTGCGCGACAGCTGGCGGCTCGACGACGACCGCATTGAGGGCTTGCAGGCCGACGGCATGACGATCGCGCGCACCAGCGCCAAGACCGGGGCTGCCGTGCCGGAAGCGTTTGACCAGCTTGCTCGCGCGATGCGGCCGAAGCGGTAGTCGGTCAGCCACCCGCTTCGCGGCGCCTTTCAACGCCATGCTCGAGGCCCATGCTGTGGTGGATCCTCGGAGGACGCACCTGTCGTTTCTCGCGACATGGATCGATTTCTGACACCCCGTCGGCAAGATCTCCGCCAGATCGCAGGGTCAAAAAGGCTGGTCACGGTATGGTCCGGATACCAGATGAGGCGCTAACGAGGCTACGCCTCGCAGCCGATAGGGCCTATTCGCTAGCATGGATGGTAGGAGCTGAACGTGGCGCAACACCAACCCGAACCGATCGACAAGCACCGCATGAGCAACACCAGCAGCCGCGCCAGTGCGATAGGCAGTGCCCTAGCAGGCAGTAGTGCCGCAGGCAGTAGCCCAGCAGGCAGTAGCCCAGCAGGCAGTGCCCCCGCAGGCAGTGCCCCCGCACAACAGGAATCCGCGGCGCAGGACCTTCATCGCGTTCGCGAGATCCTGTTTGGTGCCCAACAGCGCAGCAGCGACGAGCGGCTGCAGTCCATGCAGCGTGACTTTGAAGAGCGCTTGGCCGGCTTGGCGACACGGCTGACAACGCAAATGGCGAGCGAACGCGACGAAGCGGCCCGCGAGCACGAGACCCTTCGTGGCCAGGTCGCAACGCTCAATCAGCAGGTCGAAACGCTCGGCGAGCAGAAGGAAGCCATGCAGGCCAGCGTGCAGGCGCTCCGCGAAGAGCTTGTCCAGAAGATGTCGCTGATCGAAGACTGCAAACTCGACAAGGAGGACCTCGCCGAAATGTTCGGCGGCATGGTTTCTCGCCTCGGCAAGGTGGCGGCAAGCAGCAACGGAGGCGTGCAGGCTTGAAAGCTGCCGACAAATCTTCCGCATCGCAAACGCCCTCACCGGGTGGATCCGAGCCGGGCACGTCGACCCCCAAGAGCGCCGTAGAGGCTATTCGCGCGGCAAGCGCGGCTGAGCTGGGCGCGAAGAAGGCCGATGGCACGTCGCCGGCTCGCAAGACAGCTGCCGGGAACAAGCCCGCAGCCGTAAAGCCCGCAGCCGCCACTCCGGCAGCCGCCACTCCCGCAGCCGCCACTCCCGCAGCCGCCAAAACCACAGCCGCCAGGGCAACGGCGAAAGCACGCGCCCAGACGGCCGCGAAGGCTCAGCTGCCGCCGGCCAGATCTCCGCTGCCGCCGGCCGCAACGAAGGCAACGGACCCCGAACTGGACGAGCTGTGCAGGATCCTGGTCGGCGCAGATCGCGAGCGGCTGCAGCAGGCGCTCGCGAGACTCGAAGACCGCGGCGCGTTCACGGACCTGCAGAGCCAGACCTTGGCCAACGCGATGCAAATGGCGCTGGCGCGCGATCCGGCGTTCGCCGACTCGATGGGCACCATGATCAGCCGCGGCGTGCACTCCACCGTGAACCGCGACAGTGCCGCGTTCGGACGTGCGCTCGCTCCAGCGATGGGACCAGCGATCCGCAACGCCGTCTGGATGATGCTGCAGGGCTTTGTGCAGTCGATCGAGACGACGGTCGACCAGCAGCTCTCGATCAAGAGCCTGCGGTGGCGCTTCCAGGCGCTGCGAACCGGCCGCAAGTTCGCCGAGATCGCTTTCGTCAACACCGTGCTGTTCCGCGTCGAACACGTGTTCCTCGTGCACAAGGAAAACGGTCTCGAGCTGCTGCACGCGACGCGGCCCGGCGTCATTGCGCGCGAGCCGGACTTGATCACGGCGATGCTGACGGCGATCCAGGACTTTCTGCGCGACGCGTTTGAGGCGGATGACAGCCAAGCGACCACAAGCTTTGCCGTTGGCGATCTCAGCGTAGTGATCGAGAACGGCAGCCAGGCGGCGCTCGCGGCCGTGGTGCGCGGACGCCCCCGCGCCGAGATCCGCATGCAGCTGCGCGAGTCCCTCGATCGCATCGAGACGACGATGGCAAACCAGCTGAAAGACTTCGATGGCGACACCGAAATCTTCGAGACGGTTCGCCCGCAGCTAGAAGCCTGCCTGCTCGAAAGCCAGATCCAGGCCGAAACGGAGCAGAAGAAGCGCCGTCCGCCGGTTGTGCGCTGGGTGGCGTTGGCGGCAACCCTCGGACTCCTTACGTGGTGGGCCATCGCGGCCATTGCAGCCAACGCGCGCCGCAGCCAGCTCGAGGCGTTTGTCGCCAAACTGCACGCGGAGCCAGGCATCGTCATCACCGACAGCAGCATCGAAGACGGCCACCTCTCGGTGCGCGGCTTGCGCGACCCACTCGCGCGCGAGCTGGCGCTGATCGCCGCAACCAACGGCGTCGGCGACCTGGTGACGGCAGACTTCCAGCCGCACCAGTCGCTGCACGAGTCGTTTGTCGCGAAACGAATCGAGCGCACGCTCCAGCCACCTCGCGGTGTCACCTTTGAGCTGGTTGACGGCCGCCTGGCCGTTGGCGGGCAAGCCGACCACTCCTGGATCGAACGCACACGCACGCTTGCACCAGCCTTTACGGGCGTGCAAGCGATCGATCTGCGCGACTGCGTCGACCTTGACCGGCGCGCCTTTGACGAAACCGCGGCGCAGCTGCACGCGCTCGAACCCGAATTGCGCCACCTGCGCGCGGATCAGGACGACAAGCGCCTGACCAGCGACCACGGCGCCACCCACGAGCAGCTCGTGCGCATCCTGCGCACACTGCAGGCGCAAGCACAGCGACTCGACAAGCGCCTTGAGGTAAGCGCCGACCTGATCTGGTGGAGCGCCGACGTCTCAAGCGCCGCCGCGAAAGATGCGCGCAAGCTGGCTCGCGAAGTCGGCCGGGAGGTTGCGATGGCGCTGCCAATCAAGGACTACGTGAGCGATCGCACGATCCCCCACGCCAGGCTCCGCCTGTCGGCTCGCTTGGTCGAGTAGCGCTCGCGCGGCTGCAACCCGCGGCGAGGCTCCCAAGGCGGGTGGCCACAGTCCTGTCGGTAGACCGGCCTCGGACGGCCCCAGATCCATCCGAGCCATCGCGCGAGCGTCGTCGCGAGCCGCGCATAGGCCTCAGGATTTCTGCTTCACACCCGTAGCAGCCGGCCCGCGCGCCGTACCAAGCACCAGCGACCGCCCGCAGCCATCACTCGTAGCGCAGGGCTTCCACGGGATCGAGGCTGGCCGCTTTCCATGCCGGCCACATGCCGAAGAACAGCCCAACGCCACCAGACCCTGCGAACGCGAAGACCCGCGCCCACCACGGCGTCTCCGACGCCAGGTCGGGCATGACCATCTCGACCAGCCAAAGCAGGCCTTCGGCAGAGATCAGCCCGATGATGCCACCGACGGCACAGAGCACGAGCGACTCGATCAAGAACTGACCGAGGATGTCGCGGCGGCGTGCGCCCACTGCTTTGCGCAGACCGATCTCGCGCGTTCGCTCGCGCACCGACACCAGCATGATGTTCATGACGCCGACGCCGCCAACCAGAAAGCCGACCGTCGACAGCAAGAACATCACCGCGAGCACGGCAAACACGATGTCGTCGAATGACTGAATCAGGCTGTCGGCCGTCGCGATCTCAAAGTCGTTATCAGCATCCCAGCGCACCTTGCGCCGGCGCCGCAGCACCTGCGTGATCTCGTCGATCGCCTCGTCGAGCTCGCCGCGTCGGCTGCGGATGGCCAGGAAGTTCTCGTCGGCCGTCGGGTAGTGGGACTGCAGCGTCAAATACGGGATCAGAAACAGCGCGTCGTCCTCGTTCTCGCTGCCGAACGGCCCTTCCTTGCGCTTCTCCAGCGTGCCGATGACCGTGTATTTGCGGCCGTCGATGATGATCTTCTTACCGACCGCACCACCGCTCGGGAACAGCGCCTGGTGCACTGAGTCCCCCAGCACCACGACTTCGCTTCGGTGTCGGTTTTCCTGCTCGGTGAAGAAGCGCCCGTTGGTCACGACCCGGTGCGCGACCTCGACGTCGATGGGATAGACGCCCCGCAAACGCGGCCCAACAACCTCTTCGCCGCGGTAGCTAGCGCGGTCGAGCCGCCACGGTGCATCGAGCACCGGCGTCATCATGTCGATCGAAGGGCAAAGGTCCTGAACCGCCGAAGCATCGGCAAACGTCAGGGGCTTGCGCAGCCGCATCTCGCGCGACGGCCGCCCGACGTTGATGAACTTGCGGTGGTAGACGTAGACGTTGTTGGTGCCAAACTGCTCGACCTGGTCGACCACGGACTGGCGAAAGCCGTTGAGCACGGAGGCTACGAGCACGACCAGCAGCACGCCGATGTAGACGCCGAGAACCGTCAAGAACGAACGAAAGCGATTGGCGAGAAGCGTCTCAAACGCGAGCCGCGTGTTCTCCCATATTGACGTCAGCGTGCGGCGCATCGGCTACTCCGTCCTCAACGCTTCGATCGGATCGAGCTTGGCCGCCCGACGCGCTGGGCTGATGCCAAAGAAGATGCCAATGCCCGTACAGACCACAAACGCGACCGGCGGCGCCCAGGTCGGAAACTGAGCGGGCAGCGGCGTGTAGCTGGAGAGCAACTCCGCTGCGCCAAACGCGATCGCAATGCCAATGCCGCCGCCGATGCACGACAGCAGCACCGATTCGATCAAGAACTGCATGACGATGTCGCGCTGACGGGCGCCGACGGCCTTGCGCACGCCGATCTCGCGCGTTCGCTCGATCACCGAGACGAGCATGATGTTCATGATCACGATGCCGCCAACGACCAGCGAAATACCGACCACAAAGATCGCGATGCTAAAGATCGTGGTCGTCATGCTCTTCCACAGATCGTTGATGCCGGCCGCGGTCAGCATGTCAAAGTCGTCTTCTTCGCCTGGCCTTAGATGGTGCCGGGCGCGCAGCACGGCACGCACCTCGTCCATGGTCTCATCCATGCGCGCCGAATCTTCGACCTGCACGCTGATGCGCACCGAGCGTTTCGTGCCAAACAGCTTGCGGTGCACGCTGTACGGAATCTTGACGAAGTTGTCCTGAGAGATGCCCAGGAAGCTGCCCTTCTTGTCGGCCACACCAATGATGCGCATCGGCGTGCCGCGCACGCGCAGCTCCTTGCCAAGCGGATCGATGTTGCCAAACAGCTGCTCTTTGACGTCGTTGCCGATGAACGCCACCGGCACGGCGCGCTCTTCTTCGAACGGCAGGATGATGCGTCCGTCCGCGACCTCAAACGGCTCGACCTCGAGGATGCCCGGCGTGATGCCACCGATTTCTACCGACAGCAGTTCGTTGGTGCCGCGCTTGAGGTCGGCGGTCGAACGAACCTGCCATTCGACCGCCTTGGCCGTCGAAGCGGCGTCACGCACGACCCACGCATCTTCGCGCTTGAGCCGGCGGTTGCGTCGAATCGCCTCCAAGAACTCTTCGCGGTTGGTGATGATCCCGAAGCGCTGAACCGTGAAGACTCCCTGGCCAAGGTCGCTGAGCTTGTCGGCGACGTATTGGTTGAGCCCTTGGATGACCGCCGCAGTGGAAACGATCGAGGCGATCCCGATGATCACGCCGAGCAGGGTCAAGAACGAACGCAGGCGGTTGGCCCAAATCGACTCGACGGCCAGCCGTGTTGCCTCGACAACGTTCACGCGTCTTCGACTCCGTCGGCTTGCTGGGCGGGCGGCGGCGGCGGGAGCGGATCGGCACTCGCGCCGCCGGCTCGTTTGCCGGTGCTGTTGCCGGTGCGCTCGTCGCTGGCAACCATGCCATCGCGGATCGTCACGATGCGCTGCGCATGCTCGGCGATATCACGTTCGTGCGTCACCAGCACAATCGTATTGCCCGACTCATAAAGCCGCTGGAACAGGGCCATGATCTCGTGCGAGGTCTTGCTGTCGAGGTTGCCGGTCGGTTCATCCGCGAGCAGCAGGGCCGGCCGCGTAACCAGAGCCCGCGCGATCGAAACGCGCTGCCGCTGGCCGCCCGAAAGCTCGTTGGGCCGGTGATCCATGCGCTCTTCGAGATCGACTTCGCGCAGCGCTTCGGCAGCACGCTCGCGCCGCTCTTTCGGCGGCACGCTGCCGTAGATCAACGGCAGCTCGACGTTGCGCAGCGCCGTCGCCCGGGCCAACAGGTTGAACGACTGAAACACGAACCCGATGTCCTTGTTGCGGATACGCGCCAGCTCGTGCTCCTCCAGCTGCGCGACCGGCGTGCCGTTGAGCGAGTATTCGCCCGACGTCGGCGTGTCTAGACAGCCGATTAGGTTCATCAGCGTCGACTTGCCCGAGCCCGACGGCCCCATGATCGCGACATACTCGCCGCGCTCGATGACGAGTTCGATGCCGCGCAGCGCCTTGACCACGGAGTTTCCCATGGCGAATTCGCGGCAGAGTCCGGCGGCCCGGATGACAGCAGGTTGATCAGCCATCGGACTACGAGCTTCGCTCGGCGTCCGTGCCGGAGCCCTTCTTCTTGTCGACCTTGACGCGGTCCCACTCCGCCAGTTTGCGCAGCTTTTGGTAGGGACCGATGATGATCTCTTCGCCGTCTTCGAGACCGCCCAAGACCTCGATGTCCATGTCGCCCGTGATGCCGGTCTTGACCTCACGAAAGCGCGCGACGCCGTCCACGAGCAAGAAGACTCCTTCGATCTCTTCCTTCTCGACGCGCAGGTCTTCGTTGGCCTCCTCTTCCTCGCCGTCAACAGGCTCGGGCGGCACCACGATCGCACCGGCGGCATCGCGCTCGCGCTCGCGCACAACCAGCGCCTGCAGCGGCACCACCAAGGCCTTCGAGCGGGTCTCGGTTTCGATCTCCGCGGTCGCCGTAAACCCCGGGCGCAGCGATGCCGGCGGCGACTCAATGCGAACGACCACCTTGAACTCCTTGCCCTCCTGCTGGTCCGTGCTGAGGATCGGGCTCTGGCCGATTTCGGTCACCACACCATCGAGCTCGAGCGCGCGGATCGCGTCCACTTCGACGACGGCCCTGTCGCCGAGGGAGACCTGCACAATGTCGGCTTCGTCGACTTCGATCTCGGCTTCGATGACGGACATGTCGGCAATCGTCATCAGCGTTGCGACCGGGTTGCTCTGGATGCCGGGAACGGCACGTTCGCCCTTCTCGACGTTGCATGCCGTGATCAGGCCTGAAATCGGCGCGCGCAACACGGTTCGGCCAGCCAGGTCCACGCTGCGCCGCAGCGAAGCCTTTTGTGCCTCCAGTCGACGCAGCGAAGCATCGTGCAGCGCCTTCGCCGCTTCGATGCGGGTGCCGGCCGCGTGGATGCCGGCATCGGCCTGACGAATCCTGGCATTGCTAAAGTCGAGGCGCTGCTCGGCAAGTCGCGCCTCGGCCGATGCGATCTCAAACTCCTCGGCGCCGATCAACCCCTGCTGGTGCAGCTTCTCTTTGCGGCGATAGGAGGAGTTGGCGCGCTCGAGCGACGTCTTCGACTGCTCGGCCTCGACCCGCGCGTTGGCCAGCGCCGTGCGCTCCGCCGCCAGGTTGGCTTTGGCCGTCGCGACGCCGACCTCGGCGTTGCGCGAATCCGCTTCGACCGCCCCGACCTGGGCGCGCATCGCTTCGACGTCCGCCTGGAGCTGCAGGTCGTCGATCTTGAGCAGCACATCGCCCTCTTGGACCTGGTCGCCTTCCTTGACGTGCAGTTCGACGATGACGCCCGCGACCTCGGTCTGGATGTCGACGAACTCCTTCGCCTTGATCTCACCGGTCGCGGAGACCAGCGAGCGCAGCTCATCCACGCGCACAACCTTGGTGACGTTGACCTTGGTCGGCGGCGCCGGCTGCATGGACTTCCACACGATCCCACCGGCTCCGGCAGCCAGCAAGACGAGAACGACGAGGGTCGAGCGCTTCATTCGGGGAGGGGCACGGCACGGGCGCCAAGCGGTCCGGTTGACCGCAGGTGCTGCACCCGTCACAGCTGCTATCGTGGCCGATAGGACGGCCAATCCGCCGCTGCAATTCGAAGGAAATGCAGCCGCGGCATCACTTCGCCGAGTGCTTGGGCATCAGCGCGACTCAACCGGAAGCCTCACGCGCACCCTGGGTGGCCACGCCCCAGGCTGCGCGGTGACGCCGACCACGGCAGACTTGCGCCCCGGAGCAGCGATGGCGAGGTAGTCGTATTCCGCCGGAATCCGTCCAACGAGGGTCACAGTACCGGGCTTCAGCGCCACAACCTGGTCCCCGATCGTGGCGAATGCCGTCTCACCGCCAGCATCGACTTCAAACAGCAGCCCCCCTGCCGGCAGCTTGAAAATCGATCGCGCCGTATCGCCGATGACGAAGCGCGCCGGCAGATCGATCCGCACGCCAACCCTCGGCGTGCCGATGTGGACCTCGCCAACCCCCTGCAAGACGGAGTGCCCCGTGACCAGCAGAGCATCGCCAGGGCGAAGATCCGGCAGCCAGGCACGGCCGTCGTCGTCGAGATCGAAGCGCCAGCCCCTGTCGACGTTGCACCAACCGGCCCGCAGCACGCGAACCGCACCCTTTGAGAGAGGCGCGCCTTCGCTGTTGACGAACTGATGTTGCGGCTCGTCCGGAATGATGATTGTCCCAACGTCGAGCACCGCGCGGTCGCCGCGCTCGGGCAGCTCGATGGGCAGGATGCGCACGCCGTATTGACGGCTGCCAGCCAAGCGCCGCCGAACGATCAACCAGTGGGATCCGGAGAGCTCTGTCGGCAGCGACAGCGCGCCGCGGCCCGACGTCTGGATGGAGCGGGGCGAGATCTGCTGCGACGCCAGCTCGGCGCCGGCTTCGTCTCCTCTCCACTTCGGCACGTCCGTACATGTCGCAACGATGGCCGCTTCGAATCGAGCCGGCTCGCCGCTCGCCGTGCGCACCTGCCCCTCGAGCATCGTCGGCGCAAACCAGTGCAAGCGCACGCGGCCCTCGCGCTGCGCGCGCTCCCGATCGATCTCTAGGTAGCGCTGGCTCGACTGCGCCGAGAGCTCAAAGACAAACTCCGTGTCGGGCAGCACCACCGGCTCACCCCGCGCAATCGCGTCGTCGATGTCCTGGTCCCCATCCGGGCTGCACAGTCGGACCCTGCCGTCAGCCGGCAAACCGACCGTGCGCACCACCACGCGCGGCCCCAGCACCCGCCGCGCCTCGCGCTTCGCCACGCTCTCGAACGCTTGCCGCGAACGAAGCGGCCGCTGCACTTCCGTCCGTTCGACGTGGTGCATGCCGTCGGCGTGCGGAGCAAAGTGCGCCGGGTTCGGCAGCTCCAGGCGGAGGCGCTTCGTGCCCTGTCGCGCAAACAGATAGCGCCGGTCGCCAACTCGCACTTCCAGATCATCCGCCCCACCCAGGCCGCACAGCTGAAACGAGCCATCGTCGCGCGTGCGCGTCCACGGACCGCGGTGCACGGCCGGAGCACCGACAAACGCCCCCGCCGCCACCGGCCTGCCGCGATGGTCCACAACCCGACCTTCGTGGGCTCGGCCGCGCTCGATGTCGAGCACCAGCGGCGCGGCCCCGGGCCGCCAGCGCCCACCCGTATAGCCCATGCCGAGATCCGGGTGCACGACGTAGTTCTCGTTGGTGCCGCGCCACGTGTCCGTGCTCGGCAGGTCGACAACACCGTCCGGCCCCGTCACGCCGTGGACGAGATCGGGCGTATGCCCGCAGCCATCGCAGTGGCCCACCAAAGCCCCCGGAACCGGCTGCCCGCGCCAGTTGCGGATCTGCAGCCGCAGCGGCACCGCCGGCACCAAACGAACAATCGGATCCGCAAACGTCTCGCGGCGCAGCAGCGAGCAGTAGCCGTCGGAACGAGCCAGCATCCAGCCCCACGGACGATAGTCCTCGGCGCCGGCGTCGACGCGCATCGCGACGTAGCCATCGCTGTCCGCTTCCGCCCGCATCTCGTAGTGAAACTCGCCCGTGACCGGAGTCGGCAGCTCATCGATCAACAGCACCTCCCCAGACGCCAGGGATTCGCCGGTCATCGCGTCCACCAAGCGCAGCTGCAGCCACACTTCGTCGCCCGACGTCACAAGCGCTTCGCGCTGCGGCAGGCGCTCATCGACGATCTCGACGCTCTGCGCGAGCGCGGCCGGCGGCAGCGCCACGCAGCAGCACCGCAGCAAATGGCCGGCAATCGCCGCGACTCGTCCATATCGTGAGGTCATCGCTCGTGTCGTGCATCTGGTAGACGGGGCATGATCCGGGATGCGAGGGCGTTCGTGACGGGCGTCCTCGCGCCCGCAGAATGTCCCCCGATATCGGATGCTCTACACTAGCACTAGCGGGCGTCGCCGACTGCTGGAAGCGAGAGCTGCACCGTTGCGGGATCGTTCCGGGCAAGAACTTCGAGCATGACCAAGGCCGAGCGTCGCCCGGCGGCGCCCACGGCCAGGAACTGCTCGCCGGCCGCGACCCCGCGCACGAGCGTTGCGCCACCCGGGCGGAGCGGGACCACGCGATCGGCAATCGAAACGAACGACGTCGCGCCGTCGGCGTCGACTTCGAACCGGATCTGGCCGGCGTGCATTCGCACCACTTGCGGCGCACGCTCGCCGACCACCACGCGGGTTGGCAAATCGATGGGCGGATGAGCGCCGCCGCCGCCAGCCGCCGCGGCCTTGACCTGCTGGCCGCGCACGATCAAAGCGTCGCCCAAACGAAGATCCGGCAGCCACGCCTGCCCACGGTCGTCGAGATCGAACTTCCAGCCGCGATCGACATCGCACCAGCCGGCACGGATCACCCGCACGCTCCCGCCCGCAAGCGGCGAACCGTCGGCGGCTTGGAACGTCGTTGCGGCGTCATCGAGCAGACGAATCGTGCCCACGTCCAAAAACGCGTCATCGCCGCGCGGCGGCAGCTCGATCGGCACGATCCGACGCCCTTCCGAGAAGCGCGATTTGATCCACAGCCAGGCCGTGCCCGAGCGCACAACAGGCAGCGCAAAGGCGCCATCGCACGGGACCACGGAGGAGCCAGCGGGACCATCCACCGGCCCATCGAGAATCGCCAGTTCCGACTGCAGCGGGTTGCCTTGCTCATCGATCACGCGGCCTTCCAGCAGCGTCGGCGGATACCAATGGAGACGAACAACTCCATCGCGGATGGCGGCGGTACGATCGACTGCAATGCAGCGCTCTTCACTCTTGTGTCCGAGCCAAAAGACGAACTCTTCGTCCGGCAGCCCAACGCCCTCACCGGTCGCGATGGCATCTTCGAGATCCCACTTGCGGCCGCGGGTTCGCAGCACCGCGGAGCCATCGGCGGGCAGACCGACCGTGCGCACGATCACCTTGGGCCAAGCCTGTTCGCGCAGCTCTGCGAGCCGCACCCTCTCATCCCACTGCTGCTCGGCGCGGCGCCGGGCGGCCTCACCGCGCGTGATGTTGATAACCGTGGAAGCCCCGGGCACCTTCGCCGCATCGGCAGCAAGCTCCGGCAGTTCCAAGCAAACGCCCTGGACCGCGTCGCAACCGAAAATGTAGCGGTGGTCTTCGTGCCGGACCTGGAGATCGCTCGCTCCATCCAGGCCCAAGAGCCGAAAGGAGCCGTCCGCGGCGGTCTTGGTCCATGGCCCACGGTGCACCGTTGGCATGCCGACCGCGGCCCCGGCAACCGGCTTGCCCAGATGGTCGTAGACGACGCCCTCGACCGCCTTGCCAGGCGGCACCGACAGAACCAGAGGCCGCGATCCCGGCCGCCAGGTGTTGCCCGTGTAGCCGAGACCCAGATCCGGGTGCAGGATGTAGTTGTCGCTGGCGCCACGCCACGTGTCGACGCCCGGCAGCGTCACCTCTCCGTCGGGCCCCGTCGTGCCGCTCGCCAAGTCCGGGGTGTGGCCACAGCCATCGCAGTGCCCGACCAACGCGCCGGCGACCGGTCGATCGCGCCAGTCCCGCACCTGCAGCCGCAGCGGCACCGCCGGCGTCAAGCGAATGACCGACTCGTCAAGCGCCTGGTGCGCCATCGTCGCGCAGTAGCCGTCGGCGCGAACCATCACCCAGCCCCAGGGCCGATAGCCCTCGGCGCCCTCGTCGCAGCGGAGCTCGACGAAGCCGTGTTCGTCTGCCTCGGCTTGCATCTCATAGTGGAACTCGCCGGTGATCGGCGTCGAACGCTCGGCGATCAGCAGCACCTCGGCGGCGGGGATCGGCTTGCCGTGGATCGCATCGACAACACGGCAGCGCAGCCACTTTTGATCGCCCTGCGCGCCGCCGGAGACAATGGACGCACCCAGCGGAACGTTGCGCTCCCCCAGCTCGATCTGGGGTTCGGCCTGCTGGCTCGCGACACGGCCGGCCAGCGACGCCAGCAAGAGCGCGGCGAAGCCGAGGTTCGGAACGTGCCGAGAAAGGAGTGGCGAAGGGCGAGTCATTCTGTGACGCATTGTGGACACGTTGGCCATGAGATGGGACGGACAGCAAGCCGCATGCCGAAGCCAAAGGCCTCCGCGGCATTCTCAAGACGCCCGTGGCCGCAACTGCGTTACGCAAAACCCGACGCCTGATAGCGTGACTTGGATTGCGCCACACCGGCAGCCGGAAGCGTCTACCTAGGCATTCTCGTGAGATTCCCCGATGCGCCCCGTGCGCCAATCGTCGACGATCGGGCATCCAACGACAACCTCGCATCCCCCAGCAGGCAATCAGCAATCTATGCGCTTCGAGAATCAGCAGGAAAGTTCGAACATTGAAGACCGCCGCGGCGGCGGTTCTGGCGGCGGCAAGCGCGGCCTAGGCGGCCTCAAGCTGCCCAAGGGCAAGGGTGGCCTCGGCCTGATTGGCCTGCTCGTGGTCGCTGCGGTCGGCTACTTCTCCGGCGGCCTGGGCGGTGCAATCAGCGCGGTCGCCGGAGGCGGCGGCGGCGGGCTGCTTGGCGTCTCGCCGAGCGTCTCGAGCGAGAGCGAAACCCCGGTTCGCTCCACGCCAGAAGAAGAGCAGCTCAAGTCCTTTGTTGGTAAGGTGCCGGCAACCACCGAGACCTGCTGGCAGGACCTGTTCCCGACGCACTACCGCACCAAGTACGACGAGCCCAACCTCGTGCTGTTCCGCGACGGCGTGCGCTCCGCATGCGGCCAGGCGGCCTCCTCGATGGGCCCGTTCTATTGCCCCGGCGACAACAAGGTCTACATCGACCTATCGTTCCTCGACCAGATGGAGCGCTCGCTGGGCGCTGGCGGCGACTTTGCGCAGGCCTACGTGGTCGCGCACGAAGTCGGCCACCACATCCAGAACCTGCTCGGCATGTCGCGCAAGGTCCAGGCTCAGCGCACGCGGCTGCCGGAGGCCGAATACAACAAGCTGTCGGTCTGCCTCGAACTGCAGGCCGACTACTACGCCGGCTGCTGGGCCCACTACGTGCAGAACAACCTGCGCAGCAAGGCGCGGATCGAGATGGGCGACTACGAAGAAGCGATCGGCGCCGCCCACGCGGTCGGCGACGACACGCTGCAAAAGCGCGCCACCGGCCGCATCGTGCCCGAGAAGTTCACGCACGGCACGGCCAAGCAGCGCGCCAAGTGGTTCCGCCTCGGCTACCAGTCGGGCGACCCGACCGAGCACGACCCGTTTCGTGACGAGCGTCGCTAGTGCCTGGCGACCTTTCGGCATTGCCACCAATCGACATCGCTTCCTGCTATCGCTATGACGGAGTCGTCGGTTTCGCCGACTCCACACACACGACTCTCCCTTTCAGGAGCCCCCAACCATGACCGTCGCACGCGTTACAGAAATCATCAGCTCGTCCACCAAGTCCTTCGAAAAGGCCATCGAAGAAGGCATCGACCGCGCCACCAAGACCCTCAAAAACGTCAAGGGCGCGTGGGTCGAGAGCCAAAAGGTGATCGTCGACGACGGCAAGATCGCCGAATACCGCGTGACGCTGAAGGTCACGTTCGTGCTCAAGGACTGAGCCGGGCCGCCGCGTAGTTGCGGCGGCAGGTTCCGAAATCCAGTCGAGCGGCGCACTAGCGCCGTCGACCGTATCTAGACATGTGCCGCCAGAACAAGGCCAAGACCCTGACGGGAAAGTGAGGTGGCGAGGTGAGGTCCGCAGCGCTTCCTGGAGACCTGCGTGATGTGGCAGCTTCGGGCATGCAGCCGGCGATCAGCCGCGGGTTCGCTCGCTCACGAGCCGGATTCTACAGTTGGAGTGAACATCGGACGTGCTTGCTGCGCCGTTAGACGCTGGCCGAGGCCCTTCGCCTCTGCCGCGCTAACGGAGACAAACAAATGAACGCACTCGCCAATGCCCTGCAGCCCAGGGGGCTGAAGTCCTTTGCTCTTGCGGTTGTGACCGCAACCCTCGCCGTCGAGACCGCTCCTGCCCAGTTGCCTGATGGATCGATCTTGGTTGCGACATCGTCGTTCGCGACGCCGTTCGTCGACGGTCTGACGACGATTTCAGCCGGCGTCAGCGCTCCGCTCACGGGAGCGATCGATTTCGGGCTCAGCCAATCGGCGCTCGCCATGCTGCCGGGCTCGGGGTTTCCGATCCTTGCCGTGCAGCGGGCCGGAGGCATCAATATCGAGCAGCTCGTGATTGTGAACACAGGCGGAGTATTTTCGGTTGCTGGTCAGGCGAACCTGCTGACCCTGCCGAACACGGTGGGAGCGACTCCAGTTGACATGACACGCGAGGAGGGCGGCAGCCATCTGCTGCTGCTCAATGGCGGTCGCTTGATCCGCTTTGCCTTCGGGCCCACGGGCAGCACCTACTCGCGTGAGTTGATGACACCGGGATTGCCATACTCGAGCGTGGACGTGAGAGCCGATGGGGCGATTCTTCTCACCGATCCGCTGCCGGGCCCGTTCGGGGGCGCTTCGAACTTTTATACAATCCCGTACGATGGTGCGGCTGCACCTACGCTGTCAACAACGGTCGCGGCAGGCGCCGGTCAGGTGACGCAAAATCAGTTTGGGGAGACTTTGGTCGCGCCGGTCAGCACTTTTGGCGGCGTCAACCTCTCTTGCGATCTTGCAACCTTCTCGTTCCTGCTGCCTTCCCCTGTCTTCGGTTTGCAGCCTGCGAACCTGGCGTCGATGCACTATGTCGGCAAGGGCTTCGACACCCTTCTTTGCAGCGGTATCGCAATTCTGGGTAGCTCGTCTGTCCTACAGCTACCGGGCAACTGCGCTGCGCTTGCAACCGCTTCGAACGTTCCGACGCCGTTGTTTACGACGACGACATCGACGATCGTGCATATCATCCAGTCTGAGCGCCTCGCGTTCGGAGAATATGGCCATAGCGGCGTTTCGACCAACGGTCTGCCGTTGCAGCTTACCAACGCCAACCAAGCGCTCATCGGGACGAACTACATACTGGAAATCGACGGTGCTTTGCCAAATACGCCGCTGACACTCATGTGGGCGACAGGAATCGATGCAGTCGATCTGAGCATTCTGGGAGCGCCGGAGAACTTCCTCTATGTTTCGAACATCCTTTCGAACCTCCCCCTGACCTCAGACGCTTCGGGCGAAGCATCGCTGACCGTGCCGATTGCCAACGATCCGACTTTGATCGGAACAAGATTCACCTGGCAGGCAGCCACGACGAACGGCGCGAACAATCTGGGACTGGCCTTGAGCAACGCCGTCATCACGCCTATCCGGTAGGCCCACAAGTCTTGCTGCATGTGGTGTCGCTGGCGTCGTCAGCGACGCTCAACGCTCTGACCCGGATTCGACATCCATTTCGGGGTCGCATGACGGACTCGGAACCTTCCCGCGTGTGCGTGGCAACCTCCGGCTCAAGGACTGAGCCGTCCGAGCCCTGCTGGCGCACGCACCGGCCAGATCGCAACCTACAGGTTGCGCAATCGAATTGCGCCGGTTGGGCAGTTGCGCTCGCAAGCCGAGTCGCGCGTGCACTCGTAATTGTGCAGCTTGCGCACAACGTCGCCGACCGGCACGGACGCGAAGCCGTTTGTCGCGCAGGTTGCCGCGCAGATGCCGCAGTGGATGCAGGCGTTCATGTCGACGTCGAGGTGCACGTGGTCGCGCGGACGCTGCACCAAACGGTCTTCTTCGGCGACCACTTCGGGGTCGCATAGGTAGCGCGTCAGCGGGTGCGTCGTCAGCACTTCGATCGCTTCTCGCTCGCCGATGCGCACCACCTCGTTGACGTCCGGCATCTCGAGCAGCGGCAGGTGCGAGACCTTTGGCTTGATCAGCACCGTGCGGTCGTCGACGTAGCGATGCAGGTTGGCCTCATTGAGCGCCAGCCCCATCACTTCATAGGTCTGGAAGAGAATGTGCGGCAGCGTCGCCCGGAACGGCGTTTCGGCGTGCAGGTCGCGGTGAGAAAGATCGACCGCAATGACGAGGTCTGCCTGGCGCGCCTTGGCAATGCGCAGCGCGAGCGTCTCGGTCATGCCGCCATCGATGTAGTGGTCGTCGCCGATCTCCGCCGGCTCGAAGATCGTCGGCAGGCACGCACTCGCGTAAACCGCATCGGCCACCGGAATCGACTCGGCCCCCGGCATGCCAAAGAAGCGTGTCGCCCCACTTGTTAGCGACAGCGCATTGCAGAAGAACGGCCGAACCAGCTCGTCAAACGACTGCTGCGGCAACCAGCTCTCAAGCAGCTCTTTGAACGCGCGCCCCTTGTAGACGGACGCATGGCGGTAGCCGCGCACCAGAAACTTGACCAGGTTGAGCCGGAAGTAGTCCTTGAGCGACACGTCCTGCGCCGCTTCTTCCATCTGCTTGCTGTCGTGCCCCGAAGCGAAGAGACCGCCCATGACGGCGCCCATGCTGGTGCCCACGACCTCGTCGACGTGCAGGCCGAGGCGCTCCAACGCGCGCACGATGCCGATGTGACAAAAGCCGCGCATGCCGCCGCCGCCGAGCACCAGCACGGTGCGCCGGCGCTGCGCCGGCAGCGGATTGCCGTTCTCGACGCTTGGCAGGGGTTCCGGCGGCGCCGGACGAAGCTGCGCTGGGCGCGCCTTTGCCTTGGCTGGGGTCACCGCACCTGCCGCCGGGTCTTTCCCTCTCCCAGACGGCCCCGACACAGTGGTTCCACGGCCTGCCGGCTTGCCTTGGGAGTTGCCCGGGTTCGATTCTGAGCTGGCCACAATTTGGGGAGGACGCCATGGCTACGGATCGGTAGCCACACGCCCTTCTCTAGATCGGACAACCCAGCAGGTTGCCTGAAGGACGCAACCCGGAGCGGCCGAAGACTAGTAGTAGGAACAGGAGGCAATGATCCGATGACGGCCTGGCAACGACTGCAACGCCTGCCGCGCGGCGAACAGCGCGCGGCGCAAAACGCGCTTTTGCAGCGCTACGTGCGCGAGTACCTCTACCCATTCTCGCCCTACTACCGACGGCTGTTCGAAGCCAACGGCGTGCGGCCAGAGCACATCCGGACGGTCGACGACCTCCGGCGCATTCCGCTGTCGAGCAAGCTCGATCTGCTGCCGACGGACGAGGATCCGCAGCAGTTCAAGAAGTTCATCCTGCAGCCGGATGCCGCCAAGCTGAAGCAAGCCTGGCCGCTGCAGAAGAAGCTGCCGCTGCTGTGGCAAAAATGGACGCAGGGCAGTGCGGCCGTCAAAAAGCGCATCCGCGACGAGTTCGCACCGTGCTTCATGACGTTTACGACCGGCCGCTCGGCCGAGCCCGTGCCGTTTTTCTACTCGCCACACGACATCCAAAACCTGCACGACACCGGTCGTCGGCTGGTCGACATCATGGCGCTCGATCCGGAATACCGGATCGCGAACGTGTTCCCTTACGCGCCCCACCTCGCCTTCTGGCAGGTTTTCTTTGCCGGCCAAGCGACCGGCATGATGGCGTTGTCGACCGGCGGCGGCAAAGTCATGGGCAGCTCCGGCGACTTGCGCGCGATGTCGCGGCTGCGCGCCGACGCGCTGATCGGCGTACCGGGCTACGTCTATCACCTGCTGCGCCGCGCCGTGAACGACGGCATCGATCTGTCCTCCATCGGGTGCGTCGTGCTCGGAGCCGAGCGCGTGCCGCCGGGCATGAAGGACAAGATCGTCGAGCTGCTGCAGGCCACCGGCGCGAAAGACGTGCGCGTCTTTGGCACCTACGGCTTCACCGAGGCGCGCATGGCGTGGGCCGAATGCCCGACGCACAACAACGAATACACCGGCTACCACCTCTACCCCGACCTTGCCTTCTTTGATGCCGCCGACCCCGAGACGGGCGAGGTCCTGCCGGATGGCGAAGACGGCGAGCTCGTCTACACGCCGCTTCAGGCCAGGGCGAGCACGGTCTTCCGCTACCGTACCGGCGACCGCGTGCGCGGCGGCTTGCAGTATGACCCGTGCCCGCACTGCGGCCGAACCGTGCCGCGCATCTCGAGCGACTTGACGCGCGAGTCGAGCCTCAAGGATCTGCAGCTGCTCAAGGTCAAGGGCACGCTGATCAACCTCGAAGACTGCGCCATGCTGCTGTCGAGCATGCCGGAGGTCGAAGAGTGGCAGATCGAGCTCCGCAAGAAGGACGACGACCCGATGGAGGTCGACGAGATGATCGTGCACCTCGCCGTCAAGTCCGGCTGCGCCGAGCACGAGGCCAAGCAAAACGTGCAGGAGCTGTTCAAGAGCCGCCTGGAGATCTCGCCCAATCAGGTCGAGTTCCTCGGACTGGAGTCGATGCTGCGCAAGATCGGCATGGAGACCGAGATGAAGGAAAAGCGATTCCTCGACGAGAGGCCCAAGGTATGAGCGCCAGCGCCAACAAGAAGTCCAAGCAGCGCGGCATGGCGATTCTCGCCGGCGTGCGCACGCCGTTTTGCAAGGCAGGCGGTGCGCTTTCCGGCGCGTTGGCGTCCGACCTTGCGGCGCATGCGTTCCGCGAAGTTCTTGCCCGCAGCAAGGTTCGCCGCGACGACATCGACGAGGTCTTGCTCGGCTGCGCCGGGCCCGACGCGCGCGAAGCCAACGTGGCGCGGGTCGCAGCGCTGCGCGCCGGCGTGCCCGAGCACACTCCCGCCGTCACCGTGATGCGCAACTGTGCATCGGGCATGGAGGCCGTCGCCGTGGCGCAGCAGAAGCTGACCGCGGGCGAAGGCGAAATCTTCTTGGTGGGCGGTGCCGAATCGATGAGCAGCTTCCCGCTGATCATGGGCCCCCAGCTGGTTCGCTTCTTTACGCGACTCAACAAAGCGCGCTCGCTCGGCCAGCGCGTATCGGCCCTGGCGAGCTTCCGCCCGAGCGCGCTGAAGCCGCGCGTCGCAATCATGGAAGGGCTGACCGACCCGACCACCGGCATGATGATGGGCAACACCGCGGAGCTCGTCGCGCAGCGCTTCGGCATCGACCGCGCGGCGATGGACGAATACGCGCTGCAGTCGCATGCTCGCGCGGCGCAGGCGCTACAGAGCGAGCGCCTGGCGCGCGAAATCGCGCCCCTGGTCGCGCCACCAACGTTCCGCGCCGCCATCGAAGCCGACGACGGCATCCGCACCGAACAAACCATCGCAGCGCTGCAGAAGCTTCGCCCGGTATTCGACAAGCGCGAAGGCGACGTCACCGTAGGCAACAGCTGCCAGGTCACCGACGGCGCTGTTGCCCTGCTGGTAACGTCGATCTCTCGCGCCAAGAAGCTCGGCATCGAGCCGCTTGCCGTGGTGCGTTCGACCGCGACCGCCGCGCTATCGCCACGCACCATGGGCCTCGGCCCCGTGCACGCAACGCCGCGCGCGCTGCAGCTCGCCGGCATCGGCTTTGACGACGTCGATCTGTTCGAGATCAACGAAGCGTTCGCCGCCCAAGTGCTGGGCTGCGTCGACGCGTTCGCCGACACGAGCTACTGCCGGGACGTCGTCGGGCTCGACGACGCGCTCGGCGAAATCCCGTCCGAGCGACTCAACGTCAACGGCGGCGCCATCGCCCTTGGACACCCCATCGCCGCCACCGGTGCGCGGCTCTTGCTGACGCTCGCGCACGAGCTGCGCGCGCGCCAGCAGCGCTACGGCGTCGCTTCACTTTGCATTGGCGGCGGCCAAGGACAGGCCATGGTTCTGGAGGCAGCATGAGCAGCAGCGAGCAACAGTCTGGTCCTTCCAACGGCGAGGGCTCCGACCCGGCAATGTCGCCGCCAGCATCCGTCGCTGCGGAGACCTTGACCGCCTCGACGCAGACCGCAAAGGACGCCACCTCAGACACCCCAGACACCCCCGACAAGGAGTCCACGCCGACCGCAGCCAACGCCAAGAACGACGAAGGCCGCGACGCCGTGCACTGCACCGTTGGCGACGACCAGATCGCCATCCTGCGGCTGGGGGCTCCACACGAGAAGATGGTGACGCTGACCGAAGCACGCATCGCGTCGCTGGTCGAGGCCATCGATTCGCTGCAGGCAGCCGAAGCGCCGCTGCGCGGCGTCGTCATCACCGGCCCCGACAACGCCGGCGCGATGTTCTGCGCCGGCGCCGACGTCAACCTGATCCAGGGCATCACCGACGCCCGCGTCGGCGAAGAAGCTGCGGTGCGCGGCCGCGAAGCGTTCCGCAAGCTGCAGGCGCTCAAGGTTCCCGTGGTCGCAGCGATCGACGGCCCGTGCCTCGGCGGCGGCCTCGAGCTGGCCCTGTTCTGCGACGTGCGCGTGGTCGGCAACCACCCCTCCACGCAGGTGGGGCTGCCCGAAGTGAAGCTCGGCATCCTGCCTGGCTTTGGCGGCACGCAGAACCTGACCCGCTTGCTAGGCCTGCCAAAGGCCCTCGAGCTGATCCTCAACGGCAAGATGCTGCGCGCCAAGCAGGCATTGCGCGCTCGCCTCGTGGACCGACTCGTGCCGTCGGCCAAGCTGTTGACGGCGGCGCGGCAAGAGGTCGAGAAGCTGGCCAAAAAGGGGCAGAAGTCGCCCGTGCGCAAGCTCAAGGGCATGGCGTGGTGGCTGAGCCGCACGCCGCTGCGCGGGCTCGCCGTGCGACAGGCCAACAAGGCACTGCAGAAGGGTCAGGCTCGCTTCTACCCAGCGCCGCGGCGGGCTCTGCTGTGCTGCGTCGACGCCCTGCAGAAGTCCGTCGAAAGCGGTTTCTCGAACGAGGCGAAGGCGCTCGGCGAGCTCATCGTCACCGACGTCAGCAAGGGCCTCGTGCACCTGTTCTTCTTGACCGAGCGGCAGAAGAAGCTCGGCCGCCACGAAGACGCGCGCGATCTCGGCCGCGCCGTCGTCATCGGCGGCGGCGTCATGGGCGCCGGCATCGCCGGCCAGCTCGCGCAAAAGGGCCTCTGGGTGCGCCTCTGCGACGTCGCCTACGCGCCGCTGCAAAAAGCGAAAGCGCGGCTGCAGAAGTCCCTCGACAAGCGGCGCAAGCGACGCCGCATGGAAGCGCACGAAGCCGTGGCCGTGCAGGATCGCATGTCGGTCGCAACCGAAGCGGGCGACCTGCACGACACCGACATGTGGCTCGAAGCCGTGGTCGAGGACCTCGGCGTCAAGCAAAAGCTGATGGCGGCCGCAATCGAAAGCGGCCTGCCCGACGACGCCTTGCTGGCGAGCAACACGAGTTCGCTGTCGGTCACGGCCATGCAGCAGGGCATCCGCAAGCCCGAACGCGTGGTCGGCATCCACTTCTTCAATCCGCCGGAGAAGATGCCGCTGGTCGAAGTAGTGCGCGGCAAGCAAACCGATGACGCCAGCACCGCGACCGCTTGCCGGCTCGCGCTGCGGCTCGGCAAGTTCCCGGTTGTGGTCCAGGACTCGCCCGGCTTCCTCGTCAACCGCTGCTTGGCGCCCTACATCAACGAGGCGGCCCGGCTGATGCTCGACGGCGCCAGACCTGAGTCGATCGATGCCGCGATGCTCGACTTCGGCATGCCAATGGGGCCCTGCCGCCTGCTCGACGAAGTCGGCTTCGACATTGCGGCCAAGGTCAGCGAGGTCATGAGCGAAGCGTTCGCGGACCGCATGGAGCCGTGCGAGCTGTTCGCGGCCATGGTCGAAAACGGCGCCCTCGGCCAGAAGACCGGCGGCGGCATCTACGGCAAAGACGGCACCGGCAAGGGGCCCGGACGCGCGGTGATCCAGGAGCTTCGGCGCAAGCGCGGAACGCCGGCGCGCGAAGCCAGCCGCTCGGAGCTGCTGCACCGCTTGGTCTACCCGCTCGTCGACGAAGCCTGGCGATGCCTCGACGAAGAACTGGTCGCCGACGAGCAGGATCTCGACCTCGGCCTCGTCATGGGGATGGGCTTTCCGCCCTTCACCGGCGGCATCACCCGATTCGCGCGCACCGAAGGGCTCGGCACGATCGTCGCGCGACTCGACGAGCTGGCCCGCACGCACGGCGGCCGCTTTCGGCCGAGCGACGGTTTGCGCCGCCGCGCCATGAGTTCGTGAGCAAGCGGATTTGGCCCCGACCGCCGTGTCATGGGGCCGACGTCCGACGCGCCGACCGAGGTGGCGGCGCGGCGCCGTTTTCCCGCTTGAGGACTTCCAGCAGTCTCAATTGCGAAACCGTACCCAGACACGGTGATATAATGTCCTGTATCCCCTAAATCCTCTACTGGATTGCTCTTGCGCATGTCGATGTAGCCATCTCCTGCGCTCTACTCGTCCCAAAAGACCACGATTTGAACTTCCGGCTCGGCATGGTTTGGTGCCTGCTGGCCGGCTGCGCAACGCAGCCGACCCGGTTCACCGCTCCAGCCGCCGAGAGGCTCCTGGACGGGGCCGGAAGAGCCGAGTCGGAGACGCAGAGCGCCGCCGCCAGCCGCAGCGTCCTGGCCGCCGCAGAAGCCAGCTGCCCACGCGTCGGCCTGGAGTTTCTGCCGCCAGATGATCGATTCCCGCTGCTTGAGCCCGTCCGCGTCGAGCCGCGCCGCAGCGACCGGCGGCCGCCGACCGCCAGCGAGCGCGCCCTGCACCAGGTCAAACTGACCCGCGACGACCCAACGCGGGCGCCGCGGCTGAACCAGATCGACTTCGAGTCCATCGAAGACCCCATCGCGCGCGAGACCCTGCACTTCTGCAGCGACCTGATCGCCGCGGACCGGCGGCGCGTGCGGCGAGAGGTCGGCATTCCGTTCTTCGACTTCCGCAACGGCCGCGGCGGCTTGGGGCCGGAGCTGACCAGCGAGCGCCGCCTGCGCGAAGAGCATGAGGAATGGAGCCAGGAACACGGCGTGAGGCTGCTGCGCCAGCCGCTGCGGCTGCTCGGCAAACGGCTGCCGATCGCCCGCGAATTTGAGCTCGCGATCCAAGAGTTCCGAACCGACCACGTGCCGTTGAGCGAGCCCTATCGCCGAGCCCACGGCGACCGCAAGCGTCTCGGCCGCATGTCGATGCGCGTGCACGTGCGGGATATGACCGACCCGCTCGAAATGGTCTACATCCACCCTTCCGGCGTGCGCATTGGCTCGAGCCGCCGACGGGCCAAGATGGCCCTCGACTTTCCGCTGGGCGACGCGCTCAACCTGTCGCTGCGCGCCCGCTCCGAATACGAGACGGGCAATTCCGGCGTCCGGGCCGACCTGATCTACCGCCCCACGTCGCACGTCAGCGTGCACTTTGCGGCCGGCGACGACATGGACTTCCTGTCGACGTCCTCGCTCTATTCGCTGTTCGAATCGCCGATGGACGGCTCGCCGGGACTCCTGATCTACGCGATTCACACGTTTTAGCCGGCAAGCGAACGTCGACAGCAGAGCGCCCTGGCCGCAACATGGCGCGCACATGGCGACCGTGCCCAATCTGCACCAAAGCAACACGAGCCATCTGCGTCGGACCAGCGAGCCGATACAGACGATCAAGCCGGCTCGATGGCTGCAGGCTGCGATCGCCTGGCTGCTCGTTTTGACGCTCGCTCCTTTGGGCGGCTGCCACATCGAGCCGGCGCCGGCCTATGCATGCCCCCACTTGGACCTGCAGGACGCCAACCGTCCCGGCAAGGATCCGGTCCCCTGCCCCGAGCTGGTGGAGTCCGAGTGGTTTCATGCCAAGCGCCAGCTCGGCGTGATCGTCGGCAGCGGCGAACGCGTCGAATACGAGCTGCGCCGGGCGTCGGCCGATGGCCCGGCCGAAGACCTCGTGCTGCTCGTCCCGATCCTCGCCGGCGGCCGCAACCTGATGAGCGTCGTGGCCCAGCGCATCCGCGCCGAAGGCTTCGACGTCGCGTTCTGCGAACGCGCCGGTGCCGCCCTGTCGCCGCCGCAGCGCGGCATCGAACTCGACGACCTGTTTCGGCGCACGGTCCTGCATCAGCGCCTGCTGCTCGCATGGCTGCGCGCGCAGGACGAGCCACCCAAACGGGTGCACGTGCTGGGACTGTCTATGGGCGGCATCGTCTCGACCGTGCTGGCGGCGCAGGAGCCCGGCATCGACAGCGCCGCCATTTGCCTCGCGGGCGCCGATCTGGCGCGCATGGTGTTCGTGACCAGCGAGCGGCGCGTGCACCGCTGGCTGCGCTGGCGCAAAGATACCGACGGCTTCCGCAACGACTCCCTGCACTGGGAACTCGAGCAGTATCTCGAACACGAGCCGGCCCGATTTGCGCCCTACGTGCCGAGCGAGAAGGTCCTGTTCGTCAGCGCCATGATGGACACCGTGGTGCCGCGCCCCCATCAGCAGCTGCTCTGGGAAGCGCTCGGCCGCCCCAAGCGGCTCGACGTTCCGTTCGGCCACTACACGTCGGCGCTCGCGCTGGACCGGGTTGTTCGCGCAACGGCCGAACATTTTCGCGCCGCGGCCAAGACCGGGCCGACCGAAAACCAGACCGTTACGGCCCCCGAATAGGCTCTCTTCGCGGCGTTTGCGCGCCAACACGCGCCGGCAGGGCAACATGCCAGCATGTCAGGTGCGCCAGGCGCAACCCGGGAGCATCGCCAACACTTGATCGTTGCACCGCCCGCCTTTCTGATCTTCGCCCCCAGCTTTTCGCCAGCCGTCGACCCCCCGGCCGTCGGCATTCAGCCTACGATTTCAGCCATGTTCCGCACTGTCCTGCTTGCCCCGCTCGCGCTCGTCGCGACGCTGTCGCCGTCCCAACTCGTGGCACAGACCCCCAACCCGCTGCAGCCGCTGCCGGGTCAAGGGCCGGCCCCGACACCCGCCGCTCCCGTCAAGGAGATGACCCCAGCCGAGAAGATCGAGATGCTCAAGAAGCAGGTCGCGAGTCTCAAGCGGGAGATCGAATACACCAACGATCGCAAGCAAGACGCAGCCTCGCGCATGGCCAAGAAGCTGACGCGCGCCAAGCCGTCCTTCCGCGCCATCGACGCCGGCAAGCCCGCCAACGCGCGCCCACAGCCAACGGCGCAGCCGGTTCGCCGGTTTGCGACGCTGGGCTCGGCCGAGCAAATGACGGTCGGCGACGAGCGGTTCATGATCCTCGCCAACGGCCAAGGCATCTCGCAAAGCCAATACGACGCGGTCTACAGCTACCTCAACACGACCAACACGTCGGGCACGGAGGCCATGCGCTCCCAGCGCGCTCTCTACGACATGATCCGCATCGCGGCGGTTGCCGGCGAGTTTACCGAGCAGTTTGAAGAGCTCGGCATCGACGCCAAGTATGCCGCCCTCATGGACGGCTCGAAGTCGATCGAGCAAGCCGCGCGCGAAAGCGGCTCCGTCGACGGCGCCGACGAAAGCGGCGCCATCACGATCACGCGCAACTGCACGCTCGGCCCGTCGTTCGAGCGCGTCGCCTTCACGACCAAGAAGGGCAAGATGTCGGGCCCGATCCGCACCACCAACGGCGTCGCCGTCCTGCGTGTCGATGAGTTCGTCAAGGGCGCACAACCGCAGCTCGACAAGGTCGAATGCCACGTCGTCGAGTTCAAGTATGCCGCGGACGCAGCCGTCCTGCAGAAGGCCCTCTTCAACGTCAACACGGGCCAGATCCAGCTGCTCGTGCGCGACAACAAGGTCATGGAGATGCTGCCATCGATGTATCGCAAGCCGGCACCGCGGCCGTCGGCGCGCCAACAGCTGACGACCCAGGTGAGCCAGCTGACCGCACACCTCGAAACGCTCAAGAAGCAGGCCGCCGAAGGCGATGTCGCGCAGACGGACGCCACCATCGCGGACCAGATCAAGGCCGTGGAGAAGCAGCTCGAAATGCTCAAGTTGCGTATCCAGCAGCTGCCGGCCGAAGCAAGCGACACCGACAAGGGTGCCGCCGGCCAAGCGGTCCGCAAGCTCGACACTTCGAAGGGCAACAACGCCCTGATCCCAGTCAAGAAGGGCGGCAACTAGCCCCCTATGGCAACGATCCGCAAGAGCGGCGGCGTCGTCAGCTACTTCTGGCAAGGCAAGCTTCTCGATCCACGCGACGATGAGTTTGCGGAGACGCTGTCGCTACAGCGCTTCCGCACCATCGAGAACGCAGCGAGCGAAGAGGTCTCGGTTGGCTGGGTGACACCAGCCGACCCGACCGGCGATACGTTCTCGCCCGAAGACCTCGACGGTGGCCTCGGCACCTGGCTGCGCTTCCGCATGGACAAGAAGGCGATGCCGATGAAGTGGCTGCAGATTCACCGAGACGCAGCCGAAAAGGCGCGCGGCAAGAAGCTCAGCGCCAAGGAGCGCCGCGAGCTGAAGGACGACCTGATGGATCAGCTGCTGCCGCGCGTGCTGCCGACCATCACGCTCGTCGACGCCCTGCTGTTCCACGACCGCAAGACGGTGCTGCTGTTCGCAACCAGCAAGTCCGCCAAGGAGTCGTTCACCAAGCTGTTCTTCGAGACCTTCACCGTGCCGCTGGAAGTTGCCGACCCGCTGCAGAGCGGCCTGCACGCCGAACTCAGCGACGAAGAGAAGTATCGGCTCGAGCGGCTGTCGCCGGTGCGCTGGCCCAACGTCGAGCGCAAGGATGACATGGCGGGCGCCGGCATGCCGCTCGACGCGGCCGCGGACGACCACGTCGGCGACGACGAAGACAGCAGCGTGGCAATCCCGGAGATCGAAGTATGAGCGCCAGCCGAACACGGGCGGAAGCCCCCCAACGCATGTCCGCCAGCGCCCCGCCGTCGACCGGCAATACAGGAGCGGAGACCCACGGCTGGCTCGGCGAAGAGTTCCTGACGTGGCTTTGGTTCAAGTGGGAGACCGACGGCGGCGAGTTCACGCTCTCCGGCGGCCGCATTGTCGGCATCGCACTCGATGACTTCCTGACGTTCGCGGCGCTGCACGAAGACGAAACCGAGCAGACGCTGCGGCGAGGGCTGCCGACGCGCACGGCCGAAGCGCGCACCGCGCTGCGCCAGGGACATCGCCTGCGCAAAGCGCGCATGCTGATCGCCGAAGGCGAACGCCAGTGGACGGTCACGCTCGATGGCCCGACGCTCAGCCTCGCCGGAGTGAAGCTTCCCGACGATGCGGAAGAGTGCGAGACCGAAGTCGACCGCACCGCCGACCGCGCCGCCAACTGGCTCGCGCTGCACGAAATCGTGCAGGCTCTCTACGGCCGCTTCCTCAAGGAGCGTCTGCAGGAGGACTTCCGCGACACCATCGGCGAAGCGCAGGCCAACTGGATGAGCAAGTAGGGACGAGGCGCCGGCTCGTGTAGTGCATCTGATATAGGGGGCATTCTGCGGGCACGAAGACGCCCGTCGCGGCGTTGCTGCTCCTCGGCAGGACGGCTCCCCGGCAGACAGTCTGGAACATGCATTCGTCGCAGCGCCTTACGACGAACGCCCTCGCATCCCGGATCATACCCCG
>JBGCDH010000006.1:0-61997 GCA_045105235.1 Planctomycetota bacterium | reverse complement strand
CGTGCCGCCTGCGCAGGCGATGTCGATCGGGTCGTTGAAGCTCGGCATGTTTTGGCCGGACTCAAAGCGCGTCTTGATGTTCGAGAGCACGTAGTTGATCAGGCTGCGGTAGTAGATCGACACGGCCTCTTCTTCGCGGCTCTTGGGATCGCGGATATCGATGCCACGCTCCTTGATCGCCGTTGCCTTGCTGCGCGGCACGCCGAGCACGCCGGAGACGTTCTTGTCGATCCAGTCGCCGCCGCGCGCTACCGAGAACGACAGGCACGGGATCGACTTGTAGGTAATGCAGGCGTTGGCCATGCCACCGCCGAACGACAGGCCGATGCCGGTGAAGTCGTTCTCGGCAAGCTCCGAGAAGACCACGGCGTGCGCTTCGTTGATCGCGTGGGCCTTGTAGCCCAGCTTGTTGATCATGCTTTCAAACAGGCCCTGGTGGTAGACAACGTTGTTGTCGACATCCAGCGACTCGGCAGGCACACAGAAGTAGCAGTTCTCGCCCGGAATCTGCGGCTCGCCCAGGATCTTCTGGATGATCATCTTCATCATCGGCAGGGCATCCTGCTCGTTCGGGCTCACGAGACCATCCGCCATCGGGCGGCGCGTTTCGCGGCCGAACACATTGGCGAGCTCAAAGGCCGCCTCGCCGATCACGACGAGCTTGCCGTTGTGCACGACGTAGGGCACCTTCAGTTTCGTCAGCATGTTCTTGCTGTAGACATCGCTAGGGATGTCCAAGAACGCATTGCGCTCGACGTTGACGGTGATGCCACCTTCCTCGTTCTGCACCGCAGCTGCGAGGTTGGCAGTACCGACGTCCAGGCCTTTGCCCAGCCCGACGGCCGTGTCAGTGGTTTGCTCGATGTTCGGATCGTTGTCGTCTTGCTCAGTCATTTCTCTCCGCCTTTCTTCCCGTTCGGTTGTGTGCTGGTGGACGACAACTAGCCGCCGCCCTTGAGTTTCTTCAGTCTGGCGAGGTTGGCCGCGATGCCACCGCCCGTCTTCTTCTTGACCTGGATGTTCTCCATGTTCGACTCGAGCTTGCTGTCGCCGTCTTCGAACATCCCGCTGAAGTCGACCTGGGCGTCGCCTTCGACCGCTGAGCTGACGCCCATCTTGCGGCCCAGGCTTTCGAGTCGGTCGTTGAGCGAGCCGGCCAGCTTGTCGAGTGCTGCCGAGATATCGCCGCCGGCTGCCGCGGCAGCAGGCGCAGCCGGAGCAGCGGCGGGCGGCGCGGCATGCTGGGCCGCGACCGTTGCCTTGAGGTTGGCCAACTCCTGCATCAACGACATCACCATGTCGTTTTGCGGCATGGGCGCCGGTGCTGCCGGCGCATTCGCACCCGCGGCCGAACGCTCGCGCAACACCTCGAGTTCGCCGCGCGACTCTTCCAGCTCGGCCCGCGTCTCCGCCAGGGCGCGGTTGAGTTCCCCAAAGCGCGTCTTGAGTGCTTCAAGCTCGTGCTCCTTCGACTCCAGGCGCTCCTCGGTCTCGCGCGACATCCGCAGCTCTTCCTCGCGCTCGCGCAGGATCGTCTTGAACTCCTGCCGACTCTTCTCGACGAGTCCTTCGACTTGTTCGGAGCCGATCAGACCCGATTGCTCGATCGCGCCGTGAACCGCCTCACTGATCATCTGGGCGACATGCTCCGCCCGGATCAGTCGAACGCGCTTGCGGCCCTCGTCGCGGAGTTCATCCAGGGTCGCAGTGCGCGACCGCTCTGAAAGAGCGCTTTTGATGTCGTTGACGGATTCCATAGGCCTCGTGTCGACCGCAGTCGGATCGACAGCTCGACAGAACCGTCATCGAAACTCTGGAAACCGAACTTGAGCGCGCCGGCTTCGGGAAGTGCCTCATAGTGAGAAACCCTGTCGCCACCGCGCTTGGCAGCCCGCGCCTCAGGCCCTAGCGGGCCGGGGCCGCTGACGGGGCCGCCGCCGCAACCGCCGCCCGCCGCGCTCAGAATCGGACGCGCAGGCCGATGACGAGGTTGCGGCCGAGACTGTTGCTGCCGGAGCCGTGCACCCGGTAGTCGACGTCCGTCAGGTTTTCGACGCCGACTTCGAGCCGGGCGCGATCATCGATCTGCCAGCCGCAGCGCGCGTTCCAAACGGTGTAGCTCGGCGTGCCGCCCGGCGGGATGCGCTGGGAATCGCCCTGGTCGCGAAACGACAGCTTGTCGGCATCTTCGGCGCGCACCACGTCGGTCTCCGCATAGAACGAGCCTTCGACGTTTGTCCACCGCAGTCCGACCCGGTGCATCAGCGGCATCAGCCGCGACGGATAGTCGTTGCGCAGCTGGTTGGGCGCGGCCGGATCCTGGAAGTTGGAAATCCGGCCGTATTGATAGCTGTGCGAGCCGTAGACCTCGGTGCGGTCGACGACTCGCAGGGTGTAGCCCAGCTCGACGCCCTGGATGTAGCCATCGCCGACGTTGCCTTTGCTGACAATGGGATCGCCAGCCACGGTCGTTGTGCCGGTCGGAAAGCGCAGGATCTGGTCCTCGATATCGGTATAGAACCAGGCGGCCTGCACGCTGGCGCTGTCGGTGCGGATCTTGGTGCCGACCTCATACGAGGTGAAACGCTCCTCGTCGAGATCCGTCACCGGGATCTCCTGCTCGCCGCTGCGCGCAATTTCGAAGCTCGTCAGGTCCGTCAGCGACGGCGCCCGAAAGCCCTGGCTGACGCCGGCGAACACGTTCCATTCGTCGCTGACGCGGTAGAGCGCGCGCACGTTGCCGGTGAGCTCATCCCAGTCGCTGTTCAGGGTTGTGCGCTGATTGCTGACCGGATCGCGCACGCTGTCGGCGTCGGCGCGGGCATACGTGTAGCGCAGGCCAGCTTCGAGCTGCAGCTCGTCGGTGATCTTCAGCACGTCCTGCACGAACACACCGAGCAGGTCGTAGGTGGCATCATCGGCCACCTTGCCCTGGATCTCGTCTCCGGGGCGAAACGTCGAGCGGTTGCGCGAGCTGTTGACGTGGTCCCGGTAGTAGTCGATGCCGTAGGTCAGACGACCGACCGCCGTATCGCTTGAGAACTGCGCGAACGCGCCGAGCGTTCCGACCAAAGAGTTGTCGCGCGTTTGCTCGCCACTCGACCGGATGCGGTCCTCGAGCCAGCGCTGTTGGTGCCAGCTGACCGAGAACCGCATGTCCTGCACGGCCCCCTCCATCTTGGTCTTGTGCAGCTGCAGGTAGGTGAGCCGACGGTCCTGGTTGCTGTTGCGACGCAGATTGCTGCCAACCGAGGTGCCGCGCCACGAGATGCCGTCGACGGTCGAGTGCGTGCGCGGCACCGCCGTTTGCGAAAACGACTGGTGCAAGAACGTCAGCTTGGTGTCTGCATCAAAAAAGTGCTCGACCTTGAGGTCGAAGCCGCCCTCGTCGTGCGACGTGTTGGGCTGTCGGCCGGTCGCCCGGCCGCCTTCGATATCGCCAAGCGCACGCGCCGAAGCGCCGAGCAAGAATCCCGTGCGCGAACCGTCTTCGCCGACGATGCCGACGTGCACTTCGCCGCGGGTCGCGATCGAGTCCTCAGCCGTCGCGTAGCGCCCGTATACTTCGCCACCGTAGAAGACCCCGGAGCCACCGTCGCCGTAGCGATCGGGGCTCTTGGTGATCACCTGCACCGTGCCGCCGACCGCGTCGCTGCCCCACAGCGTGGAGGCCGGACCACGCAGTACTTCGAGCCGCCCCACCGACAAGGGATCGATCGTCGCCCAATACTGATTGGGCCCCGAACGAAACGTCGAGTTGTTGAGGCGCACGCCGTCGATCAACAGCAGGTTGTTGTAGGCCGTGAAGCCGCGCAAATACGGCGAGCCCTGCCCCGGCGACGTTTCCTGCACGAACGTGCCCGGAAGCTCGCGCAGCGCCTGCGGCAGGCTGCGAAACTGCACGCGCTGCATGCGCTCCAGATCGACGACGTCGATGCTGCGCGGCACCACGAACGGATCCTGATCAAACCGCGTGGCCGTGACGACGATGCGCTCGGGCTCTTGCTCTGGCCCCGCGCCCGGATTCTGCACCGCGCGCGAAGCTTGCCCCACGCCCGGATCTTGCCCGGACGACGGCACCTGGGCAGCAGACGCCGCCGCGACAGCGACAGCGGAGAGTGCCAATCGTGCGGCACATCGAAAGCGAAACGGATTCAGCATGAGGGGTCGGAGGGAGCGCGCGCGAACGCAGGGCTCGCGCCCTTGGTTCACACGAAACCACCTCCACGGCGAATTGCGAGGCCTATCGCCGCGGCCGACCGCCGATCACCCGCCGCGAAGGACGGCGCGACAGCACCACTTCGATTTGCTTCGGCTGCAGACGCTCGAGCAGCAAGAGTCCGCCGGCCACTGCAGCCCCCACGACAAAGCCGCCCACGTGCGCCCACCAAGCAACCCCACCGCCGACGCCCCGATCGATCGCACCCTGCAGGAGCTGGAGCCCAAACCAGTAGACGAGGAAGAAGGGAGCCGGCAGCACGACATCCATCAGGAAGAAGCCGATGGGGATCAGCGCCAGCACGCGCGACTTTGGATACAGGAAAAGATAGGCGCCCATCACGCCGGCAATCGCACCGCTCGCGCCGATCGTTGGCACCACGGACGTCGCGTCGGCCAGCGCGTGGGCCAAGGACGCTGCAACGCCGCAGCCAAGGTAGAACAGCAAGAACGCGACGCTGCCGAACCGATCCTCGACGTTGTCGCCGAAGATCCACAGGAACAGCATGTTGCCCAGAAAGTGCATCCAGCCGCCGTGCAAGAACGTGCAGGAAAGCAGCGTCAGCCAATCGGGCAACGCCGCCTCGGGCAGCTGCAGCGCGCGGCCATAGGCATCGCGAACGATGATGGCTCCGTCGCCGAAGACGCGCGCCGGCACCATGCCGTATTCGAAAACCAGCAGGCCGCTGTGGCTGAGCTGCTGCAGCACGAAAACCGCGCTGCACAGCACCAGCATCAGGTTGCGCACGTAGGGCGTGCGAACCGCCGGAATGCTATCGCGCAGCGGGATCATGGTGCCGCTTCGATCGCTCGTTCGACCATCAGCGCATCGCGCAGGGCGCGCACGTCATGGGTGCGGATCCACGCCGCACCGTGGCGCGCCGCCCATAGCTCGGCCCCGAGCGTGCCCGGTCCGCGTTGAGCAACGCCGCTGTCGGTGATCTCGCCCAGGAAGGACTTGCGCGAAACCGAGATCAGCATCGGGCCGTGCTCATCCGTCAACATGCGGAGATGCTTCAAGACGGTCAGGCTCGGCAGCGCATCGCGGCCGAGGAAAAAGCCCATGCCGGGATCAAAAACGATGCGCTCCGCGGCGATGCCAACCGCTGCGAACGCGCGGCGGCGCTCGTCGAAGAAGCGCCGCAGTTCGTCAAACAGCTCGCCGACGCCCGCGGCCGTGCGGTCGGCACGCGGCCCGTGGCTGCGCGAAAACATCACCACGAAACGCACGTCCACCGACGCCTGCGCGGCGACCGCAAGCGCGTCCGGATCGCGGAAACCGTTGACGTCGTTGAGCCAGTTCGCGCCGAGCGCCAGCATCGAACGCATCACGTCGGCCTTCGTCGTATCGATGCTGACGCTGTGCCCCTGCTCCACCAAAGCCGCCACAACCGGCTCCAAACGGCGGATCTCCTCCTCGCCGGCAACATCTTCCGAATCGGGGTGCGTCGATTCCGCTCCGAGGTCGAGCACCGCAGCTCCGCCGCGCACAAGTTCCTCAGCGTGCAGCAGCGCCTGCTCTGGAGAGAACCAACGGCCGCCGTCGCTAAACGAGTCGCGCGTCACGTTGACGATGCCGAACAGTCCCGGTTGCGACGGGGCTTGAGGCGGCTCGGACGGCTTCTTCATGGCCGGTGGTTTGCTGCTAGTGTCGTGCATCCGATATCGGGGGCATTCTGCGGGCGCCAAGACGCCCGTGACGGAGTTGCTGCTCCTCGGGGAAGGCTTCTCGGCAGGAAGGCTTCTCGGCAGCAAGTATGGAACATGCGTTCGTCGCAGCGCCTTGCGGCGAACGCCCTCGCATCCCGGATCCTATCCCGTCTACCAGATGCACGACACTAGCACTAGCTTGAGAACATCCATGCCTACGTGGCCAAGGCGCCCGCACATCATCGCTCGAAGCGGCTTCGCACGCACGACTCGCATTGGCCGCACGGCATTTCCCCACCGTCGTAGCACGACCACACGTCGGTCGCCGCCCAGCCAAAGCGCTGCGCCTGCGCGACAATCTGCGCTTTGTCCCAAGCAATCGTCGGACTGACCACAACCACGCCGTTCTGGGTCCCGAGCCGGAGCATGGCCGACGACGCCTCCAGAAAGGCGTGGGAGTTGTCCGGAAACGTCGCGGCCTCTTCGCGGTTGAAGCCGGCCACCACGCAGTCGGCCCCTTCGCGCTCCGCCAGCGCTGCCGCGATGGTGACGAATACGGCGTTGCGCGCCGGGACCCAAACCTGCGCCGCACTGGCCGCATCGCCAGGTTCTTCGGCCGTCGCGACCGGCAGGTCGCCGGTATTGCCGAGCAGGCGCGAACCGCTGCTCGCGGCAAGCTCGCCGAGCCACGGCAGCGAATAGTCGTGCAGCGCTACGCCAAGACGCTGCGCCATCCGTGCGGCAGCGTCGCGCTCGCGATGCACGGCGCGCTGGCCGTAGTCACAGAACAGCGCAGCGCGCAGCCGCTGTCCCTCGACGGCCGCGAAGCAGGCAGCCGCAACCGACGAGTCTAGGCCTCCCGACAGCAGTGCGACACCGAGCACGATCGGCTACGGAACCGTCAGGGTGACGGGAGCCGAACGCGCGTAGTTGACTTCCTGCCGGAAGCGCTCGGTCAGCACAAAGTCATCGAGCGACGCCAGCGTGCTGGAAACGAACAGCCGGGCTTCGACCACCGTGGTCCAACTGCCGCCGGTCAGGCCGACAAGACCCTGCGATGCCAGATCGGGGAACTGGACCGTATCGGTGCCCGTGTTGGGGTCCCGATCGGGAACCAGGATGCGCCACTGCCGGCCGGCAGAGTCGGCGGTGACCACCTCGACCAGCGTGATGCCGGCACCACCTGGGGCGAGCTGGGAGTTGAGCACATCGTCGAACTCAATGACCGGCGGCCCCGTAAACGGACTCACCGGCATGATGGAGGGAATCGCCGTTACGCCAATGCCCGGCAGAACCGAACCAACCGGCTCGCCGATCAAGTCCGTGGCGACCAAAACGCGCGTCCGGCTCAAACGACCCTCGGTGTCTTCGGCTTCGGTGAGCAGCCAGACCACGCCGCCAAACAGAGCGAAGCCGACCAGGATCGGCACCGCAAAATCCGGCTCGATGCTAAAGGTCGTGCCGGCCCCGCCCGTGACGGCGCCGACGCCACCGAGCACTTGACCGCGGAAGCCCTCGAGCGAGCACATCACGCGGCTACGCGGCACCCCGCCGACCAGCGACATCAGATCGAGGTCACCGGCCAAGCCAAAGTCCTCGGTGTGCGGCGCATTGAGGCCAACCGGAGGCGACACGGCACCGGTCAAGAACAGCGTCGCGGTTACCTCTTCGCCTGCAGCGACCGGCGGCACCGGAGCCGTAGGCTGCAGCAGACCCGGCCCGCAGATCTGGCACGCCTGCAGCGTGAAGGTCGGGTTGCCGGTCGGCTCAAACTGGCCGCCAAAGGCCGTTACAATCTGCGGTCGATTGGCGAGCACCGAGGTCATCGGGATCGACGTCGGCGACGCGCTGCTGCTTTCGACCGCGAGCAGCCGTTCGCTGGCGAACGAACTGGTGCCGATGAGCACGGTCTCCGAGCCGGTGGCCTCGAAGCCAACCGTGCCAACCAAGTCCGCACTCGCACCGCCGATAGGTCGCAGCGGTAGACTGACGAAGCCCGCGTTGGTCGCGGCCATCGTGATCAAATCGTAGCCCTCGGCGACAATGGTCACCGACTTCGGGCCGGCCGCGATCGTGGCCGTCGCCCGGCCGAGCAGATCGGTCGTGGTCAGCTGCGGGTTGACCGGCGGACTGCTTGGCCCGCCGTCTTCGATCAGCACCGATGCGCCCACAACCGGCTCGAGGGTGCTCTCGTCGTATGCCTCGATCACGATCGAACCACTTTGGGCTCCGGTCACGGCGCCACGCAGCGTGAAGAAGCCAGCCTGCGCCTGCGACTCGTTGCCGGCGAGGTCGATCAGCGTCAGCGACCACTGGTCCCCCATCGTGCCGCGCGGCAGCAAGACCGGACGCGTCAAAAAGCGGCCGTCGGCGTCCGAGCCCACCATGCCGGTCGTCGTGGCGCTGCTCGCAACGGAGACTTCGGCAAGCTGCTCGCTGGCGACGCCATACAGCGCCGCATGCTCCGTATCCGCGAGCACTACGGAGCCGTCCCCTGGCATATCGATGCTTTCGAACTCGGGCGGCGTGACGTCCAGCGTGGGATCGGCGGTCTCCGGGTTGAGCACGAAGCCGGTCGAATCGCTGCCGCGCACGAGCGACGCCGCAAACGAAAGCTCTCCCTCGTCGAGCGCCAGATTGCCGATCGCGCCCACGTCGTTCGAGAAATCGACCAGCACGGTTTGCTCGCCGCCAGCCGTTAGCGAAACGGTGCGCTCGAGAAACGCCAGATCGAACGTTCCCGTTGTGGCCGCGTCGCCACCGTAGATCCGCGCGACCACGGTGTCGCCGATCAACGCGTCCACCGGCGTCGTCACGGCAAGCTGCGTCGTGGCAAAGTTCTGCTGGCTGATCTGGTTTTCGAAACCGGCTACCGAGTTGCCCAACTCCACCAGCGTCGGCACCGCCGGCCCGACGCTATCGTAGACGCTGAACGGCGTGCGCCCATTGAAGTCGAGGTTGCCGTCGAGCCCAAACGTGATGTTGGACGTGACCGTAAACTCGAACTGCGTGTTCGGCTCCAGCGCCGCGCTCGGGTCGAGTTCGATGATCCGGGTGTCGTTGACGGCGATGCCGATTGCCACCAGCGGCTGGCGAATCGTGAAGTCGATGGCCGCCCCGCCCACCGGCGTCACGAACAGATTGCTGGTCTGCAGCGAACCAAGGTTCGCCGCGCGATCGAACACCACCAGCATCGAGCTTTCGCGCTCGAGGTCCGCATTGTCGCGCGGAAAGAGCGCCAGGATGCGGCCGTCGGTGAAGGACTCGTCCTGGTTGACCTGGAACTCCGTCAGAATCTCCTCATCGCCCGCAACCTGGAAGCGCACCCCATCGGTGTCGCGCCCCTCCGGGAACAGCACCGTCTCGTAGAACGCGGCCGGGTTGGCAGGCAGTCCGCCGATCGGTCGAATGATCAGCAGACGACCGTTGGCCAGGAAATCATACTGCGCCGGCAGCAGCTCGGTCGAGCCCTGGATGCGCACACCAATGCGACCATCGATTCCGTTGGGCGTGGTCGGCAGCAGCGACGCTTCGTTGACGCTCTCGCTGAACTCCACCACGATCGGCACGGTGCGCGGCCAGCCGCCGTCCTCCGGATAGGCGGCACGAACCTGCGGCCGCCCGTCGCGGGCGATGCCGCCGGCTGGGACCACCTGCACGGTCGATTCCCCGGTGTCGCTGCTCGGATCGTTCGGGTCCACCGACGGATCGAACGCGCGGCCGATATTGTCACAGCCTCCCAGCAGAGCGCCGAGCGCAGCAGACAGGAGCAAGAGAGAAAGCTGACGGATGCGCACCATGGTAGCAGGGCCGGTCACAGGACCGTGCAGACGTCGGGGACGCCGGGGCCGACGCCATTATTCCCGCGGAACGCGCCGGCAGCCAGCACCTAGTATATCGGATGCCCTACGCTAGGAGGGCTCGCCGCCGGTAGATCCTGACACATCGGAATCCGGCGAATCCGATCCAGACTTGCCCTTCGGCCAGCAAAGCAGCAGCAGCGCCCCGATGACCATGCCGACGCTCAGCGTCTGGCCCATTGTCATGCCGAACAGCACGGAGCCGTCGCCGCCCCCTTCGAAGAACTGCTCATCCGGCTTGCGCACCCACTCCAGCGAGAACCGCACCGCCGCGTAGCCGAGCAAAAAGACCGCGCTGTAGCGGCCGGCGCGCAGCGGGTTGTTGCGCGTCTTCAGATAGAGAATCAGCAGCACAAGGCCTACCAGCAGCCCTTCGCCAATGCCTTCATAGAGCTGCGAAGGATGCCGATACGGCACAACGTGCTGCTCGACGCCATCGACCATGCGCGTCATCTCGCGGACGCGGTCCCAATCGAGAAACGGCTGCACCCGCTCCCAGTCGATTTCGCGGCCGCGGCTGTCGACGGTGCTGAGGCGGTCGACGACGTCTTCCCAGGAGAGCTTCTTGCAGGCGACCTGGATGCACAGCTCGCGGTCTCGCATCGTCACGCCCGCCGGAATACGCAGCTGCTCGAGCGCCCGCACGTCGGTGGGAAACTGCATCGCGCCCCACGTGTCCGGCGTCGTCTTGCGGCCAAAGAGCTCGCCGTTGATGAAGTTCGCCATGCGCACGGCGAAGATGCCCACCGGCACCGCCAGCGCTGCCGAATCTGCGACCCGCCCCCAGCCGATCTTATGCCGCCGGCAGAACAGCCACGTTGCGATCCAGACGCCGCCGAGCCCGCCGTGGAAGGCGAGCCCGCCCTTCCACACCTGCAGGAACTGCATCGGATGGAGCAGCGACTGGTCGTAGAACAGCGCGTAGCCGGTGCGGCCGCCGAGCATGACCCCGATGACGCAGTAGAAAATCAGGTCGGGAGCCGCCGCCGGGTCGACGGGCAAGAACCCGCGCCGCGCCAGGCGCACAAAGACCCACTGCGCAAACACGAAGCCAACGACATACATCAGGCCGTACCAGCGCACATCGATGGGCAGGTACGGGATGTCGAACAGCACGGGGTCCCAGGCGGGGAATTCCATCGCGCAGCACCGTAGCGGCGCACCGCGGCGCCCCCAACCGATTCTTGGTCTTGCCGCGAGCGATCGCGGCGCGCGGCTGCCCTCAGGCGCCGCTGGCAGCCGCCGCACCGGGGCGGGGCAGGCGTACGCTGGCCAGATAGATCGCTAGGAAGTCGATCAGCTTCGCCGTGCTGTCCTCGAGAACATCCTTGGTGAAGTAGCCGGCCACGTTCGCTTCGTAGGCGGCCTGCATGTCCGCGGCCGATTCGGAGGTGGTGTAGGCAAAAACCACCGACGAACGCAGCTGAGGATCGGCACGCAGCTCGCGCAAAAACTCGATGCCATTGAGAGCCGGCATGTTGAGATCGAGCACAATCAGGATGCTCTCCTCGCGCCCGTCCTCCAGCTGCAGGTGCAGCATCTCCCGAGCCTCGATGGCATTGCGCGCCCGCTGCAGCTCGATCGGCAGCTCCCGCTGCGCAATCGCCTTATGAAAGGCAATGACATCAAGGTCATCGTCTTCAATGAGCAGAATCCGCGAATGACGGTGCCCCGGATGGCGAGAGGGGGTTCCTGGGTCGTTCTCCATTGCTCCATCTATCGACCTCGACGGAACACCGCCTTGAACCCAGCCGGGCCCGCCGCGTTCCTCGATGACGTTGTTGCCCCCCGCCGCTATGGTGCTTGCCCCGATGCCGACGCCCATTCGTGACCTTCTGGCCGCTGCTTCCCTTGGCCCCGCTGCGGCGCTTGCCGAGACGCTCGCCGCCGAGTGCACCGCCGACCCTGGCCGGCTGCCGGTCGCTTTCCCGGGCATCCCGCGCAAAACCAGCCGCGATCCGATCGGCGGCGGCCACCGCAACATCGCAACCGGCAACATCGCAACCGGCGACGGCGCAACCGGCGTCGGCGCAACCGGCGTCGGCGCAACCGGCGGCGGCGCAACCGGCGGCGGCGCCATCGCCCGGGTGGACCTCGACTGCCTGCGCGTTTGCGACCTGGTCGCGACCAGCATCCTGCTGGCGAGCCAACCGAGCGACGCAGCGCTGATCGACCTGTGGTCGCACGGCGACATCGAAGAGCGCACCATGCTGCTGCGCGCGCTCAATTTCTTGCCGCTCGGCCCCACGACGGCCGGGCTGTTCGGAGAAGTCCTGCGCAGCAACGTCGTGCTCCATCTCGAAGCGGCCATCTGCGACACCGACCTGCTGGTGCGTGCCGCCGAAGCCAAGGCCATCGACCGCGACCTGCAAAACCGCCTGCTGCTCAAATTCGCGTTTGTCGACCTGCCGCTAGAGCGCGCGCTCGGCGCAGAGCGCTGCGCCAGCGCCGAGCTGTCGACGATGCTGCAAGACCTCGCGACCGAGCGGGAAGCAGCCGGCCGTTCCGTCTGGCGCGACACCTGGCGGATGCTCGGCTGCGCCCCCTGTCCCGGCGCGCTGGCTCGACTGATCGGCGGCCTGGAGCACGGCGACGACGGCGTCCGCCGCGCCGCCGCCGACGGCCTGCTCAAGCTGCCCGAGCGCGGCGCGGGCGTTGCCGGCTTTGCCAAAGAACGCCTGCCGCGCGAGCCGCGCGCAGACATCCGCACGCTGCTGCAGCAGCTCAGCCAATAGAGCTCAGCCAGTAGAGCTCAGCCAGTAGAGCTCGGCCAGTAGAGCTCGGCCAGTAGATCGGCACGGCCGGTCGCAGCTCGGCGAAAACGACGGCCGAATCACACTTGAACAACCGCCCGCTGAAGAACGCCACGGCGCCCAGCGGCACCCCCTAGACCCACGAGGACTGCCCACGATGCTAATTTTCGAGCCGCACATCCACATGTTCAGTCGGATCACCGACGACTACGAACAGCTCAGCTTGGCCGGTGTGCGCGCGGTGCTGGAGCCGGCGTTCTGGCTCGGCCAAAACCGCACGACCGTCGGTTCGTTCGTCGACTACTTCGAAACGCTGATCGGTTGGGAGCGCCACCGCGCCCAGCAGTTCGGCATCCACCACTTCTGCACGATGGCCCTGAATCCGCGCGAGGCCAACGACGACCGCGTCAACAAGGACGTGCTCGCGATCCTGCCGCGCTACTGCGAGAAGGACAGCTGTGTGGGCATCGGCGAAATCGGCCTCGACGACCAGACCAAGACCGAAGAGAAGTTCATGTCGGAGCAGCTGCAGCTGGCCAAGCAGCACAACCTGCCGGTGCTCGTGCACACGCCGCACCGCGACAAAAAGAAGGGCTTTGAGCGCTGCATCGCGATCATCCAGGAGCAGGACTTCCCGATGGAGCGCATCCTGCTCGATCACGGCAACGAGGAGACGATCAAGATCACCCGCGAGCTCGGCTGCCACTCCGGCTTTTCGATCTATCCCAACACCAAAATGGACCCGCACCGCATGGTCCAGATCGTGCTCGAATATGGCGTCGACCGATTCGTGATCAACAGCGCCGCCGACTGGGGCGTCAGCGACCCAATGATGGTGCCGCGCACCGTCGTCAAGCTTGAGCAAGCCGGCGTGCCGCGCGAAAAGATCGAGCAGCTGGTGTGGCAGAACCCGATTTCGTTCTTCGGCCAGAGCGGCCGGCTCGACGCCAGCATGCTGGCGAAGCCCGCCAAGGCGAACCTCCGCGAGACCTTTGACGGCAACTCGGTGCTGCGCGGCCAGGACCCCGACCGCATGTAGCTCGGGATACGGCCGCTGCCGAGGGCGTGCCGGCCAAATTTCGTGTAAGGCCCAGCGCCGCCCGGCGTCCGCCCGCCATGCACGTTCTCTACCTGTTCGCCGCCCTGCTTTGCGGCACGGCTACTGGCCAACGCGCCGCTGGCCACCGGTCGCCGGCATCGCCTTGGCATCGGCAAGAGGCGCAAACCGGCCATCGGCACGTCGCGATCGCCAACCCCGAGCAGCTTGATGTCGTGCTGCACACCGTCTGCCGCGATGGCTTCGGCCGCAGCCGACCGCTGGGCGCCGGTACAACCATTTCGCTGCACGTGCCGCCGGGGCGCTACGCGCTCGGCATCGCGGATGCCGCCCCGAGCGTGCCCTTGGCGCTGCCGCCAATCGGAGAACTGGGCTTCGAAGCCGCAGCGACGTTGCAGGTCCGTATCGAGCAACCGCCGGCGGAACCCTGCACGACAACGCCCCCGCATCAGCCCGGCCGAGGCTGGCGCTGGATTCCGGCCGGCCCCGCTCTTTGCGGCGATGCGCTCGGCGTTGGCCGAGAAGACGAGCGACCGCTGCGTTCGATGCACTCGGCGGGCTTTTGGCTCGCATCCCACGAAACCAGCAACGCCGAGTACTGCGCGTTTTTGAACGCCAGCGTCCGCGCCGCTGGGACGGCCCCCGCCGCGCAGAACTGGCTGGACCTCGGCGGCTACAAGTGCCGTATCCGCTGGCATGAGGAGCAGCAGCGCTACCAAACCGATGCGCCCAACCTGCCGGTTGTGACCGTCAGCTGGGCCGGGGCCGTAGCCTACTGCGACCACCAGACCCTGGCGACCGGCGCCGTGCACCGGCTGCCGCTCGAGCGCGAATGGGAGAAGGCGGCCCGCGGCCCGGGCTCGCGCGCCTACGCGTATGGCGACACGTTTCGCCTAGCCGCAGCAAACCAGGAAAGCGGCCGCCTGGTCGCGATCGGCACGCACAAAGCCAATGGCTATGGCCTCTACGACATGACCGGCAACGCCTTCGAGTGGTGCCTCAACCGCTACCTCGACGCACCAGCCGGCAGCCGCGATCGCGAGATGCGCATGCTGCGCGGCGGCTCGTTTGTGCTCGATGGCGTCTTCGTGCGAAACGCCATGCGCATGCGGCTGCGGCCGAGCGTGCGCGCCGACGACGTCGGCTTTCGCGTGCTGCGCGAGCCGATGCGAAAAAACACGTAAGCACTCAGCGCGTCGGTGGTCCGTCCGGCATGGAATCGATTCTTCGACACGCGCTCACACGACGTCTCGGCGCAGCAATGCTGGCCACCGCCGCGGCCAGCTTCGCGGCCGACAACGCCGGCGCCCAGATGGAGCTGCGCCGCTTCGTCGCCTATGACACCAGCGAGTTCGCCAGGCAGCAGCCAGCGGTCGGCAGCCAGGCGCCCGAGCTGCTGCTGCACGACCTGGAGGGCCGTCCGCGCAGCCTGACGGTCGAAGCGGACCGCTTCATCGTGCTGATTGCCGGCAGCTACACGTGACCGCCGTTCCGACGCAACGCCGCAGGTCTGCGGCAGCTCTTTCAAACGTTCGCGGGACGCACCGATGTGCGCTTCGTCATCGTCTACCAGCGCGAGCCGCACGCGCGCCAAATGGCCTTCGGCGACGTCGTGCAGCCAACCCACGACAGCGAGCGTGCGGCGCTGGCGCGGCGCACGAAGAACGAGTTTCAGCTCGACGTCGACATCTGGCTCGACGACCTATCCGACCAGAGCCGGCGCGCCTTTGGCGACCTGCCCAACTGGGCGATCGTGATCGCCCCCGGCGGGCGCATCGTGCACAAGCTGCCGTGGGCCGAGCCCGATCTGCTCGAACGGATGGTCCGCCGACGTGCGGGGAGCCAGCAGAACAAGGCCTGGTCGAAGACGCTCTTTGACCGGGCCACAAACGCGAACCGGCGCGCCCTGGCCGGCGAGCGCAAGGACGGCCAAACGCAGGACGGCCAAAAGAAGGGCGACCAGAAGAAGAACGACCAGATGCTAGCCCCCAGGACCAAGACCGCAGCAGCGCGGCACATCCGAAGCGCGCGGCTCGCCTGGCTTGTATGCCATCATCCGCGGGACGCGGCGCGCCGCAGCTGGCTATGCGAGCTTGCCGCGACAGGCACCATGCGCCAGCGCGACTGGGCCACGCAGCTGCTGCGCCCGTGTGCGCGTGCGGCGCAACAAGGCGCAACCAGCGACAACGCCACACCGCGCCACCGCAACCGCCACGGCCGCGGTCCCTAGCGGCTCTCTGTCTCCGCCAACACGCCGCGCACCTGTAGCCAGCGCCGACACAACGCAGGCCAGGCTTCCGCCGCCAGTCCGCGCCCCAGGCCGATGCCGTGGCGGCCCTGCTCGAAGATGTGCAGTTCACACGGCACCTTGCTGGCCTGCAGCGCCATGTAGTAGGCCACGCTGTTCTGCGGCGAGACCACCCGGTCGGCGCTCGTATGCCAAAGGAACGTCGGCGGCGTGCGCTCGTCGACGCTGCGTTCGCACGACATCTTCGCAACCAGCTCGGGCGGCGCATTCTTGCCGAGCAGATTGCGCTGCGAGCCGCGATGCGCAAAGGGCTGGCCAAAAGCGATCACCGGGTAGCAGAGCACGGCAAAGTCCGGCCGCGACGACTGCCGCTCGATCGCATCTGTGGCTTCCAGCTGGCCCGCGTCGTGGTGCACGCTGGCGCTCGCCGCGAGGTGGCCGCCGGCCGAGAAGCCGATGACGCCGACGCGTGCCGGATCGATGCGCCAAGCGTCGGCGCGGCTGCGCACAAGCCGCAGCGCCCGCTGCACGTCCTGCAAGGGACGCGGATGGCCATAGCCCTTGCCGCGGTGTCGATAGTCGAGCACTACGGCGACAACTCCGATGGAGCCAAGCCACGCCGCGATCTGCTTGCCCTCGTGGTCCCGAGCCAGGTGGCCGTAGCCACCGCCCGGACAAACGACGATGGCGGGACGCTTGATGTCCGCGGCGTCCTGGAGCGTGACCGCACTCGTCCGCAGGTGGACGCGAACGTGCGGACGATCCTTGTCGGCATCGCCAAGCGCTCCCGGTGCTCCGTCCGGCCACAGCACCACGCGCTGTGGCTGCGCCGCACCGGACGCGGGCGATTCCGGCGCGGGCGATTCCGGCGACGGCTGCTGCCCAAAAGCGGCTGCCACCGGGGCGAAGAGTGCAGAGACGAACGACACCCAACAGGCGAAAACGAGGCGCATAGCCCGCAACCGTAGCCGGAATGCGGCGCCGTGGACCGTTTGACCTGAGCGAGCCGAGGATCTGGTCGGCTGAGGACGGGGCCGCTGAGACCCGGTCCGCCGAGGTCCCGCAAGCCAGAGTTCCGCAGCCAGGGAATCTGTACGGCTGTAGCTGGCCCCATCGCACCGCGCCGCTACGCTGCTTGCCCGATCCGCCGCCCATGCCCGACCTCGACCACGAAATCCAGCGCCGTCGCACGTTCGCGATCATCTCGCACCCTGACGCGGGCAAGACCACGCTGACCGAAAAGCTGCTGCTCTACGGCGGCGCCATCCGCGAAGCGGGCTCGGTCAAGGCGCGCCGCGGCGGCACCAGCGCGACCTCCGACTGGATGGACATCGAGAAGAAGCGCGGCATCTCGATCACCTCCTCGGCGCTGCAGTTCGAATACAACGGCCACTGCGTCAACCTGCTGGACACCCCGGGTCACCAAGACTTCTCCGAGGACACCTACCGCACGCTGGTCGCGGCCGACGCGGCGCTGATGCTGATCGACGGCGCCAAGGGCGTCGAGCCGCAGACCATCAAGCTGTTCAAGGTGTGCCGTGATCGCGGCATCCCGATCGTCACGGTCGTCAACAAGATGGACCGGCCGGCGCGATCCCCGCTCGACCTGATGGACGAAGTCGAAAAGACGCTCGGCATCACCATCGTGCCGGCGTCGTGGCCGATCGGCTCGGGCGACTCGTTCCGCGGCGTCTATTCGCTGCGCGACCAAGAAGTGCTGCTGTTCGAAAAGACGGCCCACAACGCGACGCGCGCCGCCGTGCAAACCACCGGCCCGGACGATCCCAAGCTCAAAGAAGAGCTCGGCGATCGCGCCCACGCGCAGCTGCTAGAGGACCTGATGATGGTCGAGGGCTGCGTGCAGCCGTTCACCCTCGATGCGTTTTTGAAGCAGGAGATCTCGCCGATGTTTTTCTGCAGCGCGCTCGTCAACTTTGGCGTCGAGACGATCCTCAAGCACTTCTTGACGATGGCTCCCGCCCCCAGCGCGCTGCCAACGCTCGACGGCAAGATCGAGCCCAACGAGCCGTTCTTCTCGGGCTTTGTCTACAAGGTTGCTGCCAACATGGACAAGCACCACCGCGACCGCATCGCGTTTCTGCGCGTGACGTCCGGCCGCTTTGAGCGCGGCATGGCCGCCAAGCATCTGCGCATGGGCCGCGACGTGCGCCTTTCGCACCCGCACCGATTCTTTGGCCAAGAGCGCGTCTCGATTGAAGAGGCCTTCCCCGGCGACGTCATCGGCTTGATCAACCCGGGCATGTTCCGCGTCGGCGATGCGCTGAGCAGTGGCCGCAACTTCGAAGTGCGCAACTTCCCGCGCTTTCCACCCGAGATCTTTGCTCAGGTCGCGCCGCGCGAGCCCTCGATGGCCAAGGGCTTCGGCAAGGGGCTGACCCAGCTCGGCGAAGAAGGCGTCGTGCAGATCTTTTGGCCGCGCTTTGGCGCGCGCGAGCCGATCCTCGGCGCGATCGGTGAGCTGCAGCTCGAGGTCTTTCAGTCGCGGCTCGAAGTCGAATACGGCGTGGCGCTGCGGCTGGAACGCAAAGCGTGGTCGCGCGCCCGCTGGGTCAAGGACGTCACCGACGAGGTGCTCGAGATCCTGCCGATGGTCGTCAAGGACGAAGGCGGCCGCTTCGTCGCGCTGTTCAACTCCGAGTTTGAAATCGACTACGCGAAGTCGCGCTACGAGGGGCTCGAGCTGCTCGAGGTACCGCCGAGCGAAGAAGAGGGCTAGGACGCACCTTTCAGACGCACCTTACAGACGCACCTTACAGACGCCTCTTTCAGGCCGACTCCTACTGGCCGAATTCTACTGGCCGCTTCTTATTGGCCGGCCATGGCGGCTACTTGCCGCCGCTCGTGCCGTTCGCCGACTCGCGCTGCAGCTCTTCGGCGACCTCGCGCCGGCGACTTGGACGGGCGCGCTGCACCGGGTCTTTGGCCTTGCACTGGACTTCGGCCTTCTCGAGCACGGCCTCAATCTGCGACCACACCGGCGCATGCTCCCGCACGCTGCGAACGCGCACGCCGTGTCCGTCGACCCGGAAGGCTGCCGCATCGAACGCCGGATCGACCTCCACCTCTTCGACGTGGACTTCCTGCACAACCTTGTCACCGACGAAGTGGCGCAGGACCAGCAGCGCTTGGTCGCGCTCGCGCACGAACAGCTCGACGCGATCCGCCAGCGGCAGCTCCGGGTCGTTCGCATCGAGGCCTGGCTTGCGGCTACCAACCAGCCAGGTGCCGGCCTCGCCCGCGTGTGCCGAACGCCCCTCGCCGTCGTCGACCGTCAGCAGGAAGGCCTTGGTCAAGTCTTCGATGACACCGCTCCCGAGCGGCGACTGGGCGCGCGCATCGGCCATCCCGGGCAGGTCGTTGCGCTGCAGGACCGTCGCGGCCCATTCGAGATCGACAACAATTGCCGGCGGGACCTGGACGAAGACGGCACCAAACGCCGGATCCTCCTCGTAGATCAAAATGCCCTCATCGGTCTGAGCGGTGGCCATGCGGCCGCGCATGCCCACCCCAAACGAGTAGTCGAGCTCGGTATAGGTTCGGGTGCGCTCCTCCGGCTGTTTCGCGCGCAGGACACGGATCTCGCCGTGTGTCTCGATGGCCAGACCGCCGGGCAGCTCGCCGCGCGTCGAAAGCCGCAGGCGGATCCCCCCCAGAGCGGCTTCGGCGGCTTCAACACGCGCCACAAGCTCCTTAGCAGCAGCATTTTGCACCACCTTGGCAGGTTTGACCTCGGGCGCCTGCGCCACCCCCGTCGCGCTGGCGCACGCCAGCGATACCAATAGCGACCAACCGGCACGGTTCCTGCGGACGTGGAGCATGCTCGCGATCATACCTGGGAATACCCCCAAGCCGAACGTCATCGCCCCGTCCGCCGGCCGGCACCCGCAGGTGGCCAGCAGATAGCCAGCAGATAGCCAGCAGATAGACAGCCTCCATCGTCGGCGTATTCCCCAGCCGACATGCTCCGCGACCGGATCCGCCGCGACCGAAAAGCCCCGCGACCAACACCTTCAGCAGACGAACAACACGATGGTACGCCGCTCCGAGATCTCCGTTCACACGCTTTACCTTCGGCCAGTCCGCGCGGGCGGCGGCGGAACCGCCATCCGCGCAGCCGTTCGAACCCAGTTCGCTCTGCTTGCTTTTGTGGCGATCGGCGCGTGGATGGGCCAGAGCTTGCCGGCTCAAAAACTGATGGAGCTGCGGCTCAAAGACGGGCGCGTCTTGGTCGGCCAGGTGCAGAGCCAGGGCGACATTTTTCGTGTGCGAACCCATGACGGCCAGGTCACGGTCGCCAGCGACGACGTCGCCAGCCAGCGCGAGAAGTCCGAGCTGCAGCAGGCTCTCAAGGAGCTGCAGAAGCGCAGCGGCGACGGCGCCTTCGTCCAGATCCAGCTAGCGCGACAAGCACGAGATTTCGGACTCGAACGAGAGATGTGGCGCTATCTCGACCGCGCCGCCAAGGCGCTTGGAATGGGCAAGAGCGCGGGCGCCACGACCAGCAAACGCCCGAAGAAGGCAGCGGCCAAGTCTGCGATCACCCGGCAGTTTCGCGATCTGCTTGCCGAGCTCGAGCCGCAGCTGCTCCCGTCCGCGCTGCGGCAGGCGCCGAGCAAAGAGCGCGTGCGCGGCCTGCTGCGGCTCTTCTGTCCGGAGACGTCGCCAGGCAAGTCGCTCGCCATCGACGAACTGCTGGTGCGCGAAGCTGGCGCCGACCAGCTACTGCGTCAGTTCGCACGACGCAGCTCAAGCCCCACCCAGCGCATCGCAGCGCTGCGGGCCCTGCATCGTCGCACGCTGTCCGGCAACGACCGCTTCGTGCTGCGCACGGCGATTCTCGACCGCAGCAACAAGGTGCGAACCGCCGCGGTAGAGATCTCGCGCAGCAACTTGGCGGCCGACGATGTCGTCTATGTGGCAGCAGGGCTCGCCCACGAAAACGCGCTGGTGCGCGTGCGCACGGCCGAAGCACTGGCATCCCTCGACCACCGCGCCGCGATTGCGCCGCTGGTCAAAGCCGGTCCGCATGCGGCCACGGGGCTGGTCGCGGCGGCGGGCGACGGAATATCGACACGCGGCCACATCGCCTTCTTGCACCAGCAGGCCTACATCCGCGACTACAACGTGGAGGTCGCGCAGGCTGCGTTCATCGCGGATCCGGTCGTCGACGTGATCCAGAGCGGCTCGGTGCTGGATGTCACGGTCGCCGGAGTTACCGAGATTCGCACCATCGTGCGCGCCTACCGCTCGGCCTTGAAGCGGCTCGCCGGCGCCGATCCCGGCGCCGATCCACGGCGCTGGGCGAGCTGGCTCGTCAAGCTGCCGCCGCCGGCGGCAGCGGCGAAACGCTCGCGCTAGCCGGCACGCTTCCGTTCGCGGACACCCGGACCTGACTCGGACCACGCCAACAGGCCGTGGCCACGAGCGGGACGGTTGTGCCCCGACATGAACATGACCCCCTGAACCTGCAGCCACCCGAGGACCACGATGCCCCAACGACAGTCTCCCATCGCCGCTTGCGCGGCTCTCGCCGCCGCCGCCGCCGCCGCGCTGGCGCTCGCCGGCCAACGCCCCGCTGCTGCGCAGCAGCACAGCAGCGTCGCGGTCGAACTCGCGTCCGCCAAGCAAGCAGCCTCCGCCGGCGTGAGCAGCGCCGTCTGGAAGCACCTCGAGCGCGCCATGCAGCGCCTGCGCAAGGCCAAGAAGCCCAGCACGCCAGCGATCGACGCCGCCGTCCGCAAGCTCCTGCGCAGCCAAGCCCACCTGTTCGATCCCACCCGCGCCGTTCGCGCGGAATCCGTTCGCGCCGGCTCCGTTCCAACCGGCTCCGAGGCCCGCGACGAGAACCCGCTCGATCCGGAAACCCACGTGCAGGTCGTCCTGCAGCACGCACGCGCCGGGTTGCCGATCAGCAAGCAGGCATGCCTCGTGCAGATCTTGGCCGACATGCCGGCCACAGCACGGGACGCGCTGCGCACGCACGCGCGCACCAACACGAGCTCGATGCGCCGTCTGGTTGCGCTCTTGGCGCTGCTTTCCGGCGAGCAAGCCGCCGATCCGAGCGACGCGGCGGACACACGAGACCTGGCGCTGATGGCGCTGCTCTTTGATCGCAGCACCCAGCTACAGCGCCAGCTGCTGGCGAAACTGCGGCCGGACGCCGATTCGCGCGACGTCGCCTACGTCAGCCGCTACCTACGTCATCGCCAGCCGCGCGCGCGCATCCGAGCCGCCGAAACGCTGGCGCAGCTCGGCCACGATGCGGCGATCGAACCGTTGCTCGCCGCCGCAGCGCACGCCGCCAGCGGCCTTGCGCCTCGGGCCGGCGGCGGCGGCGGGCAAAGCCGCGGCCACGTCGCATTCATGCGCCAAACCAGCTACGTACAGGACTTCGACGCCGAGATCGCGTCGTCCGCCTTCATTGCCGACCCGAAAGTGAGCGCGATCCAGGACGGCGCCGTGCTCGACGCCACGCTCATCAACGTCAGCACGGTGCGCACCATCCGACGCAGCTACCGGCGCGCCCTGCGCCGCCTGGTCGGCAAGGATCCAGGCCGCGACATCGCCCAGTGGCGCGCCAAGGTGCGCGCAGCCCAAAAGCAGCGGGCGCAATCGCAGGCCAGCCGGACCGGGCCACGCGCCAGCATGCGCTGAGCATGCTCGCGGCGACCGGAAGTTCAGCCCCTCGATCGCGGGCGAACGGCCGCTGCCGCCACAATCCATGCGGTGCGACGCGCACCGGCGGCTACCATGCGGCCGGAAGTATCGATCCGCATGCAAGCCAACTCCCAAATCTGCGTCGTCGGGCTCGCTGTCATGGGCCAGAACCTGGCCCTCAACATCGCCCGCAACGGCTTCCCGATCACCGTCTACAACCGCTCCTACGGCAAGACTGAAGAGACCCTCGCACGCTGCGAAGAGGGCTACAAGATGGTCGGGGCCAAGACCCCCGAAGAAGTCTGCGCCTCGCTGGTGCGGCCGCGCAAGGTGCTGCTGCTGGTCAAGGCCGGCGACCCCGTCGACACGACGATCGACACGTTCCTGCCGCACCTGCAGCCGGGCGACATGATCATCGACGCCGGCAACTCGCACCCCGACGACACCGACCGCCGCTCGAAAGCGCTGACCGAAAAGGGCCTGCGCTTTGTCGGCATGGGCGTCTCCGGCGGCGAAGAAGGCGCGCTCAACGGCCCGAGCATGATGCCCGGCGGCGAACGCAGCGCGTATGACGAGCTGGCCCCGATCCTGAAGAAGTGCGCGGCACAGGTCGACGACGGCCCGTGCGTCACGCACGTCGGCAAGGGCGCCGCCGGCCACTTCGTCAAGATGGTGCACAACGGCATCGAGTACGGCGACATGCAGCTGATCGCCGAGTGCTTCGACTTGATGAAGAACGTGCTCGGCATGTCGCACGTGCAGATGGCCGACACGTTCGCCAAGTGGAACGAAGGCCACCTCGAGTCGTTCTTGGTCGAGATCACCGAGCGCATCCTGCGCGCCACCGACGACGAGACCGGCCAGCCAATGGTCGAGATGATCCTCGACAAGGCCGGGCAAAAGGGCACCGGCCGCTGGACCAGCGAGATCGCGCTGCGCTACGGCATTCCGGCACCGACCATGCAGGCGGCAGTCGAAGCCCGCTACCTGAGCGCGATGAAGGACAAGCGGGTCGCGGCAAGCGAGAAGCTCAGCGGTCCGAGCGATGCGCCGCGCGCGGAGCCGGATCCGGACATGCTCGACGCGGTTCGCGACGCGCTCTACTGCAGCAAGATCTGCAGCTATGCGCAGGGGCTGGACCTGATCAAGACCGCCGATGCCGACAAGGATTGGGGCATCGACCTCGGCGAAGTCGCGCGCATCTGGAAGGGCGGCTGCATCATCCGTGCCCGCTTTCTGGCCAGCATCCAGGAGGCCTACAAGAAGCACGGCAAGCTGCCCAACCTGCTCCTTGACGACCAGCTCGGCGGCTTCTTGCAGGAGCGCCAAAGCGCCTGGCGGCGCGTCGTGGCACTTGCCGCGCAGAGCGGCATCCCGACACTGGCGATGGGCGCGAGCCTCAGCTACTTCGACAGCTACCGGCGCGCGTCGCTGCCGCAAAACCTGACGCAGGCCCAGCGCGACCTGTTTGGGGCACACACTTTTGAGCGCACCGACAAGCCGGCCGGCGAGTTCTTCCACCGCGACTGGTAGGCGGCGCTGGCGTGGGCTGCGCGACAAGTGGGCTGCGCGACAACCGGCCCGCCCGTCCCTACTTCGCGGGCTTCTTCTTGGCTGGCTTCTTCTTGGCTGGCTTCTTCTTGGCCGCGGGCTTTGCGGGCTGCTTTGCGGGCTGCTTTGCTGGTTGGGCCAAGACTTTGGCCGCGGCCGCGACGCGCGCCTCCGCCTCGGCGATGGCAACACCCGCGGCGGTCAACTCGGCAAGGCGCTGCTGGAGCTTTGCCAGCCGCGGACGCAGCTGTGCCTCCTGTTTGGCCGCCCCCTCGGTCGCTTTGGCGACCTCGCCGGCGAGCTTCTGGACGCGGTCTTCGGCGGCCCGGATCAGCTCCTCGCGCTTCGCGGCCTGCAGCTCCAGCTCCCGCAACGGCTGCAGCTGGCGCTCGTATGCGACCGCCCGCGCCACCGCCGCCTCCAGTCGTTGCTCGACGCCGGCTAGCTTCGCCTCCTCCTCTTTCAACTGGAACTGCGCCGAGCGCCGCTCGCTGCTTCGCTGGATCGAATCGCTGCGGGCGCGGTCCGTATCCTCGACCAGCTCATCGCGTGTCGCCGCCCAGATCGCGAGTTCGCGCTCCTGCCGCTCGCGCTCATCGCGGTGTTCGCCAGCCGCCCGGGCCCGGGCCGAACGCGCGATCGTTGTCTCGCGCACCCCGCCGCAGCCGGTCGCCCCAGCCATCACCAGACCAGCGAAAACGAGCCAGACGACGAAGCCCGGCCGCTGCCGCTTTGCCAGACACTGCTTGGTCGCTATCATTCTCGCCCTCCAATTCAGCACGAATCCGAACATATGACCATGGAACGCACCCTCATTCTGCTCAAGCCCGACGCCGTCCAACGCGGCCTTGTCGGAGAAATCCTTGCCCGCTTCGAAAAGAAGGGCCTGAAGCTCGCCGCCATGAAGCTGATGCAAATCTCGCCCGAACTGGCGGCGAAGCATTACGAGCAGCATAAGGAGCGTCCGTTCTACAAGGGCCTGGTCCAATTCATGACCAGCTCCCCCGTCGTCGCGCTGTCCCTTGAGGGCATCGGCGCGATCGCGATCTGCCGCAAGATGATGGGTGCGACCTTCGGCTCGGATGCCGACGCCGGCACGATCCGCGGCGACTACGGCGTCAGCCGCAGCTACAACCTGGTGCACGGGAGCGATTCACCAGAAGCCGCAGAGCGCGAGCTCGGCCTGTTCTTCCCGGAAGGCATCGTCGCGTTCGACTACGCCGCCGTGAACTGGATCTACGATCCGGTTGAAGAGCTGAAGAAGTAGGCCGCTGCGAATATGCCCATGCCCGATCGGCCCGTTGCGAGCCGCCCGCGCGGCCTGACGGCCGTCGAGCTTGGGCACGCACTTGGCGAGCTCACCGACGAGCTTGTGCCCGCTACGGTGCTGGACGCGGTCGCGCTGCTCGGCACCGGCGGCAACGACGACCTGCTGCTGGTGCTCGCGCCCTTGTCAGACGCCAAAAGCACCGACGGGCACGGCGTGCGCAAACGGTTTTTGCACATCGCACTCGGCGGCATCCGGGCGCGGGTGTGCACCACGGCACGCCGCTTTGGCCGCGACCGGCGCGCACGTGGACCGGGCCCCGATCTGGTCGCGCGCGAACTCGGTGACGCGCAGCTCACGGCGATCGAGGCAGCTGACGACGAACGTCGCTTTGCGCTGCGCTTTGAAACCGCGAGCGGCCCGCGCAGCCTGTTTGTCGAGCTGTTTGGCGCACGCGGCTTTTGGGCGCTGTGCGACCGGGATGGCGCGTGCCTCGCGATGTCCCGCGCGATCGAAACCGCCGTGCGCCGGCTCGGACGTGGCGACGTCTATGCGCCGCCGCCGCCGATGCCGCCGCCAACGCCGATGAAGACGCCGGCAACGAACGCAGATCCCTCGCGAACGGCGTCAGCCAAGCCTGGGCGTGGCACGCCGCCCCCGCCGCGCTTTGCGCCGCCGGGCACGCTGGCCGCGATCGATGCGCACTTCGACGCACTCGACGCAGCGGCAGAGCAAGGGGCTGCCCTGGAGGAACTCCAGCTTGCCGCCGAGCGCGCCCGCAAAAAGGCCACCAACAAGGCCGAGGGCCTGCAGCGTCAGCTCGACGACGTCGGCCGCACCGACGAGCTGCGCACGCGCGCCGACTTGATGCTCGCCTACGCCCACCAGGCAAAGCGTGGCGACAGCGAGATGCGCGTGCCGGCGCTCGACGGCAGCGGCGAGGTCACGCTGCCGCTGGACCCGAAAAAGCCGGTCGCGACCCAGGCCAACCAGCTCTACGACAAGGCGCGCCGCCTCGAGCAGGGCCGCCGCGTCACCGAAGAGCGCCTGGCGCAGGCCACGTCCCTTCGCGATGAGCTGACCAAGCTAGTTGTCCAGCTTGCCGAGCCAGGCATCGCCGCTGCCAACGACGATGCGCAGGTAGACGCGCACGCCGATTCGCAGCCGGAAGGCCTCGACGCCATCCGCCGTTCGCTGGTGCAGCTCGGCGCCCTGCCAAAAGACCGCGCGCCAACGCGCAAAGAGTCCAAATCCAAGGGCAACCGCAACAGCCGCGACGCCGGTGTGCCCTACCGGCGCTTCGAGTCGGCCGAGGGCTATCCGATCTTCATCGGCCGCAACAACACGCAAAACGATGAGCTGACGATGCGTTTTGCCAAGGGCAACGATCTGTGGATGCACGTCGGCGGCGGCCGCCCGGGTTCCCACGTCGTCATTCGGCTGCCCAAGCTGAAGACCGCAAGCCTCGAGACTCTGCTCGATGCCGCGACGCTCGCCGTGCACTTCAGCAAAGCCCGCGGCGAGTCGCGCATCGACGTGATCTACACCTTCAAAAAGCACGTCAAGAAGCCCAAGGGGCTGCCGCCGGGCGCCGTGGTGCCGGCGCAGACCAAGACGATCACGGTGCAGCGCGAAGAGGATCGCCTGCGGCGCCTGCTCGATTCGGCGGGCGACAGCGCGAGTTGATCGCGCCGGACTGGCCTGCTGAACCGGCTGGCTGGGCGCGCTAGCGGCGCGGCTCCGCGACCACGATGTCGTCGTCGGTCGCAAACTCGCCGTCCGGTCCGACACTGACCAGCTGCCAGCGGCTGCCGAAGCGCCGCTTTTCGATGCGGTAGTCGTTGCCCCACGGATCCTGCGAAGGAAGGTCGCTCGGCTTCTTGCCGGCTTCCTCGAGCGACAGCAGCGTGCCGATGTTGGCTGGCAGCGTGTCGCCGTTGAGCCGGCGCCAGTCCTCGACGCACACCAGCAGCGCCTTCATCTGCTTCTTGGCCGTGCGGATCTTCTTGATCTTGACCCGGTCGAGCTTGGGGTCCGGACGCTTCTTGCAGTCCCACGCCACCAGCCACTCGTGGCCCGTCTTGCGGAAGCCGAGGTCCTGGACGAGGCGCTGCTCCAGGTGCGGCAGGTGAGCCGCGCCGTAGTAGATGCCCAGTCGCTTGTGGTCGCCCTTGAGCTCCCGCTGCAGCACCTGCAGGCACTTCTCGTTGCGCCCTTCGAGCAGCGTCGAGCCGTCGCCGCCGGCCGCCATCATCTCCATCTGCTCGAGCTGCGAGGCAAACGTCATGCGCAGCAGGTGACGACCGTGGCCGGTGCGGAACGCCTGCACGAGATCGAGCTTCGGCCCGGGCTCACCTTCGCCGCCATCGTCGTTGGCACGCTGCTGCTTGGCGCCATCGATCATCATGTTGAACATGATCGACATCAGGCTTTCGCCGCGCTCCTCCATGCTCTCTTCGAACTCTTCGGGCGTCATGTCCGCATGCACGAAGTTGTCGACCTGGTAGTCGATCTCGTCGAGCTGGAACGACAGCTCCAGGCCGCGCTTCATCCCCGTCTGCAGCATCGAGATCGGGCTGCCGCCGCCGCCACGCCGGCCGCCCTTGGTCGGCCGGTAGTCTTCGGGGCCGACGAGTTCGTAGAGCAAGCGATCGCAGGTCGTGAAGCGGTCGTTGAGCTCTTCGAAAACCGCGCTGTCGGCGATGTGCACCGCGGCATAGAAGACCACCGCGACGCCGTCCTTTTCGTAGGTCGTGATCGCGGTATCAAAGTGACCGCCCTCGCCGACCTTGACGAAGCGCACGAAGTCACTCGGCACAGCCGTTGGGCCGTCGACCGGGGTTGCGGTCCAATCGATGGGCTTGCCGTCTCCCTGCTTGCCGCCACCCTGCTTGCCGTCGCCCTGCTTGCCGTCGCCCTGGGCGCCCTGGCTAGGCTCACCTTGGCCAGACGGCTGCTGTCCGCACGCCGCCAAGCCTGAAAGCACCAACGACGACACCGCTGCCATGACGACCTTGCTCATTCCGCCATAATCGACCGAAGCGCGGGTGTACTCAAGACATGCCCGTTGGCGCACGCCCCGATGTTCTGGCGCGACGGACTATCGTGGCGACACCGGCCAGCTCAAGACCTGACCCGCGGCGAGCAATTTCTCCTTCAGCGGACCGTAGGCAACATCCTGCACCGCAACGTCGCCATCGATCGCCAGGCCGGCTGCAATCGCCGCCGACTGCGCCAGCACCATGAACACCGGCTCCATCCGGATCGAACCGAACGCAATGTGCGAGCTGCTGACGCAAACCGGCACCAGCAGGTTGTCCGCCTCGGCGCGCTTGGGCTGCAGCGCGCGGAAAGAAATCCCGTAGGGCTTGGGCACGCGCACCTGCACGTCGCCTTCGTTGCGCGCGTGGCCATCGGCGTCGACGTAGCGCTGCACGTTGTGGCTATCCATGCTGTAGGCCCCCATCCCGACCGGGTCCGTATCGACAGCGAGCCCCATACAGTGGCGCTCGCTGACGACGTGCTCGCCGATCAGGCGCCGGCCTTCGCGAACGTAGAGAACCGGCGGCCAGTTGCCGCTCGCGGCAAACTCGTCGCGCGCGGGGCCTAGCCGCAGGAACTGCGCCCGCACCGACTCCGGCACGCGTTCGTTGTTTGCCAACGTCCACATCAGCCCCTGCTGGTAGCGCAGGTGCGCGGCCACGATGCGCTCCCGCTCGGCGTAGCTCGCGGTCGGATAGCCGTAGTTGCCGCCGATAAAGTCGGTCGAGAACGCGCGGTTGTTGTTGGTGTCGGTCTTGCGGTTGGGCATCCAAACCGGGTGCCACGGCGCGCGCGTGCTGCCCGCTTCGAAGTAGCGCAGCAGCAGCTCGTAGTCCTCGCTGCGGTAGCCGCTCGGCTTTTGCCAGGCGGCGCGGTTGGCGGCGACGTCGGTCAGGCACATGCGAAAGCAGTAGGCCTGCACCCGGGCATCTGCCCTTCCCTCGACGCCAGGAACGCCCGTCCCCGGCACGGCGCCGCTCGCTTGCGCCGCCTGGATGTGCGGCAGCAGGCCACTGCTCGGATCCCCGGGAACCACGTAGGGATCGACCGGCCGGGTAAACTGGTGCTTGGTCGCGTTCTTGGTCTGCACGCCGTTGAGCGTCTCGCCGTAGGTCGCGTTGGCCTCGCGCCCGACGACAAAGGAGCAGCCCGCCGCCGCCAGCAGGTCACCCTCGTAGGAGCAGTCGAGGAAAACGCGCGCGGCGATCCGGGTGCCGTCTTCGCAGCGCAGGCGCACCAGGCGCGACCCCTGTTTGACGATGCCCCTCGCGCCGCCCGCGGCCCCCGTCGAAAATCGGTCGAGGCGAAGCGGCAGCGCCTCGATGTTGCGCTCGGCGAGCATGCCGCGCAGGATCCGCTGGGCCACCGATGGCTCAAACGTCCACGCGCAATCTTCGCCCGGGCGATGGCCGCGGCCGCGGAAGTCTTCGCGCGCCTCCCGGGTCCACGCTTCATCTCGGTCGTAGTGCCGGCGCAACAAGCGGTAGAACGTGCGCGAGAGGCCGCCAATCGCGTCCTTGTTGCCGACGTCGGTTGCGCCCAGCCCGCCGGTCGTCAACCCACCGACCCAGCGATCGCAATCGAGCAACACAACCGTGCGCCCTTCGTCCGCGGCCTGCAGCGCGGCGATGACGCCGGCGGCCGTGGCTCCGTAGACGCAGACATCGCACTGCAGATCGGATTTCGTCGCCGCCGGCCGATCGGCCGACTGGGCGACGAGGCGCAGGCCGCCCAGCGGGCACCCGAGCAGGCACGCCAGGAACGCAAAGGCAAGACGAACAGAACTCCGTCGAACGCGATTCATCGCTTGGGCAGGTAGACGTAGACGCTTTCGTCCTTCGGGCCGATCCAGCACGGCAGGTGCAGCACGAGTTCGTAGTCGCGCTGCAGCAGCCCTGCAATCGCGCCATCTCGGTCCAGCGCCGCAAGCGGCGGCTGCGTCACTACGATCGCAAACAGCTGGTCGCCGCGATCGGCTGCAGCGCGATGCCATGCCAGGTGAGCGGCTGGCCCCGGCTCGTGCAGCCGCCGCCCGTCCTGGTCTTCACCGGCGAAGAACTCCCACTCGAGCGTCGCGTGCACGTGGGTGTTTGGATACGGGTCGCGCTTGGGATCGATGATGCCAAACCAGTGCTGACGCCGCAGGTAGTAGAGCAGCGTCGGTTCGCTGGTCGTCAACACGCGCACGCCTTTCCGACCGCGAAGCTCGGCCTGCTTTTCAACAAACTCAGAGGCGGTCCGCCACTGGCCACGCTGGCCGTGCTGGCTGCGATAGTAGGAGACGTCGAGCAGCAGCCTGTCGACCGTGACCAACGCGGGCAGGCACAGCGACAGCGCCAGGATGGCGAGCCGCGATTCGTCGCTACGCGCGCGCAGCCGACGCGCGATCTCGACCACCACGAGCCCCGCGAGCCAGCACGCGATGGGCAGCACCGGCAGCGCGTAGCGGGCCGTGACCTTGACCAGCTGGAAGCCGACCACCGAAAGCGCCAGCAGCGGCACCATGAACAGCGACGTCAGCAGCAGGGCCCGCGCCGAGCCGAGCACCGACGGCATCAGCAGCATGCCGAGCAGCACCAGCAGCAGCAGGGCCGGCCGAAAGTAGTAGAGCACCGTCTCGGCGAAGTGCAGGATCGACGGGTTGCTCTTCGCGGCGAGGAAGCCCTGGAACGGTGCATACTGCCGGATCGCCCACGGCATGCTGACCGCGAGCAAGCCGGCGATCAGCAGCACGAGGCCCACACGCACCACCACGCTGCGCACCCGAGTCGACAGGCTGCGCAGCACGAGGTAGCCAAACAAGCCGACAGCCAAGATCGCGGCGGTCGGATGGCACGAGCTGCCGGCGGCAAGCAGCAACACCAGCAGCATCAGGTTGCCGAGCCCGCCGCGCGAGCGGAAGACTTCGGCACGATGAACGGCCATCACGCAGAACGGCAGCATCAAGGCATAGCCGCGCGCGTTTTGGCTCCAAAACAGATGCCAAGGGTCAACGACCAGGATGGCTGCGGCGCAGATCGCCGGCCAAGCGCCAACCAGACGCCGGCCGCAGATAGCCATCAGTGGCACCGTCAAAATGCCCACGAAGGCAAACGGTAGACGCAGCGACCACTCGTCGTCGCCAAGTCCGAGCTGCAGCAGAGCCCGGAGCAGCACGAAGGTGCTCGGGTAGCGGCTGCGGTCGCTTTCGAGAAAACTACCGGGGCCGTCCCAACGCATGGTCGCGTCGCGCCACGAGTGCGCTTCGTCGACCCACATCGACCAGTCGCCCAGGCAGAGCATGCGCAGGCCTGCCGCCAGCAGCGTCAGCGCGAACAGGCACCAGAGCTGACGGCCGGTCCAGTTGCGGTGGGCCACGGCGGCGGCTTTGGCCGTCGACTGCCGGCGGGCGCGGCGCACAGCCGCCTGATTCGCTGCGGCGCGGTTCAAGACTGTTGGCTTCGGCGGACGGGCACGACTGCCAAGACTAAGCTGGCTCCACCTGAGATCCAGACGCTTCGAGCCTCGGGATTTCTGCAACCCGGGGCGCGGTGCTTCGGTAGGTAGATGCAATGGTCCAGGGTTCGAACACAGCCACCGATGACTCCAGCCCCGTCGGCGGCGGCAGCGGCGGCGATCTGGCCAACGACGGCGGCGGCAAGGGCCTAGCTGCGGACTTCGCCGACCGGCTGCAGGCGTCGGCAACGGCCCTGCGAACCTTCGCCCGCAGGCTCGCCGGGCAAAGTGCCGACGCGGACGACGTCTGCCAGGAGGCCCTGACTCGCGCTTGGCGACTGCGCCACAGCTTTGAGGATGGCGCGAGCATGCAGCCGTGGCTGCGCCGCATTGCGTTCCGGGTCTTCTGCGATCTGCGCAAGCAGAATACCCGACAGCCGGCCTCGGCCAGTGACGCGCTGCCGGCGAGCGGCACCGAGCACGTATCGGCCGACGCCGACCGGTATTTCGCCAACCGCAGCGAGCCGGGGCCTCGCGAGAGTAACGAGCTAAGCCAACGGCTCGCGCGCCTCAGCACACTGGAACGAGAGCTACTGCTCGCGTTCCACCGCGACGACACAACCATCACGGAGTTGGCGGCACGCCACGCCATGCCCGTCAACACGATCAAGTCCCACCTACATCGCGCCCGCAAACGGCTGCGCCAAGTCCACCGCCAACACGAAGAGCCATGACCGACCCGAACCAAGAACCACCGGCATCGTCCGGTCGCGAGTGGATCGACGCGGCGCTCGATCGAGGAGTCGACCCACTCGACGATCCACAGATCGTACAGCGGCTCGAGGCGCAGCCCCAGCTGCTCGACGAGTTCGTGCGCGAGCGTGAGCTGCTGCGGCAGATCGAAGGCGCTAGCGACGTCGAACTCCATCGCACCGGCGTAGCTGGCAGGTCGGTGGCGACGGCACCGCGGCGACCTCTGGCCGCCGCCGCCGGGCTTGTCCTGCTGGCAGCCGCTGCCGCACTCGGGGTCGCCCTGCTCTTCCCGAGTGACCCTCGCCCCGCCAAACGCACTCCGCGCGTGCTATCCACCCAACTTCAAGAACATCCACCGTTCCTGCGCGCCGCCGCGACCTACGTCGTGTACGAGACGCTGGCGCACACCACATCGTTTGAGATCACGACCTACGAGCAGAAAAGCCAACCTCGATGACCAACACATTCCTTCGTTCTGTTTCGCCCATGGCGGCCTCCGGCGCGGCCGCGGCCGCGCTCATGCTCGGCTTGCTCGCGGCGCCGATCTGCGCCCAACGCGTGACGGTGCCAGACTCCGGCGAGCGCACCCTGCAGCTCTTCGACCTGCAGGATCTCGGGCCTGCGAGCAACGCGCCCTCGGCGACTCTGGCCGCGGCGGCACAGAACGCAGCGCGCTTCCTACGGCAGTTCGTCGAGCCCAAGCTGCGTGATGGCGATGACCTGACCAGCGTCGGCGAGCACTGGCTCGCCGCCTTCGCCGACAGCGAGCGACTCGCCGCCGTCGAGCAGCTACTCGCGGTCGCAAAAGACCACCGCAACGACCAGATGACGGTCGAAATCCGCCTGTGCGAGATTTCTGCAAAGGCCTTCGACGAGACGATCCGGGGGCTGCTCGGCAAGCAGGCTGGCGGCGACGGCCAAGCCGGCGAAGAACCGGAGACGAGCCGCACGAATCGGCCGCTGGAAGCCATGATTCCAAAAGGCAACGCCGCTGCATTTTTGGAGGTCTGCGCCGAATCCTCCGACGGCTGGCTGGCGGCACCAATCGTGGCGCTGGGAGCGCTGCAGCGGGCGACGATCGAAACCGTTCGCACCGTGCCCTACGTGCGCGACTTTGAAGTCGAACGGGTCGGCGACGCAGCAGTTGCCGATCCGGTGATCGACACGGCGTGGGACGGCCTGAAGAGTTCCATGACCGCCACGTTTTTGCCCGGCGGACTCGTCGGTGTCGAATGCCGCCTGCAGCTGCAAGAACTGCAGAATCCGATGCCCAAGGCCGAAGTCGAGGTCCTAGCGGGCGCGCCGCTGGCCACCATCCAGCTGCCGCGCGCCACCGGCATCACGCTGCAAAGCACAGCAGAGCTACAGCCGGGTTCGCTGCTGGTATTGGCAAGCAAACGCCAAAGCGGCGGCTACTTGCTCGCGGCCGTGCGGGCCGACGTCATCACCCCGCGCTGATCTCGGTGCTGGCCCGATACGAAAAGAACGACTCGTCCGCAAAGCTGTAGTAGCGCTCGGCGCCGACAACGACGTGGTCGAGCACATCGATGCCGAGCAGGCTGCCGGCGGAACGCAGCCGCTCGGTCACTTCGCGGTCCTGGCGGCTTGGCGCGGGATCTCCCGACGGGTGGTTGTGCGCGATGACGACGGCTGCCGCCGACTCCCGCACAGCCGGGCCGAAAACCTCGCGTGGATGCACCGGCGCCGAGTCTACCACGCCGGTGCTGACGACGTGCAGGGCCATCACGCGATGGCGGACATCGAGCAACACGACAAAGAAGTTCTCGCGCCGGCTGCCCCGCGCCGTGTGCCGCACCACCTCGGCGACATCGCCGCCGTGCCGCACCTGCGTGCCGGGCCGAAACGATTCCTCCGCCAACCGCCGCGCCAACCCGAACGCGCCCGCCAGCGCAGCCGCACGCACCGGCCCAACGCCGGCGCGCCCGACTTCGCGCACGCTGCGCACCGCCAGTCCGCCCAAGCCACCAAACTCCCGCAGCAGATTTTGCGCCAGCTGCTCTGCCGGCAGGCCCCGGTTGCCGGTCCGCAGCACCAAGGCCAGGCACTCGGCGTCGCTGAGGCGCATTTCTCCCAACTGCAGGATCCGCTCGCGCGGTCCGCCTGTGCCCGTCGTAGACGGCATAGTTTCGGCCATGCCTGCAGGGCACCGGCGGCGACGCTTTCTGACGGAAATCGAAGCGGCTTAGTACGAACGCAGCTGTTTTTCGGCGTCGGCGACGTCGGCTTCGAGCTGCTGCTTCGACGGCCCGGGCCGCATCATCGCTACGGCGACGCGTGCATCCTGATCGCGGCCGCAGCGCAAGGCGACCCGCACGCACAGCGCCAGCAGCCCTTCGCGCCGGGTCGGATGCGCCAGCGGATCGAAGTCGACCAAGCTCTCGATAAACCGGTACAGCGCCGGATCCACGCGCTTGAGCTCAAAGCGGGTATGCCCGTGCGTCGTCTCCCCGCCCGGCCGCTTGCACAGGCTGACAAACGCCTCGACGCCCTGGCCGAAGTATTCGGCTTCGTTGCTGGCGGCGTAGTAGTCCAAGCAGCGCCGCTCCGCCATGGCCTGGCGATAGAGCGAACGCAACCGCGCCCGCTGCAGGGGCGTAAAGGTGTAGAAGTGCACCTGGTGCGCCACTTCGTGCGCCAGCGTGTCAAAGCCAAACGTCGCCGCGTCGTCGAGCGCTTCGATACCCGTAGCGGCGCGCAGGCCGCCGATGCCGCGCACGTCGTCCCAAACGCGGCCATCGAACGTGCGCTTACCGCGCAGCCGACGCCGCGAATCGGCATCCGTCGTGCGCTCGAGTTCGAGCAGAAGATCGTGGCGCCCGCCCACCATGACCAGCTTGTCGAGTCGGCTGCCAAAGACTGCAGCCGTGCGTTCCACAACCGCGCGCCGGGCGCGGTCGAGCATGCGATACGCCGGGACAAACTCGGCGACGGGAAGCTTGCTGACATCGGGCTTCGGCAGCGCCGCTTGGAGCTCGCGGAACGCGGCATCCTGCAGGGCCATGCTGGCCGCCAGGCGGTCGGCAAAGAGCGCTTCGCCGAGGAGCCGGTGCGCAATCGGATGGCCGGGCCGCTTGGCCAGCACGCGCTGCAGCAGTTCGATGGCCCGCGCTCGTTCGTCCGCCGCCAAGGCACCGACCGCCAAGCGCAGGTCGGACGGCACGAACACGCGGACAGGATCGAGCAGTCCCGAGCCGAGCCGCAGGTGGGCTTCGGCATGCGACGGGTCCAGCACCACGACCTGCCGGTAGAACTCCGCCGCTTCGCCAATCCGCTGCACGCGGAACAGCGCCGATGCGCGTGCCGCTAGCAGCTCCGCGTTCGCCGCCGCCGCCGAGCTGCGCCGCACGAACAAGAGCGACCTCGTCACGGCGTCGTCAAAGCGACGGTTCTTGATCAGCGCCCGCACCAGCAGCGCCATTGCGTCCTGGCGCGTCGGCGCGCGCTCCAACGCGCTCTCGCCGTAGGCCGTCGCGATGCGGCCGCGGCCGAGCATCAGGTGGGTTTCCCCGAGCCCCAGATCGCGATCGACCGAGAGCGGTCCGAGCGCTTGCGCCCGCTGGAACACGGGCCAAGCCCGGCGCGGATCCTCGATCCGCAGCAGCTGCAGGCCGCGCTTCAGCCAGGCCGGCGGCGGCGGCGCGACGGGTGTCTCGACCCGGGTTTCGCCCGTCGGCGCCGGCTGCTGCACGCCCGCCTTGCTGGAACTCGCCTGACTGGAACTCGCCTGACTGGAACTCGACAGGCTGGGGCTCGCCTGGCTCCGACGGGTTTGGCCATGCGTTTGGCCAGACGCCCGCTGCGGATCCTGGGCGGCAACAAAACCATCGTTGGCCAGCAGGCACGCACCGGCCCAGAGCGCAGCCCGAGCAATCCTGGCGACGAGTGTCGCAACTCTCAGCAACTTGTGTTGGGCAGGGTCGCGCATGCGAGCTCGGTGGCCGCACGACCTGCGTGTTGCCCCCGCAGCCTATTTCGGCATGCGTGGGGTCCATCCCTTTGTCGGGATGCCAAACGCTGCGGGACGACGCCCGTTTCGCCCATGACACCGGCGCTCCGGGGGTCCGATCCGAGACAGCAAGTCCTGGAAAGAGCCTCCCAACCGAGGCCCAGCGCCCGAGCTAGTGGTCGGGCTAGCGGCGACCGTTGCCAAGCACTTCGAGACGCTCGACGTCAAGCGATCCAACCTGGTCGCCGAGCGGCGTGCGGCGCGGGCCAATCACCCCGATCTCGCGGCCGACGAACATCGACAGATCAAAGCGGCCGGTGTTGCAGGTCAGCACGTGCTGCTGGCGACCGCCCTTCTCGAGGTAGTAGATGCCTGGGCTCGACAAGCGGCTCGAGTAGCGCAGCCAGCCGATCGACTCAAAGCGCTTCAGGCCGTCCTTGGGCGCCGACTGGATCTTGATGCCTTCGTCCGCCACCGGCGGCTCGCTCTTGAGCAGGTCGCTCGCGTCGACGATCCACTTCTGCGTCTTGATGCGCTTATGCAGGCTGGCGGCCACAGCGCGCGCGCTGCTGTCTTCGTCCATCTCGGCAACGGCCTTGCTGAGCGCAGCCATGAGCGGCACGTGCTTTTGCTGCCCGATGGGCTTTTGCATCTCTTTGCGAAAGGCGCTCTCGACCACTTCCACGGCTTCGAGGTCGACCCGGCTGCGGGCCTTGATCTCCTGCTCCGCGGCAATCAGGTCAAGGCGCGCCTGCACCTCTTTCTCCAGGCCAAGCTTGAACTGCTCATACGCCGCGACGACCTCCGGATCGCTGGCTACGACCTGCACCTCGGCGTTGGCAACCCACGCTTCGACCCCGGCGACGCGCGCCCGGAACCAGCTCTCTTCGGTGCTCACCACGTGCAAGACCGTGCCCGCAGCGAGCTGCGCCACCGGTGCTTCGCTGGTGCGCGGGCGGTAGCGGAACGCGACCTTGTTGCCCTTGCTGCGGACGACGCCGGACTCGTCTTCGACCGCGAAACGCTGGCTGACGTAGCCGACCGGCCCGAGCGGCATCTCGACGGCACGGAAGCCGTTCTCGGTGCGCCCCAGACGAACGATCTGCCCCTTCTTGAGGACGTCTTCGTAAACCGGCGGGGCTGCCACCGTGCCGGACCAGCAGCGCAGCGGCGCTTCGTCGGCGATCACGCGGCCGTAGACCGGCGCGGCCGAGCTAGCGGGCTCGGCCGCGCTGGCTCCCGGCTCCTGGCCGAGCAGTGCCGCAGCCGGAGACAGCAGCAGCGCTGCCGCGAAAGCCTGAGAACGGAGGGAAAGCGCCGAGGCGCCCACGGCAGTGCGGATGCACATGACTGTTGACCTTGAAGACCGGATTCCAGCGAAAGTGCCACGAGACCAACCGCGGCTTCGGCCCGATGCTACCGGATCTTCTTGGCAGAACGAAGCCCACGTCGCCGGATCCCGGAACAGCGGGGCGCATGCGGCCCGCACTGTTCTGTCGCCCGTGTGCCGATAGACTTTGCCGTATGAAGTCTCGAAGCCAACGCGTCGCCCGACCGGCCCTGCTCGGCGTGCTGGCGGCGATGCTGCTGCCCGCGTGCACCGCGTGGCGGAGCGAAGAAAACGTGCTCATCACCAGCGACCCGCTCGGCGCGCGTATTTTCGTCGACGGCCACGACACCAAGCGCACGACTCCCGCTCGCCTGGCGATCGGCGGCAACTTCGGCACCGACCACACCATCGTGCTCGAAAAAGACGGCTTTCGCACGGCCGCCCGGCGCGTCTACCAGCACACCGAGGGCTACACCTCGAAGTGGATCGATGGCGCCTACGACGTCGTCATGCCGCCGCTGCCGTTCTTCTGGACGCCCGGAGACTTCGCGCTGCCGTTCGGCATCCGCGGCGCCTTGATCCCGGGCGAACTGCACGTGCAGCTGGAGCGCACCGATGCGCCGCTGCTTGGCTTTGACCTCTTGGCCAAGCAGCAGCGCGACGCCGCCAGCCAGCAGCAGAATCCGTGACGCGCACGGTCTTCCTCGACCGCGACGGCACGCTCAATCGCGACACCGGCTACCTCGGCGATCCGAGCAAGCTCGAAATGCTGCCCGGCGCAGCACAGGCCGTGGCGCGCCTGCACGAAGCCGGCTTTCGCATCGTCGTCACGACCAACCAAAGCGGCATCGCGCGTGGCTTCTACGGCGAAAGCGACCTCGCCCGCGTGCACGAGCGCATGCACGAGCAGCTCAACCGACTGCCGCTCGCATACCTTCACTGTCCTCACCATCCCAGCCCGGCCCCTCCTGACTCGTCGTTGCCGGCGGGCGGATCTGCGGGGTGCTCGGCAGGCGGCTACGCCGTCGAGTGCAGCTGCCGCAAGCCAAAAGCCGGCCTAGTTGCGCGCGCCACCAGCTTGCTCGCACCCTTCGGAGTATCCACCCGGGGTGCCGTGACGATCGGCGACAGCGCCCGCGACCTGCTGATGACCGCCGACTTCGAGGCCACCCGCATCTTGGTCCGCTGCGGCAAGCCAGTCGAAGAGCAGCGCCGCAAACTCGCCGCCGCCCACCTCGCGCCCGACGCCGAGACGGCCGATCTCGCCGAGGCCGTCGACTGGCTGCTGGCGCGCGGCTGAGCGACGCTGGCGCCGAGCCGCCGCTTCGGCGCTCGCTACGGCCGGCGCCGCGCCGCGCGCAGCGAGAGAAAGCAGGTAACGCAGCTGATGCTGGCCACGACCAGTCCAAAGATCAGGCCGCCGCGCGATTCGAAGAACCAGTGGCTGCCGAAGGCGATCGCCGCACCGAGCGAGGCGCCGGCACAGCTCAGGTAGAAGCCAATCAGCCCTGGCGACCAGCGGGTGTGTTCGGCCTGATCCGGTTTGTTGGGCGCTGGGTTTACGGTCATCGCTGTCGCACGGTAGCAGGCGGCTGCGCTGGGGCAACGTCCTGCCAGACGTAGCGCAGTCGCAGTTCGATCGCATCGCCGCCCAGACGCTCCAGGATGCGGTCGCGCAGCTGGCTAGCCAGCGACGGCGGCGGCGCCGCGCGCCCACCGACTTCGGCGGTGACCAGGATGTGGCCGCGCTGCTGCTCCGCCCGCAGCCCGATCAGTTCGTATGCGGGATCCAGACTCTGCTGCAGGTCCGGACGCAGGGAGTGCGGCAGCACGACGATGCCGCCGATGTGCGGACGCTGGACCAGGTGCACGGTCAACGCCAACACCAACACGACCAAGCCGTTGCCGACGTGACGCAGCCAGGTCGATCGCTGCTGCCGCAGGCCAACCGCCCACAAGCTGAACGCCGCCGCCAGCACGATCGCAACCATGTTGGTGACGAACAAAAGCAGCGCGCCGTAGGCCAGCTCGTAGTCGCCGGAGGAAAACGCCAGGCCCGAGGTCGCGATCGGCGGCACCAGCGCCGCCGCAATCGCAACGCCAGGCAGCGCGGCGATCAAGCCTGGACGGGAGTGTGCATAGGCCGCCGCCAGCCCCGACGCGAATGCCACAAACAGGTCGAGCAGCCCCGGCCAGCCGCGGGCCAGCATCTCGTCGCTGGCAACACGAAGTTCGCCCGACGTGTCGTCGCAGTAGCCGACGATAGCCGCCAGCACAAACGCGGTGCCGACGCCGAGCAGGATCGCCTGCGCCGCGCGGCGCGCCAGCTGCGCGTTGCCCTGCGTGATCGCCAGACCGACGCCGAGGATCGGCGTCATCAGCGGCGCGATCAGCATGGCCCCGATGATCACCGCCGCCGAGTTTTGCAGCAGACCGAACGCCGCAATCACCGTCGACAGGCTCGTCAGCGCAACAAAGTCGAAGTTCCACGAGGAACTCGATTCGACCCGGCTCGCGAGCTCGACCCGCGACGATCGGTCGGCCTGTGGAATCAATCGCTGAAGCCCTTGCTCAAACCAGCGGCGCAGCCGGTTGCCGAGCGGCAGCGCCCTGCGGCACACGATCACCGGCAGCTCGGTGCGGCGGCACAGCCGCGCCGGCACTGCGCCAAAGAAGCGCGGCTGCAGCAGCCCGGGGCCAGGCATGCCGAGCACCAGGACATCGGGCTGCAGCTTGTCGATCGCTTGCACCAGGCCCGACTCGACGCCGTTGTGCACGACCACGTAGCTCGCTGCGGCACGTTCGTCGTCGAAGGCATCGCGCAGCACGCGCTGCAGCCGGTAGCGCCCCACCGAGTGCGAGTCCCGACTGACGTCTTGCTGCACGAAGGTCGCCGTCACTTCGCCAGCTACGGCGACGCCGAGTTCACGCGCCTGGCGCAGCGCCGCCCGGACGTGCGCGCCGCGGCCGCCCGCGGCCACCAGCAGATGCTTGGGAGGCCATCGCTCATCGCCCAGATCCACCACCGCGACGGAGCACGACACGCGCGGCAGCACGGTCGCCCCAATCGCCGCAAGGCGCTCGTTGTTGGCATCGATGCGGCGCGCAAAGACCAGCAACAGATCGGCAACCGCCTTGCCAACCAGCTGCAGCACCTCTTCGGGTTCCTCGTCATCGTCGACGACAAGCCGGCACAGCAGCCGTTCGCCGCGGCCATCGGCATCGGCATCGGCATCGCCATCGCCATCGGGGCGGCTGCCGGCCTGCTCGCCATCCCCTGACCGCGCCTGGCGCGCGCCCTCGACGTGCTTGTCGGTCTTTGCCGGACCATCTTCGCAAACAAGTCGGAAGTGCTTGCTGTTCTGGTCGCCTTCGCCGTCCTCGCCGTCCGCAAAAACGGATGCGACCTGCGCAAGCAGCACCTTCGACTCGCGCCCGTCAACGGGCGGGATGCGCAGGGTCAGCGCGGCGTGGCGGGCGCGGGCAAACCAGAGCGCCCAACGAACCTGAAGCGGCACCGAAGCCTCGGGATCCACGAGCGCCACAATCGCCATGCTGGCAACGTAGCCAGCCGACCGGCGAAACGCGAAGGGCGGAGCCGGTCCGCGCGCAAAAGCCGGACCCGCGCGCCGCGCAAACGCCTATTCGGATCTACGGCAGGTAGCGCGACAGCTTGGCGCCGAGGCGGTTGCAAACCATCATCGGCATCTTCGACCAAACCCGCCTCGGCAGCGCGAGCTTCGGGTTGCTCGGGTGGAACTCGGGCAGCTTGCTGTTCTTGCCGACCAGCGCGTACTGGTAGTGCAGCTGCTCGGCCTTGAAGCCCATGTTCTCTTTGAAGCGCGCTGGCCCCGACTTGGCGCGGCTGCGGCCAAAGTCAAAGCGGCGGTAGCCGTTCTCAACGGCCCATTCCATGATCGCGCAATAGATGAAGTTGTTGACGCCGGTGTGGTTGACGTCCGTTCGCGAACCGGAGTAGTAGGCGTAGACCGTGTCCTTGAACGTAAACGACATCACCGCCGCAATCGTGCGCCCGCCCGGTTCGACGGCGCGGTGGATGACAGCAGCCTTGCCGAACTCATCCTGCAGCGACTGGAACCATGAAATCGGCAGGCTCGGCGAACCGAGCCGGCGCTTGTTCTCGGCAAACAGGGCGAACAGCTCTTCGATGCTGCCGTCGGCGGTGACCGTCAGACCAAAGGACTCGCGCTTTTTCTTGCTCGCCGGCCCCTTCGGTTCGCGCGCCGCCCGCACCTCGGCGCGGCGCTTCTTCGGAATGCGCGCCATGACTTCGGCCGGATCATCGGGCAAGTCGCAGCGGTAGGTCACGTAGAGCTCCGACTCCGGCAGGTCACCGGGACGCTGCTCCAGGTGCCGCATCTCGACAAAGCCGACGCCGAGGTCTTCGCCGAGCGAACGCGCCCGCGCGACCAGCAGGTTGTTGGTGGCTTCGTCGTTGGCGAGAACACCGCCGTAGACCGAATACGGCACGCTGACCAGGTTCTTGCCCAAGAACGGGCTCTTGGTCAAAAACAGCGGCAGCACGCCAAGCCAACGGCGGCCTTGCTCGGCCACCAGATGGTGCGGCTCGTGCCGGAACTGTTCCTGCACCGCGCGCGACCAGCCGGTTCGGTGGAAAAACGTGCCCTGTGGATGGCGCCGGACGAAGCTGTCCCAGCGCGCATCTTCGCCGGGGAGAATGGCGCGGATACGCACCCCGTCATGGACCGCAATGTCCGCCGGAACGGTGACCAGCGTGTGCTCTTCGGAGCGCGGCGTGAACCCGTCCATCCCCGGCAGTTCATCCTCTACTTGCGGCAGGCCATCCCCCATCTTCTCTTCCACAGGCTCGTCTCCAGCTGAGACGCTTTTCGGCGGATGCCCGCGATCTTCTGCAGCGGTACCTGCAAGTTGCTGCTGGGAACGTCCTTGCTGCGGCCGGGATTCGGTCGGCTGCGGCGATCCCGGCTGCGGCGATGACGGCTGCGGCGATGACGATGGCGGCGGATCCTGGCGGATATCCGGAACGATGGCGTCGCCGGCGCTCTCGCGCGAGCCCTCGGCGATGCCGGACGGCTCGCCAAAGTCACCGGCACGGCCGCCGCTGCCGTCCCCCGAGATCTCCTCGTCGACCTTGTAGTCGCGCAGATTTGGCGCCTGCGTGAAGATGATGATCTCGCCGATCAGGCCAAACCCGATCAGCTGCACGCCGAACGCCGCCAGAATCGCTCCGATCACGAAGGCAGGCTTGTCGGCAAGCGACTCGCCGTTGACCAACCGATCGTAGAGATACCACAGCGCGATCGGCGCACCGATGGCGATCGCGGCGAAGCCGAGGTAGCCGAAGAAGCGCAGCGGCCGCTGCGTGAATCGCGTCAGGAACGTGATCGCGGCGATGTCGAGCAGACGCCGCAAGTAGACGCCGATGCCGTAGAAACCGGCGCGCCCCTTCTCCTCACGGTGGCGCACGCGCACTTCGACGACGCGGAAACCCTGCCGCGCGGCCAGCACCGGCAAGAAGCGGTAGAGCTCCCCGTAGACCGCGACCTCTTCGAGAACCTGGCGGCGGAAGCCGCGCGTGCCCGAGTTGAGGTCGTGGAACGGCGTATCCATGATCACCCGCAGCACGCGGTTGAACAGCCGCGACTGCATCTGGTTGAGCCACGGGTCGACGCGGCGATCGCGCCAGGTCGCAACGCAGTCCGCGCCGGCTTCGAGCGCCTTGACGACGTCGACGACGTCCTCAGGTTCGATCTGCAGGTAGGGCGGTGCGTTGACAACCAGCTCGCCGCGGGCCTTGGCGACGCCGGCCGACAGGGCGATCGACTCGCCGAGGCCACCCCCCTCGAGCGCGACGGTGTGCACGGTCCAACGCTGCGACAGCTCGCGCAGCTCTTCGTCAAAACGGCGGTGTGGCCCGTCCAAAACGACGACGAACTCGCACGGATAGCCGTTGGCGAGCAGCGCCCGGCCAAAGCCCTCGATCACGGTGCGCGGATGCGCTTCGTTTTCGGTGATCGCGATAACGATCGACACCAAGGGGCCGTCGCTGGCCGCATTCGCGACGTGGCTCGCCCCCTTGCCGCGCTTCGCGCCGGCTGCCTGATCGGCCTGGCGAACTTGATCGGCGTGGCTCGCTTGGTCGGAATTGCGCGCCTCGTCGGCGTGAGAAGCGTCCGTCATCGGATCGCCTCCCGAGCCGTGACCGAAATGCGCTGTCGGAAGAACTTCGAAACCTTGACCTGCAGCTCGGCCAGGAAGCCAAGCAGGAAGACGTTCATCGCCACCAGCATCGCAATCGCTCCGGCGGCCACCGCCGCCATGTCACAGGCTCCAAAGGGATCAAAGCCCTCGCGCGTCCACTTGACGAAACCGAGGATGAACATCATCACAGCCAGCAAAAACAGCGGCAAAGCGAGCAGCGTGAACCATCGAATCGGGTGCGCCGCGAACTGGATCAACATCTTGATGCCAACCAAGTCCGCGAGCACGCGAAAGACGCGGCCGAGCCCATACTTTGAAACACCCGCCTGGCGCGCGTGGTGCCGCACCGGCAGTTCCGTGATGCGCGCGCCGAGGCCGACGCCGAGCGCCGCCAGGAAACGGTGCATGTCGGAGTAGAGGTGCAGGCTGCGCACCACCCAGCTGCGGTAGACCTTCAACGAACATCCGGTGTCGTGGATCCGTGCACCGGTGACGCGCGCAATCATGAAGTTGGCCACCTTGGACGGCAGCAAGCGCGTTGCGACGCGGTCCTGGCGGTTGCGCCGCCAACCGCACACCACGTCGTAGCCTTCTTCGAGCTTTTCGATGAGTCGGCCAATGTCGGCCGGATCGTTCTGCAGGTCACCGTCCATCGACACAATCGTGCGACCGCGGCAGGCGTGAAAGCCGGCGGCCATGGCGGCGGTCTGGCCGTAGTTGCGCCGAAAGAACAGCAGCCGCAGGTGGCGGTCGTGCACGGCGAGGCGCCGCATCACGTCGCGCGTGCCGTCGGTGCTGCCGTCGTCAACGAACAGGATCTCGTAGCTGCGGCCGAGACTGCGCAGCGCGTAGGTCAGAGCTGCATGCAGCGGCTCGCAGTTGTCGCACTCGTTGAAGATCGGCACAACGACGCTGATCGCCGGGATCTCGCACGCGGCGCCTTCGACGTGGCCGATCGACGGCGGCGGCGCCATCGTCGAGTTCGCCGCCGCGGGCGGTTGCTTGGGCTGTTGGTTCGACTCGTTCACGTCGGCAGGACCGGCATAGTGCGCGGCAACGCGGCCTTCTGCGAGACCCTTTCCCTGTAGTTGCGATTCGTCACGCGCGGCAGGTCCTCGGAGCAGCGCCGTTGTTCACGCGAGCAGCCAGCCGGACACGGTCCAACCGGTCAATGCCGCTGCTGCGAAGCCGAACATCAGCAGGCTCCAGCGCGAACGACGAGCGTAGCCGGGCCCCCGCAAAACTACGCCAGCGCCGGAATCGACCGCAGCATAGCCGGCGGGCAAGGCCGCATCGGCGGCCGGCAGATCCCCCGCCTCGATGCTCGCGAGCGCCGACCGCAGCTTCCCGGGCAGCATCAAGGCGATTTCTTCGCGGTGCAGATCCGCGATCGTCAGCCCCTTGAACTCGCGCCGCAAACGCGGTTCCGGCATGTCGCCACCCGCCGGATCCGGTGACGGCAGGGCACCGCGCACGACGCGCAGCACCGAGCCGTGCGCCGCTTCGGACATTCCCGCAGTCTCGTGTTCGTCCCCCTCGGAGGTCATCGGAAACCCTATCGTCCGTAAACGCCGTGTTTCTGGAGGCCGTAGCGGCACAGCCGGTGCCGATCGGGAGTCTTAAAACTGTACGGTGACACCGGAGGCATCACGCATTAGCGTTCGCGCCTTCGCCGCACGCGGGCCTCGCCTTATTCGCTCGCCGCGGCTCGCCTCATGGAACGGCCCCTTCGTATTGCCGTCATCGGCTCGCCCGATGAACGCCTTGCCGGAGAACTGCGACAGCTGCCGCAGCGGCCTGAGGTGCACCTACTTTCCTCGCTGGTGGCCGACACCGAGGCCTTGCTGCGCTGGCAGCCCGACGTGCTTTTCGTGCAGTTCGGCCTGGATGCCGACGAAGATGTCGGCGCCGTGCGCCTGCTGCAGCGGCTCTGGCCCGGCCTTCGGGTTGCGCTGATCTGCAGCCCCGACGGCGAAGTCGCGACCGCCCCCATGGCCCGGCGCCTGGCCGCCCAGGTGTTGGTCTACCCCGACACCCCCGGCCGGATCGCCGCCGTGCTCGAGCGCATGCTGCAGGACAGCGACCGCCCGAGCCCCGAACTGTTCATCGACCTGGCCCACGGCCTGGCCGACGAGATCAACAACCCGCTGCTGTTCGTCAGTGGCCATCTGCAGCTGCTGCGCGCCCAATTCGGCAACGAATCCGACGTCGAACGCGATCGTCGCGACCAGGTCGACGCCGCACTGGCCGGGCTGCAGCGCATTCAGGCGTCGGTGGACCGACTGCGCCTGCTCTCGGATGCCGCCGACGGCCCCAAGAAGGACGAAGAGGTCGACCTCGCGGAGGTTGTCACGCACGCAGTCAGCAAGCGCGAACCCGGCCAGCCGGCCGCGACCATCGACGTGCTGGCCGGTCCGCAAACGGTCCGTGGCGACCGCACCCAGCTGGTTCTCGCCGGCGAAGCGCTGATCGCATTTGCCGATGAGCTGGCCGCGCTGTGCGGCGACAGCCACCTGTCGCTGACCGAGTCGGAGTCCTCTCGCCGCCTTCGCCTTGTGGCCCGCGGCCAGGCGCTCGCCAGCTGGCAGCTGCCGAACACGTTTGAGCCGTTCTATCCGCAGCGCATCGTGCGCGGCCGCAGCCACGGCCTCGGCCTGTTCTTGCTGCAGACAATCGTGCTGGGCCATCACGGTCAGGCCACCGTGCGCCGCCGCAACGATGGCGCCGTGCAGTTCGACTTCTTGCTGCCAACCTGAGGCCAGAACGCGTCAAGCAGCTCGGCGCAACGCCCGATACCAACGGCGTGCTGGATTGCGGCGCCTCGCCAAGAACCTGATCACGCCGTTCCGGCAGTATCTGCGCCGGCACCAGATCACCGACCGCTACCTGCGCGGCGAGGGTCTCGAGATCGGCGCCCTGCAGGATCCGCAGCGGCTGCGCAAAGGCGTCAAAGTGCGCTACGTCGACATCGCCAACACCGCGGAGCTGCGCCGCATGTATGCGCGCAAGGCGCGCCGTCATCTCGTCGAGGTCGACATCGTCGACGACGGCGAGCGCGAGCGGCTGAGCACGGTCGCCGAAACGGTCGCGGAGCTTGCCGACGCCAACTTCCGCATCCACTGCTGGCCGCAGACCGACTTTGTGCAGATGCCGTGCGCGCTGCAGCAGCGCGAGGGATTTCCCGCATTCGACATCGCCGAGTTCGTCGCCAACGAACGCGAGATGGTCGTCGTGCTGAAGCGCAGCGCCTGAACGGGCGCAGCGCCGCTACTTCTTCGGCGTCTTCTGGGGCTGCGTCTTCTGGGGCTGCGTCTTCCTCTCCTTGGGCCCCAATTCCTGCAGCACGCGACGCGCTTCGGCAAGCCGCCGGCGAACGTCCTCTTCGCGCAGGTGCCGACGGATCCGGCTGCTCTGACGGCGCGACAGCTTGCCGTCGACCTCTTCCTCGAGCACACCGAGCGGCACTTCGGCCATGCTCCAATCGTCGCTGCGCTGCGTCGCCAGCGGCAGATCGAGGTTGCTCATCGCCTGCACGTTGGCGAGCGGATTGCGCCCCCACGCGTAGCGAAAGTGCTCCGGCTTTTCGACCAGCAGGCTCGTCAGGCGCAGCTGCTTGCGGTCCAAGCGCGGCCGGCCGCGGTCGTCTTTGCCGATCTCAACGTGCACGGCTTCGGCCGGCTGGAAGCGGCGATCGGCGCCGGCAATCGCAAAGCCACGCATGGCGCCATCCCCCGGATCATAGACGGGCACGTCAAACTGGAGCAGCAGCGCCCCCTCCGCTGCCTTCATGCTCAGCAGCCTGGGGGGCTGCCAGCGCAGCTCGCGCGCAAAACCGTACTGCGTCGCCAGCGCCCAGCGCGCGATGCGCTCTCCGGCCGGCAGCTTGACCTGCGGATGATACCAGCGCCGACGCAGGTCGTAGCAGCTCGCGAAGCCGATGTTGGCGTCTCCGCTTTCCAGCATCTCCAGATACGTCTCGTACTGAACCGCCCGCAGGTAGATGCCGGCATTGAACATCTTCTCGACGTAGTCTTCGAGCGTCTGCGGGTAGCCGTCGGTGCACAGCGACACGATGCCGAACGGCAGATCTGGATCGTCAAAGATCTCGCGCCACGCGGCGATCATCTGCGGCAGTACAGCCCGATACATCGCGATGCCGGGCATGCCGCTGAGCGCGTTGTTGTAGCCCTGGTGGAAGATGGCGCCCTTGATCGACAGGCCGGCGAGCGGGGCGAGCATGCCCGCGTAGCAGTGGCCCGGATAGTTGAAGTTGGCGATCGGGCCCGGCTGCAGATCGCTCGGATCCTGCAGGCGATCCTGGGGCACCGGCTTGCCTGCCTGCTGCTGCCGCTTGACCCAGGCGCGGTTGCGCTCAATGCGCTGAGCCAGGTCCTGCTGCGGATCCCAATCCGCCGCACGCTGCTGCCAGCTGCTCAGCTGTTCGTCGACGTAGCGATTGTTCATCGCAGCGAGCACCGGCACCGGCGTCCAGGTTTCGACCGACGTGCCGCCGCGCGATGCGTCGATGATGCCGAGCGGAATTTCGCTGGCGGTGTGCACGCGCCGCGCAAACGCGTAGCCGATCGCCGACAGCTCGCGCGCGACGCGCGGCGTGCACTCATCCCAGTCGCCCTTGCGGAAGTGCCGTTTGAACCAATCGCTCCACTCGTGCAGGCGCGCGAAGCCGCGCTTGAGCTCTGGTCCCTCGCCCTGCGGCACGGTCAGGATGCGGATCCGCGGGTAGTTGGCCGAGACGATTTCGAGCGCCCCGTTTTCGACCTTGGCGACCTCAAACTCCATGTTGCTCTGACCACCCAACAGCCACACATCGCCAACCAGGACGTTATCGAGGCTCAGCTGCTCTTCGTCGCTGACGATCGACAGGCTCTGCGGCTGCGCGTTGGCGGCGAGCGCCGGCAGCCGCACGCGCCACGCGCGGTCGTTGCCGGCCTGGGCCGTGGCCTCCCCACCGCCAAACCGGACGGTGACGTTTGCGCCCGGCTGCGCCCAGCCCCAGACCACGATCGGCTTGTCGCGCTGCAGCACCATGTTGGACTGGAACACGTTGCTGACGCACAGGCCGTCGCGGATGGCAGGCACGTCGACGACGTTTTTGCGCGGCATCTGCTGCGCGTGCGCGGCAGAGATCGGCAGGAGCACGGCGGCGAGCAGCAGGTAGAAGCTGGCGCGAATGGATGCGTTCATGACGGGTGCGTGGGCGCAGCGAGCTGCGGGAAGGCATGGCGGAGTCGAGGAGATCGTCGCGACTGCCGAAGTCGTCCGCAAGCAGCGCCTGCTCATTCGAAGCCGGCGCAAACCGCCAACCGCTTGATCCGCGGCACGCCCACCGACTCCGAGATCATCAGCCGCAGCGCCTGCGCGCGAACGGGCTGGTCGAGTCGATGGATGCGCTTGTGGCCGATGCAGCTACCACCTGCGATGGTCCGCCACACGCCGTCTTCGCGCACCTGCACCTGGTAGCGCCGGACGCGCTCGCCGTGCCGGATGTCTTCCTGCAGCATCACCACGCCAAAGCTGCGCGGTTCGCCGGGCAGCTCAAGCGCAACGGTATTGGCGCGGACATCGACCGTCTCGGCAAGCGGCTTGGCGAGCAGCGGTGCAATCGCTTGGCCGAACTCGGACAACCTGCGCACGTCGGCGTCCGGCAGCAGGCCGCGGTCGTCCGGCGTGAGGCCGAGGATCAGCGTCGAGTTGTGGCCGACCGATCGACAGTACATGTCGACGAGCTTGTCGAGTGGATAGAGCAAGTGCTCGTCGCCCGGCTCCCAAAACCACTCGTGCCCGCCATGACCGCGCAGCGGCGCGTCGGACATCGCCGGCAGCCAGTGGCCACCATCCGGATCGCCATGCTTGAGCAGCGCGAAACCGTTCGCAGCAATCTGCGGACGGGCGCTCTCCCCCGCACCGGTCACCGGATACGGAAACGTCGCCCAGCACGGATACGGTACCGTGCCCGTCTCCGAGCCTCCCCAGCGCGCATCGGCCCGCTGCAGGTTGTGGTAGAAGACCGCTTCTGGCTGGTGCCGCGCCACCACGCCAAGCACGTCGGGGCCGCCCTGGGCCGGCCCATGCGCGCCGCCGTCGAACCAAAACTCAAACCAGTCGCCGTAGCGCGTGCAGATCTCCTCGACTTCGCGCTCGATCCGCTCGTTGTATTCTGCCTGCGTGATCTCGCTGCGTTCGGTGACCTTGAAGTCGTAGACGCCCAGCTTCGCGTTCCAGCGCGTGCCTAGATAGACGCCGGGCAGAACCCCGTGCCGTTGGCACGAAGCATGGAACTCGCCGAGCACGTCGCGCTTGCCGTCACCCCAGCGAACCGACCGCAGGCTGAACGGATTCGCATCGGACTGCCACAACCGAAAGCCGGTCTCGTGCGATGCCGTCAGGATCGCAAAGCGCGCGCCCGCGGCCTTGGCGGCGCGCACCCACTGATCGGTATCGAGTGCCGTTGGCGCAAAGCGGTCGACGTCCGCAATCGGCGTGACCCGATTGCGGCGCTGGTCGTAGCGGCCCTTGCCGAAAACGTGCAGGTCGTAGTGAAAGACGACGCCAAACTCGGCCTGCTGCCAGCGTAGCTGCGCGGCTGTTGGCAGCGCCCTCGGTTCTTGCCCTTGGCCTATCGACAACGCAGCCAAGCCCGGAACCATCGTCGCGGTGAGCGCGAGCAGTTTTCGCATGCGTGCCGTTTTACTCAAAGCGCCGGTGCAGCCGCCACCTCTGCTGGACTGGCGACTACGATGGCCGCCATGCCACGCAAGCCTGAAACGACGCGCCGCGACTTCCTTAAGAAATCCACGGCCGCCGCGGGAGTCACTGTCCTGCCGTCCTACCTGGTCACCGGGCGAGCCTCGCCCGAAGGACTTGTGCCGCCGAGCAAGCGCATCAACCTGGCCGTCATCGGAGTCGGCGGGCGGGCGTCACGCCTCGTGCCCGCCCTGTGCGCCGAAGGCAAGGCGCGGCCGGTCGCGTTCTGCGACGTCGACTTTGCGTCCCGCAATATCGAAACCAACCTCAAGAAGTATCCGGACGTGCCGCGCTTCGCCGATTTCCGCGTGATGCTCGACAAGATGGGCAAGGACATCGATGCGGTCAGCATCTGCACGCCGGACCACACGCACTTTCCGGCGGCGATGCTGGCGATGTCGATGGGCAAGCACGTGTACGTCGAAAAGCCGCTGACGCATTCCTACCGCGAGGCCGAGCTGCTGATGCGCGCCGAAAAGAAGTTTGGCGTGGTCACCCAGATGGGCAACCAAGGCCACACCTCGGGTGGTGCCAACCAGTTTCGCCGCATGCTCGCGCACGGGGTCGTGCGCGACATCACGGCCGTCGAAGCGTGGAAATCACCCGGCATGTTCTTCATGAACAAGAGCGAGCGCTTCGCCACGCCCCCGAAGGCCGAGCAGATCCCCGCCACGCTCGATTGGGATCTCTGGTGCGGCCCCGCCGAGAAGAAGCCGTTCTGCAGCAAGTATCACCCGTTTGATTGGCGCGCCTTCTGGCCCTACGGCAACGGCATGCTCGGCGATTGGGGCGCGCACATCATCGACTTTGTGCACGACTACTTGGAGCTCGGGCAGCCGACCCGGATCAAGCCACTCCGCATCGACGATGCGAACGACGTGCTGTTTCCGCTCAGCACGCATCTGGAAATGCACTTCCCCAAGCGCGCCGAGCACCCAGCGCTCAAGCTCACCTGGCGCGATGGCGCCGACTTCCGACCGCGCTGCCCCGAGGCCTTCTTCGAAAAGCAGGCAGACGGCAGCCTTGCCGCCCCCAAGCTCGGCGGTGCTGGCACCGTGCTCTACCGCGACGGCGGCACGTTTGCGATCGCCCGCGGCTCGCATTGGGGCACCTCGCGCATCATCCCCAAGGCGCAGGCGGAGGAGCACGCCGACGCGCTCAAGATCATCAAGCCCGCACGCAGCCACGAAGCGAGCTTTGTCGCTGCCTGTATGGGCGAAGGCAAGACCAGCTCGCCGTTCCGTATCGGTGGCGATCTCACCAAAACGCTGCTACTCGGGGTCGTGTGCCAGCGGCTCCGCGAAGAGCTTGAATTCGACCGTGCCACGGAGCGCTTCGTCGGGAACGACCAGGCCAACGCGCTGCTGGATGGCCCACCGCCACGGCGTGGCTGGGAAGAGTTCTACCGGATGCCGTGATACCCCGGCGCCATTGAGGTTCGGCCAGCAGATTTCTCTGCGCATCGCCAAGAACGGCCGCGGTCGTGACGTTCTCCGGTTCCTAGCGCATGGATGAAGCCTCAACAGCCCTGATGGTAGAGCGGGTCCGTGGCGGCGATGAGCAGGCGTTTGCCGAGCTCGTCCGCCGCCACGAAACCACCCTGCTTCGCTACGCCCGCGGCCTGCTTGGCCGCGGCGGGGCCTTTGAGGACGCCGTCCAGGACGCCTTTCTGAAGCTGGCCCGGAACCCTCCGCGGCTGGCGGTCGAGGAGCCAGCGAACGAGCACAAGCTGCTCGGCCGCTGGCTGCTCCAGGTGACAAGGAATCATTGTATGGACTGGATGCGAGCAGAACGGCGCCGGCGACGGCGAGAGGGAGAGCGGGCGCTGCCGGACGCCGCGGCAACGGCTTCTAGCGGGCTCGACACGCTCGAGGCCAAAGATGCACGCGCGGCCGTCGAGAGCCACTTGGCGGCGCTGCCCGAGACGCAGCGCGAAGTGCTGGTGCTGAGACTGCTCGGCGACAAAAGCTACCGCGAGATCGCGGCGGTGACCGGCAAGAGCATCGGCACGGTCGGCTGGTTGATCAGCCGCGGGCTGCAGCGGCTCGCCAGCGAGCTGGACCCGGCACTCGACCCGCAGTCCAGCCCGGCGCTCGCGCGGCGAACGTCCTGACGCACCTGCGTCGGGAATCACAACACAACAGGCAACGGAGAAGGGTGATGGAAGATCAGTACGAAGAGATAGATCCACAGCGGCACGAGCGACTGTGCGCGTGGATGTTTGACGAGATGCCGGCCGGCGAGCGCCCAGCGTTTGAAGCCGAGCTGGCGAACGACGCGAAGCTGCAGGCCGAGCATCAGCGACTGGCGAAGACCGTTGGTCTCGTGCGGCAGTTCGCCACGGACGACGAGCCGATGCTGGCACCGGAACGGCACGCGCAGCTTACGCAGTCGCTTGCGCAGTCGCGTGCAGATGGCGAGGCGTGGACCGGCTACGCGCGCTTGGCGGCAGCGGCCGCCGTGCTGCTCGCGGCCGGCGGCGGCATCTGGTGGTCGCAGCGCGAAGCGCCGAGCGTCGCGCCGCATCGCGAAACGGCGGCTCTGGCCAACACGGCGAATCAGAACGAAGGCGGGGTCGCCCTGGTCGGAGCGACGTCCAGCGGTCCAAACGGCCGAAGCGGCCGCTCGCCAAGGGGGCTGTCGATCCCGGCTGCTGAGGGATCGGCGGCAACCGGGACGGGCGCGCCCCAGCCGGCAGCCGGACCTTCCGCAGTCGGGCAGCAGCCGTCGGCCCAACCGCTGCCCCTTCAGATGAACCCCGGCATGGATCCCGTCGGCACCGAGGTCTTTTCCGTCAGCGGCGGTGGCCAAGGTCCGTCTCCCCGAAGCACCGCCGTTCCGCCAACCGCATTCGACTCGAGTGCATGGAGCTACCGTGGCACCCGCCTCGGCACGGGCGGAACCGTTCGCCCCGTTCGCCCCGGCAGCACCAGCGGCCCAGGCCCCGAGCGCCGCTTTGCCGCTCCTGAGGGCTATGTGGTCGATCTCAATGGACTCGGCCAGGCAACGTATCGCTTCGAACACGTTCACTCGGGCAACCGTGCGAAGGCAGTCGAAGTCTTCGACCCCGAAGCGTTCTTCCGCCAGTGCCGCCCCGGCGACGGCGAGCAACCGCGCGACATGTACTTCCGCTTCTGGGGCGACAACGCCTTTGAACGGACCCGCAGTGATGCGCTGGCGACGTTTGCCGCCGACGTCGACACCGCCAGCTTTGTGCTCGCCCGGCGCTACCTGCGGGACGGCGTGCTACCGCAAAAGGCGCAGATCCGCACCGAGGAGTTCGTCAACTACTTCGACCCGGACCTCGCCCCCCCAACCGACGGCAGCGACTTTGCGGTGCACGCCGAACTGGCGCCGAGCCTGTTTGGCGGCTCTTCGCAGCGCTACCTGATGCGCGTCGGGCTGCGTGCCCGCGAGATCCCGGTCGCCGAACGCGAGCCTCTGGCGCTGACGTTTGTCGTCGACACCTCCGGCTCGATGAAGGAAGGCCAACGGCTCGAACTCGTCAAGCACGCGCTGATGACGCTGGTCTCACGCCTCGACGAACGCGATCGGATCGGCCTCGTGTCGTTCTCCAGCCAGGCCCGGCTGGTGCTGCCGATGACCGAAGCCAGCAAGACCGCCGAGATTGCTGCCGTCGTTCAGGGGCTCTCCGCCAACGGTGGCACCAACGCCGAAGCCGGGCTCAAGCTCGGCTACGATTTGGCCGCGACCGGCCTCGCCCCCGAGCGCCTCAGCCGCGTGGTGTTCTTGTCGGACGGCGTCGCGAACGTCGGCCAAACCGACCAGAACCGGATCAACGCGGATGTCGCCGAACAGCGTGAGTCGGGCATCCTGCTCAACACGATCGGCGTCGGCATGGGCAACCACAACGACGTCTTCCTCGAACAGCTCGCCAACAAGGGCGACGGCGTCTGCGACTACGTTGACGATGCCCGCTCGGTGCACCGAGCCATCGTCGAACGCTTTGCCGGCGCGCTCCAACCCGTCGCCGCCGACGTCAAGATCCAGGTTGAGTTCGACGGCGGCCAGGTGCTGCGCTGGCGCCAGATCGGCTACGAGAACCGCGCCGTTGCCGACAACGACTTCCGCAACGATGCGGTCGATGCCGGCGAGGTGGGCTCAGGCCACCAGGTCACGGCGCTGTTCGAGCTCGAAACCGCCTCGGCAGCGGCGGAGATCGCGGCATCGGCATCGGCAGGCGACGCGCGCTGGGCAACCGTACGCGTGCGCTGGTTGCCGCCGCGGCGCGCCGGTCAGGATCCCGCCAAGCGCGAGGCCAAGGAGATCGCGCACCGGGTCGATGCGGCGGCGTTTGCGAGCTTTGCCGACAGCACGCCAGGGTTCCGCCGCGCGACGCTGGTGGCGCAGTTCGCCGAAGTTCTGCGGCGTTCGAGCCACGCCGCCGGCGATTCGTTTGAGGAGCTAAAGCAAGGCATCCAGACGATCGCGCAGCTGCCGGAGTTTGCCGATGACGAGGACACGATTGAGCTGGTCACGCTGCTGCAGCAAGCCGAAGGGCTCGGCATCCGCAACGAGCTCGAACGCGACGACCTGGCCAAGGCGTGCGAGGAGTACAAGCGAACGCTCTACCTCACGCATCAGATCGCACAGTTCGAGAAAAGCCTGCGCGAAGGCGAACTCGATCTCCTGCGCATCCACAACGTCCGTCTCGAACAGCGCATCCGCGAACTGAATCGCAAATGAGGCGAGTCGCTGGCTGCTGGCTGCCGCCGCCGGACCGCTAGCGCACCACGCCACCCACCGGCGGGCTGGTGCCCAGCGGCAGTTGTTGCCCGGCGAAGCCCTGAAACCACAGCCTCTGGTTGCGAAGGGCCGGCACGTTGGGCACCGTCCATGAGACGCTGGCGCGGCCCTGGCCATCCGCAAGCAGAAGCGCTGCCGGCAGCGCGCTGGCACCGTCAAGCCACAGCCACTGCGACAGAATGCCATAGGAATCGGAGGCCGTCTCGGTCGCGGCCCAGACGCCGACCCAGCCCGCGGGCGCCGTCTGGAAGCTGACGCCGAACACCTGACCTAGCTCTAGAGCGCCCACGCGCTCGACGCCCATCAACCTGCTAAGTGGCACCCCGGTCGAACAGGAACTGCCCGTTTCGACAAGCACGGCGCGCTCCAGGAACGTAACCTGGCTGCCGCTCGCGCCGATGGCGCAGCCTTGATCGCCAGCAACCAGCGTCGCATCGCTGATCCACGCCATGCTGGCGCTGCGGACGTCGATCGCCGGTCCGCCGGCCGCGCCAACCACGCTGCCTCCTGTCGCGGTGAGACCGCTTGCATGCATCCGGCCCAGAAAAATCTGAATCGCTGACGCGCCGAGGCCGGGAAAGGGGCCAGTCACCACGCCATCCGGCGCGCGAACCGAACAGCTCACAGCCGTGACGTTGGCGTTGCTGATGGCCAACGCGGCATTTGCGCTCCCGATCGACCGGATCGAGCGAATGACACACTGCTGCAGGTGCACGTGCTGCGAGAGCGAAATCGCCAGGGCCGTCCTGTCGATGGCTTCGAAAATGCAGCGTTCGAACGTCGCATCCCCGGAGACCGAAACGTTGCTGCCGATCGCAACCCCACTCGCGAGCACAACCTGGTTGCCGATGAAGTTCAGGCCAACCACGTGGGCGCTCTGCCCCGAAGGGACCGAGAAGCGGGTAACGGCACCGACATAGCAACCCGGACCGCAGGGATCCGGAATCTGGTGCGGCTTTGCGTAGACCTGGACCGAGCCCGGCACGACCGCGCGGATCGTCACGCCGGCCGTCACGACGAAAAAGCCGTAGTCGCCTGGCTGCACCAGGATGACATCGCCAGGCTGAGCGATCGCCGTCGCCGTGTAGATCTCGGCCAAGCCCGTCGGTCCACCGACGAAGTGCGTCGTCTGCGCCCGCAGCGAAATCCCAGCAAAGAGAGCGGCTACGCCGAGCAAAGCCGCTACGCATCGATTCCCGATCATCCCGACAGGATACCAGAGAGGGCTGTTTCGCATGCCTCCACTAGTGCAGCGCCAGCCCGCAGTCACATCGCGCTACATGACGGTCGGCGTCATCCCGGCAGCGCTCGGATCGACCGGGCCGAGCTTCTTCTTGACGATCGCGCTCTCGACCAGCGACCACAGCATGGACGTCACCATGTAGACGAGCAGGGCCGAGGCGTAGTTGTAGAGCATCACGCCAAACAGGATCGGCATGAAGCGCATGATCATCTGCATCTGGCGCTGCTGCGGATCGTTCGGCAGCGGCTGGCGCAGCGTCATGAAGACGAACAGCGCAATCCAGAGCAGCGGCAGCAGGTTGAACGCGTGCGGCCAGAAGCCGAGCGTGAACATCTGGTCGCTGCGGCTCAGGTCGTCGACCCAAGCGATGAACGGCTCGTGGCGCAGGTCGTAGGCCGTACGCAGCGACGTGAACAGGCCGATGTAGATCGGCATCGTCAAGAACATCGGCAGGCAGCCACCAACCGGCGGCACGATTTTGTGCTCGCGGTAGAACTGCGCCATTGCCTGCTGCTTGCCCTTCGGGTCGTCGGCGTACTTCTTGTTCATCGCCTCCATCTGCGGCTTCAGCTTGCCCATCTTGGCGCCGAACTTGCGCATCGACTTCTGCATGTTGAAGTTGATCGGGAACATGCAGCTCCGGACCAGGATCGTCAGCAGGATGATCGCAAAGCCCCAGTTGCCGAGGAAATCGTAGAAGACGCCGAGCAGCCACAGCAGAAACTGCGCCACCTGCTTGCCGAGCGGGATGTTGATGCCACAGCACGGCGGGTTGAGGTCGACGTCGAGGATCGGGGCAAAGCGCTCGCGATCGCCTTCGGGCAGCTTCTCGAAGACGCGGTAGGACTTCGGGCCGATGTAGAGGCCGAGCGTCGCCTCGGAGCTCTGCCCCTTCTGCGGCACGTTGAGCTGCAGGCCATAGCGCATGCGCAGGCCGAGATTGTCGGCGGGCACGGCGTTCGGGCGCGGTCGAATCGTCTGCGCGACGAAGCCGCTCATGGCGGCCCGCGACGCGTCGTCCAGCGGCCAGACAAACGCGCCGAAGAAGCGGTTGGTGCTGCCGGCGAACTGCACAACGCTCGCGTCGATCTCAAGCGGCTGGACCTTGCCGTCGGTCGCCGCCTTCATCGTCACGATCTCGTCACCGGCGGCCGTCGACGCAATCGCCACCGACGTATCGCCAAAAAGGCTGGAGATCTGCGGGCTGACCAAGGCCGGCCCCGAGAGCGTCAGCGCCAGGTTGCCGCGCACCTCCGACGACTCGTTGCGCAGCTTCAGGCTCACCGTGAAGCCGCGCGACTGCGGTTCGTGCCGGATGATCTTTTCGAGCACGAGGCCCTTGCCGTCGGCAAGCGTGAAGCGCACCTCGCCATCGAGGCGCTCGGCCTGCCAGATGCTGGTCGACGGATCGACAGCGAAGACCTGCAGGTCGGCAAAGACGCGCAGGCCAAAGTCCCCCGTCGGGTTGTCGAGCAGCAGCAGGTAGTCGCCCGGCTCATGCTCCGGCTTGCGCTTCGCTTCGACCGACTTGTAGTGGTCCAAGGACTGCAGCCAGACGATGCCCGCCCCTTGGCGCGAGAAGCCGACCCGAAAGCTGCCGTCCGCTTCCGGCTGGCCAAACGTCTCGACAAAGCCGTTGTCATCTGCCGGGGCTGGAGAAGGCACCGTCGCGCCTTCGTTTTGAGCCAACACAGCCGGCGCCAGCAGCACAGCAGGCAGCAGGAGCGACAACAGAACGACGAGCAAACGCATGGAAAAGAGCGAACGCAACGGATGGAGCATCACAGTTTGGGCGCGGCGCGCGGCAAGTCCGTGCGTCCGCAGGCGGAATACATTTCGAATCGAAGCCGGGCAGGACTGGCGGCGCACGGCGAGCGGCCGTGCGCTGGGCCTCTGTTCCCCTCAGCGCCCCTGCGCGAGGCGATCGGCGAGGTAGTCGGGCAGATCTTCGATGGCACGAATCTTCGCCATCGTCGCCTCGTGGTCGTACGGCACGCGGTGGAAGCGCACGGTGCCGTCGGAGCCATCGCCGTCGTAGGTCACAAACGACGAACGCGTGTCGCCGTCGCGCGGCTGGCCGACGGAGCCGATGTTGACGATCGCCGGCTCATCGACCTGCCACTGCATGTCGATCTCGGACGGCATCAAAAACTTGCCCGACTGCGTGTAGACGCCCGGCACGTGGCTGTGACCGATGAAGCAAAGCTTGGCGTCGCCCATCTTGGCGAAGCACTCGCTCATCTTCTGCTGGTCCTGGGCATCGCGCGGCATCATGTATTCGCGCACCGGATCGCGCGGCGAGCCGTGCACGAACAGCATGTCTTGCTCCCGGTGCTCCTTCTTCATGGAGTCCAGGTAGTTCCAGAACTGCATGTTCTCTTCGCGCGAGCAGTCGCGACGATTGAGCTGGTCTCTGGTCCAGTCGATGGCGGCGCGGGCCCTCGGATTGAAATCCGAGGCGTAGAACATGGCGCCGTGCTCGTGGTTGCCGAGCAAGGAGAACTCACAGCGATCCATGATCGTGCGCAGCGCGACACGTGGCTCGGGCCCGTAGCCGATCACGTCGCCGAGGCAGATCAGACGGTCGGCGCCGAGGTTTTGCACCTCGGCGAGCACCGTCTCGAGTGCCTCGATATTGCTGTGGATGTCAGAAAGGAACGCAATCATCAGGGGGTCTGCCCAGCAACGTACCGGCACAGAGCGCGACCGCAAAGCACCGAGGCGCTAACTTCCCAGGCCGGTGACCAGCTCCTCAGACCCTTCTCCCGCCCCAAAACCGCGCGACGACCGGTCCAATTCGGCCGCAGACGCCCCCATTTGGGTCCTTACCGGCCCTACGGCCTCGGGCAAAACAGCCCTGGCCCTCGACCTGGCCGAGGCCACCGGGCGCGAAATCCTGTCGATGGATTCGATGGCGGTCTACCGGCACATGGACATCGGCACGGCCAAGCCCGACGCGGCCGAAAGGGCCCGGGTCCCGCACCACCTGATCGATCTGGTTGAGCCCAGTGAAGGATTCGACACGGCGCAGTGGTGCGAGCGCGCCGACTCGACGCTGCAGAGGCTGCGCGAATCGGGCCGCTCGGCGCTCTTCGTCGGCGGCACGCCGCTCTACCTGATGGCGTTTTTCAAAGGCATGATGGAGGGCCCCGCCGCCCAGCCCGAGCTGCGCAAGCGCCTCGAGGCACGCGAAGCCGAGGCTCCGGGCAGCCTGCACGAGGAGCTCAGCCAACGCGATCCCGAGGCCGCCGCACGCATCCACCGGCGCGATCTGCGGCGACTGGTGCGCGCGCTCGAGGTCCTCGAAATCACCGGCCAGACCATTTCGAGCCAGCAGGAACAGTTTGAGCGCGAGGGCTGGCGGCGCCCCTGCCGCGTCGTGCACGTCACGCGCGAGCGCGACGACCTGCACCAGCGCGTCCGCGACCGCACCGAACGCATGCTCGACCAGGGGCTGCTGCAGGAGACCGAGGCGATCGAGCGCGGCTGCGGCTTTTCCCGCACCGCCGGTGCCGCGATTGGCTACGCCGAGTGCCGCGACTTTTTGCGCGGGCGCTACAAGGACCGCGAAGAGCTCCGCAACCGCATCCGCCGCAACACGCACAAGCTGATCCGCCGGCAGACCACCTGGCTGCGCCGCCTGCCGGAGATCCGCCGCGTGCCGACGGCCGAGTGCACCGAGGTCGGGCGCCTGCTGCGGGAGTTCGAAGGCGGCGGCGGCGGCGAGTAGAGGCCCCATGCACGACCGTGTTGGCCAGCAGGCAAGCCGGGCGATCGCCCCTCCACCACGGATTCTCCAGCTCAGCCCCGAGCGATCCCGATAGGAATCGGGACGCTGGAGTGCTTCCATCGTTCCGCAGCAAGCCCCTCCAGATGCCAGGCCCCGTCGTACACAGATCGAACACCAGCGCACCGTGAGCAGTGCCGGCAGCGAATTGCGCCGCCGCACCCTGCATAGCCTCGGCTGGCAGCTGCTCGGCGTCGGCGGCCAGCGTGTCGTTCAGCTCGCGGGCCCGATGTGCCTGGCGCGCCTGATCCCGAACGAAAACGAGATTGGGCTGTTCGTGGTGCTGCTGATGGGCATCGGCATCGTCGAAGCGCTGACGATGTTCGTCGGCGAGCAGACGACGATGAGCTCGCAGAGCGACGTCGACCGCCGCTACCTCGACACGGTCTTCACCGTGCGCGTGCTGCGCGGCTTCGTCATCAGCGGCGTGCTCTGTGGCCTCGCCTGGCCGCTGGCCGCATTCTTTGCGACGCCGGAAACGACCGCGCTCTACTGGCTGCCCGGCCTGTTCTTGGCGCTCGCGCCCAACGCCCTGCTCGACGCGTTCCAATCGCCGGCGCGCGCCGCGCGCATGAAGGGGCTCGACTTCCGCCGCATTGTGCTCGGCGACTTCTTGGCCGCCGTGCTAGGCACCGGCGTCACCATCCTGCTGGCGTTTCTGTGGGGCAACGTCTGGGCGATGCTGGTCGGGCACCTGAGCATGACCGCAATCAAAAGCGCGGTCAGCTACCTGTCGGCCCCCCACATGCCGCGCTTCACGCTGCACCGGCCGGTGCTCAAGGAGCTTTTGCACTACAACCTCGGCGCGCTCGGAGCGCCGTTCTTGCTGCTGCTGATCCAGGCCGCGCCGGCCGTCGTGCTCGGCAAGGTGCTGCGCAGCACCGGCGCGCTGGCGATCTTCGACTTTGCGGGACGAATCGCGCGCCTGCCGGAAGACATCTTTCTGCGCGTGGTCGCGCCGGTTGCGATCCCGGCCTACGCCCAGCTGCAAAACGATCGCGAACGCCTCGGCCGCGCCTGGCTGCAGGCCGTGCACGCGTTCATGCTCGTCGGCGGGCCGCTGACCGCGGCGATGGCCTGGACCGGCAAGGCCCTGCCCTACGTATTGTTTGGGCCGAAGTATGGCTCGATCGAAGGGCTGTTTGTGCTGCAGTCCATCCACGGCGGCATGGCCGGACTGCTCAGCGTCGTCGGGCCACTGTTTTGGGGCGTCGGCAAGCCGCAGCTCGACCGCAACGCGCAGCTGCTGCGTTCGATCGGCATGTATTCGATCGGCATCCCCGCGGCCATCTACTACGGCGTCAACGGCTTTGCGGCAGCTGCCTGCGTCGCCATCGCGCTCGGCCTGCTGCTGGCGCTGCACTACGCGCTGCGCCACCTGCAGCTGCCGCTCAGCAAGTTTTTGCGCTCGGCCCGCGACGG
>JBGCDH010000005.1:0-8070 GCA_045105235.1 Planctomycetota bacterium | reverse complement strand
CAGGCCGATACCGTGCATGGGCAGCAAGCCGGGGCGCGCCATCCGACTCGGGGGCACAAGCAACGGTTGCGGCTCGCCTGGCTTGGCGTGCACCGTCAGCCGGATCATGACGTGATCCTTGCCGAAGTGCTGCGCTACGAGCAGGTCGGGAATTGCTAGCGTGCGGAGCGCATGGTTGGTGCCCGTATACCAGAAGACCTTGCGTTCTACGTCGGCTCGCACCATCGCCGCATCGGCGAGGATGTGTTTGGGCGCATCTGCATCGCTTGCCAAGGCGTGAAGAACCTGGAGTTTGCGCTCATCACTCCATGGATAGACGCGCAGGTTTGTGGCAAACAACAGCGACTGGACCTGTGCCATGACGCTTTTGCGGAACGCTGGATCGTGGTCGCTGCGTTGGCTGGCCGCTTTCGCGCGGAGCGCGACTTCATCGCTCCAACGCGTAGGCATGTGGTTCGCCGTGTCCGCAATCGTGACGATCGCGTCGAGCCCGAGAGCAGTGATGTCACGATGCGCGGCTGTGAGGTGGGCTGCCGCCTCGACCGCCGGAATGCCGAGGTCTGCTGTGTGAAGCGGTGCGTCCGGCACGACCAGTACGCGGGCGGGCAGATCGGCGACGGTCGCAATGGCGCGTGCGATCGCTGCCAGGCGAGCCCATGCGACCCATTCGGCCACGTCAGGGAGATACGAACGACCCGCCTTGGCGGGGTTCGGCACCTTGCCGCCGCCAAGCGGCAGCGTCAGCGCGAGCGCTTTGCGTCCCGCTACGGCGTCGGTCAGCTTTTGCCGCAGGACTGCCATCGAAGCGGCGTTGTCAAACTGCGTCTTCTGGCGATACGTCGACGAGAGCTTCAGCACCCGCAGGATGGCGTCGACAGGGTCGGGACGCCGACTGCGATGCGCCAGGTCCTTTGCGTAGCTTTGGCCATGGAGAGCGACTTCCTGAATCGTGCGCCGGATTTCGAACTCGCTGGCTGGGCGCGTGACGATCGTAGGCGCGTCATCTCCCGCGTAGATCCGGTCGACGGCAGCTCGCAGGGCCGCGCTGTTGGCGATAGAGGCTCCGGCCGCAGTTGCGGCACTCGTGAGTTGAGGCATGAGAAGGCTCCGGCAGGCAATAGAAAACGAGTTCCTGAACGAGCCTGCGTCGCAGCGAACCCTGGGAGCACGATTGGCTACCAGGAGGTGCGCCGTTTCCCCGGAGCCTCTGGCGGAGAATCTCGGTTGATTCCGAATGGACGGAGCGACTGCCTACTCTGGCGCCGGCCGTCAAATGGTGCGCTGCTTCGGCCTGCGGCGGTAGGCGACAACGACGATCCCGGCAGCAAGAACGAGTGCCACAACGGCCGTGCCCGTGCGCAGGGTAGATGCGGGGCCTGTGATGCTGACGTAGAAGGGCAGGACATCCGTCACCTTTGCCTTTGCGGTGCGAATACCCTTCTCGGGCGTCAGGCTTGCCCTGCACCTGTCGCGATCGGTGTGTTCGACGATGGCATAGAGTGCCTCTTGCGGTAGCCAGGTCCGTTGCTGAAGCCAGGCGATCAGTTGCCCGACGGCCGCGCCAGCAAGTGGCCTGGATTTCGGCTGCATCAAGACCAGGGTTCCGTCCGGCGACGTGTGTATTCGAACCCGCCAGTCGATCCGCGGAGCGAAACCCGTCTGTTTGCCGGTGAGTTCTGATAGCAGTCTCTTTGCCTGTCCTGCTGTTCCGGCGATGGTGGCGGAGCGCACTGCCTGCAGATCATTCTCAAGTGCTTCGTGTCGCGCACTAATCACCTCGGTAACGCCTATCAGGGTGAAGAGTGCCGCGAGAGGCCAGAGCGGTAGATATAGAACCTGTGGGCCCGCGCGAGGGTGAATGAGCCGGTAGCGGCGAAGGGAGGCAAGCCGATAGGCCAGGTCCATCGTCAGAATCGTGAGGCCCATTCCGAACATCGACCAAGACGCTCCGAAACTCTCCACCAGAAGCGTGACGAATCCCATTGCTAGAACCGTTAGAGCTGTTTTCCAGTTCATTGGAAAAGGCAGGTCCTCAGCCAGTTCTATGTTTGGTTCGTGGGCGTGGGGCGGATTCTTCGCGCCGCCCTGTTTGGCGTTCGAAGTAGCTCTACGAGTTTGCTCATCGCCGGCCGTGGCGATGGCGCCCACGCGTGAGACGGATGGGGCGCAATGGCGTGCGGCTACAGCCGTGGGAATGCGTTGGAGGATGCTCTTGCCCTCAATCGCTCGTCCCTTGCGGTCGTAGCGGATCACCTCGGAAAATAGGTGGGCGTGCCGCTCCAGCTCTTCCTCGTGGCCCTCTTGGCAGATCGCGATGCAATTCTGGAGGCGACCCAGTGCGTCGAGCATGTCGAGCTCCCACGCGCTGCCTTCGCGAATGTTCGTCAAGTCGACAAGAACGAAGTCCGCTTCGTATGCCACAGCTTGCATCGCGTACTGCCAGGATGCGTCGTTTGTGCGGATGTTGAAGCACTGGCCGCCGCTGAAGAAGTGCTTTGCCGCCAGGCGCCGTCGGTGCGCGAAGTCGATTCCGAGCAGCGGTGCGGTTGACGGCAAAATCACAGTGTCCAGCCTTACGGATTGCCGGACCCAGGTGCCGGCGACCGTGACAAATAGCATCAGGCCGCTCGCAGACTGGCCGATGGCCGCCATGGTGGCGAAGAGCAGCCAGCGCGCGCGATGAAAGAGGCTTATCGGGGTGTTTGGGCGGAACTGCGTGTCCGAAAGCGTGACGCCCTGGGCCCGCAAGCCAATGTTCTTCAGGAGGTATCGCTTGAGCGGCTTGGCCCACGTCTTCGAGTTGAATGGGCGGACCAGTGTGTAGCGAAGCGGTCTGTAGAACGGCGTAAACCAGGCATGGGCGAGCGGCCCAGCAACTCCAAGCACGAGCAGCGCGACGAGCGCCGCGATGATGGGGGTTGGCGCTTTCGCCTCCATCGCCATGCCGAGCGGCGCTCCCAGCAGCAGGGACCATTTGGTCAAGACGAACAGGCCCGTGCGCAACACATGCTCTGCCGGTCTGGGCAGGCGGCGCTCGCGATGATCCCGAGTGAATAGGCCGAGCGGTAGTAGGTGTCCTGCAGGTGGTGCCGGCGGCAAACCGCGCCGTTGGAGCTCATCCGTCAGCGCGGTGTTCTCCGTTTCCAGGACGATTTGATCCGCCTGCAACAGCAGCAGCTGGTCGTCTGTTTGCTGAAACAGATAGGCCTGCTGACCCACCGGGTCGAGGGACAAGTAGTCGGGCCCCATCGTGAACTAGCCGCGTGAGCGGAGCTGCTGCCAGCGTGTCCGCTCCAGACCATCGATCACCAAATGCAGCAGTTCATCGGGCCGGTTCGTAATGCCAAGCGCCGTCGCCGGAAGAACGCGAGGCTCCCAGAGTCGCCATATATAGAAAATGGCGGGCGCCGAGACGCCTGCTTCACGGAGCTTCTTGAGCCCGGCGATGCCGTCGAGTGTATCGGGGGTCTCGCGCTTGATGTCGGACAGGACCACGTCGAACGTCGTTGTGCGCGCACTAGCCAGTGCGTCATCGATGTTCTGCGCCGTCGTGATACGAACTCCGAAACCACGCAGAAGACTGCGAAGGCTCTCGTTGGATGATGGGTGGTCATCCATCCATAGCAAGTCTGCACCATCGAGAATCGGGGCGACGGATCGAGCCCGATAGATCACTTCGGAAAGGGTGGATTCTCGATACTCGATGGGCGTCTGGCCTGATGCACTGGGTTCGACTTTGGCGTCGAACGCTTGCTTCAAGGACTCGATTTGGAGTTTGAATCCGAACGCTTCGACATGCGTGATGCGTGGAAGGACTACGCGGGCGATGTCTCGCCAGTGAAGCACGGCTAGCAGCAAGGCAATCGTTGCTACGACGCCGAACATGGCTTTGGAGTAGCCCAAGATCAGGCTGTGGATGCGTTCAGGCCAGGGTTCCTTGCGAGTGCTCGTGTCGTTCACTCAAGAACGGTAGCTCTTCGCTCTTCGCCGCAGTAGCCCATCGCGAGCGAGGGGCGGCCGGTGCCGGTTCCTGTTGCCGGTTCCTGTTGCCGGTGCCGCGGCAACGATCCGCTGCCCTGTTTAAGAATGTTTGCGGGCGAGTTGCAGACTCTGCTGAGCGTTCGCGATCTGTGCGCAAGGGCTATCGATGCGCTCCGGTGTTCGCCGCAAACGGACTCCCCGCAGTGGCCGGCTTGCGCGACCCCTTCGCCCGCACTACGAGCTTCCGCATGCGGCCCGAGTTGTCGAACGAGCCGAATCCGACCCCACCCCATTCGATCGTCGGGCTGCGCGCGATCAGGATGGGATCCGGTTGGCGGTCCCAGTAGACCGCGATCGTGCCGAGGTCGACGCGGCGTTCGATGCGCACGTGATGCCATTCGCCGTCGCCCCAGCGGATGCCGCCGGTCGGCACCGGCGACAGCGCCACGCGCGGCGCTTCGTCGACGCAAAAGATGTTGTGCGCGTGCGGATCGGGGCGGGGTGCCAGGTGCACGTAGTAGTAGCGCTGCGGCGATTCGAAGCCGAAGAACATGCAGATGTCGCGGTGGGGCTCTTCGGGGCCGCTTTGCAGCAGCTCGCACTCGAGGTCAAAGTCGCGCACTTCGATGCCGCGCAGCAGCGCGATGCTGTGCGGTGAGCGGTGGGGCGGGGCGTAGCGCTGCTGGCCGTCGCCGATGGGCAGCAGCTCGAGTTCGCCGGCAGCGCCCGCAACAAAACGGTCCGGCTCACTGCACACAAAGTCGGCGCGGCCGTTGCCGCTAGCCTGGTCGTAGACGGGGATCCAGGCTTCGGGGTCGGGGCGGTCCGGCGGCGTGGCGCATGCTGCGATGAGCGCGGCTCCCAGCAGGCCCAGCGTTCGCGGCAGCAGACTCAGCGTTCGCGGCAGCAGACGGCGCGTCGGGACGGCGCGGCTCTCTGGTGTGCTGCGGTCCACTACACCGTCTCCGGCACAACAAAGCCCTTGCGGTAGTTGCGCTTGAGCAGCCTGTTGGCGTCGTCGTCCACGAAGCGTTCGCTCTCCGGATCCATGGCGACCTGGCGTCCCAGCACAATGGCCTGCGTTGGGTCATCCATCGCGGCCGTGTCGACTTCGTTCTTGGCGAGGTGCGTGTGCATGCGCTGCCAGGCTTCGGCCGTCCACGGGTTCTTCTGTGCGGCCGTGTCGAGGTCGCGCTGCGAAGCCGGCGCGCCGAGCAGGTGTGAGACGTTGCCCATGTGGCACATGGCGCTCGACAGGTGGCCTTCGTAGATGTCGGCGTGCAGGTCGGTGGTCTTGCGGCTGCGCACGGCGGCGACGAAGTTTTCGTAGTGGTTGCTGCTGCCGGCGAACCGCTCGATCTCCTTGCCGTCCTTGTCGAAGGCGATGGCGCGGTTGTAGTCGGGAATGCGCAGGAAGCCGTTTTCGCAGTGCACGATGACACCGATGCGCGCGCCGCGGTAGTTGTCCATGCTCTTGCGCCACGTCTGCTGCCCCTTCTTGCTGCGCGGCAGTCCGCGCACTTCAAACAGCAAGGGCGGGCCTTCGGCAAACTCGTGGAAGACGATCTGCGTGTTGGGCGTGTTGCCGTCGTCGTCGTAGCCAACGCGGCCGCCAAAGCTCAGCGTGCGGCTTGGCAGCAGCTTTTGGCCGAGCGCCCAGCGCGCGATGTCCATCTGGTGGATGCCCTGGTTGCCGACGTCGCCGTTGCCGGTCTCGTGCACCCAGTGCCAGTCGTAGTGCAGGCTGCGGCGCTGCAGCGGAGCGTTGCTGGCCGGGCCGCACCAAAGGTCATAGTCGACCGATGCGGGCGGCGTTTGCGGGCCCTTGACCTTGCCGATGCTCGAACGCGGCTTGTAGCACAGCCCGCGCGCCAGCTCGATTTTGCCGAGCTTGCCCGATGCGATGTACTCGATGCCGCGCGCGATGCCGTGGCTGGATCGCGACTGCGTGCCGGTCTGCACGATGCGCTTGTACTGCCGCGCCGCTTTGACGATCTGGCCGCCTTCCCAGACGTTGTGGCTGACCGGCTTTTCGAGGTAGACGTCTTTGCCGGCCTGGCAGGCCCAGATGGCCTGCAGCGCGTGCCAGTGGTTGGGCGTCGCGACGCTGATGGCGTCGATGTCGTCGCGGTCGAGCACGCGGCGCAGATCGGTGTAGGTGTCGATCTTGGCGGCTTCGCCGTACTTGCCCTTTGCAAAGGCCTCTTCTTCGCGCGCGAGCACATCGCGGTCGACGTCGACGACGGCCACGACCTTGACGTTCGGAAGCTTGCTGAGGCCCTGGATGTGGTTTTGGCCACGGCTGCGCACACCGACGCACGCAACCCGCAGCTCATTGTTGGGCTGCCAGAGCGGCGAGCGCGGGAAAGCCGAGAGCTGGCCAGGAAGATGGCTGGGAAGCTGGCCAGGAAGCTGGCTGGCTGCGGCGGCCAGGGCGGAGCCGTGCAGAAAGTGACGACGAGAGATGCTTGGCATGGGCGGTGCGATCCGGGACGGTGCGAACGGTCCAAGGGTAGTGCAAGGACCTGTGGAGGCGGAACCTCATGCCGAGTTGCCAAGCTGTAACAAGTCTCGCTCTGTTTGTTGGCCTGACCGCCTGCGCGGGTGGCGCCCATGCGGAGCCGTTTGACGGAGTGCGGGTGCACCACGCAGCGGCGGGAGACCGGCCCGCGTTCGAAGAGCTTCGCGGTGCGTTTGCGCGCGCCAACGCGGGCTACGATCTCGCCTGGCACGCGCAGTGCCGCGAGCTTGCCGCCGCCGATCGCGATCGCGTCGTATTTGTGCAGGGACCCGCCGAGCGCACCGCGGAACCGACCGTCGGCGACGCGCTGATCGTGCGCGCCGGCGAGTCGTGGCACGCGCCGGATGCGCAGCCGCTCGACCTCGTCGCGTTCACGCTGCCGCAGCCCGTGCCAAAAGAACTGCCGCCCATCGTGCGCCCCGACTGGGATCCAAACATCACCGACACGCCCGGCGGCTGCGCGACCGAAGGCGACGCCTACCGCCGCATCCTGCTGACGTGGAATCCCGAAGTCGGCCCCTACGTGCTGCACCAGCTCAACGCGCACCGCGTGCGCATCACCAACTCGTTTTCGCACTACCATCCGGTCGAAGGCGGCTTCGACGAGTTCTACCTCGTGCAGGAACTGCCGAAGAACGGCCGCGCCCGCATCCTGACGTCGACGCACGTAGACGCAATCGAGTCACGCAACGTATCGCGAAGCGAGGCGGCGGATCTGATCGAGTCGCGAGACCTTCATGTCGGCGACCTTGTCTACCTACCGCGCGGCACCATGCACCGCGGACTTGGAGGCGCGGTCGTGCAGGTGATCTCCGTGCCCGGCTTTGTGCCGAAGCGCGAGATTGGCCTCGATCACCACCTCTGGGCGATCAATCGAGAGCTTGGCTTGGTGGGTGACGAGGCGCTGCCGTTTCATCTGGTGGCGGCGCGCACTTCGGTGGTGAAGTAGTCTACGAACTGTCTCCGTGCGCGGACGCCGAGGTCGCAAGAGACGGCGATTGAGATCGCCTCCGGATTCATCCGTGAGCTTGCTCGGGATACGGTGTCCTGCGCACCATGATGCGTTCCCGCAACCTAAGCCTCGGTCTCGTCCGCGCGCACTGGCGCACCTGCGCCGTGGGGTTTGCGGCCTTTCTGCTGCTTGTGACGCTTTGGGTGGTGTCTCGGGAGCCGATGCTCTTCGTATTCGGGGCCGTGCCCGTCGCCGCGCTCGGGCTGTGGTTTGGCAAGCGCGGTCGGCCCGTTCTCGAATGGGTCGACGATCGCGCGGTCTCCAAGGCCATGGTCGAAGTTCCGGCGGGGTCGTTTCGGATGGGAACATCGCGAAAACGTGGGGCCGCGGATGAGCGGCCGGAGCACTTGGTGACACTGGCAGGCTTCTGGCTCTGGCGAACGCCTCTGACGCGCGCAGAGTATCGATCCGTGATGCCTGCCGATGCCGTGCCTGAGGAGTGGACGGAAGCTGAGGATGGAGCGCTGCCGGCAAACCACGTGGACTTCTACACGGCGGTCCGTTGCTGCAACGCGCTTTCGAAGAGAGACGGTTTGGCGCCCTACTACGAACTGCG